>MTOH01000015.1 GCA_002011615.1 Candidatus Hydrothermus pacificus | reverse complement strand
ATTCACTTAACCTGAAAAAACTTGGTGAAGGAGTCTATTTCCTGAATATAAAAACAGAAAAACAGATTTTCAGAACAAAGATTTTGCTTTTAAGATAAATTCTAATTAGAAGAAAAAGTATATTTGTAATGATTTCATAAAGAGTTTTTGAAATAAAGGGGAGAGAGAATTTAGGAAATTCCCCAAAGGTGTTGGCGGAATTATCTTTTCTAATAAACAAATTCCAGAACATTGTAAAAAGATATAAGGGAAGGTATATTCTTTATTCCTTTCAGAATCATCTCTTTCTGTGTTTCCATCTCATAAGGTTTTAATTCTTTTATTTTTTCTTTCTCAGCTTTTTTCAAATAGGGCAGGTCTTTAAATATAACAAAATCAGAAAAATAGATTATGTCTTTTCTATCAAGGGGCAAACTTTTCAAAATTTTTACGGTTTCCCTTACATGCTCTTCAAAAAATTTATCCCCCCCTATCCCTATCATGATGATTATTCCCAGATTAATTTCCGCATCCTTTAATCTAAGGGTGATTTCTTTTAAATCCTCTGGATTCTGATATTTTTCAAGAAATTCAAGCAATTTTTTGCTCCCTGTTTCGAGCCCTATGTAAACCCTTTCAAAACCATATTTTTTTATTTCTTTAAAAAAACTTTTACTTTTTTTTACCCCTGTAAAAATATCCATGAAGGAAAAAATTTCCCTTTTATCATCATATTTTCTGATAATTTCAAGGGTTTTTATAAATTCTTTTTCAGGAAGCAAAATTGCATTCGCATCACCGAGAAAAATACTTTTTCTTAAAGAGATGCCCTTTCCCAGAAAGTCATAAACCCTTTTTATATGTTCTTCAAATTCCTTTTTATTTTTAGTTTTGAATTTCTTTTTTTTATAAAAATCACAGAATATGCATTTCCCGTAATTGCATCCTTCTGTCAGCTGGAGATATATTGAGAGATACTGGTCAGGAGGTAAAATGCTTATATCAGAATAAATTTCATAAAATCTCTTTTCGTTTTCCTTCCAGAATTCAATCCCGCTTTTCAAAACTCTTTCAGCCTCATCGATTTTTAAATTCTTCTTTTCTTTTTTAATCTTCCCTTCCTTTAAAATTCTTAGAGATAATTCAAAGATTTCTCTATTCAATCTTTCCTTTTCTCCAACCTCTTCTATAAAGAGCCTTTTCTTCTTTAAAATTCTCCCGTTCAATCCTTTTCTGTAACCATACCCCTTTATAAATGCATAATACCATCTCCCTTCCCAGTCATAACTGATCAGGTTAAAATTTTTATCAGAAAGTATTATTGAGGATTCTTTTAAATATATTCCTTCAAACTCCATCAGGGTATGAATATTTCCTCAAGAAATCTTGAAGGCACTGCTGGAAATCCGTATCTTTTCATTGGATAAACAAGATAAACTTTTTGAGTTGCTCTTGTCAGGGCAACATAAAAAAGCCTTCTTTCTTCCTCAAGTTCCTTTTTACTCGAAAGTGACCTTGAAATCGGAAAACCTCCCTCAAAAAGTCCTATAAGGAATACAAACCTGAATTCAAGCCCTTTGGCTCCGTGGACGGTCATTAAAGAGACGCCCTCTTCCCTTTTTTCATGTTCTAAAAAGCTTGAGAGACTGAGAGCATCAAGAAACTTTTTTACCCTGTTATAACTTTTACTCATCATCAAAAGGTCATTTATATTTTCCATTTCTTCAATCGCATCTTCTTTTCCAGAAATAAATCTCATATACTGAGTTGCATCAAGAAATTCCTGTAATATCTCATGAGGTGAGATTTCCTTTGAAAACTCAATATGTTTTTTAACAACATCAGATATTCTCTTGAAATATTCATCTTTTATATTTTTACCCCTTAATATAAGGTCTCTTGTTTTAACAGTTGTATCTTCTGTTCTTAAAAGGAATTTTTCAAAAGGTAGATTGAGTAAAGTTTTTCTCCTGTGCATTAAAAATTCAAGATAATTAACAAGAGCTTTTATTTCCCTTCTTGTATAAAACCCGCTTTTGCCTATTACATTGTAAGGGATACCCTGTCTTATAAAAGTTTCTTCTATTTTTTTACCTCTTCCTGCGGTTCTAAAAAGAACAGCGATATCAGAGTAGTTAACTCCAGTCTTTAAAAGAAATTTTATTTCCTTTAATACAAATCTTGCTTCTTCTGTATCAGTTTCTGTTCTTACAACTCTTACAGAGTCTGCTATCTTTTTTGAAGTTATGAATATATCTTCTTTTCTTTTAGTATTCTTCTTTATAAGATTCTGTGAAATTTTATATATCTTTTCCGGTAGTCTAAAACTTTTTGTTAATCTGAATTTTTTGCATTCAGGAAAGAATTTATCAAATTCTCTCATCCATCTACCCGATGCACCTCTAAATCCGTATATTGCCTGGTCTTCATCACCTGTTACATAAAGATTTTTATGATAGGAACAAAGGAATCTCACAAGTTGAAATTCAGCAGGGTTAACATCCTGAAATTCATCGACCAATACATAAATAAATTTTTCACAGAACCTTTTTCTCACATCATCATATTTTCTCAAAAGTTCGTTTGCATAAAACAATATGTCATCATAATCCATTACCTTCATATCTTTTAATCTTTTCTCATAAGCCCTGTAAATTCTTGCACAAAATTTTTGCCATTCACTTATTGCCATTTCCTCCATTTTTGAAGGGGTAAGAAGATGGGCTTTTGCAATCTGTATTTCTGATAGAACACCTCTTATCTGTTCTTTACCCAGTCCTTTTGCGCATTTTTTCAGTATTTCAAACTGTTCATTTCTCGTGAGTATCTTAAATTCTTCTTTCGGAAAATCAATTCTGTCAGCAGCAAAGTATAAAACTAAAAGTCCTGCCCAGTGAAATGTTCCTATGTTCAGGTTTATGAACTCTTCCTTGGATAGAAGTTTTTCAATCTTTTCTTTTAAATCTCTCAGAGTTTTTCCTGTGAAGGTAAGAACTATAATTCTTTCGGGTGGAATCTTTTTTTGTTTTATTAAATATGCCACTTTTCTTGCAAGAACAGTTGTTTTTCCACATCCTGCTCCTCCCCATACATGTATATATCCTCCTTCTGAATTTATCACTTCTTTCTGTTCTTCTGTCAAACCTTCAAAAATATCTGTTTCCCGTTTGAAAATAATTTCACCTTCATAACCTTTAACAGAGGGTGCATAAGACAAATCCTTTTTCATGTTTTCAGCTGTTGCATACCTTTTTGAAAAATCAGGTTCAAGGGATTTTTTTATCACAGAATGTATGTTTTTCGGAATTCTTGCAGAAAGGGGAGGATATTTGCCCTTTTCAATTTTGTTCTTCAATTCAACAAAATTGTCAGCAATAAATGGGGGCTCTCCTCTGATCATTTCATAAAAAATACATCCCACACCAAATAAATCGGTCTGTGGAAGATATTTACCTTCCCATCCCTCTGGTGCAAGATATACGGGTGTGCCTGCAAAAGAAAGAGAAAGCAGTGTCCCTCTGAAAAGAGCTGCAAGCCCGAAGTCTGTAATTTTTACTTTTCCTGTATCACTTTCAATTAATATATTTTCCGGTTTTATGTCTCTGTGTAAAAACCCTTTTTTATGTGCATAGGATAATGCATCAAGGATTTCTGATGTTATTTTTATGGATTTTTCCAGTCCCAGAGCCCCTTTTTCAACCAGCCTTCTTAAGGAATATCCTTTAACATATTCCATAACAAGCACAATTTTGTTCTCAATTATATCAATGCTGTAAAATCTTACAATATTGGGATGGTCGAGTTCTGAAAGAATTTTTGCTTCTTTTTTAAGAACCTCAATCTCCTTCTCAGTCGCTCTTGATACTTTTATTGCAAATTCTTTGTCAATAAATGTGTCTTTTGCAAGGTAAACATCCCCGAAAGAACCTCCCCCCAGCCATTTTATAATTTTATATTTTCCAAATTCAGTTCCTATCACTTTCCATATTTTCTCTTGATTTCAGGAAGCCATTTTTTAATGTTTTTTATCCTTGTCCCATGAGATGGATGGGTTGACAGGAATTCAGGAATTTTGCCTTTTGATTTTTTCTCCATCTTCTGCCAGAATGTTAAAGCTCTTTCTGGATTATAACCTGCCTTTGTCATAAATATGAGGCCCATATAATCAGCTTCTTCCTCATGCTTCCTTGAGAAAGGCAAAAGCACACCTAACTGAACCCCGACGCCATAGGCTATTTGTGCCAGTTCCATTGTTTTACCTCTTTTTTCCTTCAACGCAACTTCAAGAGCCATACCTCCGAGCTGTGCAAGAAGCAACTCACTCATTCTTTCACCCCCGTGTCTCGCAACAACATGTCCTATTTCATGTCCTACAACAACTGCAACTTCATCCTCACTCTCGCACATTTTTAAAAGACCAGTGTAAACACATACCTTACCTCCGGGAAGGGCAAATGCATTTATAACATCATCTTTATCAATTACTTTAAATTCCCATTTTTCTTTCCCTCTTACACCTGCAGCTTTAACTATTTTCCAGCCGATTCTCTGAACCATTTTGGTGTATTCAGGATTACTGGAAAATTTTTCTGTCTTCTTTATCTCTGTGAATGCCTCGTTTCCCAGCTTTCTTTCTGTTTCAATCGGGAAGAGTATCAGCTGTTTTCTCTGAGTGTAAGGAACTGTTCTGCACAGGTATAAAATAACTGCAAGCAGAGGAACTATATATTTTAAAATTTTCATTTAAAAATCCTCCTTTTACAACTTTTACACAATTTATAATCTTTAAAATCTGTGTCATAAATTGAATTTGAAAAATGCATCACACATTTTCTGTTTTTACAATGTCCAAGTCCTTTTAGATGACCCAGTTCATGAATAACTTCTTTTGCGGTTCTCAAGGTAATTAAGTTATTCTCTTTGTTTTCACCGTAAAAACTCGGTTTTAACCGGTGTATAGAAACAACACATTTTTTGTTTCCTGTGTTTTCTGCGATACCAAAAACAAAATTAAGTCCATCAACATAAAGGTCTTTGTCACATATACCTACTATTTCTCCATCTTCAACATCTGGTAAAAAATCCATAACACATACTGCGTTGTATTGTTTTCTTTCTATATCAATACAGTTTTCAGAAAATGGGACTTTTTCCATAATTATGACCTCTTCTCTATACACTTCATGAACATAAGTTTTTACTTTATCTATATAATATAAATCAATATCTCCAAGTGGCAAAAAGAATATCATGTTCTCTAAATTTTAATTATAAGGAAAAGCTATTTTTCAAGAACAAATGGAATCTTAATTTTTATTCTTACAGGAACAGGTTTTCCGAGTTGTCTTCCGGGTCTAAAGACCCATTTTTTGACAGCTTCAAGAACAGGCTCGTCAAATACAGGGTGAGGTGATTTTAAAATTTCTGCGTATTTAACCGTTCCATCTTCCCCCACAATTATCATTACCCAGACAGTTCCCTTAACTTTTAAAGCCCTTGCCATTTCAGGATAGGGAGGTATAATCCTTTTAATGGGTTCAGGTAATTCTTCAACTTCATAGTATTCATATGTTTTTACAGGTGGTGGTTTTGGTATATCCTCTGTTTCTTTAAACCCGGTGGTTATAGGTAAATCCTCTTCTTCTCCTTTTTCCTCAAATGTAACCTCAACCGGTAAAACGGGTTTTTTAGGTGGAGGGGGCGGTTTGACAATCTCTACATCTCTTCCTACATCAATACCTATTATTTCCTTTGTGTCTTTTGAAGACGGTGTGTTTATTTTAATACTTTTAACCGAAACAAACAGCATAATTGTCAGTATAATAGAAACAGATAGAGATACCTGTAGTATAAGGGGGTACTTCTCTCTTAAATGATTTTTATATTTTTTATCCCTCATAGTCCACCTCCTGTTTATTAAATAATAATGGAAAATAGATAAAATTTCAAGGGTAAAATAATTTGTAAAACTTCAGTGTTTAATGAATGATGGAAATTCATATAATGGCCTTGCTCAAAATAAAATTAATGGATTATACTTATTTACACCTGTAAAAAAATCTATGTTTTACATGTAAAATAAATTTACACTTAAATATCATTTAAAAACTAATAACATCCTTTTATTTGACAAAAATTTTTAAAATCCCTTAAAATTCTTTTTATGTATTTAAGAAAATCATTAAAAGAAGCCCTGGACAGATTACCTGAAAAAATTGAAAGAGGAA
>MTOH01000014.1 GCA_002011615.1 Candidatus Hydrothermus pacificus | reverse complement strand
CAGGATGACGCAGGACCAATTAAAAAACCCTATCCACCCCTGCCTCCAAAGGCTTAATTTATAATTTTTCCCATGGAGGGGGGAGGGGGGTATTTTGAAAAAAAACAACTTTTTTATTAAAATAAATATGTGATAATTGAATGGCAAAAAACAGGCAAACCAATTGACCCTGCAAATTTTTTCCCTTTTTCAAGAAAAACATCAGTAGAAATAGGTTTTGGAAAAGGAGATTTTATTGAGAACTATTGTAAAGTTTACAGGGATAATTTAATAGGTATAGAAATTTCAGAATACTCTTTAAGGAACGCAATAAAAAGATTGTCCAAATATAACAATATAAAGATTTTGAAATCCGAAGCCTTTTTTGCAATAGGGCATCTGTTTAGAAAATCAACCATTGATAAAATATTCATAATATTCCCTGACCCATGGCCTAAAAAAAGACATTATAAAAAAAGATTTCTAAACAGTGAATTTTTTGACAGACTGGCATATGTGTTAAAGAACAGGGGTAAAATTTTTATTATAACCGATGAGAAAGTCCTTGCTGAAAATATAAATAAAATTCTCCAGAAAAATCAACATTTTTCTTTAAAAAAACCACCAGTAAAATATATTGAACTGGCAAAAAATACCAAATACGGTAAAAAATGGCGGGATTATAAAAAACAATTTTTTATCTTTTATCTTGTTAAGGTTAAAGGAATAAAAAAATACTGGGATGATATTTTAACGGGTAAGAGGTTTGACCACATTCTAATAGAAGATTTTGATTTAAAAAAATTTATTAAAAAAGCGAAAGGGGTTTTTATAAAGGATAAAAGCAAATTTATAAGTTTCAAAAATATTTACAGAGGGGAAAGGAACTTTATTCTGGAATTTATTTTAAAAGAAGAAACACTCCTTCAAAACATTTTTCTTAAAGGAGAGATATTAGAAAAAAAGTGTGTTATAAAATCTTTGAATCCATACAACACAATTTTTACAAAGGGTTTTTTTGAAATTGTGAATGCTTTATCTTTATAGTTAAAAACTCATGAAATTTAAAGTTTTAAGTTTTGATTACTGGGATACCCTTGTTCCAATAGATGCCGAAAAAGTTAAGGAAATGAGAAAAAAAAGGGCTCATTATCTTTCAGAAATTTTCAGAAGGTGGGGATATGATAAAGATGCAAACCTTATAAAGTATATATCCCATGAAATATGGGAAGTTTATAGAGGATATGAGGAAACAATAGAAATCACCCTTGATAAAATAGTGGAGGGCGTCTTAAATTCTCTGAAAATAGAACATGACCAACAGAGAATAAAAGAAGTGGTCAGGATATATGAAGATTTCCTCATACAGACAGGATTCTCTCTGTCTGACAATGTATATGAATTTCTTGAAATGACAAAATCAAAAGGGAAAAAAATTATAGTAATATCAAACACTCCGGGAGGGAGAGTGGAAAGAGAAATTTTAAAGAGAAACAACATATACGATTTCTTTGACGCTTTCTACTTCTCATCAGAAGTGGGGATAAGAAAGCCCCACCCGGCCATATTTGAAAAAGCCCTTAATGATTTACAGATTTCAAAAAAGGAGTTTATACACATAGGTGATAGACCTGAACTTGATGTTCTGGGTGCAAAAAGGGCAGGTGTGTTATCTGCTCACTATAACCCGAAAGGTTATAAATACCTTGAAAATTATCCTGAACCTGATTTTACAATAAAAGATTTCTTTGAACTTGAAAAATTTTTATAAAGGAGGTAAGACATGTGTAAAAGAATATGGTTAATCGTAAGTGCTTTTTATTTATCTTTATGTTCTCTGAATCTGACCTTTAAAGGCGAGGAGAAATACATTGCAAACATAAAACAACTGACGTTTGCAGGAGACAATGCAGAGGCTTACTTTTCATGGGATGACAAACATCTGATATTTCAGAGCACAAGACCTCCCTATAAATGTGACCAGATATTCATAATGGACATAGACGGGAAAAATAAAAAACTGGTTTCAACAGGATTTGGGAGGACTACATGCTCTTATTTTATGCCCGGTGATGAAAAGATTATATACTCTTCAACCCACCACATCTCAAAGGAATGTCCCGAAGTGCCAAAGTTAAATTTGAGAAGATACTACTGGCCCATTTTCAATTACGATATATACCTTGCAACAAGGGATGGTAAAATAATAAAAAGACTAACTGATAATCCGGAATATGATGCGGAAGGCGTTGTTTCCAGAGATGGAAGAATCGTATTCACATCTTTCAGAGATGGAGATATAGGAATATACATCATAGATACAACAGGAAATGTAAAAAAAGTTATAAATAAACTGGGTTACGAAGGAGGTCCGTGGTTTTCACCTGACGGTGCAAAAATAGTATTCAGGGCATTTTATCCACAGAATGAAGATGAAAAGAAAGAATACCTTGCACTTCTCGAAAAGGGTGTTGTATCACCTTCATGGATGGAAATATTCACGGTTGATATTGATGGGAAAAATCTCAAACAGATTACGAATTTTAAAAAGGTGTGTTTTGCACCTTACTGGCATCCATCCGGTAAATATATAATTTTTTCTGCCAATCTGGAATCTCCAAGAAACTTTGACCTGTATATAATAAAATCAGACGGAACAGGACTGGAAAGAGTTACATATTTTGAGGGATTTGAATCATTCCCTATGTTTTCCCATGATGGGAAAAAACTTGTCTTCTGTTCTAATAGAGGAGGTGAAAACCCTCGCCAGACAAATGTTTTTATATGTGACTGGTTGAAATAATCCTGCACGCTTACACAAAAACCTTACAGAGTTATGATTTAATGTCTTTTTATGAGTTCATTTTAGTTAAATCCTTTGACGAATTATAGCACAAATATTTCTATGCCTCTGCACACAGCAAGAATCAATAAAATGAGATTATTTTTCAGTATTTTAAAAACTCTTTTACAAAGGGGTTGTTCTCAATTTCTGTTTTTAAATCTGTCATTTCTCCGTGACCTGGAAAAATCTCAACATTTTCTGGCAGGGGCAAAATTTTTTCTATAATTGATTTTATCAGGTCTTTTGTGCTTCCACCTGGAAAATCAGTTCTTCCAACACTCCCTTTAAATATTAAGTCTCCTGTAAATATACAACCTCCTCCGTAAAAGCATACACTTCCGGGTGTATGACCCGGTGTATGAAGAACAACAAGTGCTTTATTCCCAAGATAAAGCTCTTTATTTTCTTCAAGATAATAATCAATTTCTGGTAAGTAATCCATTGTGACACCAAGCCATCTCATCATTGAATCAGGTGCTCTTCTATAGATTTCAACATCCTTTTTGTGAAGGTATAAAGGAGCATCTGTTTTTTCTTTTAAAGGTCCTGCACCTACCACATGGTCAAAATGAGCATGGGTAAGTAAAATACCTTTTAATTCCCATTTTTTATCTTCAAGGTCTTCTATTATTAAATCGGGTTCACCACCCGGGTCTATACAGAAGGCAGAATTTGAGTCAGGGTCTCCAACAAGATATGAATTGACTTCCAGAGGTCCAAAAACATACTTTATAACATTAAAAGTCTTTATCAATGTCTGAAATGCCTCTCTTTTGTAAAGAAAAGGGATATTCCCTGTCTATCAGCCTCTTCAACAACCTCTTTATCTCTTATGGAACCTCCAGGAACTACAATAGCAGTGATACCATGGTTTGCGGCAAGTTCTATTGAATCTTTAAAAGGGAAAAAGGCATCAGATGCAAGCACGCCTCCTGCAATTTCTATACCAAAATTTTTTGCTCTCTGAATTGCAACTTCAAGGGCTCCCACCCTTGATGGTTGTCCTCCACCTATTCCGAGAGTCCTTTTTGCTTTTGCAAGAACAACAGCATTTGATTTTACATATTTCACAACTTTCCATGCAAATATTAAATCCTGAATTTCGTCTTCTTTTGGTTTTTTCCATGTTTTCAATTCCCATTCATCGGACACAGAAGTTTTTACATCCTTTTCCTGAAACAAAATTAATCCCATACATTCTCTGAAATGATAATTATACCTTTCTAAATCACCGGATTTTATAAGTCTTAACCTTTTCTTCTTTTTTAAAATTTCAAGAGCGGACTCTTCAAAATCAGGTGCAATTAAAACCTCAAAGTAATAATTACTAATTTCCTCGGCGAGTTTTTCTGTGCAGGTTTTATTAATCCCCACTATTCCACCAAATGCGGACTGCGGGTCAGAAAGATAAGCCCTTTCAAAGGCTGTACCAATCGTTTCATCACAGGCAACACCACAGGGTGATGTATGTTTTATTATAGCACAGGCAGGTTCTTCAAATTCAGAAACAATACCAAATGCGGTTTCTGTATCAAGCAGATTATTATAGGAGAGCCTTTTTCCCTGGAGAGGATTTAAATCATCCACGAAAAAGGAGTAAATGGACCCTTTTTGATGGGGATTTTCCCCGTATCTTAATTCATAAATTTTTTTACCCGAAATCACAATTCTCTCATCAAATTCAAAGGGGATTTTTTCTGCAAAGAATTTATAAATCAAACTGTCATACCATGATGTATAGAGAATTGCTTTTTTTGCAAATCTTATTTTTTCCTCAAACGGGATTTCATTTTTTTCTTTTATAAGTCCTGCAACTTTTTCATAATCGCAGGGGTCAGTAACAATGGCAATTCTTCTGTAATTCTTTACTCCTGCTCTTATAAGCGCAACTCCACCTATATCTATATTTTCTATAATTTCATCCTCTGTAACACCCTGTTTTTTTACAACTTCTTCAAAAGGATAAAGATTTACAACCATAAGAGAAAAAATTTCTATATCATCCTGTTCCCTTGCCAGAATTCTCTCAAAAATTGCAGGATGCAGTGTTTTTATTCTTCCTCCGAGAATACCTTCTGTCTGGACTCCCAGGGAAGAAAGGGGGTTTGTCTCAATACCTTTGTCGGCCAGATATTTCATTGTTCCGGATGATGCGTATATATCCCATCCTTTTTCTTTTAAAACTCTTGCAATTTCTTCAATTCCCTCTTTTTTATAAACGCTCAAAAATGCTTTCATATCACGCTCCGTATTTTAAAAGCCTTTTTGCATTTGCAAGCAAAAGGGGTATCAATTCATAAGCTCTAATTCTACCTATGTAACCTTTGAGAGCTTCTTTTTCTGTAAACCTTTTCGCCTCATCAACACCTGCATACTCTGAATGTAAAAGTAGAGGGCAGGGATGCCATGAATGGGATTTTAATTTCCAGGGAGTTGAATGGTCTCCTGTTATTGCTATAACCTGAAAATCACACTCTAAAATTTCAGGAATATACTTATCAACTCTTTCAATTTCTTTTACTTTTTTCTCAAAATTGCCATCCTCACCTGCCTTATCGGTTTCCTTAAAATGAAGATAAACAAAATCATATTCCTTGTGTTTTTCCTTTAAAACCTCTATCGCTTCTTCAAAACTTTTCAAATCAGGGATGACATCCATTCCAACGAGTTTTGCAAGTCCCCTGTACATGGGATAATAGGCAAGCCCTAAGGATTTTAATCCAAATTTATCAGGAAAAGGTTCAATTTCAGGAGGTTTTGCATACCCTCTCATCAAAATAAAATTTGCCTTTTCATCTTTTAAAATCTTCTTTGCCTCATCAAGCATTTTAGTCAGGGCTTTTGAGGTGAGCCCGGCATTTTTCTCAAGGGGTTCGGGAAGATGCGGTTTGTAACCCTCCTTTTGTGGGTCTGTTTCCTTTAGCCTATCAGATATACCCTCACCACTTAAAACGATTACAAACCTGTGTTCCTTACCCGGATAAAAATTTATTTTAACCCCTTCTATTTCTTTAATATTTTCTGAAAGTTTTTTAACGAGTTCCGTGCTTTCCTCTGTTGATATTCTCCCTGCCCTTCTGTCAACAACAACACCATTTTCATCTATCCTGCAGAAATTTCCCCTTATTGCGACCTCTCCCTTTTTAACTCCCACATTTACACCGAGTGCTTCAAGTATTCCCCTTCCTATGTTGTACTTTAAAGGGTCATATCCAAAAAGAGAAAGATGGGCAGGGCCGCTTCCCGGTGTAATACCTGAAGATATCGGTTCCAACATTCCAAGAACACTTTTTTCTGTGAGTTTGTTAAGATTAGGAGTTTTTGCAAACTCCAGTTCTGTTTTTCCGTCTTTCGGAAGCCCACCAAGTCCATCCATAACAAATAAAATTATTCTATCACCCTTTTTTAAAAGTTCTTTCATTCCAGAACTCCTTATTAAATTTTTATAAATTTGATTAATCTCATAATTTTTGATGATTGAATTTTTACAAAATAAACACCCTTTGTTTTTATATTCAATTCAACTCTGTGTTCCCCCTTTGAAAACACACTTTCTTTTGAAAATATCTTTCTTCCGGATGCATCAAAAACCTTTATACTGAGTTTTTCTTTATAAGGAAGGTCAAATTCTATATAAGGTTTTCTTGATATTGCGGGAATAAAAAACCTGTTTACAGAAATTTTCTCTTTTTCCTGAACCTGAATATAACCCAGGTCAAAAAGTGCTTTTTGCATAAAAAGTTTTGCATCCTGGGTATTTATGAAATAAAGGGGAAATCCGAGAAGAACAAAATTGCTATCCTTTAATCCGCAGGGTTTACCTTCAAATAGAGGGTCGTTTTCATAAGAATCAAAAAGGTATATGGGTAATGAATTTGCCAGATTATATGCCTCAACTCTGTAGAGTTTGCCTTCTGCGCCGGGTGTAATCTTGTCAGGATTTACATGAAGATAAGGGTAATCAAAAAGTCCTATTCCCTGAACAAAATCCGGCTGTGATTTGTTAATGCACTTTTCTATACCAAATACATCATAAAAGGGATTACCAGAAGAAAAATTGTAGGGATAATTCCCATTTACCATACCATCAATTGGTTGCCAGCCTGAAAATATCAGTTTACCTCCAAAACCCATATACCTGAAAACATCATTTACATACTCATATGCTTTGGGACCGAGAAAATCATCTGCATGAACTATTATAATTTCGTATGGTGCAAAAATTGAAAGGTCAAGATATCCAAGGGAATCATAATCAGCCGAGCTATAGCTTATACCTGAAAGAAGAGTATCATAAAATTCGTCAACCTGTTCATCGGTTGGAAACCCTGGATTCCCATTACCATTTCTGGTCTCATCAACAAGTAAAATTCCCATATCAAGGGTTACAGGAACTGCAGAAAGAGTTTCAGAAGGCGGAGAATAATTCATATCAGAATCAACGGCTTCAACATAATACCAGTACCTCACTCCTGATGTTACATTAAAATCAAAATAAGCTGTGTCAGCAGTCAAATTTAAAATCTGTTGAAAGTTTGAATCAGGGTAAACCGCTTTATAAAGGTTATATCCCATTATATCAAGTTCATAATTTCTCCATCCTATAAAAATGCTTGCAGAGTCAGGATTCACAATAACAAAAGGTTTTCTCGGAACCGAAAGGGGAGTCCCTGTAAATTCAGGAGATGGAAACCCGATACCATAAGTTCCAACTGCTCTTAATCTGAAATAATAGGTTGTTCCTTCAATCAAATTACCAATGCCTTTTTGTGTCACATTACCGAGCATAAAAGTATCAGTATAGTTTCCTGATTGAGTCCCCATATAAATCACATATCCTGTTATATCAGGTTCAGGATTTGGTAACCATTTTATAACAAGTGAATCACCTGTTCCAGGGTCAAGAATCCGAATACCTTTTGGAGGAACAGGATATATTCCAAAACCCGTCATAGAAGCAACTCCCATTTTTGCAGTTTCCTGAAGAAGCAAAGGATTAAGATTCCCAACAGTATCACCTGTTGTATGGTAATAGGGGTACCAGTGAGAACCTGCATACTCTATTGAAAAACTTGCAGGAAAACCACGCATCAAAAAGGGCCAGTGGTCAGAGCCAGGTCCTGCGTTGTAATAAATATGGGTTATAAGTGTAGTATATGTATCAGCCATTGCTTTTTGAAAATCCACAAGCCATGAAAAAGGTTGATTTGTTGAAATCTCCAGGTCAATATTTGAGTCATCGGTATAACTCACCATGTCAAAGTTTATCAGGGCTCTTAAAGGCATATTTATACTGTCTGCATAACCCGCATAAAAAGAAGACCCCACAAGTCCCTGTTCTTCTCCTGTAAAAAGGATAAACCTCAGCGTGTGAGAGGTGTTAAAATTCTTTAAAACTCTTGCAGCCTCAAGAACCATGGCGCTTCCAGAGCCATTATCATCAGCACCAGGTGCAAGAACATAAGGATTATTTGAAGTGCAATCAAGATGGGCAATTATACAGAATATATCATTTGAATCAGCACCCCATTTTGTTGCAATTACATTTCTCCATGTATCACCTGCAACCTCGTAAGGGAAAAATTCAACATCATATCCCCATGATAAAAATTTATTATAGGCCCAGATTTCAGCACTTCTGCATGAATCAGCATAGGAATATCTGGTTTGAAAAGCCTCCATCCTGTATAGAAAAGAATATATGCTATCCACATTAACCTTCTGGACAAAGGAATCAATAATCGGATTATACCTTAAATCAGGAAGACCATAAAGTTCAAATTTCGGTTCTTTCTGTTCCATATAGGGTGCAATTTCATAAAAGTGCAGGTCTTTTTCCTCAAGTTTTCCCTCCACAAGATATAGATTTTGAGAGATTCTTTTGAGAATTTTAACATCCAGACGCTCAATGCCTTTATTTAAAGGGTCAAAGATGTAGTATCTGGGTTGAGAAAAAATTAAAAAACACACAACTAAAAGATTCATATCAACTCCTTTTTGAATTTTTAGAAATTCAATTATAAAAGTAAATACTTTTCAAACTCAACTGCGGACATGTCCCAGTCAAAATTCCTTGACCACTCAAAGGCATTTTTGAACATCTTTTCTCTTAAATCCTTATTTTTTATCAAAAGAACAACCTTTTCAGCCATCTTTTCCCATGCACCATATTCTAAAACAAATCCGCTGTGCTCATGCTTAACAGTCTCTTTCAATCCGGGTGAATCAAATGTAATACAAGGTGTTCCGCATGCCTGTGCCTCGGTATTAACCATACCCCAACCCTCTTTCGGAGAAGTATTAATTATTACCCATCCCTTTTGCAGGAATTCCACTTTTTTTTGTTCGGGCACGAATCCCGTGAATTTCACCCTATCAAGAATTCCCATCTCATGAGCCATTTTTTCAAGATTCTCCCTGTAATCCCCATCACCTATGAGATAGAAATCTGCATCTTTTATTTCTTCAGAAACTTTTTTAAAAACCCTTAACGCATAATCTATTCTCTTGTATTTTTTCATTCTTCCAAGATAAAGAATTAGTGGTCTTTTTGATTTTTTAAATGTGGGTCTATATTTTTTATCTATCCCGGGAAATACAACCTTTATGTTTTCGCCGGGAATACCTCTTCTTATAAGTTCTTTTTTTGTGCTGTTTGAAATAACTATAAATTTTTTATTTTTGTAGACCAGTGAAACAGGTTTTTCAAGAAGGTAAACATAGGTTGCAATCAAGGGATTTGTTTCCTCATATATTGTTTTTCCAAAAAGATGGGGTATAAACACAAATATGGGTTTTGATTTTATAAAAAAGGGCGTATAAAAAGGGGCTTTTGAAATACTCTCTATAACTATATCAAAATCTATCCTGCCTTTCACCTTTTTTAAATAAAGAATGGGAAGAGAGTAATTTGTAAGTTCCCATTTACCATATCTTAAAACCCTCATATTGTCGTAAAAATCTTCTTCTTTGAGAGATTTATCAGAACATCCCAGCCATGTAATTTCGTGTCTATCAGAAATCCTCTTTAAAATTTCATAAAGATATATTTCCGCACCACCTGCAAGAGGATGCTTCAAATCCTGCCAGTTAAAAAGAAGTATCTTCAAGGGTTTTAAATTATATAAAGAAATGTGTTATATTTTCAATCAAACAGGTTATCTCATCAAAAATCTGATTGAAATGAGAAAATTAGTGCATCATCAAATAAGTTTGTGTCTTTAATTTTCAAATAACTATTCCTTTTTAATATTTATCAGGGTTGAATTTTTTTTATTTTGTCTTATCATTATATATTATGATAAGAGAAAAAAATTGAGAAACTTCTGGCAAGTTTATATATTCTTAAAGGTTCAATTTTTGAAAGGTATGTTAGGTGTTCGAAGAAGGGATGTAAGTGCGAAAAGGGTTATTTGCATGGTCCTCATTATTATTTTTCCTATTTAGGGGGAGATAAGATAATTCAGATTTATATTCCGAGGGATAAAGTCAAGAAAGTTAAGGAGCGTCCTTATGTCAGGGTCTGACCCTGAAAAGCCCCTATTACACATACTTTTTTTATATTATTAATCATAAACCCTCCATTGTTTAAATAGAGGGAATTGAAACAAAAAAACTTAAATTACTTAAATAAAATAAGTTTTTAATGACTCTTTTTTCAAACAGGACAATTCATGTAAAATCTCTATTTTTTAACAGCTTCTTTTATAGCTTCTTCAAGCATCCACCAGCCTTTTTCAGCAAGTCTTGAAGCATCACCAAGAGTTATAAAAGCTTCATCAGG
>MTOH01000004.1 GCA_002011615.1 Candidatus Hydrothermus pacificus | reverse complement strand
ACCCATCCACCCGACTGAGAGTTGTATCTCTCTGAAACAAGAGGATACCAGTCCCTTCCATCCTCTGATACCTCAACAATCGCAACATCATATTCATCCTCTAAATTATGCCATGTCCAGAAGGTCAAAGAATCACCAGAATTTACAAAATAGGGATACTTTGTCCTTGCCTGTGCCTGGATATTATTGTCATTTCCCGCATAAANAGAATAATTGCCTGAATGAGACCTTGNACTTGATAAAGCAAANGTNTCNAAATTCCATAAGGATGTTCCTGATTCAAAATCTTCTGTGACAGGCTGGGGATTCTGAAACTCCTCNATCTCCCAGTAAATCGGGTCATTTGTTTCCATGTTCTTGGGATGCCAGATAAGCGTAAAATCAGAACCCACTGTATCAAGGGGCTCTATTTTTGGGGAAGGGACAAGTGAAACCATATAGTTTCTTATTGAATCTCCCTTTTGCATTAGATAAAAAGCCCCTTCAAAGTTTTCTCTGCAGATAAAATCAAGGTCAGATTGTGGTTGATAAAAAGCAGTTCCAACTTCAACAACAAATGATATGCAGGGATTTCCATTAACAAAATTATTCCATCCATAAAACCAGTCCCTTGCATTTCCTGAAACAGGGTAAAGGGAATACTGATAATTGTAATTGCCTCCACTAAGTCTTTGAACCCTTGATGCATACCCGCTTGCAAGCGCCTGAACCCAGTTATCATGGGGTGTTGGTCCTGAAAGGTATCCCCAGGGCATAAGCACGACCTCTCCATGGGAATGATAATCAACCTCTGTGTTAAGGGTTCTGTTTTTAACAAATTCGTATTCATGATATATTATCGGTCCTGAAAAACCTTTAAATCCACAAAAGGTTTCAGAGGAAGGATAATGAGTAACAGAACCTCCTGGTGGTATCCATCCCCATCCACCATTTGCAAGGGTATCTCCCACTCCATTATAGTTTCTATTTAAATCGGTTCCTATATAACCGTGAAAGGGCTGTCTGTTTTTTCTCCACATATTACCAGAAGGATAATCATAAACATAACCATCAGGATTTTTTATCGGGAAAACCCATATCTCCCTTGAATTGACTATCTGGGTTATATCGGGGTTAATTCCGTAGGCTGAAATTAATGAATCCGCTATAAATAACGCCACCTCAACAGTTGCCCATTCCCTTGAATGAATACATCCTGTAAACATATGTTCTGGTTCATCTTCATCAATATCAACATTGTCAGATATTTTCAGTCCATAACTCCATCTTCCTTCATAGGAAGGACCTATGCTTTCCAGTTTTGCAATCCCGGGATTTGAATTTGCAAGATTCCTTAAAATATTAACAACCTCGTTGTAGGAATGATACTGACCTCTGTAAAGTTCTCTTAGTTTATTAACGTCTTCAACAATTATTTCTGTCTTTAATCCTGTCAATTTAATCTTTGAATATTCATTATCAGATATCAGAAAATCATAATAAACATTTTTTTCTCCAGATATAACTTCTGGAAGATTCTTACCGAATACAGGTCTTAAAGACACAAGCAGTTCTTTCCATGAAGGAGCATAAACTCTTATTACCTTCTCAGAAGAGAAAAGAAAACCGATAAAAACCATCACCCCTATTATATTTTTAAAGAATTTCATAAAAATCTCCTTTTATAAGTTATTATTATAAAAGTCTTTATTTTATAAAATTCAAACAAATTTCAATTTTCAAACATGGCTACATAAAGCATTTTATGAAAACTTTTCTTTATAATTAAAATCTTTTAATTAAGGAGTTAATATGAAAATAGGTTTAATGGGTGCATGGAATACAGATTCAGGTGCTTCAATCCATACAGAGCTTACAGGCAGAGCCTTTGTTGAACTGGGGCATGAAATAGTTGTATTTACCTTTTTTAAACATAGCTTTCACGGGACACAGATTGTGGGAGAGGATGAAGATTATGTTATAAGATGCTTTACCCTTTCCACAGAAGAAAAGCCCGAACTTTTAGCAACCCCCTTCCTTACAAATAAGTATGAATTTTTTGTTGTTGAGGACCTGGGAATGCTTCCACAGGATAGTCTTGCAAAAATATTTCACTGGATTAAAAAGAAGGCAAAGACAATAAATGTGATTCATGATGGTGATTTAAAAGAGGACCCCTCTTTTTATCAGTTTGACTGGGATGCAATAGTGTGTTTTGATGAAAGATACTATAATTTTTTAAAACTTGCATATCCTGAAGAAATAATACACATAATACCCTATCCATGCTTTCCCTGGAAGCCAGGGGATAAAGAAAAGGCAAGGCAGAAATTAAATCTGCCCATTGATAAAAAGATCGTTTTCCTCTTTGGCCCCTCTTCAAAATTCGGAGCAGAAAAAATTGAAATCTTGAAAAAACTCTCAATTTCCTATCCCCTTGTTGTTCTCGTTGTAACACAACATCAGGGAGCTCTTGCTCTGTGGAAACCCCTAATAGAAAAGTATAAAAATCTGATTGAAATAAGGGAAAAATATCTGAAAATGGATGAACTCTATGAATACCTCTATGCATCTGACCTTCTCTTATA
The DNA here is from genome assembly GCA_002011615.1 of Candidatus Hydrothermus pacificus. GTDB lineage: Bacteria > Hydrothermota > Hydrothermia > Hydrothermales > Hydrothermaceae > Hydrothermus > Hydrothermus pacificus. Next base: position 26,417 of record MTOH01000004.1, on the reverse strand, counting down.
CAACAAACCTACAATTTCCGGAAGGGTAACGGTTGCAAGCACTGCCTACCAGTGTCTTGGTTCCGGATGTCCGACCGTTGCCTTAAAGTCTTCATTTGTTGAGCCATTTGGCTCAGCTGTATACCAGTATGAAAATGATGAAGAATTTGAAAAGGCAATAGTAAGCGCATTTGAAGAAGATGAAAAATACAAAGAGGTTTTAAAAAACATGAAAGACTATGTTGAGAAAAACTCCGCAATAAATGTTGCAAAGAAATTTATAGATTTATTTGAAAAATTAAGGGGGTAAAAATGAAACTTAAAAGATATGAAAAAAATCCTATTCTTTCGCCTGTCCCGGAACATAAATGGGAGGAGAGAACCGTATTTAACTGCGGGGTGATTTATCTTGATGGAAAGGTTCATATCCTTTACCGTGCTCAAAATAAAGAAGGAATTTCCACCATAGGATATGCTGTAAGTGAAGATGGATTTAATATAAAAGAAAGACTTAAAGAACCCATTTACGGACCAAGGGAAGGAGAAATAGATAAATACGGCACAGAGGACCCGAGATTATCAGTGGTCAGAGACAAAATTTATATGTCCTATACCGCATACGGTGAGGTTCCAGGGATGGAGGTAAAAGTTTCAAAAAGTGTACAGATAGCGATAACAAGTATAAAAATATCTGATTTTCTTGAAAGAAGAAGGGAAAAGTTCTCAAGACCCTGTTATCCGTTCCCGGGAGTTGACAACAAAGGGGCGGTAATCTTTCCTGAAAAATTTGGTGATGAATATGTAATGTATCATAGAATACTTCCCCATATATGGATTGCCCGCTCAAAAGACCTTGTAAACTGGGAGAGGTTTGATATAATAATGTCTCCCCAATTTGAATGGGAATATTATAAAATAGGACCCGGTGCTCCTCCCCTAAAAACACCTTTTGGATGGCTTTTTATCTATCATGCAGTTGACAGAAAAAAAATTTATAGACTGAGTTATGCAATAATTCATCCCCATGACCCTGTAAAAATCATATACAGACATCCTGAGCCTGTTTTAGAGCCTGAAAAAGAATTTGAATTGCAGGGCGATGTTCCCAATGTGGTTTACACCTGCGGTGCGGTTCTAATTGATGATACGGTATTTGTATATTACGGAGGTGCTGACAAACACATATGCGTTGCAACTGCAAAACTGGATGATTTTTTAAAACCTTTAAGAATATGGGGAGTAAAATAAACTGTCTTTTAATTGACATACAAGCTTTTTTTAATTTATAATATTTTCAAAATTTAGATTTAAAATAAAAAGATAGGAGGTGATTTATGGGTAAAATAATAAAAGGTGTACTTATAGGGTTGCTTGTTCTAACTGCATGTAAAAAGGAAAAAAAGGGTATATCAAAAGGAAATACTGAAGGTTTTCTATATGGGGTAGGCACAACGAGCCAGAGCACCCAGAATTCTGAAGGGTTCATAGCAATGAATGATTTTATTGCTGACCCGCCTCCAGGGGCAATGCCCCTTTTAGCCAGTAAATCAACCTTCACCAACATAAAACTTCTTATGAATAAAATACTTGACTGGAATGACAGTGTAAAATGCCTCTACGGAACATGGACACATACAGATATATGGAAGTATGATACCAATGCCTGTGGATATGAGTTTTACAGTGATTGGGATTATGTGCATGATGATACAACAGGAATAACATTCATATGGAAATACATGTCAGACACTATTCACACTGCAAATATGAGGATTTACAATATACTGTTTGTTTATGACACACTTCTTGCTTCTTTGTCCTGCAATCTGCAATCAGATAACAATCCTGTAATGAATGCGGATTTCGCTGCAGATTATGACGCACAGCAAAAAGCAACAAGAGTATCATTAAGAATAGAATTCACAGATGCAGGTGAATACAGTATTGATATTGCTGCAGCACCAGGATACAACCTGGAAGATACAATATTTATTGGAACAGTTTCAGGATATGTCAAGGATTACACCCAGAACAACTATACATTGAACTACTACTTTGAAAATAAAGAAGACAGCTCAATGGTTTTTGAATTCTGGGATTCCGATGGATGGAAATTCCATCTTGCAGTGGGAAGTCCTGTGCACACATCTCATCCACCATATGACCCCCATTATTATCATCCAATAAGCGGTGAGATAACTAAAAATGGTAAAACAGCTGCCTCCTTAAAGGGAGAGATATGGGTAACCGAGCCACCGGATGACCCGGAGCACTACACATGGATTCATGTAGTATTCCCGAACGGAGATGAAGAAAATCTGTTTAAATACATACCCGCAGGTTCTTTTATACTCGCACTTTTGAAGTAAATTACGCCTTTTTAAATAAAGGAGGGGAAGTGCCTTTATTTGAATTAGAATAGTATCTACAATATAATTTATTTATGAAATGTCCCTATTGTGGATTTGAAAATGATGAAAGAGTAATTTATTGCGGGGAATGTGGAGAAAAACTCAGGCTTACAATAGATGAAGAGAAGAGAATAGCAACCATACTTTTTGCAGACCTTAAAGGATTTACCTCAATTTCAGAAAAACTCGGTTCCGAAGAGGTTAAAGAGCTCGTGGACAATGTATTTTCAAAGATGTCAGAAATAATTGAAAGAAATGGAGGATATATTGATAAATACATAGGTGATTGTATAATGGCTCTTTTTGGTGCTCCTCTGGCTTATGGAGATGACCCGGAAAGAGCGGTGCGTTCAGGACTGGAAATGCAAAAAAAATTAAAGGAAATAAATAGCGAAGTAAAATATCTAACAAAGGGAACTGAATTAAGTATGAGAATAGGTATAAATACAGGAGAAGTGGTTGCAGGTGCAGTTGGAAAAAAAAGGAGTAAAGATTATACTGTTCTGGGTGATGCTGTTAACACTGCAAAAAGAATAGAAGAGATCTGTGAGCCAGGTAAAGTATGGATTTCAGAAACAACCTATAAATTCACAAAAGAAATTTTTGAATTCAAAGAATTACCGGTAAAACCATTGAAACATAAAGAACAAAAAATTATGTTATATGAAGTTACAGGATTAAGAAAAGAAACACCCGAATTTGAAGACCTTGTTTTTGAGCCTGAATTTGTAGATAGAGAAGATGAATTAAAATTTTTAATTGAAACATTTGATAGTTCTAAGGAGAAAAGTAAGTTTATATTTTTAAAAGGAGAACACGGCTCAGGTAAAACAAAACTTTTGAAAAAATTTACAGAAAAGATAAAGGGGAGGTGTGAAGTTCACTGGATATACCCTGACCCTTTTTCATCATCTCTTTTAAAAGGATTTTCCAATTTTATTAAAAATTATTATCCTGTCAGGGATTTTATTTCTAAAATTGAAAAAGACCCTGTTAAAATAGAAGCAGGAGAGTATCTTGATTTTGCTCTTTTCCCTGAAAAATCTCATTTTTTCACAGAGTTTGACAGAGAAAAAAANGAAACTGTTTTTTATGCCTTTTCTGTCTTCCTGAGTATTTTAAACCAGCGAAAATTTAACGTATATATTCTTGAAAACGCACATCTTATGGACAGGACATCAATTGAACTCTTAAAATATTTGTCTGAGTTTATTGATAAAAGCCCTTCTCTTTTTATAGTAAGTGTAAGAAACTCCTTTTATGATTCTGAGAACCTTCAGAACATCAAAAATTTCTTTACTCTTGAATTAAAATCTTTTTCACTTCAGCAGACCAGAAACCTGTTGCGACAAGGGTTTGGAATTAAAAACCCTGAAAATATATACAGGAAAATATATGAAAACAGTATGGGTAATCCTCTTTTTATAAAAAATATTTTTCATTTCTTGACACAGGAGAATTTTCTTAAAAAGGAAAAGGATGGAATTTATTTTATCAAAGATATTAACTCTTTAAAGCTTCCGGCAACCTTTAAAGATTTTGCAAGAGCCAATATCGACAGACTTGGAGAAGAAAAAGATCTGCTACCTCTGCTTGCATGCCTGGGAGAGAGGTTTGACAGTGAAACTGTGTTTATGTTGAGTGAACAAAAAAAGCTCACGCTTTCTCAAAAATTAAATAAGCTTCTGTCCTTTGAGATTCTTGAAAAAGAAAAGGGAAAAGAAAAAGAATTCTACAGATTTAAATCTCCTCTTTACAGAGAAATAATTTTAGAAAGTCTTTTAAAGAAAACAAGAAAAAAAATCCACGAATTTGTTGCCACAAAACTTGAGGAGAAAGAAAAGGCTTATTTTTATCCCTTGATAGCTTATAACTATGAAAGTTCGGGGAATATCAACAAAAGCGTTGAGTACTACAAAAAATCCCTCCAGAGGTGTTTAAACAACTTTTCCTATGACGAGGGAATAGTTTATTCAGAAAAGATTCTCACACTTACAGAAAACGAGGAAACCAGAGAGTGGGCAAAATTAAAGATGGCGGAGTGTCTTTTAAAAACAGGAAACATAGAAGATAGTGAAAAAATTTTTAAAGAATTGTGGGAAAAATCAAAAAATCAGGATGCCCTTTTCAGTCTTCTGGAAATACTGATAGAGATTAAAGGGAGATATGGCGAGGCCAGAAAATTCATAGAGCAAATAGACACATCTTTAATTGACCATGAAAATGTTCCAAGACTTTTTCAATTTATGGGACTTACATATCACTATGAAGAAAATCTAAAGAAAGCCGAGGAGTATTATCTTGAAGCTCTCAAGAGAGCAAAGGGCGAGGAAGAACTAATCAAGATAACAATCTTTAACTCCCTGGGTGGTATATATTATTATAAAAATGAACTTGATAAGGCATTGGTCTATTTTAAAAAAGCTCTTGAATACAGTAAACAGATAAAGGAAAAAGAAAAGATGATACCCATTCTTATAAACATAGGCAGTCTTTATTATAAAAAAGGGGGACTTGAAGAAGGGCTTGAATACTATGAAGAAGCCCTTTCAATATGCAGTATAGTTAAAAATAAAGGATTACTCGGCAGAGTATACACGGGAAAAGGTTTTTACTACTATGCAAAAGGAGAATACCCGGAGGCAATCTCCTATTTTAAGAAAGCTCTTGAAATATTTGAAATTTTCAATATGAAAAAAAATATAGCCATGATTTATAACTATATGACCATCATATATACCAAGGAATTCTTTTATCAGAAAGCACTTGAAAATCTTGATAGATACATAAATATCATGCAAGAAATGAATATTAAATCCCAGCTACTATACGGTCTTTACAACAAAAGCAGGATACTCCTTTTTATTGGAGAATTTGAAAAAGCAGAAGAAATAAATCAACAGGTTATGAATATGTCAGAACAGGACAACCCTGAAATATTTGCAAGAAGCCTGATGAATCTCGGTGATATTTATGCATTGAAGGATAATTTTAAAAAATCCTTAGAACATTATGAAAAAGCATTAAAAATAATTGAAGAGCTTAAATTTACCCCGCTTAAATTGAATGCTTTTATTCGTATGAGCAAGTTGCTGTTGTGTATGAATGATAAAGAACAAAGTCTCATATATTTAAAAAAGGCAAAAGAAATCCAGAAAACCATAAAAGATAAAGAAATGGAAGGGGAAATAAATTTACTGGAAAGTGAACTAAAGGATGATAAAAAGGCAAAGAAAGACCTTCTTATAAATACAATGTATATAGCTCAGAAATCAAAGAATTACAGACTTCTGCTAAAAGCTCTTTATCTGCTTTCTATTATAGATAGGACCTTTGAAAATAAATTCAGCATATTACTAAAACAACTAACTAAGGATTCAGGGGATATTGACCTGTCTGAGTTTGTAAAGATACTCTATCTTCTGATTTAAAATAAATCTAAATGAACCTATATTTGGAGAATAATAAAGTTTGATTCTCCAGTTTCATTATAACTCTTTTCAGAGAGTCTGGTAATTTACATCTGTCCGGTGTAATCTGACAAACCATAAAACTCAAACAGGCTATTTAAATCAGGTTTTCCCTGATAAACAATTTTGCATCTATCCATCAAAATCATCTTATCAGCATACCTTAGAGAAATAAAAGGTTCATGAAAAACACCCAGTATTACTCTATTATTTTTTATTCTCTTCAATGTTTCAAGAATTTCTATCTGATTTTTCAAATCAAGATGGGCTGTTGGCTCATCGAGTAGAAATATTTTTGATTCCTGGGCAAGGGCTCTTGCAATTATAACTTTCTGTTTTTCGCCACCTGAAAGTTCTGAAAAATACCTGTTTTCAAGAGATCTTAAAGAAATTTTACGGATAACTTCTCTCACCTTTTCAGCATCTTCTTTTTTCTCTCGCCATATCAAGCTCTTCCTGTAAGGATATCTACCCATCATAATCATATCATAAACATTGAACCCCCTTATGTCAGAATAAAATTGAGGAATAAAAGAAATTACCTTTGCCCTTTCTCTATGTTTCATTTTAACTAAATCACAACCATCATACATTATTCTGCCTTTTTCTGGCTTCAACATACCCAGTATTATTTTTAAAAGTGTTGTCTTGCCCGAACCGTTCGGACCGAGAAGAAGGGTAAAGCCTTCTATATCACATTTTAAATTTTTTATTTTAAATCCGCTCTTTTCGTAGCCAAAGTTTATATTATCTATATAAAGTTTCATATCCTCTGCCTTTTTAAAAGCAAATACAGAAAAAATGGAACTCCAAGTAAAGATGTGATAATTCCAACTGGTATTTCAACACCATCCAGAACTCCGCGAGATATATCATCACATATAAGCAGTAACATACCTCCAAGTACTCCTGACAATGGAACTATTTCCCTGTGTTTTTCTCCCTTTAAGATTCTCGATATATGCGGTATCATAAGACCTACAAATCCTATTATTCCTGTGAATGCAACACATATTGAAGCAAGAAGAGAAGAAAACATTATGACTTCAAGGTTTATCCTCTCAGGTATCACTCCCAGTGAATAGGCTTCTTCTTTTTCAAGTAAAATTATATCAAGTTCTCTGCTTCTCAAAACAAAGTAAATAAAGGAGATGAAAAATATAACAGAAACTACTATAACCGTTTCCCATGAAGATTTTGATAGACTTCCAAAAAGATAAAAGAAAATCTGAATTCTCTCTGCAGGTAAAATATAGATTAAAAATGCCAGGATTCCTGAAAATAAAAGGGAAATTGCTATTCCTGAAAGCAAAAGAGCGTAAGGGTTGTATTCCCTGCTCCTGGACACTCCCAGCACAAGGGAAATTGCAAACAAAGACCCAAAAATGGAAAATATAGGCGCTTTAAAAGGGAAGTAAAGAGAAATCAATGATGATAAAAATACAAAGAGGGCTCCCCCTGAAGATATACCGAGTAGATAGGGCTCTAAAAGGGCATTTTTAAAGATTGTCTGAAGAGAAAGACCTGATATTGAAAGGGATGCACCAACTAAAACCGCCATTAATACCCTTGGAAGTCTTATATTCAAAATTATATCTCTGCTGGAGAATCCTGCCGGACCAATAAACAGGGAAATCATTAAAAAAACCACAAGTAATAAAGAAAATTTTCTCATCTAATCTTTTTAAGTTCCTCTATTGCCATGTAAATATAAGGAGAAGGTTTTGTCAGATAATTCCAGTTTTGAATCAAGTATATTTTCCCTTTCATTTTTTTATAAAAGGGATATACCTTTAAATCATCAAGGATATCAGGATGTGCAAGAATAAAGTATTTTACCTTTTCAAAATCAATTTTTTCAGAAGAAATCATTTTGTATCCTTCAAAAAAGTCAACAGAATTTTTAAAACCCGCAATTCCAAGCATTTCATCAAGAAAGGTGTTTTTCCCTGCGCACCATATTCCACCCTTTGAATCTATAATCAAAAGGGCATACCCTTTAAACTTCACTTTTTCTTTAAATACCATATCAAGGAATTTTTTTAGTTTCAAAAGCCCTTTTTCCTCTATCCCGAATATTCTGCTTATTTTTATAAGTGCCGAGGAAATCTCTGATATACTTTTTGTTGAAAGATAAAACACATTTATCTGGTTTTTTCTCATCCATTCTATATCTTCTTTTGAGTTTATATCACCTGCAAAAACTATATCAGGACGCAATTTCAAAATTTTTTCCCTTGATAGAAATCCTGATTCATTTATAACATTTTCAGCCTGAATTCTATCAATATATGTCTTTCCCACAATTCTATTTTTCAGTTCAAGATAGACGAGAAAATCTGTTATGTTTGGTGCAAGAGACACAACTCTTTGAGGAGGAGCTCTTATTAAAAGCTTCTCACCTGCATCATCATAGATTAAAAAAGATAAGAGTAAACTTATCAGAACCATACTAACCCTTTTTTCATTTCAAGACTGATTTTAAAACTCCTTCCTTCAACTGGATATCCAGGAATGAATTCGTAATTCTTGTTTAAGAGGTTATAAAAGGAAAAACCTATATCAAAGAAGTAAATCTTTTTAAACTTAAAGGCAAGGTTCCATAGAGTAATCTCATTTAAATATTCAGAATAAGAAAGTCTTTCTGATTGAAATACATAAGAGATGCCCGCAGAAAATTTTTCAAAATCCAGGAGAAATTCACTTCTCAAAGAATTCCAGGGTATATAAAGAATTCTTCTTTTTTTGGTTACATTTTTTGCATTTATATATGTGTAAAACAAATTTAAAAATACATTCTTCTTACCAATTCTGAGTTCTGTCTCATATCCTCTTAAAAATGCCTTTTCAGCATTCTGGGGCTCTGTTATATAAAGAGTGTCCTGCATGTATGATACCCATTCAATTAAATCCTTTGAGTTCTTTCTGAAGACATTTATGCTGAAATAAAAGGGAACCTTTTCAGGAAATATACTGAAAATAAATTCATATTCACTGGATTTTTCGGATTTTAAATTCGGGTTTCCTCTTGTTATGTAATTCCCGGACCTTTGTTCAGGCCATATTCTTTCAAAAGAAGTTGGATTTTTAAGGGATTTTGAGTATGTGAATGTGAATTTTGAAGTTCTGTTAAAATATATTGAAAAACCTGTTTTTAATGGCATAAAGTTTTCATCAGATAAAAAATCTTTGCCTGTATAGAAAAAAGGTTCAAGTTTTGCTGGAATTTCTATTCCTCCTGACATGTAAAGAGAATTCAGTGTATCCCTGTCCTTTGTCCCTTCTGGAAAACCGTTTAAAACATTAATATCTTCTCTATATGTTTCATAACCGAAGTGCAATTTTATTCTTTTTAAGTCTAATCTGTAACCACCCGAGCTTCTTAAAAGGAAACTTTGATAATAAGATGTATCAGGGGGAGAAAAGAAGTGAGAATCAGGATCAAAGAAATATGTCCTTTCTCTTAAAATTTGATTTCTGAAATAATAATTTTCCGAATTAAAACCTATTCCATAGAGAAGTATCTCGTCATTTTCTCTTGCATTGGGAGAATAAACATACGCGGAATCTGAGAAAACATCATATAAAGGTCCTGTAATACCCGTTTTATTTTCTGAGAGCATAAAAATCTGCTCATAGGCATCAGAAGAATGTTTTATCAGGAATGTTTTCTTTGTAAAATCAGAATTTTCTCTTTTTAATGTGTAGCCTCTGTAGTTTTTCAGGAGATCATTACCATCTTTATGGGTTCTTGAAAAGAAAAAAGAAAGATTGTATTGAGATGGTAGATTAAAAACAAATTCCTGATAATTATATCCGAATGAACCAAACTCTGTTTTTAAGCTTGCGAATCTTTTATCGGTATTTGGAAGTATAAAATTTATTATACCGCCTGAAGGACCTTCACCAAAAAAAGTGCTATTTCCGCCTTTAAGAATTTCTATTCTACTGTAAGGTGTAAGAGGTAAAAGGGAAAGATTAAAAGATTCCACCCTTTTTGTATTTAATCTAAAACCATCAAGATAGATATAACTTTCTTTTGAGGAAGAACCTCTTAAAAGACAGGTAGAATTCATTCCCTGATTTCCATTTGGTATTACCAACACTCCTGGCAATGATAAAAGTAAATTATCAATTGAAACAGGTTGAAGGGCGTTAATCTGCACTTCTGTTAAATAGCTCATCGGAGATTTTGATTTATAACTCTCTTCAAGATACTGGGTGGATGTTATCTCTTCCACAGGAAATATATATTCCCTTGTTGTATCCTGTGCTGTTATAAGCACCATTGTGAGCAGTATATTCATACTTTCCTCCTTTTCTATTTATTTCGGGGGAAGGGATAAGAAGTGTTGAGAGAATCAGAAATACCCGCTCAAAAACCCCTTACCCCCGGGGGTTTAAAGCCTTTCCGGTGAGGTCGGTCTCCCGGCTTAAAGGGCATCTTTCCTCTTCCCGCCTTCCCGGGTGGCGAGCCTTTTTAAAAGACCCTTTCCACCCAGTGGCGCCCCTATCTTTGAGGAGCCAGAAGAGGATAGACCCTTATCACGGTGGCGGGGGCCGCCCAGGAATTTCACCTGGTTCCCGTCACCTCACCCAACAAACTTGATTTTAAGAGTAAAAGATTAATGCAAGATAATTTAAAATGTCAAATTAATGTCCGATTCTATAGCATATTTGGACTCATTTTTATTTTTAATATAGCGTTTCAAAAGATATTAGAGGGACTTTTCTTCAACCAGCCCTACCAGAGTTTTCTGGAAAAATCTCAGCAATAAAAAAACTTTTTTGATTTAAATCTCTAAAAAATTTTATAATAAGAACAATATGCCAACTTTTTTTTTCACAGATATTGAGGGTTCAACAGGAAAATGGGAAAGATTCAAAGACGGGATGGCTGAAGCGTTAAAAAGGCATGACATTCTTTTAAAAGAATGTGTTGATAAACATAATGGTCATATAGTAAAACATACAGGGGACGGAATATTTGCAGTTTTTGAAAAGGGAAATCCCTTAGAATGTGCAATAGAATGTCAGAGAAAATTTTTTGAGGAGAATTTTGACAGTGCAGGAGGATTGAGAATAAGGATTGCAATTCATAGAGGTCTTGCCCAGAAAAGGGGTAAGGACTATTATGGAAAGGATGTAAATAAGACTGCAAGACTTTTATCAACAGGATGGGGTGGTCAGATATTAATAACAGAGGAAGTGGCTAAAAATTTTGCTTCTCCTGAAAATGCAGAAATTATGGACCTTGGAACCCATAAATTAAAGGACCTTTCAGAACCACAAAAGATTTATCAACTTTATCATCCTTCCCTTCCTTTAAAAAAATTTCCTCCCCTTAAATCCCTTTCCAATCACCCGAATAATCTGCCTGTTCAGACAACACCTCTTATTGGCAGAGAAAGAGAAATTTCAGAGATTATAGAAATTTTAAAAAATCCCGAATGCAGGATTTTGACAATCACAGGCCCAGGAGGCATTGGAAAAACAAGACTTGCAATTCACACAGGAGCTGAGACAATTGAAAATTTTTCTGATGGTGTATTCTTTGTTCCCCTTGAATCTATTGATTTAAAAGAGCTTGTTCCGGGTAAGATTGCCGATTCTATAGGCTTTAATTTTTATGTGAGGGAAGACCCAATTATCCAGCTGATAAATTATTTAAAGGAAAGAAAAATTCTTTTAATTATGGATAATTTTGAGCATATCTTAGAGGCTTCAGAAATAATTTCAAAAATTTTGAAAGATACAGAGGGAATTAAATTTCTCAACACTTCAAGAGAGGTCTTAAACATTAAGGGTGAATGGGTATATCCCTTAGGCGGACTTGAATATGATGGAGCCGAACTCTTTATAAATGGGGCAAAAAGGGTAAAGCCTGATTTTAATCCCTCTGATGAAGATAAAAAATGGATAAGATTTATATGCCAGATTGTTCATGGTTTACCCCTTGCAATAGAGATTGCATCCAGCTGGATAAAAATATTATCCTGTAAAGAGATTGCAGAAGAGATACAAAAAAGTTTTGACTTTCTTTTCACTTCTTTAAAAGACATTCCAGAAAGACACCGGAGTTTAAGAGCAGTATTTGACTATTCCTGGAAACTTTTGAATGAAGATGAAAAAAGAGCAATTATGTATTTATCTATTTTTAAAGGAGGCTTTACAAAAGATGCGGTAGATAAAATCGGGAATATTCGGTTAAATACTCTTTTATCTCTCAGTGAAAAATNTCTTATAAAAAGAGAAAATTCAAGGCACAATATACTTCTTTTAATTTCAAAGTATGGAGAAGAGAAATTAAAAGAAAATCAAAAGGAATATAATTACCTGAGGAGAAGTTATATAAGTTATTATGGAGACTTTATAAAGGAGAAGGAGAAATATATGAGAAAACCTGATCATAAATTAATGTTTGAAAAGCCTGTTTCTGAGGAGATTGAGAATATAATTGAGGCATGGAGATATGCAGTTGAAGATAAACCCTTAGAGGAAATAGATAAATTTATTGACCCCCTGTATTTTTATTATCATGAAAGGGCAAGGTATCAGGAAGGTAAATTAATTTTTGAGATGGCTGAAAATTCTTTGAAGGATTTAAAAAATAGAGAGGGTCTTATTGTTTATTCAAAAATACTTTTAAGACTTGGAATTTTTTATTCTGACCTGGGATATTACAGGGAATCTGAGGAGTGTATTATAAAAAGTTTGGATATATCTAAAAAATTTGATTTAGAAAGCGAAGTTGCAAAGGCGTATAATTTATATGGTGGTATATTATATTATCGTGGGGATTATAGTAAAGCAGAAAAGTTTTTTAAAAAATCTCTTGAAATTGCAAAAAAATTAAATGATGAATATGAAATATCAAAATTTATGAACAATATAGGGACTGTTTATATGGACACTAAAAAATATGATAGAGCAAAGAAATTATTTAAAAAAAATCTGGAAATATCTGAAAAAATTGGTTATAAAAAAATGATAGCAATAGCTTTTATTAGTCTCGGTATTGTATTTCAGCGTAATAAGGAATACAGAAAGGCAGATGAATTTTACAAAAAGGGCTTAGAACTCGCATTAGAACTTGAGAGTAAATTTCAGATTAGTTCAATCTATCTCAACATGGGAGTTAATTATGAGGACATGGGAGATAATGAAAGGGCAAAAGAATATTATGAAAAATCTCTTAAAATCGCAAGGGAAATAGGATACAGAAGGTGGATAGTCCTTTCCTTAGGTAATCTGGCAAATTTAAGTTTAGAAAAGGGAAATTACAAGGAGGCAGAAAGGCTCTTTTCAGAATCTCTCAAACTGAGCATAGAACTGGGTAATCATATAATGGAGGTAGTTAGCCTCTGGGGTCTTGGGGATACTTTTATTAAAAGAGGAGAGCCTGATAAGGGAATTAAGTATATTTTTAATTCTTTAAAAAAGGCTTTTGAGATAAAAGCAGAAGATTATTATAAAGAAAATTACATCAAGAGAGGACTTTTAAGTTCTGCTTCCTATTTTGTTATCAAGAAAGACTATAAAACAGCCTTTAAGATTTTTAATTATTTAAAAGAAAATTATAAAGAGGAATTTGAAAAAGAGGTCAATAAAGAACTTTTAAGACTCAAAGTTGATTTAGATGTTTCAGAAAAAGTTTCAAAGGAAGAAAATAAAAAAAATCTAAAAGATTTTACTGAAGAAATTATTGAAAAAATAAAAAAAATTTCTTGAATTTTAAACCCTCAAGATAAAGGTATGGTAATATATATTGCATTACCTTTACTAACACCTCGGGGTGTAAATACCGGGATGTTATCAAAGGATTCTCAGGTGCTGAAGGATATCAGGGAAATGTCAAAAACTTTCTTTTTTAGCAGATGCATCATGTCATACAATTTAATTTCTCTTTAAAATTTTTCAATTAACATATTTTTTCAAATTCTTCTGCTCTTTTCTCATTTTCAAAAGGAAAAAACAGGTAGGAAGGTTTTTTTACTTTATTCAGGGTTTCAGAAAAAAGTGTTTCATATCCAAAATTATAAAGGGATGGAGCAAAATAAACTTCTTTAAAATTTTTATTAAAATCAATTTCTATTTTTTCAAAAAAGTTTATTTCTTCAAAATTTTCTTTCTCAAACTTTGAAAACAGACTCACCAGATCGACTCTTTCACTTTTAATCACTTTCTTAATAACTTTTTCATTACCATAATTATCCACCACTTTTGATTCTTTTTCAAACATTGATTTCAAAGGAATAACATTCTGGGAAATCTCAGTATGGAGTCCTTTAAAGGTATCTAAAACAAGAGTCTCACAATTTCCAAATATTTCTTTAATTTTTGAAAAGGGATATATTTCAAGAAAAGGATTTGTATGAATGAAAACAACAAGCCTTATAAGACCCTTTTTCACTTTATCATAGAATTCCTCAAAACTTACAAGGGGAAATTTTTTTCTTAGCAAGTATTCTGTATTTGGTGAAAATCTTAAAATCAGGTTTTTAACAGATAAATTAAGATATCTAAAGACATTCAGGATTTTTTGAATTTCAAAGGGAATAAAATCCTGATAAACAAGTATGATATTATTTGCATTTTTAATCCTGTTTAAAATCTTATTAAATTTTCTCTTTTCAAAACCTACCTGGTTCAACACCTCTTCAACATCCATATTTTCAATTTTCCTTATAAATGAAAAATAATTCAGTAATCTCGATTCAGCCTCTTTTCTAACTCCGTAACTTTTATATAGTTCTGAAAAGATTGCCAGGTTTAATTTAAAAGATTTTTTAAAATCTGCAAGGAAAAATTCGTTCGCCTCTTTCTGAACCTTACCCTGCTGATAGGAGATGGAAAATAAAAAAGGCATTTTTTGTTTAAAGGGAGGGGTTTTGAAATAAGCGGGAACTATTTCTTCAGGAAATTTTCTTAATCTCCTCAGAATTTCAAGCCCTGTAACAGGGTGGGAATAAAAGAAGTCATAACCTGTATGCAGAATAAAAGTTTCTCTCTTTATATCACTTAAATTAAAATCCGAAAGCATAAGATTTGCAGAAGAATCAATTATGCCCGGGGTAAGCATAAAATTCATTATCCCCATCCTGTTTATCAGAACATCCTTCAAAATATCTATATCTTCGTTTCCCATCCTTGCCGATAGAATTATACCTATGCTTTCTGAAGGATATTTCTCAATTTTTTTCTTCAAATTTAAAAATACTTCGTCAATATCAATTTTTTTCCATTCACCTTTTATCCTTGCTTTTGATAAGATATAATTCGATAAAAGGAAATCCTTTCCAAATTTTCCCCTATCACATATAATACTATCTATAATGCCTTTGTTCTGATACTTTATATTGTAAATTCTATCAGGCAACAGTTTCTTACCCCCCCTGTAAGACCTTGTTCTTGTTTCCCTTCTTTTATAAGCTCGTATTTCACAGAATAAAGAGCATAAAGGACAACGAGTATCAATTTTTTTTAAATCCCAGGGTCTTACTGAAAATTTGGAACTTGTGTTATCAAGAAATGCTCCCACAGGACATATATCTATAAGGTAATTGGAAAACCCTTTTAAAATTGGCACATCTTCATAAGGTCCCACATATGTTTTACTTCCTCTTTCTTTTGAAATTATCTCATCTTCATTTAACTCCTCTTTCCAGAACCTGTAGCATCTGTCACAAAGAATACAGAGTTCCGGATAAAATCTTATTAAAGGTCCTGTATCATATTTTTTATAATCTTTTTTATATTTGAAAAGAGGTTGCACAGGACCATAATACTCTGTAAAATCCTGTAAAAGACACTGTCCCCCCTCATCACACACAGGGCATTCAGGAGGATGATTTAAAAGTAAGAACTGCATTATTGCATATCTTTCCCTTAAAACTTTTTCTGAATCTGTATAAACTATCATTCCATCCTGTGCCGGGGTGGAACAGGATGTAACAATGAATTCTTTGTTATTCATTCTTACTTCAACAAGGCATATTCTGCACGAGGCTACTATCCTGAGTTGGGAATGATAGCAATAAGTGGGTATAAAAATACCTTCTCTCCTTGCGATTTGAAAAATTGTTTCTCCTTCTTTAAATTCAAATTCCTTGTCATTTATCGTTATTTTACCCATTAGATTTCTCCCTCTATTTCCTCCCTGAATTTTCTTATAAAAACCTCACAGGAAATTGCACATGTCTCCCCAAGTGGACAGAGACATTTCCCTTTTATCTTTTCACATACCTCAATTGCAAGATCAAGTCCTTCTTTGCTAATTTTTCTTTCCTCCACTTCTTTAAGAATCTGCCACAACCATAAAGTTCCTTCTCTACAGGGAGTGCACTTACCACAGGACTCATTTTTAAAAAACTCGGCTGTCTTTCTCAAAATTTTAATTAGAGGAATTTCCCTGTCAAAAACAATAACCCCTCCTGAACCGAGAAATGTTCCCTTTTGAAAAAGAGATTCAAAATCACAAGAAACATCCAGTTCTCCATGTTTTAAAGGTGGGGTTGATATACCACCCGGAAAAACTCCTTCTATTTTTTCTGCACCGCAGACCTCGTAAACCAGTTCAGAAAGGGTGATTTTCCCCATCTCAAATTCATAAATACCAGGTCTTTTAACTGCTCCACTCACACTGAAAATTTTTGTGCCCGGACTTTTTTCTGTTCCAAAAGACCTGAACCATTCTGCCCCTTTTTCCATTATCAAAGGAACATTACAGAGCGTTTCAACATTATTCACGGCAGTGGGATAACCAAGAAATCCTGAAACGGCGGGATAAGGAGGTTTTAATCGAGGTAATCCCTTTTTACCTTCCATAGATTCTAAAAGAGCTGTTTCCTCACCACATATATAGGCACCTGCACCAACAAACAATTTTATATCAAGTGAAAATTTTGTCCCCAGTATTCTATTTCCGAGAAAGTTATGCTTTATTGAATCTTTTATTGCATTGAGCAATCTCTCTTTTGCAAGAGGGTATTCCTTTCTTAAATAAATAAAAGCCTTTTCAGCACCTATCGCGTAAGAGGCAATCGTCATACCTTCAATTAAAAGATAGGGTGCTTTTTCAAGGAGTTCTCTGTCCTTAAAAGTTCCTGGTTCTCCCTCATCCGCATTACATATCAAGAACTTTGGTTTTATTTTCTTTGGTATAAAATGCCATTTTAAACCTGTGGGAAATCCAGCTCCTCCCCTACCCTTTAATCCGGAATTTTTAACCTCCTCTATCACTTCATCAGGTTTTAACTCTTTTAGAATCCTTTTCAGTGCTTTAAAACCACCTTTTTTAATATAATTTTCAATATTGTGTTTCTTCTCTTCACAAAAATCAAGCAAAATCCTTCTCTTCTCTTTTTTAACTTTCTTCATTTTTTTTGATTCTATCTATTATTTTCTTGATTTTTTCTCTGGATAGATTTCTGTAAATTTTATCATTTATAATAATTGCAGGTGCACTATCGCACTGACCTATACATTCAGTTTCAAAAACAGAGAAAAGACCATCAGGAGTGGTCTCACCAATTTCAATATCAAGAAAATTTTTTATGTCAGAAATCAACTTATCTGCACCCTTCAAAAGACATGGAATATTCGTGCATACATATATCCTGTACTTTCCTGTTTTCTCCTGATGAATAAAATGATAAAATGATACAAGCGACCTTATTTCATCCCTGGATATTTTTAAAATATTTGATACTTCCTCTATACTCTCATCGTCCACAAATCCTTTTTTACTCTGAATGTAATTCAACACCTGGAGAAGCGCAATCTCAGAGTTTTCAAATTCCTTTAAAATCTTTTTTATTTCTCTTTTCATCTATCCACTTCTCCAAGAACAGGGTCAAGGCTACCTATTATTGCAACCACATCGGATATTAAATTTCCCGGTAAAATATGTTCAAGAGCCTGCATGTTATAAAAAGATGGTGGTCTCACTCTCACTCTATACGGTTTTGAAGAACCATCTGAAACAATGTAAAATCCGAGTTCTCCCTTAGCGCCCTCAACACTTGCGTAAACTTCTCCCCTGGGCGGTTTTATTCCCTCTGTAACCAGTTTAAAATGATGAACCATCTCCTCAATTGACTCATAAAGCCTTGTTTTTGGGGGTGGAACAATTTTAAAATCATTCAATAAAATGCCTCCATCAGGCAAATTTTCAATTGCCTGTCTTATAATTTTTACTGATTGTTTCATCTCCTGCATTCTCACATAAAACCTGTCATAAACATCCCCTTTTTCACCTGCAGGGATTTCAAAATCAAAATGGTCATAGGAAGAATAAGGGAAAGCCCTTCTTATATCCCATGCGAGTCCCGAACCCCTTAAAACAGGTCCTGTTAAGGAAAGCTCTATTGCCAGAGGAAGAGGTATTATTCCCACATTTTTTGTTCTTAAAAGAAAAATTTCATTATCATAAGCCATTTTTTCTATATCGCTCAGGGAATCCTCAAAAGAATCAAGAAAATCCAGTGCTCTTTCAGCCCATCCTTCAGGTAAATCCCCTGCAACCCCTCCTATCCTGTAAAAAGAGTTATTCATTCTCTGACCACTTACCTCTTCAAGCAAATCAAGAATTTTTTCTCTCTCTCTAAAACAGTACATCAGAGGTGTCATAAATCCAAGGTCAAGAAGATGGGTGCCAAGCCATACAAGATGAGAACCTATCCTTGAAAATTCAGCCAGCATTACTCTTATATATTGAGCCCTTAAAGGAGGAACAACATTTAACAATTTTTCAACAGCAATTATGTATCCAAAATTGTTTAATAGAGGAGCAAGATAATCCATCCTGTCAGTCCACACCATTGCCTGCATATAATTTACATTCTCCATTATCTTTTCGCTTCCCCTGTGAAGATAACCTATTACGGGTTCTGCTTTTAAAACCATTTCCCCATCAAGATAAAGTCTTATTCGTAAAACACCATGAGTCGCCGGGTGCTGGGGACCCATGTTGAGTTCTATCACTTCTGTTTTAAAAGGACTTTCTTTCATTCCTCCTCTATTTCATATAATTCAGGATTCGGTATATCAACATCCATTGGATAATCCTTTCTCAAAGGAAAACCCTCAAATTTTTCCCATAACAGTATTCTCTTCAGATTTGGATGAACTGCAAAATAAATTCCAAATAAATCATACACCTCCCTTTCAGGCCATTCAGCCCCCTTCCATAAGGAAACACAGGACTGGACTTCAGGCTTTTCAAGAAAACTTTTTACCCTTATTCTCTTTGAAAATTTAAATGAATAGAGATGGTAGACCACCGCAAATCTTGGGTTCTGCGGGTAATAATCAACTGCAGTGACATCGGTTAGAAAGTCAAAAAACAGAAAAGGATTTTCCTTCAAAAATTTAAGGCATTCAAAAATAATCTCCCTGTCTACTATAATTGTTAATTCACTTCTCCACTCCTCAAAATAAACATCTTCTCCAAACTTCTCCTTTAAAATCTTTTTTACATCTTCCATTAAATTTTTTTCTCTTTTCTTATTTTTTTCTGAAGAAGCATAATTGCCTTTATCAAAGATTCAGGCCTGGGAGGGCAACCCGGCACATATACATCAACAGGTATAATCTGGTCAACCCCTTTAACCACAGAATAGCTTCTGTAGTAAGGTCCACCCGTGGAAGCACATATTCCCATTGAGATAACCCATTTAGGAGAAAGCATTTGTTCATAAAGTCTTCTTATAACAGGCGCCATTTTTTTTGTGACAGTTCCTGCGATTATCATCAAGTCAGCCTGTCTTGGTGAAGGTCTGAACACCTCGGCACCGAATCTTGCAAGGTCAAACCTGGGGTCTGTTGAGGACATCATTTCAATTGCACAGCATGCGAGACCAAAAGTCAAAGGCCAGAGGGAATAGCTCCTTGACCAGGAGACAAAATCTTCAAGTTTTCCAAAAAATATATTTACACCCGGTATGCCTTTTTTTATTTCCATTCAATCCCTCTTTCCCTTAATATATAGAAATACGCAAACACCAGAATAAATACAAATATCAATCCTTCAACAAGAGCAAAAACACCCAGTTTTTCAAGCCTGTATGCCCATGGAAAAAGATAAACCGTTTCAACATCAAAAAGCAGGAAAATAAGAGCAACTTTAAAAAACTTTATATCAATTTTCAATTCAGATAATTCTTTAAAAGGAACACCACTTTCATAGGGAGTACCCTTTTCCCTATCTTCTTTTGTTCTGATTATTCTGTTTTTAATAAGGTCAGCAAAGAGAGTCATAAAAAGAAAAAAGGCAATTACAACTATAGTATAAACTATAAATGCCCCAAATGAATTCATAAGTATATTATTATAATGATAATCTTTTTAAGGATTGCAATCCTTAGAGGGTTTATAACCCTCTTTTAAAGCCTCTTGCTTTGACCTGAAAATCCTTTTATTCTTTGAAATAATTTTTTTAGCAGAAGGACAATAAAAAGCATGAAACTTTTTACTTCTTTTTGAAGCAACATAATAGGGCCTTCTCCATATCCCTTTTCTTAATCTTTCAGCTCTTTCCTGGACTATAATTAATCTATGAGAATACTTAAAATTAGGAGGGATAACATAAACCCATGCCATTCCTTCCTCAACAAGTTTCTGATTCACAAACTCTCCATCAACAAAGACATAGGCAAGAATTCTGTTATACTTATCGTATTTTCTGATGCCGTATTCCAGCCTCACTTTTTTATGTAAAATTATTTTCTGGAGCATTTTTTTTGAATCTTCCCAGAAAGGGTCCCCTTTTTCAGGTGCATCAATCCCAAGAATTCTTACCCTGTAACCACTTTGAATAACAAAAGTGTCACCATCTATAATTTTTTCAACATAAAAAGTGTTGTGATAACAATGTGCTAAAAATAACAGAAAAATTTTACATAGTTTTGAGATATTTGATATTTGTTTCATTTTTGACTTATTATTATAATCTAAATTAGCCATGTTTGTTAAACTGAAAAGATTTAAGATATTAAAGACGCTGAAGGATACACCGAGGACCTTTTCCGCAAAAGTATATGACAAAGAAACAGGGAAAATATATTTTCTAAAAAGAGGTAAATATACAGATATCTCTTTTTTCAAAAAAGAGTTTTTCCTCTTAAAAATCTTTGAAGGCAAGTATTTTCCAAAACCCTGCGAATATCTCCTTTCAGGTAGAACACCTATTTTACTTCTCGAATTTGTTGAGGGAAATAATTTAAAACAAAGATTTAAAAAATTTAAAACTTTTGAAGAAAAAGAAGATTTTGTGAGAAAGATAATTCCCGAGCTTGTAGATGCTTTAAATTTTATTCATAAAAATTACATAATTCATGGTGATCTAAAACCTGAAAATATACTGATAAGAAAAGGAATTAACAGAATATGCATTACTGACCTTGAACTTTCAAAGATAGAAGAGGAAAAAAGAATCTCAGGTACACCGGGTTTCATAGCTCCGGAGAACATTCAGGGGTATCCTTTATCCTTCAAATCTGACATATTTTCGCTTGGAGCCACCCTTTACAACATTCTTTTTGATGAAATTCCTGTTAAGAATACAGGTATGGCCTATAATAAAGAAGAATATGAAAAAAATATAAACAAAAATCTTGTAAAACTCTCCCCTGATTTAGAATTCATTCTATCAAGAATGCTTGCATACAGTCCTTCTGAAAGAGCTGATATTGATGAATTAATGGGTATTGTAACAGATGAAGAGAATTTACCCATGGGTTCTATTTTATTCCCTGAATTTTTTAACAGAGAAAAAGAAATTGCCTTTTTTAAAGAAAATATCAGGATAAGACACGGAGAAAGAAAGTGGAAAAGAAGAAAGAGAAGCCATATAATAATATTAAAGGGAGCTGAAAATTCAGGAAAAACACGCCTAATCACAGAACTCAAAATACAACTTCTAAAATTAAGAATACCTTTTAAAAAGGTAAATTCTGTAAATGAAATATTTCAACCTTTTATAAGAAAAGAAAAAGGCATTCATGGTTTTGAAACAGAAAAGATACTTCCCCGACAGGTATCTTACAAGGTCATATTCCTTGACGATTTTGATAGACTTGAGCAAGTACAGAGAAACTTTTTCATTGAGAACCTTGAAAAATTTAACAAAATAAATTATATGGTTATCCTCACGATGAGAAATGTCCCTGAAGAGTTAAAAGGTTTTAAAACTATAGAAATCAGGGAATGGAATGAACATGAGAAGCTTGAATTTGTAAAAAGAATTTTTAAAAAGGAATTTGGTTCTTACGATGTTTTAAAGGGAATAAAAGGATACCCCGGGGAGATACTCTATTTCTTAAGAAAAGCAATTGAGGACAAAAAATTAAAGGAGGAAAAGGGCAGAATAATGGTGGAGATAACCTCCCCCGGTTTATTTATAAAAGAGAAAAGAAGTGTGGAAAATCTATCAGAAAGAGAAAAAACAGTTCTTGAATTCATGAGTTTTGTCAAAAAGTCACGAGAAGATGTTCTTATCAGTATTTTTGGCAAAGAATACATCAATGAAATCCAGAGATTAAAGGGAGAGGACCTTTTAATCTCCTCACCACCCTATATCATGTGTGCAGAGGAAATAAAAATAACCGATAAGATAAAACCTTTTATTGACAGAATGGAAAATCTGCTGGACCTTTTCCCCTATATTTCGCTATTTCACATTATGCCTCACTATTCAACCACCCCTGTAAAACTGAATCAAATTGCAGAAATATTTTTCAAAAAAATTCTTGAAGATGAAGGCTTTGTAGGTTCTTTCTCCTATGCAAAGTATATTTACGGACTTTTTAAAGATATCCTTTATGAAAAAATTAAAATACAGATATTCAAAATATTTGTAAGAAGCGGTGAACTCGGTATGTCCCAGACCATAGCAGAAGAAATAGATATTACAAAACTCACAAAGCAGGAATTAAAAGAATTTTATTTTGGGAAATTTTATCTGGATTTTCTCAAAAATGAATACGAAGAAGGTAAAAAGAATCTTAAAAATCTTGAGAATTTGTGTGAGCTCGAGGAAAAGGCATTTGTGTATAACCTTAACTCATGGTTTTATTACAACACAGGAGATTATGCCAGAGCCTATAACTATGCTTTGAAGGCAGAAAATGCAGGCAAGAAAATCAGGGACGATACAGAGTATGCCAAATCCCAGTTTTACAAAAGTCTTTCTCTAATACAAAGGGGTAAATCAAAAGAAGCCATAAAAAATCTTAGAAATATGGGAACAAAAAAACTCAAAGAACCAGAATTAATTGGAAGGTATTTCTATTCCTTGGGGGAGGCTTATTTACTGGCGGACAATATTAAAAGTGCAATTTTAAATTTTGAAAAGGCCCTTGAATGGGTAAAATTCTTAACCTTTTATGAACATTCATTTATCCTCAACAGACTGTATATAATATACCTCAGGGAAGGAAACTATGCTAAAGCAATGGAGTTGTGCACAACCACTTTGAGATGGGCAGACTATTCTCTTGACAGAAGGGGGAAAATTATAGATCAGGCAAATCTCGGAATCCTGTACAAGTATCTTGAAAGATTCAGGGATGCCGAAAAAAACATCAAAGAAGCCCTGAGAACAGCAAAAGAATTTAATTACCCAAATATCCAGATTCAGGTGCTTGAGATTCTTCTTGAATTTTATTTCCAGACTGAAAATTACGAAAAGGTTAAAAAATTTTTTGAAAAAGAATTAAGGGAAGTCGAGAAAAATGAAAGTATAAAAAATAGTCCTGAATTGCACTTTTTAAAAGGGATATATGCCTTCAGGATGAACAAATTCTATGATGCTGAGCAAAACTTTGAAAAAACAATAAACCTTATGGAAGATGGACACGAAGACTATTTAAGAACATCCTTTTATCTCCTGCTATTCTACCTTTTAAACAGGAAATTAAAAAAATATGAAAAAGTTTTCAATAAAACAAAAAAGGATTTTAAGAAAAAAAGGGATTTTCTCAATCTTCTTGAGCTTAATTTTGCCTTTTATGAAATCACAAAGGGAAATTATGAAAATGCAAAAAAAATACTCTATCAGGTTATAAAAAATATTGAAAGGAAAAAAAATAAATTTTTTTACAGTAACTATATTTTTGACATAGTCCATTTTCTGGGCTCCTTTCATATAATGAGTGACCCCGGGTGTATAATCTACGGGATAAATGATATGATATTTGAGACCATGGATATATTTGAAAAATTTTACAGGGATAAGAATTATAGTTTTTATTTTAAAACTTTAAGGAGGTTTAGAAGTAAAATGGCTGAAAAAGAAAAAATTTTCGCAGGCAAATTACCGGGTAAAGACCTGAAACTTAAAAGTCTCCTGAAAATGATAGAAGCAGTTCATGAGATTGAGGACCCTGAGAAACTCTTTAAAAGGGCTCTTGACCTCTTATTGACCTTTTATAAAGTGGACAGAGGCGCTATATTCTACTATAACAAATACGGTGAATCCAGATTAAAAACAGCACGTAATGCAAAACGGGAAGACATAGAAGATATAAAAGATATTTCAGAGAGTGTTATTAAACAGGCAATGGACAGAGGAATACTTATTAAATCCGTTGATATAGATAAAACCCCATATCTTGCACAGAGGGAGAGTATAAAAAAATATGGTATAAGGTCAATTCTCTGTATACCTTTGAAAACCAAAAAAAGGATAATGGGAATAATATACCTTGATTCAAAAAAGCCTAATATATTCAAAGAAGAGGATGTTGACCTTTTAAATGCCTTTTCCCGTCAGATATCAATAGCCCTTGACAGGCTGGAAACAATAATAGAACTGGCAGAAGAAAAAGCTAAAATAGAAGCGGAAATAGAGACACTTAAAGAAAAGATAACTGAAAGAACAGATTTCTATGAACTTGTTGGAAGAAGCCCGCAAATGCAAGAGGTTTATGAAACCATTGAAAAGATAATAAAAATCAGAAAGCCAATCACCGTTCTTGTACGGGGTGAAACAGGGACAGGCAAAGAACTTGTGGCAAGAATAATACATTTTCATGGTAAGAGAAGGGATGGTCCCCTTATAGCTGTGAATTGCGGTGAATTACCCGAAACACTTATTGAGGCAGAATTATTTGGATATGTAAAAGGAGCATTTACAGGGGCCGATACTAATAAAATAGGACTTTTTGAGGCTGCAGACGGTGGAACCCTTTTGCTTGACCAGATAGAATCTCTTCCTTTATCCCTTCAGGCAAAATTGTTAAGAGTAATTCAATACGGTGAAGTTAGAAGACTCGGTTCCAACACTGTAAAAAAAGTTGATGTTATGGTAATAGCTCTCTCAAATCAGAACCTTGACCTTCTTGTTCAAAGAGGTGAGTTCAGAGAAGATTTAAAATACAGGCTTTCAGCCTTTGAAATATATCTTCCGCCCCTTAGAGAAAGGATAGAGGACATAAAACCCCTTGCCTTTTACTTCTTTCATAAATATAAGAAGGAATTCGGGAAAAACCAGATTGCTGGTATTGAAAAAAGAGCAATGGATGCCCTTTTAAAGTATGACTGGCTCGGAAATGTAAGAGAGCTCGAAGGTGTGATTCAGAGAACAGTGTTAATGTGCGATGCGACCATGATAAGACTGCTTCATCTACCTGCTGAAATAGCAGAAAAAAGGAAACAAAAAAGGAAATTAAAGGTCTTAGGGAAAGAAAGAGAATACAGGGTAATAGTTGAAGCTTTAAAAAGCACAAACTGGAACATATTACGGGCATCAAAAAGACTCGGTATATCAAGACCAACCCTTTATAAGAAAATTTATGAATTCGGTCTCAAAAGACCAAAAAAGCCAAAAGACTGACTCAAAACTGTAAGTATTTCTGTTTGCATGTAAATTATCTTTACATTTCATAAAATTTATAGAAGAATCAGAATTTTTTTTATATAAATCAAAAAACCTTGCAAATGAACAGATTATAATAATGATATTTTATGATATAAATTTTCTGCAAATTTGTTTCATTTATAAAACATTTTAAGTTTGTTTTAGGTCTGTAAAATCCTGTTTTTTATTTGAATGTAAAAAATATTTACACATTTTAATAATTTTATTTTTATGTTAGACATTTAAAAATCATTGAAAACCAGTCACTAAACATATTTTCTGCAAATGGTATGAAAATTTCATAATATAAAGAAATGCCTGCAGTGGCAGAATTAAAAAATAACCAATAACCATAAGGAGGTGCAACATGAAAAAAACAATAAAAGTGATGGTCGCCGGAGCAGTGCTGCTGTGCCTGTTAAATATAAAAAATGTGGTATCAAAGGCAGGACCAATAAAATATCCCCTGCCACCATATGCTACTGTCCAGGATTCCTCGGGTCAGGATGACGCAGGACCAATTAAAAAACCCTATCCACCCCTGCCTCCGTACGCTACTGTCCAGGATTCCTCGGGTCAGGATGACGCAGGACCAATCAAAAAACCCTATCCACCCCTGCCTCCGTACGCTACTGTCCAGGATTCCTCGGGCCAGGATGACGCAGGACCAATTAAAAAACCCTATCCACCCCTGCCTCC
>MTOH01000017.1 GCA_002011615.1 Candidatus Hydrothermus pacificus | reverse complement strand
CAGAGTAAAACAACACAGAATCCTGTTCCTGATGCAAGGGTATGTATAATGGACACAAACGACATCGTTTATGTATACGGTGAAACTGATGACTCGGGCCAAGTCAGTCTGGACATCCCTCAGGTAGATCCCTGCACCCTTTATATAACAGTTACAAAGCCAAATTACCTGGCCTTTGAAGGAAATATCTATGTTATGCCGGTAAATGGTCCTTATGTAAATTATTATAATCATATAATTTTTGACCAGAATGGTGACGGAATTATAAATCCAGGAGAGAATGTACAGATTGCAATACAAGCAAAAAATTATGGGACTGACCATGCATACTCAGTAAATGGAAAATCCATTATTAACGACACCTTAATTAACCCCACTGACTCCCTTGCCTTTTTCGGAGACGTCCCTCCTGACAGCACCAGCTGGGACTCCACTGCCTTTTATTTCCATGTATCTCCTGCCTGCACAAATGGGTATCACATTCCTTTTGATATTATTTTTTACACAGCTTCAGGAGATACATGGTCTCATATGCTCCACTTATATGTGGGTTCGCCCAGTCTGATTGCACTAAGGGACTCTTTTTCTGATGAAATTCCTTATGGAAATGGAAATAACCGATGGCAACCAGGAGAAACAATCAAATTCTTTATATTCCTTGAAAATCGGGGTTATGGACAGGCAGATAGTGTTCAGGCATTTTTAAAATCAGGGGATACTCTCTTAAATGTAATTGATTCCACAGGTTTTTACGGTGATATTCCACCTCAGACAATAAAGGCAAATCAGAGTGACCCTTTTATTTTAAAAACCAGTGTGAATGCATCATACGGGACGCAATTCCCCTGCACCTTGATAATAGTTTCAAAAACAGAAACATGTATTGTAAATTACTCAGTTAGAATGGGGCTTTCTTCAGGAACAATAATATACTCTTTTCAGGTTCCTCCACCAATGCAGGTTGGCGGATGGATTACAGGACTTGCATACGACGGAACAGGTTTGTGGGTTGCGGATTACAACTCATCCTATCTCTATAAATTAAATCCTGACAACGGAAGTTATATAACTTATCTGCCCGCTCCGGGTGGAACCCATGTGTATGATATTGCCTATGACCCCAATGATGGCAACTTATGGGTGAATAACATGGGAAATGACCGTATATACAAAATAAACTCTTCCAATGGCAGTATAATCCAGTTGTTTTATTCACCCGCAACAAACGCATCAGGTTTAACCTTTGACGGAACATATCTCTGGATAACTGAATATTCATCAAATATAATATACAGGGTAAACCCTCAAAATGGCTCTATACTCGGAACATACTATCTCCCTTATTCAGGTGATGGTTCAAGAGAAATTGCCATTGATGGCTCTGGACCTGATGGAGGAAGTATAATCCATACAAGAGTGTTCTACACTGGCTCTTTTGACAGCTCCTGTGTATATGAATGGAACAGAATAACTCATACTCCCACAGGCAATAAATTCAAACTCAATTTCAACATAAGAGGTGTTGAATGGGACCCGAACACAGGTGATTACTGGATAGCAGAACCTCATTCTTCGGTCAGAGGTTATATCCACAGAGTTATAGGATTCAATTATCCACCTGTCGGGGTTCAGGAAAAAGAAAAGGTGAAAGAAAAGAGAAATATCAGCATAAACTCAAATATATTTAAAGGAAAGATACGGTTAGAATTATCAATCCCACAGAAAATTAATTTAAAAATAGAAGTTTTTGATGCACTTGGAAGAAGAGTTAAAACCCTGCATAAAGGTGATTTAAAGAAAGGAGAGCATGTATTTGATTTCAGACCAAAATCATCGGGAATCTATTTTATTCTGGTCAGGTCAGATGAATTTGCAAAAGTTTTAAAAATTACGGAGGTAAGTCATGATTAAAATAGTGTCTCTGATTCTATTTTCATTCAACTATCGTGCAAATGCCTATGGTTTCAAGCCCGGTGAAGCCTGGGTAGGTGTTCATGACACAGCATTTGTTATGTACACAGAGGATGCAGGTGCTGACTGGATATATATTGACCCGAACACTCTTTTTGGATTTTTTGACCTCTTCTTCATAGACTCCCTCAAAGGGTGGTCAGGAGGTATGGCAGGAGAAATAAGACATACAGAGGATGGTGGTATGACCTGGCAAAGACAGGTAATAGGAGATACAAAGTGGATATCAAGGATTCAATTCCTTGACCCCCTTCATGGATATGCATCCGCAGGAGATGCCATAGTCAAAGTTACCTCTGATGGTGGAAATACCTGGACAAGAGTATTTACACCCTTTACGGGTGTGGATTTCTATGGAATTCATTTTATAGATACTCTTAAAGGATTTATATGTTCCGGGCTTCCCACAATTATGGGGACACCTGCCTATCTTGCAAAATCAATTGATGGTGGTATAACATGGGATACTCTTTTTTCTGCACCCGGATATGACTTTTTTGACCTGTGGTTCTTTGATGAACAGAATGGAATAGTTGTAGGAGGAGAAGATGATACTCTTACATGGGGACCTGTTATTTTTAAGACAACTGATGCCGGGAATACATGGGATACAATAACACCACCGGGTTATTATCTGCGTGCACTGCACTTTGTCTCTCAAAACACAGGATGGGCATGTGGAATGTTCGGAACAATAATTAAAACGACCGATGGTGGCAATACATGGACATTGCAATCAACAGGGGTATCAGGAACTCTTTTTGATATAGACTTTATGGATTCCCTTCACGGTATTGCATCGGGGCAGGATGCGATTCTTTTCACAGATGACGGCGGAGATACATGGAATCAGGTAAGTATAGAAGAGAGAGGAAACACCAGAACAGAACTCTGCACAGGCATCCCCTCAATTATCAGTGTAGAAGGCCTTAAAAAATACAGAGGAGCAAAACTCTCCATATATACAGAATCAGGCAAAAAGGTGGATTTTAATTCCTTAAAACAGGGAATTTATTTCATAAATTACAGAAAGGCAAAAACAAAAATTATAATTCTTAAATGAATATAATTCTTTTTTTTACACTTTTAATAATCCCTCCAGAATACCACACCTTTGAAGAAACAAAACATTTTCTTGATTCAATAATTCCCCTATATCCCGAGATTTGCAAAATGGAAACCCTGAACTTTACAGAAATCGACTCAAATCCAATATTACTTGTTAAAATCTCGGATAATGCAGGTTTCAATGAAGCCGAGCCACCTGTTTTACTTATAGGAGTTCATCATGCAGAGGAAATTCTGGGACTTGAGATATGCCTGGAGTTGATTAAAAATCTTTTAACAGAATATGGTTCTATTTTAGAGATAACTCAATCTGTCAATGAGAATGAAATATACATTATTCCCTGTCTGAATCCTGATGGCCACGGGGTTGTAACATCAAAATTGTGTGAAGTGTGGAGAAAAAATAAAAGGGATAATAACGAAAACGGAATATTTGATTACAATTGTGGTTTTGAGGGATGGGGTGATGGTGTTGATTTAAACAGAAATTATGATTACAGATGGCAATACGCAGGCTCACCTTATGATACAAGTGAATATTACAGAGGACCTTATGCCTTTTCTGAACCTGAGACTCGCAGTGTCAGAGACTTATGTAAAAGAGAAAACTTTGTAATGGCAATCTCCTATCACAGTGCACGAACAGGTATGGGAGAGGTTATATATTATCCCTGGAGAGATGGCGCTTTACTCTGCCCTGATTTTCTCTTTATAAACGAAGTGGCAGAGAGTCTTGCATGGAATATTATGAGAGACGATTCAAGCGGACCCTACATAGCAATGGTAACAAACAGATGGACAGGTGGCTATTTTAGAAACTGGATATATACAAATTACGGCACATTACCCTTTTTAATTGAGGTATCAGATACAACCATACCACCCGGCTATAGAATTAATGGGATTGTCAAAGAAAATCTGGATGGTGTTTATTATATTTTAAGAAGAACATCTTATAACATATTAAAAGTGGTTGTCAGGGATTCCGTAACAGGAACTCCTGTTTCAGCGTGGGTAAGAATAATAGAACACGATACAATACCCGAGATAAAACATATTTCAAATCCTGATAATGGTGATATTTTCAGAATCTTACACCCGGGAGATTACACTCTTGAAGTGACAAAAACGGGTTATAAACAAAAAGTGGTTCCATTTACATTAAATGAAAGAGAGAAAAAGGAAATATATGTAAATCTATGTCCTTTTGTCTATGACACATTCCCTGAGATAGCCTATATACTGGATAACATAGCCCATAACAAAATAACCATAGCCTTCTGGGTCAGACAGAACTCTGCAATCATCAAATTCAGCATAACAGACATTACAGGAAGAAAAATCAAGCACATAGAATATAAAAATAATCCTCCTGGATTTTACAGGAAAGAAATAAATTTTGAATCTCCTGCAGGTGTCTATCTGGCAACAGTCAAAGTTGATAAATACAGAAAAAAAAGCAAGGTNATTGTAGTTAAATGAGTCTTCTAACAGCAGGAACAATATCCCTGGGAGTTTATCTAAGTATAGAAATATTGAGATATCAAAAGCATTTAAAAAGTCTTAGAAAGATTAAAAACAGAATTCATGTAAACGGAACAAGGGGAAAATCCTCTGTCACGAGGCTTATATATCGGGGTTTAAAGGCAAATCCAGAAAATATTGTTGTTGCAAAAACAACGGGCACAGAACCAAGATTTTTATTCCCTGATGGAAAAGAGCTCCCGGTTGCAAGGCCAGGTAAAGTTAATATAATAGAACAATTGAGAATGATTAATAGAGCTGTAAAATTAAATGCAAACTTTTTTGTAACCGAATGTATGGCAATAACCCCTGAATACATAAAGATATTTGAAGAAAAAATAATGAAGAGCAATGTGGGTGTTATAACCAATATAAGAGAAGACCATCTTGATGTAATGGGACCAACGATACAGGATGTTGCAAAAAATTTATGTCTGTCTCTACCCTATAAAGGAATTGCATTTACCTGTGAAGAAAGATTTTTTGACATAATCAAAAGAGAATCAGAAAAAAGAAAAACAGAGGTTCTTTATATTGACCCCTCATGGGTGAATAATGATATTCTTGAAAAATTCTCTTATATAGAGCATAAAGAAAATGTTGCGATTGCCTGCGCGGTTTGTGAACACTTCGGGATAGAGAGAAAAAAAGCGCTCAAAAGTATGTTTAAAGTGAGACCCGACCCCGGTGTTCTTGAAAGATACATTATAAGCGCTTTTGGTAAAAAACTGGAATTTTACAGTGCCTTTGCTGCAAATGACCCTGAATCAACTTTTATCTTGTGGAAAAACTTCTCAAAAGGTAAAAAAACAAAGATAATACTTTTTGTTTTAAGAAGTGATAGACCTTCAAGAACCGAGTCTTTTTTAAAATTTCTGGGAGATAAAATAAAAGCAGACTTTTATATAGTATGCGGGGAACATTTTCCGATAGTGAAAAGCAATTTAATTAAAAAGGAGATTAATCACGACAGAATAATAACCTTTGCAAAACCAGAACCTGAAGATGTTTTTAATGAGATTATGCTTTTGACCGAGAAAGAGGCAATCTGTATGGGAATAGGAAACATTGTGGGACTTGGAAGTAAAATCAAAGAAACCTTTAAAGCAAGGAGTCTATCTTCATGATACTTGCAGAATCAATTGCAATAGGACTTGTCCTGACTTTATTTTCCTCTGAAATAATAGGCTTTATGGCAGGAGGACTTGTTGTCCCGGGTTATATCGCTTATGTGCTGGACAAACCAGACCTCTTAATAGGAACATTAATAGCAAGTTTTTTAGTTCTTTTGATCTTAAAGTTCCTATCAAACTTTTTACTTCTGTACGGAAGAAGAAGATTGCTTGTAACCGTGCTCCTGGGATTTCTATTTTCAGAACTTACAAGGATAATTGCAAGCACACCTGTCGGTGAAATCGCAATAGCAATAAGGGCATTCGGATTTATAATACCCGGGCTTTTAGCCTACTGGATGGATAGACAGGGAATAGTTCCAACCCTTGGAACACTCGGGGTTGTAAGTGTTTTAATAAGATATATAGTTTTACTTATAAATGGCGGGAACCCGGTTTTTTAAATGATACTGAAAAGAAAGTTAAATATAATGGATTTTTCTATCTTGATTGTAATATCAATAATATTTTTCATAATTCAGAGAGCAACTCTTAAAGAAAAACCTGTAAGATATTACAGACTAAAAAAGCAGGCAGCAGAGCAAACATATACCACTTTTAAAATGCTTAAAGAAGAATTTCTGAAAAGAGGTGGTGAAATAGACCCTGTGAATGACCCTGGAGAAACAGGCCTTATAGGCGTAAGAATGTCATCTATCACGACAAGCGAAGGTGATCTGAGTGCCAAAATAACAGCTATAAACCCGAATTTTTCAGCCCTTTTTGTTGACATTTTTAAAAAATTAAGATTAAAAAAAGGTGATTATATTGGTGTGGGTATGACAGGTTCTTTTCCTGGTTTAAATATATCAGTGATAATCGCATTACAAACACTGGGATTAAGACCTGTAATAATAACCTCAGCAGGAAGCTCAGGGTGGGGAGCAAATATTCCCTTCTGGACATATCTTGATATGGAAAATTATCTTTATAAGAAGGGTATTATAAAACACAGAACAGTCGCAACATCAATAGGTGGTGGTGACGACATAGGAAGGGGTCTGGAACAGGAAGGGAGAGAGCTTTTAAAAAAGGCAATTGATAGAAACAACATAGAAATATTTATAGATGAAACACCCCTTGCAAAAGCGGTTGAAAAAAGAATGGAAATCTATAACAGTTTATCAAAAGGAAAAATAAAACTATTTATAAACATAGGTGGTGGTATTGCAAACTTTGGTGTATCTGACCTTTATTATTATCTAAAACCCGGATTAAACTATCCTTACGATAGAGAAATAGACTTTAAACTATTACCTGTAAAAGGAGTTATTGTTAGATTTCTTGAAAGGGGAATTCCTGTTCTCAACATGCATAATATAATAGATATAGCTAAAAAATATAAAATGCCTGTAGCACCTGCTGCAATTCCAGAGCCCGGGGAAGGGAGCCTGTTCTTCCAGAAAAAATATTCCACCATATTTCTTTTAGTTCAACTTTTTGTTTTCACAGTAATTATCTTTATAATTTTAAAAATTGATTTTCTTTATTTTCTGAGGGTTAAAAGAAAGGAGGAGAGTGTATGAAAAAACTGATTTTAACTCTGTTAATTTTGTCCCCTGTTTTTTCCTACTGGGAAGAGATTCCGGAGGGAATAAAAGGCAAGGAGATTAAAAAGCAAGAAGAGAACTACTTTGTTCTGACAGCAGAAAATGATATTAAATTTGAACTTAAAAAATCAAAATCAATAAAAGTTTCTGTACAGAATACAGGAAGCGAAGTAAAATTATACTTATATAAAAACGGTGAAAAATACAAAACATATAAAATAAGTGATAAAAAGGATATAAAAATATTCCTAAGAAAGGGCAGATATTCCTTTAAAACAGAAAAGGGTATGTTTCATTTAAAGTTTTTTGAATGGAAAAAAAGAAACTTAAAATCAATAGAACCTGTAGGTGGTGGTTTTTCAAGAACATTACTGATTAAAGATAAAAAATACACCTACTACAGGGTAACAAAAGATACATCATGCACCTTTAAGATAAAAGGTCCTGAAACTCTCTATCTCTATGTGCGAGGTGATTTTGGAGAAAAAGGGGAGAGAATACATAAAAAATTCAAAATAAAAGTTTTTGACGGGGGAAAAGAAATACTTTCAAAGGAATTTAAAGGCAAATCTTCAAAGAAATCTATTTATACGGAAAACAAAAAGATAGTTCCAGGACAAGCCGAAAAATTTGAGATTAAAGTGCCAGAAGGTATCCACTCAATAAGGATGGTTTTTGAAGAAGGCACAGGAACTGTCAAGGGTTATGTAAAAAAAAAAGAAAAAAAATTTAAAATAGGTCTTGAAGTAAGTTCTGGATACGACTCAAATATATTCAAATTTTCAGACAGGGATATAGATCTTTTTATAAACAACGAAAAGACTCACAAATTCAGTTATGTAAAAACCATAGATGACTTATTTTTTGGAATAAACCCCTCAATAAGCCTTTACCTTGATGAAATCGAGGTAAAGGCAGGCGCAAAATTTAAAATCCATTACAAAAATGAATACAAAAATTATGGCAGTTTGAACCTGAATTTAAAACTTTTAAAAAAGAATTACCTTTATTTCAAAATATTTTACATGCCCTATTACTTTTCAGGTCCTGTCTATTTAAAAGAGGAAAACCTTACATATCCCCTTAAATTTTCACATCTAAAAATAGGCGGTGGATGTGAGTTAAAAAAATATTTTTTAAAACCCTGTATTGAAGCGGGTGTATCCCGGTATAATTTCTCTTATGAAGTTTTCGATTATCTCGATGCTTTTAAATATTATTTTATATTAAGGGTAAATTTTAAAAATCTGACTCCCTCAATAAAAATTTATTATACAGACCCTTTACATCCCCTGAGTAATAAAAACTGGTCAAATTTTTCTCTGAACACAGGCTTTGATTTAAATTATAAATTTTTAAATGCAGGTTTTGATTTTGAAACAAGAATGTTCACAACAGATAACCCTTATGATACACTTCATTATAAAAGAAAAGATTTTAAAATAAATCTTTACATAGAATCGACAATAAAGTTTGAATTTTTGAAATTCTCTCCTTTTATCGAATACCAGAAAAGATTTGTAAGAAATCCCTATGAAGGTGATCTGGTTGAAATTTTAAAGGATTATGAAAAATTTTTAACTGGAATAAAGATAAAGTTGTGAGAGAAAGTCAATGAAGTGAAAATTTACTTTATATAAACTATTTTGAAAATCGGAAAGCGAGAGGAAAATTTTATAAAATAAACTCCTGTTGAAAGGTTTAATTTCCTTAAATTCAATATTTTATCTCTTACAGGAATTTTTACTATCTTTCTTCCTGATTTGTTATAAATGTAAAGGTAAATGGGTGAATGGGTGGATGGGTTAATGGGTAAGATTAGTTTGTCTTTTGTTATTGTTGGTATTTTTAAAATTTTTATTTCTGTTCCATCACCTTTAACTTCCCTTATTAAATTCAGGTAATATTCATAGGCACCTATATCAAAGATTCCGTCGTAGGGACGGGGCTCATAATACTGGTGTTTTACATACTGATAAATCACATTGTGTTCGGGCAGGACAGCAGGGGCAAGAGAAGAGCCAGCATCAACACAGGAAGATGTATCTGCAAGATGAAAATCTTCACCTGCAAAATCAACAAATCCAGGTTCAATTCCCTCAACCAGTCCACCAGAGTCAATAAATGTTCCCTGAAAACTACTGTGAGAAATCACCCATCCTGTTTTTAACCAGTTGTTTCTGACAATCAAATTTCCATAATCCGCAATCATTGCAAGCCTTGAACCATCTGCTGTTACATAAAAAATATTGTTTCTTGCATCACAGGATTCTAAATTTGTTGAGAGTCTGAATGCTGTTGTATTACCCGCTCTCTTTGAGACAATGGTGTTATTGTAAAAATAAAGAACACCATGCCTGTAATGAGTTGTATCACCGCTGTCACCTCCATAATGAACTATCTGGCTGTTGCCTTCATCATACTGCTCAATCAGGATATTTCCATAAACAAATGTTTTTCTGTAAGAAGGGTCATTGTATATTTCAGGATAATCAGAATCAACCAGATCAAGCTGACGATTTCCATATTCAATCCAGTTATAACGAATTACGCATCCTGATGAACGGTCTTTCAAATTATTACCCAGACAATTTGCCCTTAAAGGTCCAAAATGATTAAACTGAAAGATTATTCCCTGAGCCTCTGTGTAATTATTGTGTTCATAATAACTACCCTCAATTCCATTGTCATATATATAACACCCTTCAACAAGGATATTCTTTGCAGAATGGGAAACAAAGAAACCGTTTCCACAATCAGTAAGAATACAGTTTCTTATGGTTATATGATCT
Source organism: Candidatus Hydrothermus pacificus (assembly GCA_002011615.1). Taxonomy (GTDB): domain Bacteria; phylum Hydrothermota; class Hydrothermia; order Hydrothermales; family Hydrothermaceae; genus Hydrothermus; species Hydrothermus pacificus. The sequence continues at coordinate 21,497 of MTOH01000017.1, read as the reverse complement.
CCCTCAATAACATAAATTGAAGACGCATTCTCAGCATAATATCTTAACTGTCCTTGGTCATCGTAAAAAGAATAAGGGGGTCTTGCACTTTTTATTTCGAGATTCTCAATTATTATGTAATTGGGAATTTCACCCGGATAACTTGAGCCTCCCATGTTTATAATTCCCCTTTCCTCTGACCAGTAATCAAGTTGAAGTCTTGTAATAGCATTCTGACCGTCAATAACCGGTAAATCACCCCATAAACCGGTAACGCCCTGAAAAACAATAGGTGAATCCTGAGTTCCACTCCTTCCAATAACCCATTTTTCATAATAGGGTGTTGATTTATAATAAATTCTCACAGTATCTCCCGGATTTAAAGATTCAAGAGGAACATCACCTATATTCTGATAGGGCATACCAGGACCCACCTCATAGGTGAAGGTAAAAATATATAAAATTACAATCAGATTAAACATCATAATCCACCTGTTATACTTTTAAATTATATATTTATCTCCTCGAAATTTTCAAATGAGTTACTTTACATTACCTTAATCCAGGATTTTCTAATAAGTCAATCCATAACCTTGACTTTTCTATTTGCAAAAAGTTATAATTTAAACTCTTTTAAGCCGGGGTGGCGGAATTGGCAGACGCACATGGTTGAGGGCCATGCGGGAGCTGATCCCGTGCGGGTTCAAGTCCCGCCCCCGGCATAATTACCCGCAACACAATTTTTTACACCTTTAACATCTTTTTAGAGTTGAAAAAATCCTTTATTTAACTTTAATATTTTATCACTTAAAATATGATTTTGCCGGGGTGGCGGAACTGGTAGACGCGGCGGATTCAAAATCCGCTCCCTGTAAGGGGGTGGGGGTTCAAATCCCCCCTCCGGCAGAAAGGAGAGGATATGGCACACGCATATACACCTGGTTTGAAAGTGGCAAAATGGACTGTTGTAAGAAAAGAAAGGAGACTGCCTCTACCTGGAGATGTAATTGTTAAAAAGGGACAAAAGGTAAAGGCTGAAAATATAGTTGCAAGAACAGAACTTCCGGGCAATGTTCACCCCGTAAATGTTGCGGGGCTTTTAGGAGTCACCCCCTCTGAACTCCCTCCCCTTATGATAAAAAAAGAGGGAGACTGTGTTAAAAAGGGAGATATAATTGCTGAGACAAAGGGCATATTCGGTATTTTTAAAAGTAAAGTAACCTCTCCTGTTGATGGAGAGATAGAATCAATATCTTCTGTTACAGGACAGGTAATTCTAAGAGAACCACCTATACCAATAGAAGTAGTCGCTTACATTGATGGTGAGGTTGTTGAAATAATTGAAAATGAAGGAGTTGTTATAGAGACAACTGCAAGTTTTGTGCAGGGTATATTTGGAGTAGGGGGGGAAGTAATAGGCACTCTAAAAATGACTGTAAATTCCCCTGAAGAGGAATTGACTCCAGATAAAATTCCTGAAGATGTAAAGGATAAAATAGTTGTTGGGGGAGCTTTTGTCACTCGCGAAGCTCTTGAAAGTGCAAGAAAAAAAGGTGCAAAAGCAGTTGTTGTGGGTGGGATAGATGATGTAAACCTTAGAACATTTATGGGCTATGATATAGGAGTGGCAATCACAGGTTCTGAGAATATAGGTTTAACACTGATAATAACAGAAGGTTTTGGAAAGCTACGAATGGCAAAAAGGACTTTTGAACTACTCGCCAGTCTTGATGGTCAGAAAGCATCGTGCAATGGAGCCACTCAAATAAGAGCGGGTGTTATAAGACCAGAGGTCATTGTTCCTCTTGATGGAAAGGTTGAGAAAAAAGAGGAAGACAAAAGTTTAAAAGAAGGGATGAATATAGGGACAATGATAAGAATTATAAGGGACCCATATTTTGGGAGAATAGGTAAGGTAAAATCACTACCTCCTGAACTCAGGACCATAGAAACCGAGGCAAAGGTCAGAATTGTTGAGGTTGAACTTGACACCGGTGAGAATGTCATTGTTCCAAGAGCAAATGTTGAAATAATTGAAGAATGATGGATAAATTATATGAAAGGACATTTTTAGAAGGGGAGATTATATTTAAAGAGGGAGAAACAGGTGAAGAAATCTATCTAATAGATAAAGGCGAAGTAAAAATTTTTAAGGATATTGAGGGAATTGAAAAAACACTCGCAATTCTCAAAGAAGGAGAGGTATTTGGTGAAATGTCAGTGCTTGATGGAAAACCTCGTTCTGCCTCGGCAAGGGCAACAAAAGATACTATTTTAAGAATAATGAACAGAGAAGCACTGATTGAATACATAAGACAGAACCCATTTATGGAATACTTAATAAACACACTTATAGAGAGACTGAGAATGGCTGATGAACAGATTAAATTTCTTTCAATAAAACCTGAGGAAGTTAGACTTTTAAGTTTCTTAAAATGGGCATCATCTACATCCCATTTTCCGTGCGATACAACGAAGATAAGTCTTTTTACAGGACTTTCAGAAAAGCGAATTAAAGAATTACTGGCAAAGTATAAATCCAGTTCTTTTGTTAAAGAAAAAAATGGATTGATTGAAGAAATAGATGAAAAAAAACTCGAAGATTATAAAAATTCTCTTTTAAAAGAAAAAAATATCCTCTAAATTCAATGAAATTGACCGATATCCTTGAAAGGATAAAAACTATTGAACAAAATCTTTCAAATCCCGCAGGTAAAAATATTCAGTCCCTTCTGGAAGAATATAAAAGATTAAAGCCTCTTGGAGAAAAAATAGAAACTTTTTTTAAAATAAAAAAAGAGATAAAAGAGATAGAAGATATGGTAAAAGTAGAAAAAGATACCCAGATGCTTGAATTAATAAATAAAGAAATGGAAGAACTTTATGTGAAAAAGAACAGGATATTTGAAGAAATCAAAAAAATGTTGATTCCCCGGGATCCCAATGACAGTAAGAACGCTATCCTTGAGATAAGATCAGGAACAGGAGGAGAAGAGGCTGCGCTTTTTGCAAAAGATTTGATGAAAATGTATTTGAAATATGCAGAGAAAAAAGGATTTAAAGTCTCAATTACAGAGTTACATGAAACTGATCTGGGTGGTGTGCGTGAACTGGTAATGCTTGTAGAGGGTAAAAATGCTTATGGGAATTTGAAATATGAAAGCGGTGTGCACAGGGTTCAGAGGATACCTGTAACAGAAACCGGTGGTAGAATACACACATCAACTGCATCAGTAGCAGTTCTTCCAGAATGGGAAGAGGTTCAGATTGAAATAAAACCTGAAGATTTAAAAATAGAAGTTAAAAGAGCGGGTGGTCCCGGTGGGCAGCATGTAAACGTAACTGACTCCGCTGTGAGGATCACTCATATTCCAACAGGTATGGTGGTTCAGTGTCAGGATGAAAGGTCCCAGCATAAGAACAGGGCAAAAGCATTAAGAATTTTAAAAGCAAGACTTTATAAGTATGAGAAGAACAGGAAAGAAGAAGAAATACGAGAAAAAAGAAAAAGTCAGATAGGAACTCAAGAAAGAAGCGAAAAGATAAGAACCTATAACTTTCCCCAGAATAGAATTACGGACCACAGGATAAATTTAACTCTTTACAATCTTCAAGGAATTCTGGAAGGAAATCTGGATGAGCTGATTCAGGAATTAAAGGAAAGCGAAGAACAGGAGAAATTAAAAGAAATAGAAATTGAGGGAAATTAAACATCTGAAAAGAGAATTAAAAAAAATTTACAGGGAAAACAATATTGATAATATATTAAGTCAAATTCTGAATATTGATATAAAGGACCTGTATATTAATAAAATTTATTTAAGTTCTGAAAAAGAGAAAGAGATAAAAAAAATATTAAAGAAATTTAAAGAGGGAACTCCCCTACCTTACCTTTTAAAAAGGGTATATTTTAATGATATTGAACTTTTTATAGAAGAAGCTGTTTTTATTCCAAGACCGGAAACTGAAATCTTTGCACTGGAAACCGTAAATCTATTGAAAGAAATATCTTTTCATCCTGAAAGGATTCTTGACCTGGGTTGTGGTTCTGGATGTATAGGACTACTTATGAAAAAGTTCTTTCCAAAATCCGAAGTTTTTGCAAGTGATATAAGCATAAAAGCCTGCAGGGTATCAAAGATAAATTCTAAGAAAACAAATTTAAAGATAAATATAATATGCACTGATATGTTTTCCTGCTTTAATAAAAAATTTGACCTGTTAATTTCAAATCCGCCTTATGTCAAAGAAGAAGAATTTGAAAATCTTCCCGAGTATGTGAAAAAAGAGCCTAAAAGAGCTCTGTACGCAGGAAAGGATGGTCTTGTTTTTTACAGAAAAATCGCAGAAAAAATAAAAAGAGTTTTAAAAGATAATGGAATCATTGCGATTGAAATTCATCCCTTTCTCGAAAAAGAGATTAAAGAGATATTCAAGAATTTTACATTTTTGAAGGAAATTTATGACTTAAATGGATTTAAAAGAGGATTAATTTTTAAAGTATGATTTTTAAACTTTATACTAAAAAACTTTTAAAGGAGGTATTATGAAAAAATTGGCTGTTGCAGGTATGGTTGTGTTAATGCTTGTTTCCTGTAAAAAAGAATCAAAAGAAACAACCGCTGTTGGATATGTGTATTCTTACAACGGACAATATCCTCTCGGCGGAATAAAAGCATACATAAACAACCAGTCTTCAAACTATGACTATACTGATTCAAAAGGATTCTTCCAGATAGAAAATCCACCAACAGGGAATCAGATTCTTGTGCTTGAATCAGGTTCATTCAAAACAGAAATAAATGTAGAAATAAAGAAAAATGAAGAAAATGTTGTATCCAGCAAAGACAACCCCATAAAATTTGGAAGAGAAACCACATCTCCTGTGAAAATGGCAGTAGTTTACGGTAATTATGACGAGATACAGGCACTTCTTGACAGTATAGGATTTCCAGAAATTTCTTCTCCTGATGTTGATTCAACAGGATACATTCTCTACAATTATTATACAGACATCTTATACAATCCATCAGAACTTGCAAAGTTTGACATACTCTTTTTAAACTGTAGTGATTACTGGGATTTTAGAACCGATAGCACAGCAATCACGAATCTCCGGAACTATACACAAAATGGTGGAAGTCTTTATGCATCTGATTGGGCTTATGACGCTGTTGAAGCAACATTTCCTGATTATATAGATTTCTATGGTGAGGACAGTATTGCCGGTTCAGCCCAGCAAGGAATGTCTGAAAGTAATGTGAAATCAGATATTCTGAACCAGAGAATTCAAGAAGCACTTGGTAAAAATGAGATTTTAGTAAATTTCAATCTTGGAGCGTGGGTTGTCATAGATGATGTCTCAAATCAAGCTGAAGTATGGGTAAGAGCTGATTCCATTCACACTTATATGGAGACTCTTTTAAACAAACCTCTTATGGTTAGATTTGATTATGGAAACGGTCAGGTTATTTATACTTCCTTTCACAATGAGGCGCAGGTAACACAGGACATGATAGAAATTTTAATAACGGTTATTTATTCCCTTTAAAAAGGTAAAAGAGTTCGTATAGCATATCAAAACTTTAATCTAAAAAAGAGGTATGGGTACAGGTCCAGAACTATTTGTAGAGTAGTATACTCCTGAAATTAATTGCTTATATAAGTCTCTAATGAAGATTGAGGGGTAAACTGCCCACCAGGAATTAAGCCGTATATTTCAACTTAAGTTGCATTATCAAGAATTAAATGATGGGGTTCTATTTTTTTCATAGAAACAAAAATTTTTTTAAGATTTTCTGATATTTTTTTAAACTTCTCCTTTTCCTTTATAATCATTTGAAAGTCCTCTACAACTCTATCAATGTTTATATTCTGAATATATTCTATAATTTCTTCCTTATCCAGAAGTATATTTACAATACTCGCATATTTCACTTTCACAAAAAGTTTTGCAAGTAAGTAAGTGATGTTTGAAATTTTGTAAAGAGTTATAAAAGGAACTCCTATGAGAGCCGCCTCAAGAGTTGCGGTTCCTGAAGCTATGAACGCACCTTCTGAAATTTTAAGTATATCTCTGGCATCTCCTTTATACACATCAAACTCTTTTGTTTTAAAATCATATGTCCTTATAAGAGACAGCTTTAAAGAATGCTGTGGATACATACCATACAACTTCTCTGCAATTTTTTTGTAAACAGGAATTAGTTTACCAAGTTCATTTCTTCTGGAACCAGGTAAAAAGGAAAACACCTTTTGAGGTGTGTAACTTATATTCATGGTTTCTTCAATTAAAGGATGTCCCACATAAAAGGCATTTATTTTTCTCTCCCTTAAAATATTTTCTTCAAAGGGGAATATGCAGAGAGCAAAGTCAATATATCTGTAAAGTTCTTTCCATCGCCAGTTACCCCATGCCCATATCTGTGGAACTATGTAATAAAAAATCTTTTTGCCTCTTTGTTTTAAAATCCTTGCAATATGCAGGTTAAACCCGGGAAAATCAACAAGAATTATATTATTTATCCGTTCTCTATCTGAGAATTTTACTATTTTTTTTCTTAAATTTTTATAATAGGAAATTTTATCAAATATTTCTATAAATCCAACTGCACCATGCTCTGTTATATTTTCTACAAGTAAAGCTCCCTCTCTTTCAGAATGTTTACCCGCAAAGGCATATACTTTTACATCTTTTTCTACACTCTTCAACCTTCTTATTAATTTTGCAGCATTTTTGTCTCCAGATTCTTCACCCGCTATTATTAAAAACCTTTTTTCCATAGTATGATTATTATGACAATATAAAATAACAATATTGAAATTATCGTGTCTCTTTCTATTCTAAAAACTCTGGAATATTTATTCACTGGTTTTGTTTTAATAAACCTAAAGGGTTTTATGAGCACTCTCGGGACACTCCTCTTATATTCTCTATACTCATCACCAAATTTCTCCTCAAGAAATCTTTCTTCTGAGATTATAATTAAAAAGTAAATTGTAAATATAATTGAGAATGAAAGAATGAAAATTATAAGGGGAAGCCACATTGCCAGAAGCACTCCAAACAAATTCATCAGGTTACCAAGATAAAGAGGATTCCTTGTTATACTGTAAGGACCTTCTTTAACAATAGAGGGAGCATTGAGTTCCCTGCTTCTTGTAAACCCGCCAGAATATCTAAGAGAATATATTCTTATTGTCTCTCCGAGTATAATAAAAGGTATGGAAAACAGAATTGATTTAACACTGGGGTTTGAAAAGAAAAAAAGGATAATTACAATTAAAAATATAACTATGCCTCTTTTTTTAAAGAGAAAATTTCCTATTTTATGCAAGGCCTGCTTTCCTGAGTTTTCTATAAATATGATTTTTAATTTTAAGAGCAAAATCCAGAGCTTTTATTGCTTCATCAGCACTCACAACTGGTTTCTTTTTCTCCAGTATTGACTGGATAAAAAGAGTAAGTTCTTCTTTTAAAGGGTTTCCTCTGTCTATCTTGAGAGGATAAGGCTTTATTATATTTTTTTTCTTCACATAAACCTCTGCATCTGCCGTGGCGTAATTTACTGATATATACATATCCTTCTGGAAAAATCTTATCTTTCTGTATTTCTCTCGTGAGACTCGCGATGCAGAAAAGTTAACTATAGCATTATTTTCAAGTTCGATTCTGGCATTTGCTATATCTATCTTGTCAGTAAGAACAGGCACCCCTACCGCATCAATTATTTTAGCTTTCATACCTGTAAGCCAGAGCACTATGTCTATGTCATGTATCATAAGGTCAAGTATTACATCCACATCAGTTCCCCTTTCAGTGTAAAGGCTCAATCTTTCTGATTCTATGAAGAGCGGTTCCTTTAAAAGTTTTTTTACAGCTTTAATGGCAGGATTAAACCTCTCAATATGACCTATTTGAAAAACACATTTTTTTCTCTCAGCGATATCTTTAAGAATTTTTGCCTCTCTCGTTTTTGTTGCAATGGGCTTTTCAAGGAAAAGATGTCTGCCACTGGAAAGAATTTTTTTTCCTATATCAAAATGGGAAAGTGTGGGTACGCAACAGGTAATTGCTTCAGCCTTATCAATTAATTCATTTAAACTTTTAAAACATTTACATTTGTATTTTTCAGCTATTTCATTCCCTCTCTCCACATCTATATCATAAACGCCCACGAGTTCTGTATGAGATATTTCTCTTAAAAGCCTGGTATGTATAGAACCCAGATGTCCTACTCCCACAACACCTACTTTCACCTTTTTCACAGGCTCCCCCTATAACCTATTTCAATGGTCCTGTTCATATAATCTCTATTAAGTACATTTCTGAAGGATATTCTCAAGAAGAATAGGTCTTCAAAGGAAAACTCTGCACCAATATTCAAGAGCCCATTCTCATTGTAATTATCGTTAAAACCAAAAGTAAAATCTGAAAATATAGCAAACTCGGGTGCAAAGAAAAGTTGAATTGACGAAAAGACATCAAGTCCATTTTCAACATCTTTTCTTTCAAATGTATAATTTGCCCCACCATTTAAGATAATACCTCCCATTCCATAAAAAGACTTTGAAAGAGCAACAAAAGCTCCCTTGGATTTAACTTCGTACCTGTCACTATCATCAAGGTATCTATCAAACCCCTGGGTTGATATTCCGAAACTCAGGGCAGGGAAAAACCTTCCTTCATACACTGCCATGTATTTGAAATGAACTCCAGGTAGAGGGTAAAATTCCGGGTCCTCCATACCTATAATGTTTATTCCGCCGTAAGAGATTCCTATGGATAAATAATCAGTTATTGAGGTTTCCATCTTAAGAAGGAGTCCTCCCTCTTTTTGAATCCTAAGATTCATTTCATAGCTTCCCCTTGGCGTCGTATAGGCTGTAGGAACATCTCCTATGGATAAATTTGCTTTCAAAAAAAATATCATCATTAATATATTCATTTTAAAATCATCCTCCCTTCACCAAGTAAATTCCTGAGTTCTTCAAACAAATAGTAATCAAGTTTAACATAAAGGTTTCTTGCCCTGTAAACATACACTTTACCCTCCTCTTTAATTTCAAACCATACCTCCATATCCCCCTTCTTTTTCAGGAGCAAATTTTTCAAATTCTTAATTAAATCTTCATGCACTTCGTTCGTATTGATTTTTATTATAACTCTTTTGAACCTGTTTTTTATAATCCTTTCCAGTGGAATAACCTCACTGGCTTTTACACTTCCCACTCTGGATGAATTCAAAGGAGAGTAAATTCCTTTTATGTAATATATCTTATCTGAGGAAAAATTCTTCCTGATTTTCTCCATTAAATCGTTAAAAACCATAACTCTAAAGGTTCCGTAAAAGTCCTCAAATTCAATCTGCATGTATTCCCTCTGCATCTTATCTTTGAAAACCTTCGCTTTTACAGGAAAACCACATAAAGTTATTTCCCTCGTATTATCAAAATATATAAGGTCGCTGGAATTTGATATATTCATGAATTCAAGGAAATGGGCATAAGGAGTCAATGGGTGAGCTGAAAGGTAAAACCCAAAAGCTTTTTTTTCCATCTCGAGTTTCTCGTTCAGTGTAAATCCTTCAATCTTTTTTTCCTGTGCTGTAGCGGGGTTAAAAAGAGAAGATTGAAGTGTTATATCTTTTTTGGAAGTCTCTATCTTTGAAATTAATTTTTTCCTGTCAGGTTCAATTTTATCAAAGGCACCGGAATATATCAGGGCCTCTATCACTTTTTTATTACAGGACTTAGAACTAACTCTATAGGCAAAATCTTCAAAAGACCTGAATTCACCTTTTTTTCTCGTTTTTATTATGTTATTTATGGCTGATTTACCAACATTTTTGACCCCGCCAAGGCCAAAAAGTATTTTGTTTCCATCCACTATCTTAAATTCTTCTTCGCTGAGATTTATATCAGGTGGCAGAACTTCAATTTCCATTCTCTTTGATTCACTCACAAATTTGGCGAGTTTATCAGAATTGTTCATTTCAGATGAAAGGTTTGCACACATAAAATAAACAGGATAATGTGCTTTCAGATAAGCAGTTTGATATGATATAAGGGCATAACTTGTTGAGTGAGCTTTATTAAAACCGTAACTTGCAAAGGGTTTGATGGTTTCAAAAATATCTTTTGCCACCTCTTCCGGGATATTCTTCTTTCTCGCACCTTCTATGAAATCTCTTTCCTGCTCCAGCATCTTCTGCTTTTCTTTTTTACCCATCGCTCTTCTCAGTATATCAGCCTTACCCATAGAGAAACCCGCTATCTCAGCCGCTATCCTCATAACCTGTTCCTGATAGAGGATAACTCCGTAAGTTTCTTTCAGGACATCTTCTAAGAGCGGATGAGGATAGGTGACAGGAGAAACACCATGCCTTCTGGATATAAACTCATTTATGCTTATAGAACCCAGAGGACCCGGTCTATAGAGAGAAAGTATCGCTATTAAATCTTCAAACTTTTCTGGTTTCATCTTTTTCAGTATATCTCTCATTCCCGGTGATTCAAGTTGAAAAACACCTGTTGTCTCTGCTTTTTTGAGTAAATCATAAGTCTTTTTATCATTAAAAGGTATTTTTGCAATATCAAACTCTGGATTTTCATCCTTCACCATTTTCTGGGTCTTATGGATCACAGTAAGCGTTCTCAATCCAAGAAAATCCATCTTTAAAAGACCTACAGATTCAAGAGACTTCATCTCATATTGAGTACAGACCGTTCCATCTGTTTGCCTGTAAAGAGGAACAAATTCCATCAAATCGCCAGGTGCTATTACAACGCCCCCGGCATGAACCGAGGAATGTCTTGCATGGCCCTCTATTTTCTTTGCATATTTAAACAATCTGGTATAAACTTCTTTTGAATCTATAAGGCTTTTAAAAACAGGATTTTCATTATAAGTTTCTTCAAGAGAAGAAAAGTTCACAAGTTTTGCAATCTTATCACCTTCAGAATAAGGTATGCCCATAACTCTTGCCACATCTCTTATTGCACCCCTTGCCATCATTCTGCCAAAAGTTATTATCTGGGAGACGCTGTTTTCGCCATATTTTTTTCTCACATAACTGATAACCTCATCTCTTCTTTCATCCTCAAAATCTATATCAACATCAGGAGGAGAAATCCTTTCAGGATTTAAAAATCTTTCAAAATAAAGACCATATTTCAGGGGGTCTATACTCGTTACTCCCAGAGAATACAGTACAAGGGAACTCACCGATGAACCTCTACCTGGCCCTACCATTATATCGTTCTCCCTTGCAAAATCAACAATATCTTTAACAATAAGAAAGTAACCCTCATAGCCCATCTTCTTTATTATTTCAAGCTCATATTTCAGCCTGTCTTTGTACCTGGTAGAAGGCTCCTTGCCTGTCCTCTCCTTCAAACCCTTTTGTGCAAGCTCTTTTAAATAACTATAATTACTGTCAAACCCCTCGGGTATTTCAAATTTCGGGAGATGTAGTTTTGAATCCAGTTCAAGTGAAGTATTACATCTTTCTGCAATTTCAAGAGTATTTTTAATTGCATCAGGCATATGGGAAAATCTTTCCTTCATCTCCTCTGCACTCTTAAAATACACTTCTTGAGTTTCAAATTTTAATCTGACCTTATCCTGGAGCGTTTTATTGGTTTGTATGGCAAGTAAAATTTCATGAAGAGTGTAATCATCTTTTTCAATAAAATGAACATCGTTGGTTGCAACACACGGCAAATCGTATTTTCTGGAAAATTCTACAAGCACTCTGTTAACCTCAATATTTTCCTTCAAATCTATATCCATTAGTTCGAGATATACATTGTCTTTACCAAATATATCTACATAAGTTTTGAGTGCCTTTTCTGCTTCATCGGTTTTCCCTGACAGGATAAGATAAGGAATATGTCCTTTTAAACAACCTGTTAAAAATATCAATCCTTCTGAGTATTTTTCAATAAGCTCTATATCTATTCTCGGTCTGTAATAAAATCCTTCAATATATGAGAGTGAAGACAATTTCAACAGATTTTTATAGCCTTTATGATTCCTCGCAAGCAGAAGTATATGATAATTGGAACCCGATATCCCGCCTGCTTTCTCAAATCTACTTCTGGGAGCCATATAGAGTTCTATACCTGTTATTGGCTTTACACCGTTTGCAGTCGCATACTTATAAAACTCTATTGCGCCAAAAAGAGCTCCATGGTCAGTTATAGCAAGAGCAGGCATATTATATTCTCTTGCTTTATCTACAAGACTTTTAATTTTAGACACACCATCCAGCAGGCTATATTCGGAATGAACATGGAGATGAACAAAACTCATTTTCCTGGTAAAATCCTGACTCTCCTTCCCTCAACTTTCAATCTCCCCTCTGCAAAAAGCTGTATTGCTTCAGAATAAATTTTATGCTCCTCCTTTAAAATTCTGTGGGCAAGAGTCTCAGGGGTGTCATCTTCAAGCACAGGAACACATCTCTGTAAAATTATTGGACCAGTATCCACCCCCTCATCAACAAAATGAACTGTACAACCTGAAACCTTAACACCATAATCCCATGCCTGCTTTTGAGCATTAAGACCCGGGAAAGAAGGAAGAAGAGAAGGATGAATATTCATTATTTTCCCGTAAAAAGCCTGTATAAATGTCTTTTTTAAAACTCTCATAAAACCCGCAAGGCAGACAAGTTCAACACCTTTTTCTTTCAAAACCCTCACATATTCCTCTTCTCTGTCAGGTGTCATATATGTTTTCTTTTCTCCGGGATAAATATACATTGCTTCCACTCCTGATTTCTTTGCCTTCTCAAGAGCAGGAGCATCTGGATTGTCTGAGAGCACTATAGCAACCTCTGCATCTATGTTTCCTTTTTTAGAATTCTCTATTATCGCCTCCATGTTTGAGCCTCTACCTGAGACAAGAATACCCACTTTAATTTTTCTCATGGAACCCTTCCAAAAATCGGAGAAATATCGTTTTCATAAAAAGAAAGTTCATTGTCCCGCATCCATTTGTAAAGTTTTTTAACCGGTATATCCTGAATCTGTTCTTTCTTAAGGTAAACAGGTAAATTGACATCTATAAACTCTTTTAAATTCAGTACCTCCTGCTCATACTTTTCCAGAAGAGCTTTCAATTCCTCTGCATTTGCAGGGTCTTGAATAAAATCTACAGCCATGTCATAAGCCTGATGAAATCTTCTTACACTTTCTCTCTTAAAATAGACCCCTGTTTGAGATACAAAGTACCCTGCATAAGGATAAGGAGATGAAATGTCATCAAACAAGGTTTTCATAAGAATCTTGAAATCATTAGAATCTGCAAGAAAAGATAACATAGGTTCTATAACATAAGCTGCATCCCATTCACCATAAGGAACTGAAGTATTGTATCTTATTATCTTTTTCTCATCTAATATGATCTTATTTAAATTAAGCCATTTTTTAAACAGCTCCACATCTTTTCTCCAGGAAGGAATTGCAAGAGACTTTTTATTAAGGAGTTTAAGGGAAAGTCTCTTGCTCTTCGTTTTCACAACAACCCCTGTAAGAGGATAATCTTCATCCTCCACAACCATTGCCATGAGCCTGAACTTATCAGCATCAACCGCTCCTTCAAAAAGAAAATTGACAACAGGATAACCTGCAAGAACTTCGAATCTGCCTTTTCTTAAATCTTCAAGAGGGTCTTCTCTGGAAACATCAAACTCAGACATAACATTCAATTTCAATTCATCAAAAAACCCTTTTTCTTTTGCCACAAACACAGGGAAACTGGCAAGATTGGGGTAAGCAACAATTTGTATCTCCTGAACCTGTCTTGCCTTAAATTGTGGATAGACAACTATCAGAACAAGTACTGTAGCGAGGATAAGATTAACCACATATAAAATATACTTCATCCTTCCTCCTTTCAAAAAGAATTTTTGTTTTAATTATAATCTCTTAATCTTTACTAAATCAATTTGAAAGCCTCTAAACTTCTTTTGAATTTCTGTATGAAATCCAGTTCTTTTTTTAAAGGTTTATCTTTGTTTCCTCTATTATTTTGCTCACACCTTAACACTTGAGACTGAGTTTTTTCCTGACAGCACAGCGACTTTATAACCTTTATCAAATAGAAATCTAAAAATATCCATCCTAAAGAATCAAGTTTCTTTAATTTTACAGGATTATAGAAACTTTTATAGATTTTTTATAAAAATCTCTTCAAAATTTTTAGCATTATACCTTTTATACAAATCTTCTTTTCTCCCCTCTATAACAATCTTACCGTCTTTTAAAAAACCCACCCTGTCACACATTTCCTCTGCAAAAGAAAGAGAATGGGTGGCCATTAAAATTCCCTTTCCCGATTTCTTTAATTCTTTCAGGTAGTTCTTAAAGTTATAAACTGCCTTTGGGTCAAGTGCTACCAGCGGTTCATCAATCAAAAGGAGTTCAGGGTCATGAATCAAAGCCTGTATTATACTTACCTTTTGTTTCATTCCATGAGAATAATTGCGTGATATTCCCGAAATCCACGACTGTGTGTCAAATAGAGCAGAAAATTTCTCTACCCTTTTTCTGGCATCCTCTTTTTTTATTCCATAAAGACTGGCCACAAAGAATATCTGTTCTATCCCTGAAAGATATGGATAAACAAATGGAGTATCCTGAATAAAACCCAGTTTTCTTTTAAAATTATCTCCAGAATGATTCACCTTATCACCACATAAAATCACATCCCCATGATCTTTTTTCAATGTTCCTGCTATGAGCTTTAAAGTGGTAGTTTTACCGGAACCGTTTGGTCCCACAAGAGCATAAATTTCACCTTTCCTGACTTCAAAATTAAGAGGACCCAGTTTAAATATGCCAAAATCTTTAAAAAGTTCTTTTATTACTAAAATTCTCAATCTATCTCAAGTATTTCAATTTCTATTTTCCCGACAACAGGTGCAACTTCTGCCTGTTTTTCTATCTCACCGAGCTTCAGCATTATGTGTAGTGGAGAAGCAGGGAATTCAGCATAGGTCGGGTCAGCAAAAATCCACTTATCAAGATAGACTGCATTCCATGCATGGTACCAGAAATAACCTTCCTGATAGATCAGTCCTACCGCTATCTGTGAAGGAATCCCTATTGCTCTGAGTAAGGTCGCGTAAAGTATAGAATGTTCATTACAATCTCCTTTTCGACTATGCAAAACATCTATTGCAGATGGGATGGTTACTGAAGGTTCCTTTGTAAGATAATTGAAAACCTTGTATAAAAGATTTTCCACCTTCATGCTAACATTCTTGCCCTTTGCCCATTTTCTCGCACTATCAATCACCTCAGGGTTCTCACACTGTATAAAAAGGGTAGGTTTCAAAAATTCTTTCAGATCCTCATTTATATTTATTTTATCAATTTCACTTAAACTGGCTTTCTCCACCTCTATCACAGCATAATCTTTGCCCTTTTGTATTACCTTTTGACCGGCGAATTCAAGGTCAAGGACATCAGGATTTATGTTCGACAGTCTATAAACAACCCTTTTTGCATTCAGTTTAACTCTACTACCTTTTGGTTTCACAGCGTATTTAAAAAGAAGGTCAATTGGCTTTTCTCCCAGCTTTGATGCCTCCTCTCTTGACTCTTTCACAAGGACCATATCAAAAGGGAGTTCCTCTCTAACTATTTCACCATTTTTCATAAAAATTCTCTGGGTTATACCTGCAAACTCGTATTCATACACATCGGTCTCAATTTCTTTATCTTTAAGTCCTATCTTTTCTTTTCCCTTATAATACAGGGTTGCATCAGCCACTTGTTTTACCGAAGGGTCAAACATTTTGAAACTAAGTTTCTCTCCCTGCTTAATCTCTTTATCCTTCAGAAATGCTTCAAGAGTAACAGGAAGAAATGCAGTTTCCCCAAGTTCAATTGTTTCTTTCCTGTCTCCATAAGAAAGAATTAACTTTGTTCCTTTTCTTTCTCCCTTTAATTTCATTTTACTATCCGGAGAAATTAGAAAAAAGTCAAAAGTTTTTAATCTGAAATCTTTATCTGTGTTCACTATGGTTTGCGCAGTCACACCCTTTTTTTCTCCAAGCATTATAACCTGGATAAACATTCTCTGACTTATTTCAAAACCTTCTGGTTTTTCTATCTCTTTTGTTTCAATATAACCTATTTTCTCTCCTCTCAGATAAACACCCATCCAGCTTATCTCGGTTTTGTGAGGACCAAGAATTTCTTCCTCACCCGGAATTTTTTCAAGTTCACGAGTAGAAATTGTAACATGGGTTTCTCTTTTCTGGATAAAGAAAAGAATAACTATGAGTAAGATAAAAGAAATCGCAGAAAAAATATAGGTTAATTTTACTTTCACCATTCTGGTGTCCTTTTTTCAAGAAATGCTGTTATACCTTTTTCAGGTTCTCCTGTTGAAAAAAGAAGTCCAAAAAGCTCTTTTTCGTATTCAAATCCTCTTTCAAGATTAAGCCCATAGTATATGGCTTTCTTAGAATAGGCTATTGCAGAGGGACCTGCAAGTTCTATTTTTCTGGCAATTTCCTTTGCAACTTCAAGATGCCTTTCTTCATCAGTCAGGATATCAATAAGACCTATTCTGTAAGCCTCTTCAGCGTTAACCCACTCACCTGTAAATATAAGTTCCATTGCTTTCCCTTTTCCAATCAGCCTGGCAAGCCTCTGTGTTCCACCAAAGCCGGGCAGAACACCTATTTTAACCTCGGGTTGACCTATCTTGGCATCTTTTGAAACAACCCTTATATCACATGCAAGCATAACCTCACAGCCACCACCCAGTGCATATCCATGAACTGCTGCAATAACAGGAACTCTCAAAGTCTCAATTCTTTTTAAAACTCTATGACCTGTTTCAGAGAAATCTCTTGCTTCAAGCGGGGAGAAATCTTTCATGTTTTTAATATCAGCACCTGCACAGAAGTTGTTTCCTTCACCGTGAATTATAACACATCTTATATCCTTATCATCATATTCAATTTTATAAAGGGCACATTCCAGTTCAATGAGCAAATCTTTATTCAAAGCATTCACCTTGGGTCTTGCAAGTGTTATCACACCTGTCTTACCATCCTTTGAAAACTTTACATACTTAAATTCCCTGTCCATGTTTAACCTCCATTTTGTAAGTGTTTATTTTAAGCCTCCTAACCATAATAATTCAATTGACTTATTTAGCCCATTCTTGTATAATTTACACACTTAAAATTTAAGCCGGTGTAGCTCAGTGGAAGAGCAGGTGATTTGTAATCACCAGGTCGGGGGTTCAAATCCCTCCGCCGGCTACGCTCTGAGGGCGTGGTAAACAGTTGATGGTTTATAGTTTATTGAAAAGAAAAAATTTACTATTAACCATTTACCATAAACCCGTAACTTTGTTACGCGGAGGGGTACCCAAGTGGACAACGGGGGCAGACTGTAAATCTGCTGGCATCAGCCTTCGGGGGTTCGAATCCCTCCCCCTCCATGAATGCCCTGACGGGCATTGGCAGATGGCTTATAGCTTATGGCTTACAGTCAAAAATTTTTGCGGGTGTAGCTCAATCGGAAGAGCACCAGCCTTCCAAGCTGGGGGTTACGGGTTCGACCCCCGTCACCCGCTTTTTAAAGAAAAGACGAGGGAAGAATGCTGGAGAGAATTGTATTTAAGATCTCAAGAAATCTGACAGCAGGCTCTGAGGAATTACTTTTTAACTTTCTCAAGGAACTTAAAAAATCAAGAATAAAAATAGAAAAACAGGATGTCCTTTCCGCTCTGCAAAAGATAATCGAATCAAAACCTCAGATGGCTGTTTTCTATAAGACCCTTGAAATATTTGCTGGTGAGAAGAATGAAAATATCAAAGAATTAACTGATAAATTGATAATGAAAATAGAACAGAGTATTCCAAAAATCGGAGACAACTTATTAAAAGTTTTACCTGCTGAGTCAAAAATACTTACTCATTCTAACTCTTCAACAGTAATAAGGACTTTGAGATATATAAAGGAAAAGGTAAATATAAAAGAGATTATATGCACTGATTCAGAACCAGGTGGAGAGGGCAAAAAAACAGAGAAGGACTTAAAAAAATACGGTTTTGAGGTAAAAAGAATACCCGATACTCATATTGCAAGAGCCCTCGAAGAAACAAATACAATTCTAATAGGAGCAGACGCTATTTACAGTGAAGGATTTTATAACAAAGTAGGAACAAAAATAATTTTAATGCTTGCCCCTGACTTTGGAGTAAAATCTTTCTTGCTTTCTTCAACCCTGAAAATATCTGATAATCTTAAACACCTTTCTCTTGATGACCACTATTTTGAAAGTGTGCCTGCAAAGCTCGTGGACTGTATTATAACTGAAGAGGAGGTTAAGTGCAGATAAATGTTATAGGGGGAGGTCTTGCAGGTTCAGAGGCAGCCTGGCAGGTAGCCAAAAGAGGTGAAAGAGTGGTCCTTTACGAGTCAAGGCCCCTTAAAATGACTCCTGCTCATAAAACTTCCTTTTTTGCAGAACTCGTATGTTCAAATTCACTGAAATCAAAAGAATTACATCATCCTCATGGTATTTTGAAAAAAGAGCTTGAAATGCTTGGTTCTATTGTAATGGAATCAGCCAGATTTGCCTCCCTGAAAGGAGGTAAAGCACTGATTGTTGACAGAAAAGTTTTTTCTGAATATATCACTTCAAAAATAGAAAAAAATGAAAATATAGAAGTCAGAAGAGAAGAAGTCAAGGAAATTCCTGAGGGTATCTCAATAATTGCAACTGGTCCTTTAACTCACAAAGATTTCGCAGATGAACTTAAAAACTATTTAGGTGAAAATTTTTTATACTTTTATGACGCTGTTTCACCTATAATTAGCTCTGATTCCTTAAATATGGGAAAAATTTTTAAAGGAGATAGATTCGGGCTGGATGACTCTTATCTAAATGCTCCAATGACAGAGTATGAATATAAAAGATTTTATGAAGAACTTATAAATGCTGAAATTCACGAACCAAAAGAATTTGAAAAAATTCCCTATTTTGAAGGATGTCTTCCCATAGAAGTTATGGCAAAAAGGGGATATGAAACCCTGAGATGGGGTCCTTTAAGACCCGATGGTTTTGAATACATGAATTTTAAAGAAAGACCTTATGCCATAGTCCAGTTAAGACCCGAAAACAAAGAGAGAACCATGTATTCCCTTGTCGGGTTCCAGACTCAATTGAAAATAAAAGAACAGGAAAGGATTTTCAGGATGATTCCCGGGCTTGAAAATGCAGAGTTTTTAAGATACGGTAAGGTTCACAGGAACATTTATATAAATTCTCCGAAGCTTCTAAATCCTGACCTGTCTTTAAAGAAAAACCCGGATTTATTTTTTGCGGGTCAGATAACAGGGACAGAAGGCTATGTGGAGGCTGCCGCAGGAGGAATTGTAGCAGGTATAAATGCCTTTTTAAGAAAAAGCAGAGGAGCTACCTTGGTCTTTCCCAGAAACACAGCGATTGGTGCATTAATAAATTATATAGTTAGCGCTGATTTTGAAAACTTTTCTCCTATGAATGTAAATTTAGGACTTTTTGAAGAAATACCAAAATTCAAAGATAAAATGGAAAAAAGGAGGTATGTTGCTCAAAGGGCTTTAAAAGAAATGGAAAAGTTTGTTTCAGAGAACTTTGCAGATTTAAAAGAGGAGGTAAAAAATGCTTGAACAGAGAGAGAATGTGTACAAAAAGAACGAAGTAGTCTCAAATAACCCTTACATAATCGTTAGAGCAAAAGAAAATGGAGTAAGAGTTATGGGACTGACAAGAGGAAAGGAGACAAGGGTTTCTCATACCGAAATACTTTCGCAGGGTGAGGTTTTAATAGTTCAAATCACAGAATATACTGCTGCATTTAAGGTGGTAGGTAGAGCCCATGTATGGACTCCGTACGGTGAAATATCAGCAGAAGGAGAGGTTCCAAAAATAAAAGAGATTAAAAAGGAAGAAGCAGAGGTTTAAGCCAGGAAAAGTAAAACAATTGAGATAAAAGAAATTATTCCCCCTGTAATAAAGGGTAAACTCGAACCAAAATAATTCCATAATATCCCGAATATAAAAGAAGCACAAAATAAACTTATTCCCTGAGCAAAATGGTATATCCCGAAGGCACTACCTTTGTATTTTTCTTCTGCATAATCGGAAATCATCGCCCTTTCCACTCCCTCTGTCAGGGCAAAGTAAAGTCCGTAGAAGAAAAAGAGGAATACAAAAAGGGGAAATGATTTTGCAAAAGCAAACCCCAGATAAGTAAGAGAATAAACGAGCCATCCCGCAATTATCACTCCTTTTCTTCCTATTTTATCCGAGATTATTCCGGCAGGAACGGAGAATACAGATTTCACAAGGTGAAGCATACTCCAGAAAAGGGGTAGCATAAAAATTCTGATACCTTCTTCCTTCGCTTTAAGAATTAAAAATCCGTCCGATGAGTTTCCAAGATTAAAGAAAAAAAATACAAAAATTATGTAATAAAATTTTTTTGAAAATTTTCCCTTTAAAGAAACTTCTTTTTTCTTTTGTTCGCCTTTTACTTCTTTTACAAAGTAAATTAAAATAAGTATTGCTATTATCCCGGGTATTATTGAGAGTAAAAAAACTTTTCTTAAATCAAGAAAATACAAGAGGACAAAGGCAAGGAAAGGCCCTGTTAATGCCCCTAAATGGTCCATTGCTCTCTGAAACCCAAATGCCTTTCCCATTTCTTCTTTTTTTGCTGACAGAGAAATCAATGCATCCCTCGGAGAGGTTCTGATGCCTTTTCCAAATCTATCAAAGAATTTTAAAGTCAGAACCTGAATCCAGTGGGTTGTAATTCCTATTAAGGGCCTTGAAATGTTTGCGATTGTATAGCCTGCGATAACAAGAGGTTTTCTCTTTCTTATTTTATCGGATATTATTCCTGAAAAGAGTTTGAGTATTGAACCCGTTGCCTCTGCAATTCCTTCAATTGTTCCGAGTGCTATCGTTCCTGCTTTTAAAACCGATGTTATAAATACGGGAAGCAGAGGGTTTATTATTTCAGAGGCAACATCATTGAAAAAAGATACAAAACCGAGTGCCTTTACATTTTTCGGGATTTTTGAACCCTCAGACATAGGCATATATTCTCCATTGTATAGATTTTAATATCAAGCCTTCTTTCAGAACTGTATTTTAATCTGGTGGAAAATCTTTTTTCAAATGAGGAGATTATCTGAGCCAGGAGGTCTTTACAGGAGAATTTAAAGAAACATCTTACAAGAAGGATAAAAACTTTTCATTATTAAAGTAGGGCAAAAGCATGGCAATATATATTCTTTAAAAAAAACACCTTTGCAAAAATGTATAGAATCGAAATTTTTTTATTTAAAAATTTTACCTGTCCATCAGGGTAATTTTCCTTACGTAAGTCCTTTCTTCTGTTATTATTCTCAAAAAATAGTTTCCTCTTGGAAGGTTGTTTAATGCATTTATAAAAAATTCCTTATTTTCTCTATCGGTAAAGAAAATT
>MTOH01000019.1 GCA_002011615.1 Candidatus Hydrothermus pacificus | reverse complement strand
GTAGAAGTCATTGTAAATCAATGACTTTTTAAAACATAACTTTGGCATAAAAATTTCATGTAATATAGGTGATGAAACTGTTAAAGCAAAATTCCTCTCTTACAGGTCCGATTCCTGAAGGGAGGAAAAATAAAAATGGAGGTGTGTGATGAAAGGACTGATTTTAAAAACAGTGGAGCCTATGGATAAACCATGCAAATGTGGATGTGGATGTATCCTTGGGGTAAGATTTCTCTATTTAGCTGTTTATCCATAATCTATAATTTCCCCTTTCTACGGTTCAATCCCGGGGAGGGGAAGAATAAAGAGAAAGAGGGAAATGAAATTTTATAGATGGAAGGAAGGAATTAAATTTATAAAATATAAAAATCAAACAGGCATTTTTGATTTGATAGATAAAAAAGTGTGTAAAATCTCGGGGAGAGCTTATTCAGAAATAAATAAATATCTTACAGATAAAGTTTCTTCTCTTAATACTGAATATGAAGAATTATTTAAATATTTGATAAAAGAGAATTATATTGTATCTTCTACTGTAAGAAATGAAAATGGGAGTATAAAATATAAGATAACTCCCAAAATAGTATATTATGAGATAACCAGTAGGTGTAATTTGAACTGTAAAACCTGTTTTGCTAATACTCCTGGATTCAAAAGACGAAAAGAACTATCTTTTGAAAAAGTAGTAGAATTATTAAATATTCTTTTTACATTAAAATGTGTACGACTGGATATTTCTGGAGGGGAACCTCTGCTCAGAAAGGATATTCTTAAAATTCTCGAAGTTGCCAGGGACAAATTTCAGATGGTTAATCTTTATACTAACGGCACTCTTATTGTTCCTGATATGGCTAGGCAATTAAAAGATTTGGTATATTATATACAGGTGAGCTTAGATGGCTCATGTGAAGTGAATGATGCGATCAGGGGTGAGGGGAGTTTTGATTTAACTATGAAAGGTCTTTATAATTTAAAACGAGCAGGAATGGAGAGGGTGATAGTAAAGTTAACTGTGACACCAGAAAATGTTAATTATATATCTGAGGTGAATAGTTTTATATCAAAAGAGTTTGGATACCACGTGGATATTTCACTTTTTACTCCCTTAGGCTCTGCAGTAAAGAATTATGATTGTACAATTGCTTTAAGAGATTGTGAAAAAGGGTTGTTTAGGGATTTTCAGAGGTTGATTTCTTTTCTACTGAGAAAGGATATTATGGAGGCTTTTGGAGATCAAAAACTTTTTTATAAATTTATGTCCGAGGTTGTATCTAACATGGGAGAATATCCTTGTGCACTGGGAAGAAAAAACACTATTGATATTACCCCTGATGGAAAAGTAAAATTATGTTCCTTTTTTAGAGAAAGTAGATTTATATTAGGTAATATTTTTGATGTAGAAAATTGGTTAAAAAAATTTGAGGAGCTGTATGTGCCTGCGGTAGATGAGATTCCTTCTTGTAAAAATTGTTATGTTAGATATCTATGTGGAGGAGGATGTAGAGGGATGGCTTATAGTGTTTACAGAGATATGATGTCTCCTTTTCCTTATTGTAAATTTTTTAAATCTTTTTATACTTTAATGTTTTGGGAATTAGGGGAGGAAGGTTTATCTCCCGAAACAGTAAGAGAGAAAATACAGGAATTTCAGGAATTTATAAAACAGGAGATAAGTGAATGAAAGAACTTTATAAATTTGAATTATATAGACTCATCCTCAAGAGCAAAATAGTACTTATAATTTTCATATTATGTTTAACTATAATGAGTTTCCTCTTAGAAATATCTTTCCCTGTCCTGATAGGTAAAGGTATCGATAGAGTCATATATGAAAAATCTTTGAAAGGATTTTTGAAAATTATAGGGTTAATTTTTTTAATAATATTTTTAAGCCTCTCGTTCAGATTCTTTTATAATTTCTTACTAATATATATAAGGAAAGATATAGAAAAAAGAATCCATCTCGCAGTATTTAATAAATTTTTGCATTTTTCTCTTCCTTATTATGAGAAATTTAAAACAGGGGAACTTTTGAGGAGATTAAGTGGAGACATAAAAGAATTCATGAACTTGTTATCCAGCACTACCTTTGATATAATAGGATACGGTATATTGTTTATAGCTGGAATTAGCATAATACTTTTTTACTCTCCATGGTTTTTTTTATGTATTTTTGTATTCCTGTCTTTTATTTTTTTAATAAATTTTTTATTTTCGCAAAGAATAAGAAAAGAATGGAATAGATATTTTGAATTTTTCTCCATTAAGGAAGGGGTCATTAGTGAAAATATTTTGGGATTTATCTTTATAAAACTCAATAATCTATATAATATAGTAAAGAGCATCTTTGAAAAAACCTTACACAGATTGGTAGATAAAGAATTTAAAACGAATTTAATGATAAATTTATTCAGTAATATACTCCTGCTTATTTCTTTTACAGGAATAATAGTTATATACGGGGTACTCGGGATATTATTCGCGAAAGGCAGGATCTCAATAGGAGAAGGGATTACTGTCTCAGTCATTCTTTTTATGCTTATAAATTCTTTTTCTAATATTTCTAATAATTACATTTCCTTACAGTCTTCTATATCGGCGGGTTTGAGAATAAAAGAACTACTGGAAGGTCCACAAGAGATTGTGGAAGATAGAATTAATATACAAAATTTAAGTATAAAAAAAATAGTGTTTAAGAATGTAAAATTTAGATATCCTGGTAATGAAAATTTTATTCTGGAACTCGATAAGGAATTTTTATGTGGAAGAACTTATGCGCTCGTGGGGAAATCAGGCAGCGGTAAAACAAGCCTTATGAAACTCATGTGTGGACTTTATTCCCCACAAGAAGGAAAAATTCTGGTAAATACATATGATTTGAAAGCTCTTTCTCTTTCTCAGTGGAGAGACAAAATAGGATTTATGCATCAGGACCCTTTTATACTAAAAGATAGTGTTTTGAATAATATAAAATTAAGTAAATGGGACGCTGGAGAAAAAGAAATAATGAAAGCGGCAATAGAGGCAAACTTAGAAGAATACATAAAGAGTCTACCAGAAGGAATAAATACTATCTTAGGAGAAAGAGGGATAACCATTTCTGGAGGAGAGAAACAAAGAATTGAGTTGGCCAGGATATTTCTGAAAAATCCTGAAATTGTGATATTAGATGAGCCTACTGCTCATTTGGATGTCATTACAGAACAGAGCATTAAAAAGGCTCTTTCACAATGGAAAAATGATAAAACAATTTTTATAATCACCCACAAATTCTTTTTTATAGAATTTGTAGATGAGGTAATACTTTTGGAAAATGGTAAAGTTGTGGACATTGGTTCTCATTCATCACTTTTAGAAAGAAATTCACTCTATAGAGAAATGCTCTTTTTATCTACCGGTGGAAGCGATACTATCAAGAAAACCTGAAATACACCTATTTAATAACAGAGAGGATATAAACTTTCTTTTTCAGTATGAATTTTTTGCAGGGAGTAACATATATTTTGTTTACAACTATAAAGATATTCAGGGAGATATAGAGAACCTCTTCATGGCAAAAATTGCCTATGAAATCAGGTTTTGAAAATTTTTAATTGTCTTCACCCTTAACAACAAAAAAGGATAACTTATTTGACAAAAATTTTTTAAATTCAGTATATTTAAATTCAAATTATGAAAACCGAAGATAATAAGATATGCAGAGATTACTCAGAAAAAAAGCAAATTCCATATTCACACCATCATACATATATGATAAAAGTCTCATAGTAAATAATCTTTCTTTTCTTCAGAGGAAATTTGCCCCCTGCAATGCTGATATATTTTTTGCGGTAAAGGCAAATACATCACTATCTGTTTTGAAAATTATAAAAGAACTCGGTGCAGGAGCAGAGGTTGTTTCGCAGGGTGAGGTGTTTATTTCTCTGAAAGCTGGATTTAAACCCGAAAAAATACTTTACAACAATATTGCAAGAAAAGAAGAGGAGGTTCTGTATGCAATTAAAAGGGGTGTTTTATATTTTAATTTTGAATCAGTTGACCAGGCAATTCTGCTTGAAAGATGCGCAAAAAAGATAAGGAGAAAAATAAAAGTTTTTGTGAGAATAAATCTAGGTATATTTCCGGACACCCATCCTCATCTCTCAACAGGTTCACCCAGAAGTAAATTCGGGATAACGTTTGATGAGTTGAAAAATAATATGAGCATAATTAAGAAATTTAAATTTGCAAAACTTATTGGTATTCATTCCCATATAGGCTCTCAGATTTTAAAGCCAGCGCCTTTTGTTAAAGGAGTTAAAAAAGTTGAAGAGGTTTTGGTTTTTTTAAAAAGAGAGGGTTTTGATATTACTCATCTGAATCTTGGAGGAGGCTTTGGTGTTCCCTATCATCCTGATGAAAAACAACTTGATTTTAAACCGATTGTGAATGCATATAAAAATTTGTATAAAAAATATGGTGTGAAAATCTTTCTTGAGCCCGGAAGATTTATCGTGGCGAATGCAGGTTTTATTTTAACAAGGGTTATATCAGTGAAACAGAGAAATGGTATTCCTCTTTATATTGTGGATGCCGGGATGACCGAGAATCCAAGACCTGCTCTATACGAGGCATATCATCATATAAATCTTTTGTTTGGTAAAAAGGGCAGAAAATTTAAAGTAAGGGTTGCAGGTCCTTTATGTGAAAATTCAGATGAATTTGGAGTCTATCATTTACCAGAATTAAAAATAGGTGATTTACTTCTAATTCATAATTGTGGTGCATACACAAGGACAATGGCTTCAAATTATAATGGCAGACTGTTGCCCCCTGAATATTTATTTGATGGTAAATTCAGAATTATAAGAGAAAAACAGAGATTTGAAAATTTAATAGAAAATGAGAAATATTAAAATTTTTAAAATTGGTGGTTCTATCCTTGAAAAACCAGAAGATTATTTACAAATAGCGAGAAATATTTTAAACAATTATAAAAGGTCAAAAATATGTATTGTTACCTCAGCGATGAAAGGGAGAACCGACAATCTTATGGATGTTTTCAAAAGAGCAATACCGGATATTGATTTCTGGAATTTTGAAAGGTTTGTTCCTTCAGGAGAAATAGAATCTTCAATTTTATTTGAATCTGCTTTTAATTATCTGAATGTAAAATCAAAAGCTGTTTTGCCATGGATGAAAGAATGGCCAATTTATATTTCAATTGAAAGCAGGAATTCAATTGATGATAAAAGAAACTTTAAAGTTCTAAATTTGAGCCAGAGCAAAGTAAAAAAATATCTTTTACCTCTGTTTCAAAAATATCGTGTCATAATAATTCCAGGTTTTGTTGCCAAAGACGGTAAAGGAAGAATTTTGACTCTTGGAAGAGGTGGGAGTGATATATCAGCAATTTTAATTGCAGAGCTTTTGGATGTAAGAGAAGTTGTATTTTTAAAAGATACAGGAGGGGTTTTAAACACCACACCTGGAATTTTAAGGAAAACCAGAAAGATAAAACACATGGAATCAGAAGAGCTGGGAATTTTGACCTCTTCAGGAGCGAAGGTTTTGAACCCCATTGCATTGAAATATGCAGAAAATATTGAAGAGGTGAAAGTTGTATCGCCTGAACTTAAAAGAGGAACAAAGGTTGAATTTAAAAAGGGAATCAAAATCTGTATTGAAGATGAAGATTTTTCTGTGCTTACATTTGTAGGTGATGATTTTCCACGGACACCCGGAATTTTATTTAAAATTTCAAAAATTCTTTATGAAAAAAATATTTCAATATATTCAACAACATTATCGGACAACCTCATTGCCATATATCTTAAACAGGATGATGCTGAGATGGGGTATAAATTGCTTTCCCCTTTAATAGATGAAATTGAGAATTTAAAAATGCTGAATATAAAAAAGGGCATTAAAAAGATTCTTTTAAAAAGCTTAAAATTTATAAATGAGCCGGGTGTTATTAAGAAAATTGTTACACCAGTTGCAAAAGAGGGTATAAATATATGGGAAATTTTAACGGTTCATACTGATATTATGGTTTTTGTTGAAAAAAAGGACGTTCAGAGAGTTTTTAAAATTCTAAAAAATTTATTTGAAAGGAGTTAAAAATGAGACTTCCCGAAAGAATAAAAGGAATCCCCCCTTACATCTATGCAGAGATGGATAAGGCTATAAAAAAAGCAAAAGAGAAGGGGCTGGATATAATAAACATAGCTCACGGAGACCCGGATTTAGAGCCCCCTGTGGAGGTTGTTGAAGAATTGAAAAACTCGCTTTCAGAGAAAGATTTTCATAAGTACCCCTCCTACTGGGGGATAATTGGTTTAAGGGAAAAGATTGCAGAATGGATGAAAAAAAGGTTTGGTGTTGATTTAAATCCAGAAGAAGAGATAATGGTTTTGATAGGTGTGAAAGAAGGCATTACACATCTTTTTTTGGCATTGTGTGACAAAGAAGATTATGTTCTTATCCCGGACCCGGCATATCCAACTTACAGAACATCAGCCATATTTTCTGAATCAATCCCATACAGTATTCCTCTTTTAAAAGAAAACGATTTTCTTCCTGACCTCAACTCAATAAATATAGATGTTATGAATAAAAGCAAGGTTATAATACTGAACTATCCTAACAATCCCACTTCAAAAAGAGCTGATAAAAGATTTTTTAAAGAACTTGTTGATTTCTGTCATAAATGGGGAATTTATATAATACATGATAATGCCTACTCAGAAATTTATGAAAATGAACCTGCACCTTCAATTTTCGAAATAGACGGTGCAAAGGATATAGGGGTTGAACTTCATTCTTTTTCAAAAATTTACAGCATGCAGGGATTTAGAATAGGCTGGGTATCCGGAAACAAGGATATTTTAAAATCTCTTTCAATAATAAAAACAAACACAGATTCAGGGGTATTTGTGCCTGTCCAGAAAGCCGCAATAAGGGCTATTGAGATATACGATGAATTTGCTACCAGAATAAGAAAGATATATAAAAGAAGGAGAAAGCTTGTTAAAGGGTATCTTGATAGACTTGGATGGAAATATTATGATTCTGATTCAACAATTTATATATGGACAGAGATGGATGAAGGGAAAAATGACTCAATGAAAATGGTTTCCGACTTAATTGATAAGAAAGGCGTTATGATAGGACCGGGTGCGGGTTATGGGAAATACGGTGAAGGATATTTGAGGTTTTCAGTTACCCAACCTGATGAGAGAATTGAAGAGGCAATGGAAAGATTTGTTGATTATTTAAAAGGGGTTGTTTGAATGAATAAATTTTATGTGGGAATTCTGCAGTTCAAACCTTTGCTTTTAAAAAAGGAAGAAAACATAGAAAAGATAATTTCCTTTATAGAAGGAGAATCTCCTGACCTGATTGTTATGCCTGAACTTGCAATTTCTGGATATTTCTTCAGAACAAAAAAAGAGGTTGAAAGGATGAGCGAGAGAATCCCTGATGGAAAATTCTTCAATGTATTTAAAGAACTCTCCACAAGAAGAAAAACAGCCTATGTAATAGGTTTTCCTGAAAAATACAGAGGAAATGTCTATAACAGTGCCCTTTATATAACTCCCAGAGGATACGGGGTTTACAGAAAGGTTCACCTTTTTTACGAAGAGAAAAAGTTTTTCAAACCCGGAGGTTCTCTGAATTCCATATTTAGAATAAAAAATTTTAAAATAGGTGTTCTCATATGCTTTGACTGGATATTTCCCGAAGCTTCAAGAACTCTTGCTTTAAAAGGAGTCCATGCAATAGCGCACCCTTCAAACCTGGTTTTACCAGGACTTGCACAGCTTGGAATGAGAGTCAGGGCGATTGAAAACAGAATTTTTACAATTACTGCAAACAGAGTGGGGATTGAAAAAAGGGGGAAGAAGAAATACAAATTTACAGGAAGAAGTCAGATTGCAAGCCCTGCAGGAGAAATTATACTGTCTTTTGATGAAAATGAAGAAAGATTAAAAATATGGGAGGTTGATCTAAAATCAACAGAGGATAAATTTATAACTCCATTAAATCATGTATTCAAAGACAGGAGAAAAAAAATCTATCTTGTTTGACTTTTAAAACATACTCAAATTAAAATTGAGATAAATTATTATATATTATTAAGGGGAGCCGCCTGTGGATATTTTTCGGAATGTCACCCCTTCAATCGTATGTTTGTGCGGCTCCCCTTTTTACATGAAATTTCCATGCCATTTTGTCTTTAAATTGATAATAGCCTGATAATCAATCACTTTCACAATTCAAAACTATTTTTTGAAAACCACAAATGTTGCAAAAATGAAACATTATTTAACCTTTGTTGTTTTTGAAAAACATTTCAGACCCTTTATAATACTATATCTTATTGCGGGAGTAGCTCAGGTGGAAGAGCATCAGCTTCCCAAGCTGAGGGTCGCGGGTTCGAATCCCGTCTCCCGCTATAAAAATTTAAAAGGTCATTCTTTTTTAGTTCCTTTAAAGCTTTTATTGCAGGTTCATATTCACCAGCAGCGTGCCAGATAATTATTTTTTCAGCGCCTGCTAAAAGCGCTCCTCTAATCTGATCCAGAATATATTCCTTCCCGAAATTCCTTGCTCTGTAATTAAAACCCTGAACATATGCTTCAACTGGTCTTTTACTTCTTTTTTTGCCCAGAACCGTTCCTGTGAAATAGATTGCCATATTTTTCACATCTCCTGCATCGCTTAAAAAATTTCTTCCATAATGAGAGGGATATAGCATTAGTGCAACTCTGTCCGCATATATTGAAATTTCTTCAAGTTTTTGTCCTTCTCTTTTAACTGATTTCCAGAAAGGTGCAAAACCAAAAAGACAGGGTGTTATTGTTATCTCATATTTTTTTAGCTTTAAGAATGCTCTTCTTAAAAATTCCTTTAACGCGAATTCCTTTTCAAGGTTTAGTATATTTTTTATTTCAGCGTCAGCCAGGTCTCCATCTGATGGAAATCTTATATAGTCAAAGTGAATCTCTTTAACTCCGCATTTAGCAGCCAACTCCGCAATCTCTATATTATAATTCCAGTTTAAGGTATCAAAGGGATTTAACCAGTAGTTTCCATGCATATCTTTCCATAGCTCATCTGTGCTTTTACTTAAAATTGCCCTTTCTTTTTCCTCTAATGGTAAAGAGTTGTCAAGAAAACATACTATTCTTGTTATCAGGTAAATTTTTTTATCCTCACATTTTTTAACAAGCTCTTTTAGTTCCTCTTCATTGAACCATACCTTTCCATGTTCTGTTTTTAAGTCGACCACAATACAATTTATTATACCTGAGTCAGCAAGGGAAAATATTTTATCCATATATTCTTGTTTTTTAGCAATAAAGGGATTCAGGTAAAGCCCGAGAAATATTATTTTATCGAACATTTTTAATGGAGTTTAAAAAATTTGCTGATTTTTTATCTTTAAAAAAATAAGAACCTATGCACAGAGTCTCTGCTCCGCTTTTCAAAGCAATGGGTATTGTTTCCTTATTGAGGCCACCATCAACTGCTATTTCAAAATTCAATTTATTTTTCAACTTATATTCCTTTAATTTTTCTATCTTTCCAAGGACATGGGAAATAAATTTCTGACCCGAAAACCCGGGATGAACGCTCATTACAAGAACCTCATCAACACTTTTTAAAAATTTTTTTATATATTCCCATGGAGTTTCAGGGTTTATTGCTATCCCGGTTTTTTTGTTATTCTTTTTGATTTCTTTGATTGTTTTTGAAACTTTTTCAGTTGCCTCGTAATGAAAACTTATAAGCTCGACTCCCTTAATTTCTGAAAATTCTTTTATATATCTCAAAGGTTCAACAATCATTAGATGAACATAAAGAGGAATCTTTGTTAATTTTGAGATTGCTTCCACTATCATGGGGCCAAAAGTTATGTTTTTTACAAATACCCCGTCCATTATATCAACATGGAGAAAGTCAACCTTTGATTTTTCTGCTTTCTTCAGGTTCTCCTTTAGCTTTGAAAAATCTCCAGCAATTATTGATGGGCCTATCTTAATCATATTCCTAAAATGAATCTTATGAGTATAAAGAAAAAAAGTGTTACTATTAAAACACCTGTAAAATTAAATACAAGCCCTGTTTTTGCCATATCACTGACCTTCAGTTTCCCTGATGCAAAAACTATTGCATTTGGTGGGGTCCCGGATGGAAGCATAAATGCGAAGGAAACAGAAAGTGTGGCGGGTATCATTAAAATTAGTGGATTTATATTTATTGCCTTTGCAAGACTGCCCAGGAAAGGTAAAATTATTGTTGCTGTTGCGGTGTTTGATGTTACCTCTGTTATAAATGTTGCAAATAGACATATTAACATTATAAAGACAGGGATGGGTAGGTGTTTTAAAAATACAAGGTATTTTGCAATGACTTCTGTTAATCCTGTTTTTTGAAAAGCTGTTGCAAGGGAAAAACCTCCTCCGAATATAAGCAATACCCCCCATGGTATCTTTATTGCGGTATCCCAGTCAAGAACAGGCCGAAAGTT
Source organism: Candidatus Hydrothermus pacificus (assembly GCA_002011615.1). GTDB lineage: Bacteria > Hydrothermota > Hydrothermia > Hydrothermales > Hydrothermaceae > Hydrothermus > Hydrothermus pacificus. Next base: position 27,952 of record MTOH01000019.1, on the reverse strand, counting down.
TTGTTTTTCTTTATAGGGTATTAAAAATAGCAGGACAGCTCCAAATACAGCGATGACTGCATCGTGAGAAAATCCCTTTAAATTTAAAATCTTATCCCAGAATTTCCTGGTAAGCCACAAAAGAGCGACGAGTAAAAAGACAGCAAGCACTATTTTCTCAGAAATTTTCATCTTGCCCAGTTTGTTTTTCTCTTTAATGATTTTGTTGTAATCAACTTTAATTTTTTCTTTCCTTAAAAAAATTGTATAGAAAATGAACCAACCTATGAGTACAAAGAATATTGATATTGGGAATCCAAAGGAGAGCCATTTTGCAAAACTTATTTCAGGTAAATCTGGAAAAAGCTCCTTAAATTGACCGAGAAACACAATATTGGGAGGTGTTCCAATGGGTGTTGCGACACCACCTATTGAAGCTGCGTATGCGATGGAAAGAAAAAAAGATTTTTCAACTCTTTCTGTTCCCTCTTCAAAGGATTTTAAAATTGCGAGAACAATTGGAAATGCCATTATGCATGTTGCTGTGTTGCTCATCCATCCTGATAGAATTGCTATAGAAAGCATTATGCCCAGCAAAATTCCTGTTACATTCTTTGGAAATATTTTTAAAAATAAAAAAGAGATTCTTTTATGTAAGCCATGTTTTTCCATTGCCTTTGCAATAAAGAATCCTCCGAGAAATAGATATACCGCAGGCTCTGCATAAGGTAAAGATGCCTGTTTCGGGGTTAGAATTTTCAGAATCGGAAATAAAAATAAGGGAAAAAGAGCTGTTATGTATATGGGTATTATTTCAAAAATCCAGAAATGCGCCATTAAAATCATCACTGCAAGAGTTCCCTGTTGGGCTTTTGTAAACGGAAAAGGAAGTAAAATTATTAAAAAGAAGAGAAATATTCCTATGAAGAAATTAAGTAGTTTCATCAAAAATGGTATTTAATATGAAGAGAACAAGGTCTTCATAAGAAAGACCCGCTTTTTTTGCTTCTGCAGGTAAGTCAGATAGGTCCGTCATGCCGGGGAGAGTATTTACTTCAAGTATAAATATTTCATTCGTATCAGAAACAACTGCATCGACTCTTGAAAATCCCCTGCATTCCAGAACTCTGTGTGCCATTAGAGAGTGCTCCTGTAACTCTTTATAAACATTTGTAGGAAGTTCTGCTGGAATTATGAATTCGGTTTCCCCTTCTGTATATTTTGCAAAATAATCATAAAATTCTCTTCTTACAGGTTTCAGTTCAAGAACAGGTAAAGCAAAGGCATTTTTGCCTGTTCCGAGTATTCCTGTGGTAACTATTTTACCTTTTATATATTTTTCCACCAGTAAATCACCATAACTTTTTCTCTTTGCATCAATCAACTCTTTTAAATTTTTAATATTTTTTACAATTTCTACACCCAGACTGGAACCTTCATCCTTTGGCTTTACTATAACAGGGAAACCCAGCTTTTCAATTTCTTTAAGTTTTTCAGAAAGTTTTTCGTATCTGTAAATCATAACTCCAGGAGGAGTAGGAATGCCTGAAGCCATGAATATTTTTTTGGATATAAATTTATTCATGCCACAGGCAGAGGCAAGAACACCTGAACCTGTATAAGGAATTCCGAGAAGGTCTAAAAAGCCCTGAACCTTTCCATCCTCACCTGGTTTCCCATGAAATATTACAAAAGCAATGTCTATTTTTTCCTTGAGTATTTCTCCTACGAAATCACCCTCAATTATAATAAGTTTTGCTTCAAGACCGAGTTTTTTAATGGCTGAAAAAATTTTATTACCAGACCGTATTGATACTTCCCTCTCACCGGATGTTCCACCACATAAAACCCCTATCCTTTTACCTCTAAATTTCTGCAGAATTTTGTATCTTTTTCTTAAAAATTCCCTGATTTTCATTTAAAAATATAAAACAGGTCCAGGATGTCTTCCTTTTTGACTTCAAGTCCCTTTTTTACAAGCGGGACCTTTTTGTCTTTTAAAATCAGATCTGATAAGGTTGATTTTTTTGTTTCAAATATGATACCTGTTAAAAATCTTCCATCCTCAAGGGCTTCCCTTACAAACCTTATTGCTCTGGGAAGATGTCTTATTCCGAAAGGCTCTTCTACTTTTACTATTCTTTTTCTGAACCAATCGTATGTGTTAAACCTGTTAAATGTAACACAGGGCGAAAGGACATCTATGAAGGCAAACCCTTTATGTTTTAAAGCCTTGTCAAATATCTCTGTAAGCTGTTTCACATCTCCTGAAAATCCTCTTGCGACAAATGTTGCACCGCTTTCAAGGGCGAGTAAAACTCCATCAATTGATTCCTCCTGAACTCCGTAGGGGGTTGAAGTTGTAACAAATCCCTTTGAACTCGTAGGTGAGAATTGACCCTTTGTCAATCCATAAATCTGGTTATTCATAACTATATATGTGATTTCCGGGTTTCTTCTGCAGGAATGAATAAAGTGGAAAAGTCCTATTGCATAGGCATCACCATCTCCACCGGCTCCTATTACATAAAGTTCGGGATTTGAAAGTTTTATTGCTGTTGCAACAGGAAGCACTCTTCCATGGAGTGTATGAACAGAGTTTGTTGCCACATAATCGCTGATTTTACCACTGCACCCTATTCCTGAAACTATTGTTATCTGCCAGGGGGGGATTTTATTTTTAGCAAAAACTTGTTTTAGAGCTGCAAGAACAGCAAAATCTCCACACCCCGGACACCAGCCCGGTTTTTTTGCTTCGTAAATTTTTGGCTCATAATTCATAATATTTTCCTTATTTTTTCTATTATTTCTTCTGGATAAAAAGGTCTGCCATTATATTTGAGCACTTTTATAACCTCTTTACCTGTCCATTTTTCTATAATAAAGGAAAGCTGACCCTGTGCATTCTGTTCAACACATATGATTTTATTACTTTTTAAAATTTCTTTTAAATTGTCTTTGAAGGGATAGATTCCCCTTATAACAACCATTCTGGTATTCTCAAGTTCAGGCAAGATCTCCTCAACAGGTAATCTTGAAGAACCCCATGTAACAATCACATTTTCTCCCTGACCAATGACCAGGGGTTGGGGTAGTTCTTCTTTAAGATATTTTAGTTTTAGAAGTCGTTTATCCATCATCTTTTTCCTCAAGGATGCGTATGTTGTGATGCTTCCATCTTCTCTATGTTCAACACCGGTTATATGAAATAATGTGTCAGGCAAACCAATAAATGTTCTATTAGAAATGCCTTTCTCTGATAATTCAAACCTCTTAAAATTTTTGTTAGTTTCTTCAGCGAATTTTCCTCTTTCTACTCTGTATTTTTCAATTTCGGGTATTTTTATTGTAAAAAGATTCTGGGATATAAACTGGTCCAGCAAAAGGAAAACAGGTATCTGGTATTTTTCTGCAAGGTTAAAGGCAATATTAGTGAACTCAAATATTTCTTCTGGATGGGAGGGGGCTATTACTGCTCTCGGTATGTCTCCATGTCCACCGAATACCGCGTGAAAAAGGTCTGATTGTTCAAATTTTGTAGGCATCCCTGTAGATGGTCCTGCTCTCTGAGAATCAACAATTACAACAGGGGTTTCTGTCATACCGGCATAAGAAAGTCCTTCTGTCATCAGAGAGATACCAGGACCACTTGATGCTGTCATTGCTCTTAAACCGGCGATTCCAGCACCGATTGCAGAATTTATCGCAGCGATTTCGTCTTCTACCTGAATAACTACCCCTTCAAATTTTGGCATAAATTTTGCCAGAAATTCAAGGATTTCAGTTGCAGGAGTAATAGGATAACCCGCATAAAATCGGCATCCTGAATATATTGCAGAGATTGCACATATTTCATTCCCGGAAATTAAAATAGATTCATTCTTTTTTTTTGGTGGAAATTTTATTTTTTCAGTATTGCCGAACTTTTCTTTTATGAAATTTTTACCCAGATCAAAAGCCTTTATATTTGTGTTTAAAATTTCTTCTCCTTTTCTTTTATATCTCTCCTCGAAAATGTTCTTAAACTCTTTTTCATCAATCTCAAGAAATTCTGAAAATACTCCTAATGCAATTGTATTTTTAAAAATGTGTTTTTTAAAGTTATCTACGGATAAATCAAAAAAAGGCACCCTGTAAACCTTTGCATCATTTCTGAAATCGACTTCGGAAATCTTTTGCTCAGTGATTATTATGCCATTCTTTTTTAACTCATGCTGGTGGTATAAAATACTTTCTTTATCAAAGGCAAACAAAAAATCAAGTTTTGAGGGCCTTGAATATTTTTTTTCGGAGCATGCCCTGAGTGTATAATTCGTATGAATTTCTCTTATCTGGGAAGGAAAGTCCTTATAAGTTGATATAAAGAGTCCGTATCTTGAAAATGCTTTTGCGATTATATTCCCTATTGTTAATGCACCATCTCCTGCCTGTCCACCAATTCTAATGGAAAGTTCAAAATTCATAACTTTAATAATTATAGAGTTTAATTAACCTTATTTTCAAAGCACTGGAAGATAATTGTTTATTTCATAATCAGTTACCTGGATTCTGTATTTTTCCCATTCAGTTTTTTTGTTTTTTATAAATTTTTCGAAAAGAACCTCTCCAAGAATTTCCTTCGCGACCTCACTCTTTTCCATTAAAAGAACCGCTGAATATAGCGAGTCAGGTAGAGAATCTATACCATATTTCTTTTTTACTTCTTCAGGCATTGCATATATGTCCTCCTCAATCGGATTTCTAAGTTTATAACCCCTTTCAATTCCTGTAAGTCCTGCTCCCAGCATCGACGCAAAGGCAAGATAAGGGTTACATGCAGGGTCAGGAGCTCTGTATTCTATTCTACAGGAGTTTGGTTTATAGGGTTTAAATGCAGGAACTCTTATAAGGGCTGACCTGTTTTTTCTTCCCCATGAAAGGTATACAGGTGCCTCATAGCCCACAACAAGCCTTTTATAAGAATTTACCCATTGATTCGTGATTGCGGTGATTTCTCTTGCATGTTCTAAAAGACCCGCTATATAAGATTTTGCAATATCTGAAAGGTTGTAAACGCCATCTTCACTGTAAAAAGCATTTTTACCTTCTTTAAAGAGAGATTGGTGACAGTGGAGTCCTGAACCATTTATACCAAATACAGGTTTGGGCATAAATGTGGCATATATCTTGTATTTTCTTGCCACCTGTTTTATTATTATTTTTGCTACCTGCAATATATCAGCTATTTTAAGAGCATTTTCATATCTGAAGTCTATCTCGTGCTGTGATGAGGCAACCTCATGGTGAGTTGCTTCAACTCTTATTCCTGTTTTTTCAAGGATACGAAGGGTTTCCATTTTGGCTCTTTCGGGTTCATCATAGGGGAAGACTTCAAAATAACCCGCTTCATCAAGGGGAACTGGATTTTTTTCTCCCGGGAAATAAAAATACTCAAGTTCAGGACCTATAAAAAACTCAAATCCCTTTTTCCCTGCATATTCCATGTTCTTTTTTAATATAAACCTGGGACATGAATTATAAGGAGTTCCATCGGGGTGTAGAACATCACATATTATTACGAGCGTTTTTTCACCATTTACCTCTTCAGGAATTATAAAAAAGCTATCAGGGTCAGGTCTGGCTATCAAGTCGGATTCTTCAATCCTTACAAAGCCTTCTATGGAAGACCCGTCAAAGACTATTCCCTCTTCAAAGGCTCTTTCCAGTTCTCTCACAGAAAGGTCAAATCCCTTTGTTCTTCCCAGAATATCAGTGAACCATAACTTCACTGTTCCTATTTTCTCTTCCTTCACATGTTCCATTAATTTTTTCATCCGGCCCCCAATTCTGTTTTGATTTTTATTATAAGGGATTTGAACTTTTACTTGAAATTCTTTATAATTTTTAAATGAATTTTCTGATTTTTTTATTCTGTTTCTATGATTGGTTTTATAATGGATATAATCAAGTTCTTGTAAAAGAAGTTAAATACAGAGCGTATGCTGAAGGTAAAACTCTTATAGATACATCGTATAATCCCTTTTATTACTTTTTTAAGGGAATTGAATATGAAAGAAAAGGTTTTTTTATAGAATCTATTGAGAATTTAAAAAAAGCCCTGAAATTGTCAGATGATAATATACATCTTGTTGTAAGATTTTATATTATTTCTATTAATAAGGATATAAAAAGCTTTGAAGAGGAATTAAAAAGAAAATTAATATTTTTAAGAGAAAAAAACGAATGGGATGGGTTGTATTTCCTTTCACACTATCTCCTGTTAAGGTCAAAAAATGCAATAGGAAGTGAGAAGAAGGAATTTCTCCTGAAAGAATCTATTTTGTTTTCTCCTGAGTTTTATCCTGCCTATATTGAACTTGCCAGACTTCACATGGAAGAATTCAAAATATTCAAAGCCGTTGGTGACCTTTCAGACCTTACAGGTCTTCTTTTCAGAAGTTCTTTCTTGAGAAAATTTGTCATTTTAATCTTTGTAAAATCTTTTTTCTTACTATTTTCCTATTTTCTTATATTTTTTGTACTCGGTAAGATACTTTCTTTTTCCGGGTATGAAACCCATTACATTAGAAGATTTTTTAAAACTTCTTTCCCTTTTCTTTTGATTGTGGAAATTATATTCATCCTGTTTTCGATGCCTCCCTCTTACCATCTTTTGCTTCTTTTGCCTCTTTTTGTTTTTTTTACCAGAAAAGAAAAGTTCCTATTTTTGTTTTTGACACTTATAATCACAAGTATTTTTTATTTTGGTTCCATAGAAAGAAATATAGAAAACTATTATTCTGAACAGAATTACCCGGTCACTTTTATGAGGATTANAAATATCCCTTTTTCAAGTAAAATCCTTAATAACATGAGTGAGGATAACCCCTTTGAAGCAAATGTAAAAGGAATAATGCTTGTAAGAAAAGGAGAATACGACAGTGCATTTACTTATTTTAAAAATTTATCAAGAAAATACCCTGATGACCCTTATGTTTTCATCAATATTGGAAACCTTTTTTACTTAAAAGGAAATTATGATTCTGCCTATACCTATTATAAGAAATCAGTAAGTTTGAATGCGAATTCTTTTGAATCACATTTTAACATCGCACAGATAGGTTTTAAGAAAATGGATATACCTCTTTATGAGAGTGAGATAAGCAGGGCTCAGAATGCAGATTATGGTGAAGTGTCAAAAAAGACTTTCAGGATAAAAGAATATGGAGCAGAAGAGTTATTCTGGGGAATAACCCCTTTTAAAGAGAAAAAAATCAGTGCCAGGAGTGAAATAGAGAAACTATACGGTTTCCCTCTATCAGGAATATTTGCCTTTATTCTATTGATATTATCTATTTTTCTGTTTCCCAAACATAGAAAAGCCACTCATTGCTCTGTATGTAGTAAATTCTCAAATGAAATATTTAGAGTTGAACCAAACTTTGAGGTGTGCAGAAAATGCGCAAAAGAAATTTTAAAAACAGAATCTTTAAAAATAAGAGAAAGAATAGTGGATAAAATAAAAGTGGATGCGATAGAGAGGAAAAGATTTATAACTTTTATTTTGAATATTTTAATTCCACCATTGGGGTTTTTATATGCAGGGAGCCATTTTTTCTTCACATTCGCTTTTGTGTTCTTGTTTATTGGTTTCTACGCAGGTATCTCTTTAAAAATTCATCTTCTATGGATAGGATTTTATGTGATTTATTTAATAATTTTTGTTTTCCCTTTTTATTATTTTAAGGAGGTGAAAGTTGGCACTTCAGGGTAAATTTCCCCATGATGTAGAACTTTCTACATTGCTTCAATCTATTTATCTGGATAAAAAAACAGGTGTTCTTTATCTTACAAAGAATAAGGAAGAAGCGGCACTTGGTTTTGAGAATGGTTTTGTTGTTGCCTCTTATATTATAAGAAAAGGAGAATTTGAAAGTCTGCCAACCTATCTTGTCCTCTCTGGAAAAGTTTCTGAAAATGTAATGAAAAAAATGACAGACGAGAGTAAAAAATCCAGTATACCTGTTGAGGAACTCCTTGTTGAAGAAGGAATTCTCACAAGAAGAGAACTCGAAGAAATAATTGTTTTTAAAATTCAGGAAGTTATGGATGAAATTTTAACCTGGAGAGAAGGGTGGTTTAATTTTGTTCCTGAAGACAGGATATATAAATTTTCGAAAGTGAAAGCAAAGGTGGACCCTCAATATCTTTTAATGGAAGGTGTAAGAAGACAGGGTGAATGGCCAAAGATGAAAAGCAAGATTTCTTCGGATGAAGTAATCCCCTATCAGAAAGAGGTGCCAGAAATAGATGTTGAACTTTCTCCTAGAGAAATAAGGGTTCTGGAACTGGTAAATGGAAAAAGGAAAGTCAAGGAGATTGCCAAACTTAGCGGGATAGGCAGGTTTAAGACATATGAGGCTCTCTATCATCTTATTGAAACAGGATGGATTGAGATAAAAGAAGAGGAGAAGATAGAAATTAAGAAAAAAGAAGAAGTTGTTTTTCCTTCTTTAAGGTTTTATGAAAAAAAATCCTTTATTGGGATAATTGGCTCAATATTGCTCTGTTTTGCTCTGTTCTTTTCAGTATATTTTAAAATATTTTTAAAAAATTTTAAACAGATGAACTTTATGCCTTACATATTTGAGGAAGAGAGAAAAGTTGCAGAGTTTCTATGGAAAAAATAAGAGTGGGATGCTGTGGTTTCCCTGTGAGAAAAAAAGTTTATTATGAAAAATTTGATTGTATAGAGATTCAAAAAACTTTTTATTCGATACCGGAGATTAAAACAGCTATTAAGTGGAAACTTGAAGCGCCTGAGAATTTTATATTTACTTTAAAAGCACCCCAGCATATTACACACCCTGCCTCTTCACCTACATACAGAAGATGTAAAAAGGATTATGGAAAAAGAGAAAATTATGGTTTTTTTAAAAATACACCAGAAATAAAAAGAGCATACCAGGATTTCAGAGAGTTTGCTTTAGAATTAGGAGTAAAGTATATTCTATTTCAAACCCCATCATCTTTCAGGCCCGATGAAAGAAATATAACAAACCTTATCGATTTTTTTATTGAAAGGCAAAAAGATCCATTTACCTTTATTCTTGAACTGAGAGGCTGGAAAAAGATTTATGTTGAAAAACTTACTATGAGAATAAAATTCATTCATTGTGTTGACCCTTTTACTTTGTCAGGAGTCACAGAAGATACTATCTATTGGAGATTGCATGGTAAAAATGGTTATAATTATAAGTATACCGATAATGATTTGTATAGACTTATGGAAATGGCAGAGAATAAGAAAGGTTTTATATTTTTCAACAATACTTATATGTGGGAAGATGCTTTAAGATTTAAGGAGGTTTATGAAAAAAAATAATTTTGCTATCATAATAGCAGGGGGTAAAGGAGAAAGGTTATGGCCCTTATCTACCTCAAAGAGCCCGAAACCATTTATTAATATTTTTGGAAGAACTCTTATAGAAAGAACCTATAGAAGATTATCAAAATATTTTTTCAAAGAAAATATATATTTCATAGTGCCTAGGGGTTTGAAAAAGAAAGTTAAAGAATTTATTCCACATGCGAATATAATTACAGAGCCTGAAGGTAAAAATACTGCTCCTGCCTGTATATATGCAACTCACTTTATCAGAAGGATAAATTCAGAAGCAAGCCTTGGTATATTCCCTGCAGACCATGTTATAGAAAGAGAAAAAGAATTTATAAATTCAATAAAGAGAGGTTTTGAAATCGCTAAAAAGGGTTTTATAATTACATTTGGTGTGAAACCCTCGAGACCTGAGACCGGTTACGGTTATGTGGAAATAGCAGAAAAAATTGATAAAGGCAAACCCGAGGTCTATAGAGCTAGGAAATTCCATGAAAAGCCTGATCTGAAGCTTGCTGTTAGATATTTAAAAACAGGTAAATATTTCTGGAATTCAGGTATGTTTATATGGAATTCAGGAATTTTCTTTGAAGAAATTAGAAAAACGAGAAAGGAGTTGTACGCACTGTATGAAAAAACCCTGTTAAAGAAAAATGCAGTTAATGAGTTCTACAAAAAGGTGGAGTCAAACTCAATAGACTATGCTCTTCTTGAATATAGCAAAAATATAGCCTGCTGTATTTCTGAGTTCCTGTGGGAAGACCTGGGTTCTTTTCTCTCTTTTGAAAATGTTTTCCCAAAAGATAAAGATGGCAACGTGATAAAGGGTAAGTCTTTTCTTTTTAACTCCACCGGCAATATAGTGTTGACCGATAATAGAATAGTTGTTGCAAAGGATATAAAAGACCTTGTGATAATAGACCATGGTCAGTTTACTCTTATAATTCCAAAAAAGAGGTCCCAGGAAGTAAAAAAAATTCTTAAAAAATTAAAGAAAACCTTACCCGGAAAATACTTTTAATGATCGAATTTATTATAGAAGCGTTGGAAAACAGTGGCGATTTTCTGATTAAAAATTTTAAACGACTTTCTGAAACAGATATTGAGGAAAAAAGAGAATTTGATTTTGTGAGTGAAGTGGATTATAAGAGTGAAGAGATTATAAGACAAAATCTTAAAAACAATTTCCCTGAAATCCCTTTTGTGGGTGAAGAGACTTTTGAAAAAAGAAAGTTACCGGAGAGGTTTTTTATTGTTGACCCGCTTGATGGCACTGCAAATTACATAAGAGGGATTCCAAACTTTGCTATTTCATGTGCCTATGTAGAAGATATGGAGATGAAAACAGGTTGTGTCTATCTCCCTTTTTACAGGGATTTTTACTGGGCTGAAAAAGGCAAAGGTGCTTATAAGAATGGAACAAGGATTTCTGTTAGCAGGAAAAAAAATTTAAGAAATGCATTGATTGCAACAGGTTTTCCATTCAGAAACAAAGAACTTACTGAAAAGTACGCGGGTATATTTAAAGAATTGTTTCCCGGGATAATTGATTTAAGAAGGATGGGTTCCGCTGCTCAGGACCTTGTTTATGTTGCAGAAGGAATATTCGATGGGTTTTTTGAATATAAACTATCTTTCTGGGATATAGCGGCAGGTTCTTTGATAGTTAAAGAAGCAGGTGGTATTGTGAGTGATTTTGAAGGAACAGAAAACTATAAGATGACAGGAAATATTGTTGCCTCAAATAAATATATATATACTCCCCTTCTCCGTATATTAAAAAAGTTTAGTCTTAACTTTTCCTGAGTTTTTTACTTCACAAAAATTATCTTTCCTTTTTTCGTTCCCTCTTTTGTTTTTAAGGAAATAAAGTATATACCAGGTTTTTTAAGCATAACAGGAATCTCATAAATTCCCTTTTCAAACTCTCTTTCATTTTCTCTTATAACCTGTCCGGATACATTCATGAGTTTAATAAATACTCTCTGTCTATCAGGAAGTGAAAGGATTATTCTGGGATAAAGTTCTTTACCATATGTGATTCTGAAATCATAGGGTGTTACAGAAGTTTCCTTTTCTTCTTCTCCAAGGGCTGCATAGAAACCAATTATTTTTGCTATTGTGTCCTGATAGGTTGTGTAATTTGTTTCACTAACCCAGTAAGTGTAATATCCATTCCAGGGTCTTGGGTCAAATTCAACAGCTCTTCCATTCCATAATCCAAGAGGATTGAAATTTATCCTGTGCCCGGAAACAATCTGTCCAGTAGTTCTGTCTATTTCCATTAAAACTGTTGAGTCAAGCTGTGATGAAGATGACCAGAAATTTGCAACGTGCAATAAAGAACCATTATTAGGTCCATTTGGTTCAAATGCAAGCCCTCTTGGTCCATAAAGGGTATTGTAGGGAACAGGGAAAGAACTTATAACCTGCTGGGTATTTGGATTGAATTCATATATTGTGTTTGCATCCCTGTCAACAACCCATATATATCCAGTATTCGGGTCATAAGCAAGACCTGTTGGATACTGGGTTGCAGGAGAATTCATAGTTTGAATTACCTGACCATTTGAGGGGTCAACTTTGTGAAGCTGTCTGGAAGGAACCTCATGCACCCAGAGATATCCTGCCGGGTCATAGGTTATACCTGAGCATGAATCATCAGGTGCAGGGATTGTGCTTATAAGAGTCAGACTATCAGGGTCAAGTTTGTAAATTGTGCTTCCATAATATTCAGTCATATATAACACACTTCCATCAAAAGCAAGTCCATAAACAAGGCCATCTGAAGGTATGCTTGGTGCAGGTTTTTGAATTATAATTGTTCCAGGAGCCATTCCAATTGATTTGGAAAAATTCCTGTCAGTAGTATATCCACCAGAACCTGTTATATGATAGGTAAAGTTTACCTGATGTCCTGCTGGTGTGTTTGAAGAAGCCTGAAGGACAAAAGGTGCAGAGTTTGAAGTATCACCTGGGTCAAGATAACCATGATAGAATGTTGAATCTCCAATTAAAGTAACATACGGGTCATTGAATCTCAAAACTCCTCTAACAGAATCAATTGGTGCACCACCACTGTTTTTAACCTGAACCGTAAGATTTATTGTTTCTCCAGGGTCCCATATTCCATTTGAGTTCTGGTCAGTAAAAGGAGTGTTTGAAACAATTACATAGGGAACATTGCTTCCAGGAGTGTTTAAGAAAGATTGATATACATTTAAAATCCCCCATCCATAATCGTTGTTTGGATAAGGGGCACCCTGAGAAGGCTGTCTTGCGTAATCAAGGAGAAGTGAATAGACCGTCTCAAAATCTAAGGTCGCATTTTTCTGGAAAAGTATTGCAATTGCACCTGCAACATGAGGACATGCCATTGATGTTCCCTGCATGGTTCCATAAGAGCCACCAGGCATAGAAGACCTTATATTCACTCCCGGTGCAGAAATATTTGGTTTTATCAAATTCCAGTCACTTCTTGGCCAGTATTGAGGGTCATTCCAGGGAGATTGGTTGGGTGCAGGACCTCTTGAAGAGAATGATGCAATGTCATCATTTGAATCTGTTGCCCCAACTCCTATGACTGTTGGGAAGTTACCGGGTGTTCCAGCAGTTCCTGGATTTGGACCACTGTTTCCATTTGAAAATACAGGAATTATTCCGAGATTTCTCCAGTTCATACAATCATCCCAATACTCCAAATTGGTGGTAACAGTTGAGCCCCATGAGTTTGAAGCTGCAACAATGTTTACTCCCTGTCCTTTCCATTGAGCAATTTGCTGAAAACCTGAATGTATTGCAGAGGAAGGGCATGAACCACTCGCATTACATATCTTACAGGTTACAAACTGAGCACCAGGAGCAACTCCTATGTCATTTGTAAAAGGGCCAAGTCCATCACCACCGAGGATTGTTCCCATTGTATGAGTTCCGTGTCCATGGTCATCATAGGGATTTGGCTGACCATTAACCGGGTCATACCAGTAAGGTGATAGCCACTTGCCCTGCAGTGCAGGATGATTAACATCAACCCCTGTGTCCATATGTCCTATTATAACGCCTGTTCCATCATACCCATCCATCCAGCAGGAATCTGCTCTTACCCTGAGTATGTTCCATTCTACTGCATTTATAGGAGCTTCAAGTTCTTCACCGGGTATCGCTTCTATTTGAATTATGAAATCCTCAATTATGTATTCCACATCCTCCCTTTCCGCGAGTTTTTCTATCACATCCTTTGTTGCCTTTACATAGAACCCATTGAATATCCAGTAAGATTTCAAGTCAGAAATTTTATCAGGAAAATTGATATTAAGATAATTAAGTATATCTTTCTGTGAATTTTCAGAAAATCTTTTCAGAAATTCCACATATTCTTTTGGAGGAAGTGATTTAATAACATCATAGTTTGGTTTTTCAGCAAGATGAACAAGAATAGCTATTTTCTCATCTGCAGGAGTATTCAGCATGATTTCTTTCAGGGAAGGCATTATTTTATCTCCCCCTGTATTTATTACCACCATTATCACCATGCTCCATAATATACCCATAAAGCACCCCCTTTTTATAGTGGACCAACAAATTAATTATAAACTACTTTGATTTAAAAGTCAAGTTTGAATTGAAGTGTTTAATCCTTTAAAATTAACTTCTCAAATGGACAAAAAACCTTTTGAAATTCTCATTGAAATTCTCATTGAGGAAGAAAGGATTTTAAAGGAGAAAATTGAAAAAGCAGAAAAAGAGAAAGAAAAAGAAATTTCAGTCACAAGAAAAGAAATTGAAGAACAAAGGAAAATGTTTTTAGAACAGATTGAAAACAGGAAAAAAGAATGGTTGAATGAAGGAATTCTGGAGATAGAAAAGAAATGTAACAGGCTTATTGAAGAGAACAATGAATTTCTGACAAAAATGGATAAAATTTACTTAGATAAAAAGAAGGAGATAGTTTTTAAAATTTTGAAATTTATACTGCCCGGCTATGGCAATTGAAAGGATGCAAAAAATATTTATAACAGGAGAGAAAGAGATAGCAGAGGATGTTATAAATTTCCTTCAGGAAAAAGGGCTTATCCATATTAATGAGATAAACAGGAACAGAAATCTAAAGCAGGAGGAGGAAGAAAAAAGGAAAGACGCTGTAAAAATAATAGAAAGCTGTAAAGATTTTGAAAAAGAACTTAATAAAATAGAAGAACACAGTGATATACCTCTTGATATAAAAAAGATAGAAAAGAGAATCTTTAATATTATAAAGGATTACAAGAAATTAGAACAGAAAAGAAAAGAGATTGAAAGACAAAAATCATTATATCACAGGTATTATGAGATCATAAAATCATTTCTCCCTTTTATTGAAGAGGAAAAAGAGAAGGAACTCCTCGGGATCATGATTCCCAAAAAGGAAGAAAGTGCTTTAAGAAAATTAATAGTCAAACTTGAAAAAGAATTTAAATTTAAAATGCTTTCCAGAGATTTTAAAGAATACAGGGGATTTGTTTTTCTTATTGATAAGGTGGATTTTGAAAAGATGAAGCAAATTCTCACTCAGGAAGGATTCCCTGAGATTGTGTTTCCTGAAGAGATAAAAGAAATGTCTTTTAAAGATGCCCTTACTTACCTGAAACAAAGAATAGAGCAAATCCCCCGGGAAATCAGAGAAATCACAGAGCAGAAGTTTGCTTTAATTTCACAGAATGCCGGATTTCTCAGAAGTGCAATAGATTTTCTAACTGACTTAAAAGAATATTATGAGGTTAAGGATAGGGGGACTGTGTTTACAGAATACCTTTTTTATATAGAGGGATATATTCCTTCAGAGGATTATAGTAAAATCAAATCAGAATTTAATGATAAGTTTTCAGGGAAATCTATCATGGTCGAACAGAAGCTTGATCCTCACAACTTTGAAGAAGTGCCGGTGAAGCTGAGAAATAAATTTCCATTTAAACCTTTTGAAACCCTGTTACAGTTCTTTTCTCTTCCCAGATATGGAACAATAGACCCCTCACCCATTCTTTTTATATTTTTTCCCATTTATTTCGGTTTTATGCTTGGAGATATTGGTTATGGGGCAATAGGGCTACTTATATTTGCCTATTTGTTCTACAAATTCAGGTCTCCTGTTGTCAGGAATCTTTCTATAGTATTTATATTCTGCACATTGTGGACACTTGTTTTTGGATTTTTATACGGAGAGATGTTCGGAGATTTTGGAGAAAAACTTGGCTTGCATCCCTATTTTCACAGAATAGAAGAGGCTGAAACCCTTCTATTAATAGCAATAATATTCGGAATGATTCAGGTATCCTTGGGGCTTTTCCTTGGATTTGTGAATCAGTTTAGATTAAAACATTTAAAACATGCTTTCACAAATCTTTCAATGCTTTTGGGACTCTGGTCAATACTGGGTCTTGCAGGAGTTTTTCTTAACGTGGTACCAAAAACCTTTGGTCTTTACTTCGGAGTCTCACTCCTTTTGTTTGCAATTTTATCAGCAGTTCTACATGGAATTGTTGCCCCGGTTGAAATATTTTCCGCCTTTGCTCATATTCTTTCCTTTGCACGATTGATGGCAATAGGTTTATCTTCTGCTATAATACCTGTGATAGCAAATTCTTTTAAAGATTTGTTTCCTGTGGTGATTATAGGGATATTTGCCATGCTCCTTTTCCATATCCTTGCTCTTGTGCTCGGTCTTTTCGACCCGACCATTCAGGGCTTGAGGCTTCAATTTGTAGAATTTTTTACAAAATTTTATGAAGCTGGTGGTAAAGAGTATAAACCATTTTTAAAAAGGTTTAAAATAAAAAAGGAGGTTTAAAATGAGGAAAATTCTGGTTGTACTTGCAGGAATATTTATAAATATGATAACATACGGAGCTCTTATTGCAGCAGAAGCCGCTGAAAAGGCAGTAGAAGCGGGTAAGACAGACCCTCTTGCTTATATAGGACTCGCTCTTGCTATAGGTTTACCTGCTCTTGGGACTGCATGGGCTCAAGCAAGGATAGGAAGTGCGGGAGCAGGCACACTTGCTGAAAGACCCGAGATGGCTGTGTGGGTTCTGATTCTCCTTGCAATACCCGAAACAATAGTTATTCTGGGCTTTGTTGTTGCGTTTATGCTCCTTCTTAAAATTTAATGGAAGAACTCAGGAAGTTTATAAAGGCAAAAATAGAAGAGAAGATAAAGGATATAAGGTTGGAGGGGGAAAGAGAAAAGAGGCAATTGAAAAGTGAATTTGAAGAGACTAAAAAAAGACTGGAGAAGGATGCCAGAAAAGAAGTGGAGGGAATCTTAAAGCTGGAGGAAATAAGAAGAGTTTCAAAAGTCCAGATGGAGAATCTGGATAAAGTTTTGAGGAAAAGAGAAGAAATTTTTGAAAAAATTACAGAAGAACTGAAAGACGTGATTAAAGACGCCAACTGGAAAGAAATATTGCCAAATCTCTTAAAAGAAGCTGTAAAAAGGTTTGGTGAAGAAAAAGGAATTGTTAAAGTTAACAGGAAATTTGTAGACCTGGCAAAAAAGGAAATTCAGAAAAACAAATGGAATCTTAAAGTAATTCATGAAAATGGGATGGAAGAAGGTGTAATTGTTGAATCAGTGGATGGCAGGATAAGAGTGTACAATACATTTTCAACAAGACTGGAAAGAGCAAAAGATTATCTTTTTGATATTATGAGGGATATAATAAATGCCTGAGGATATAGGTTATATAAATGCAAGAATAAGGGGGATGAAAAGTCATCTTCTGGATGATGATAAATATGAGGAACTTTTGAGCAAAAAGAACCTTTCCGGGTTTGTTGAAAGCATGAAAGATACTCCTTATAAAGATTTTTTACCACCTTCCTATCCCGAGCCTTCCCTGAAGGAAATTATTGAAGGAGTGAATGCAGAGGTCGTGAACTCACTGGGTAAAATCATGAAATTTTCCTCCGGAACACCCGGTAAACTTCTTTCTCATGTGACACAGAGGTTTACACTCTCAAATATAAGAGCAATAATCAGGGGCAAGATGAAAAAAATACCCGAGGATGAGATAAAGGAAGCTCTTTTTCCTGTATACCCTCTTGATATGCCCAAGATTGAAGAACTGTTGAAAAAAGAAACAGCTTTTGAAGTTGCAGAACTGCTTATTACATGGAGAATAAAATTGCCTTTTCCTGTTACCAGGGAAATATTAAAAATGATAAGGAACGAAGATCTATCAGAGACAGAGTATTATCTTGAAAAAGGGTATTTTGAAGGGATTCTTAATGAACTCGGAAACTCTCAGGACGATAGTATAATCCTTCATGTTTTGAAGTCCTGGATAGATATGAGGAATATAATCGGGTCTCTTTTACTTTTGAAATACAATATTAAACCTGCAGGAAAAATTAAATATATTGAGGGTGGATATGTGGGTGATAGAATACTTAAAAGACTTTCAGAAGC
This sequence comes from Candidatus Hydrothermus pacificus, assembly GCA_002011615.1. Taxonomy (GTDB): domain Bacteria; phylum Hydrothermota; class Hydrothermia; order Hydrothermales; family Hydrothermaceae; genus Hydrothermus; species Hydrothermus pacificus. The sequence continues at coordinate 10,154 of MTOH01000019.1, read as the reverse complement.
CATAAATTTAGAGGAAGGTTTAAAGGTTATTTCTATCACTCCTTATAGGAAAATTTTTTCAAATGGAGGGACCGATATATCATCTTTTGAAAAGAGATTTGAAGAATCTTTAACTGCATGGGCTGTTGAGGGATTTATTAAGGACCCCCTTTCCATTGCCGTGCCTGTTGCCTATATATTTTCAAAATACAACGAACTTGTAAACCTGAGAATTATAATTTATGGAATAGACCAGGAGATACCCCCCCTAGAGATTAAAAAATATCTTTTTCAATATGAAAGATTATAGAATTTTAGCAATAACAGAAGAAGGTTATGATACAGGTTTTCGGCTTGCAGGAGCCGATGCTGAAATTGTAAGGGACAACAAAGAGATGCTCGCGGTTATTGAAAAATGCCTTGAACAAAAAAATTATGGAATAATAATTGTGGATGCTGAAATTTTTTATAAAATAGATGAGAGAAAAAGAAAAGTTTTAGAGGAAAGTGTCATGCCTGTTATAATTCCACTGTACTTAAAACAAAAGGATAAAGTTAGTGCAGAGGAATATTTAAAGGAAGTTGTAAGGAGAGCAATAGGTTATTCAATAAGAATAAAGGGATGAAAAATATGAAGAAAAATATGAAGGTGGCTTTGACATTTGATGATGTATTGCTTGTGCCCAAAAAAAGTTCGATTCTACCAAGGGAAGTGGAACTTTCCACCAGATTTTCAAGAAATATTAACCTCAAGCTACCTTTTGTATCAGCTGCAATGGATACAGTTACAGAGAGTTCTATGGCAATTGCCATGGCAAGAGAGGGAGGAATAGGTGTTATACACAGGAATCTGAATCCTGAAATGCAGGCAAAGGAAGTTTTAAAGGTTAAAAGGTCAGAGTCATGGATAATACTTCATCCGATAACTCTTTCACCTGATGATACAGTTGAAAAAGCAAAGAAAATAATGGAAGAAAATTCGATTTCAGGATTCCCAATAATTGATAAAGAGAACAGGCTTATCGGTATAGTGACAAAAAGGGATCTGGCTTTTATAGAAAAGGATAATATCAAGATAGGAAAGATTATGAAGAGAGAGATTATAACCGCTGAAGAAGGCGTAGGAATTAAGGAGGCTCACAGAATACTTCTAAAAAATAAGGTAGAAAAGCTTCCCATAGTTGATAAAAAAGGTTTTTTAAAGGGACTTATTACTCTGAAAGACCTTTTGAAAAAACTGGAGCATCCCACTGCTACCCTTGATGGCAAGGGGAGGTTAAGGGTGGCAGCTGCGATAGGAACGGGTAAAGACTGGGAGGAAAGGTTGGAAAGACTTGTTAAAGCAGAAGTTGATGCAGTAGTGATTGATACTGCGCACGCTCATTCTAAAAAAGTGATGGAAGTGGCGAAAAGGGTAAAGAGAAAATATCCAGATATTGAGCTTGTTGTTGGAAATGTTGCGACAGAAGAAGCCTGCAGAGACCTTGTTAAAATAGGTGTTGATGCTGTCAAGGTGGGCATAGGACCGGGCTCTATATGTACAACAAGAGTGGTTGCTGGAATAGGGATGCCTCAGTTAACCGCGATAATGGATTGCACCAGAGTTTTAAGACCTTTAAAAATTCCTCTCATTGCTGACGGAGGTATAAAGTACTCAGGGGACATTGTAAAGGCTCTTGCAGCAGGGGCAGATTGTGTTATGATGGGTAATATGTTTGCAGGGGCTGATGAAAGTCCCGGTGAATTGATACTTTATCAGGGTAAGCGATACAAGGTTTATAGAGCAATGGGTTCAGTTTCAGCAATGAGAGAAGGCTCAAAAGACAGGTACTTTCAGGAAGAATATACGAAATTTGTACCAGAGGGTGTTGAGGGTATAGTGTCATACAAAGGACCTGTTTCAGAAATTGTTTATCAATTAGCAGGAGGCGTTAAAGCAGGATTTGGCTATATCGGAGCAAAAGATTTAAAAGAGTTAAGAAAAAGAGCAGAATTTGTTCAGATTACATCCTTTGGTTTAAAGGAAAATCATCCCCATTCAATAACAATAACAAAAGAAGCGCCAAATTACGAGCCACCAAATCTTTAAAATTTTTAGGAGGTGAAAAACATGTATGAAGAAGCAATAAAAAGTGCCCAGGGGCATTTTGCCAATATACTGAAGGAACAGCTGGATAGAGTTGAGAGAATGAAAAAAGTAGAGGAATGGGTTGATTATTCAAAACTCATGCCCATAATAATAGGGATTGTAGGTGGAGACGGGATAGGTCCTTATATTGCCGAGGAATCCAAAAAGGTCTTGAAATTCCTTCTTGAGAAAGAGGAAAAGGAAGGAAAGGTGGAATTCAGAGATATCCACGGATTAACCATAGAAAAAAGAGCAGAGGTTAAAAAAGCAATACCCGATGATGTGCTGGAGGAGATAAAAAAATGTCATGTTATTTTAAAAGGACCCACAACCACACCAAAAGCAGGTGACCCATGGCCAAATATTGAAAGTGCAAATGTTGCAATGAGAAGAGAACTTGATTTGTTTGCAAATGTGAGACCTGTAAGAGTTCCTTCTGAGGGAATTGAATGGGTATTTTTTAGAGAAAACACTGAAGGAGCTTATGTTCTGGGAAGCAAAGGAATAGAAGTTACTCCTGATCTGGCAATTGATTTTAAAGTTATAACTGTTCAGGGAAGTGAGAGAATTATAAGACTCGCTTTTGAATATGCTAAAAAGAATAACAGAAAGAAGGTAACCGCTGTCACAAAGGCAAATGTTGTGAAAACAACAGATGGTAAGTTTTTAGATGTCTTTTATAAGATAGCAAAAGAATATCCGGATATAATCGCTGATGACTGGTTCATTGATATAATGACAGCAAAATTAATAGATAAGAAAAGAAGAACACAATTTCAGGTCTTGGTTCTTCCCAATTTATACGGTGATATTTTAACCGATGAGGCAGCCGAGTTTCAGGGAGGTGTTGGAACTGCAGGAAGTGCAAACATAGGTAAAAGATATGCGATGTTTGAAGCAATACACGGGAGTGCCCCGAGAATGGTTGAGGAGGGAAGAGCTAAGTATGCTGACCCGAGTAGTATGCTAAGAGCATCCGCGATGCTCTTAAGACACATAGGTTTTGAAGACAGAGGAAACAAACTTGATATGGCGATGGATATATGCGGTCAGTTTGAAAGAAAACTTGTAATTACAGGAAGGCCAGATGGCGCAACAGGAGCAGAGTTTGCAGAGTATGTTATGGACACAGTGAAGAGGAGTGATCTGGAAGAGTACTGGAAGACTTTTCAGAAATAAATTAAAAATAGGAGGTTAAAATGGAACGCGTATTTGTAGATATAAATAATTTAAAAGAGTTCACATCAGATGTGTTTCAAAAACTGGGGGTTAAAAAAGAATTTGCAGATATAACTGCTGATGTTCTTGTGTCTGCTGACAGGAGAGGAATAGGGTCCCACGGTGTTCAGAGATTAAAAAGATATGTTAATGATATTAAGAATGGAAGAATTTTGCCTAATAATGGACCACAAATTCTAAAAGAGACACCTGTTTCTTTACTTGTTGATGGACAGGCAGGGCTTGGTCAGGTAATAGGTTATTTGACTATGGAGAAAGTGATTGAGAAAGCCAAAAAAAGTGGGATGTGCTTTGCTACCGTTAAAAATTCCAATCACTACGGTATTGCAGCCTATTATTCAATGATGGCAATTCCCCATAATTTTATAGGCATTTCCCTTACAAATGCAGCGCCCCTTGTGATGCCGACCTTTGGAAAAGATATGGTTTTTGGAACAAATCCCCTTTCAATAGCAGTTCCCACAGAAAATGAAACCCCCTTTGTTCTTGATATGGCAACATCTACTGTTCCCAGGGGAAAACTTGAAGTTTATAGAAGAATGGGTAAAAAGATCCCAAAAACATGGGCAACCGATGAACATGGAAATCCCACTGATGACCCTGATAGGGTTTTAAAAAACTTGCTTGAGAGGAAAGGTGGAGGTCTTTTGCCTCTTGGTGGTGCTGAAGAGGAAGACGGTAGCCATAAAGGATATGGACTCGCAGTCGTGGTTGATATTCTGTCAGGTATTCTTTCAGGCGGAGCGTATGGGCTATATGTTTACAAAGAAAAGCACCCCAATGTATGTCACTTTTTTGGTGCTATCAATCCAGAAATTTTTATACCTCTTGAAGAGTTAAAAAAGAATATGGACGATTACATAAGAATGCTTAAAAATGCACCAAAAAGAGCAGGGAAAGATAGAATCTACATTCATGGTGAAAAGGAATATGAAAAGGAACAGGAGCATAAAGAAAAGGTGTCTGTTCTTAAAGTTGTTTATGAAGAGATGTTGAATATTGCAAAAGAAGCAGGTTGCGAAGTAGAATTGAAAGTTATAGGCTAAGTTATTTCATCCAGGATTTGAACTATATGCTTAACCTCAATGGGGTTCTCAAGCTCTTTATTTGCATTTGAGAAGTTGAAGTAACAGTGAGGACAGGCTGTTGTAAGGACTTTTGCACCAAGAGGAATAACCTGCATGTTTATCTTTTCTTTTGAAACCTCTGTAAAAAGATGAGGAAGATATGTAACTATGGAGGAATTACCTCCGCAACAGGTTGTCTCTTCCTTTGAAAGTTCAAATTCAAGTAGTTTTGAGGTGCTTTTTTTCAAAACTTCTCTCGGGTCCTCATAAATTCCTTCACCCTGTCTTCCAAGATAACAGGGATCGTGATAGACCGTTTCCTTTTCAAGTTTTCTTTTTACCTTCAGACTACCTTCTTCAATGAGTTTCCTTAAAAATGTGGTTATATGTAAAATGTTAACTCCAGGTTCCACGCCATATTTTGGATACCTGTTTTTTATAAAGCTATGACAATAAGGACAGTTTAAAACAAGGGTATCAACATTTTGTTTTTTCAGTTCGTCTCTGAATTTTTCTGCATTTTGTTTGAATTCCTCTGTCATCCCGGATAAAAAGTAAGGAGCACCACAGCAATTTTTCTCCATTATAAATTTATAAGAAACAGAGGTTTTTTGAAAAAGACTTTCAAAAGAAGGTGCAATTTCTTCCTTTGCCTTTGTTATGCATCCCAGGAAAATGCCTATTTCTTTCATTTTAAAGCCTCCTCCAATAGACCGTATATTTTTTCGTCTTTAAATCCATAAGGTTCTATTGCTTTTGAAGGACATGCAGCTATGCAGTTACCACAACCAAGACATGCTTCACCTATATAAGAAACTCTTTTATCCTCTTTCATCCTGAATTCGGGAATATCAAAGGGACATACCGAAATGCATACACCACATCCACTGCACTTCTCCTCATCCACTGTTGCCCTGTTCATGCTTCTTATTAAAAAAGGCATATCAAAGCTCTTTTCTCTTAAGATTTCTCTCATCCTCAAAACAATTTCTCCTGTGTCAATTTCCATTGGACAGAAAACCTTACATCTATTGCATGTTATACATGTAAATGCCATTGGAGCTGCCTCTGTAAAACCTCCTGCAACATAGGCTGTCCATGGAATCCCTATTCCTCCCATGTATATGTATCCCCAGTATCCTGTTGTGATTGCATAGACAGGACATTCATACATACAAACACCACATCTTACACATCTTAAAGACTGTTTTATTATTTCCTCTTTTGAGGCTTCTTTTCTGCCATTGTCAAGAAAGATTACATGAAATTCTTCAGGGCCATGTGCACCATAAACAACTGTCTTTTCTATATCACCTGTTTTTGAAGGTCCTGAGATTATTGAAACATAACTCATTGCATTGTATCCTGCATATCTTGCAACAACCTCGGTTAAAATTGAACCATCTCTGAATGTGGGAAGAATTTTCTCAATTCCTACTATTGCTATATGAACTGGTGGTGCATTTGTTACAAATCTTATGTTTCCTTCATTTTCGAGTAAAAAGACAGAACCTGTGTCAGCGGTTATTGCATTTGCACCGCTTATTCCAACATCAGCCTCAAAGTATTTATCTCTTAAAAACTCTCTTGCGAATTTAACAAGTTTTGGTATATCAGGAGGGAGTTCCTTACCTGCAAGTCTTGAGAATATTTCAGCAACTCTTTCTCTTGAAATATTTACCGCAGGAGCAAGGATATGCATGGGTCTTGATTCTATTTGCTGAATTATGAATTCTCCCAGATCTGTTTCATAAACTTTGTTTCCCCATTTTTCAAGATACTTGTTTATATGGAGTTCTTCAGAAGTTATTGATTTTGCTTTTATAACTGTTTTACCTGTCCCAACAATTTTTTTGGTTATTTCAAGAGCCTCTTTTGCATCTTTTGCATAATAGGCTTTTCCATGCGCCTTTTCAACTGATTCCATTGATTTTTCTACCCACTGGTCCAGATTATCTATTACCCTGTCCTTCATCTCTATCAGCTTATGTCGTTCCTCTTTAACATAGGGAAATGCTTTGAGAGCCTTGTCTCTTGCTGCTCTGAAAGAGCTTATTGCCCTTCTTAAGGCAAGCCTTGTGAACTCATGATGCAGGTATCTGTATATTTCATCACGGAATTCAAAATACTTCTTTTCAACAAGTTCCATGGTAAAACACTCCTTTTAAATTAAGTCTTCATTATAAGGATTTATAAATTTTAAGTTCAAACGAATTAAATAATAATTGTTTTTATTTCAAAATCATTGTAGATTTCCATTAAAATAAATATCTATGTTTAATTTTGCAATAATAGGTGGAGGAATAATAGGAACGGCGGTTGCATACAGGTTGAAAAAGATTTATCCTGATTCAAAGATAGTTTTGATAGAAAAGGAAAGAGAAATTGCCTTTCATCAAACAGGTCATAATAGCGGAGTTATTCATTCCGGAATATACTATAAACCTGGTTCAATTCAGGCAGAAACAGCAGTAACGGGTGCTTTTTTGATGAAAGAATTCTGTAAAAAATATAGTATTCCTTTTGAAATAACAGGCAAATTAATAGTTGCAAATTCTCATAAAGAGTTAATTTTTTTGAAAAGTGTTTATGAGAGAGGGCTGAAAAATGGTGTTCCAGGATTGAAAATTCTGAGCAAGGAAGAAATAAAAGACCTGGAGCCCAACATTTCAGGAATCAAGGCAATTTATGTCCCGGGTACAGGAATTGTGGATTACAGGAAAGTTACAGCAAAGATTGCTGAACTTTTTAATAATGAGGGTGGTGAGATAATGCTTTCAACACGATTGATAGATGTGAAATATAAAGATAATGAATTAATTCTTGAAACTGATAGAGGAGAGATTAAAACCAGATTTTTGATAACCTGTGCTGGACTTCATTCAGATAGAATTACAAGGATGGGAGGAGGAAAACCATGTTTAATAATAGTCCCTTTCAGAGGAGAATACTATAAAATAACAAGAAAAAATATAGTAAAAAGGCTCATATATCCTGTTCCTGACCCCAGGTATCCTTTTCTTGGTGTTCATGTAACAAAAAGATTAAATGGCGATATTGAAGCAGGTCCCAATGCTGTTCTTTCTCTCTCAAGAGAAGGTTATAAAAGGACAGAGATCAGTTTAAAGGACCTTTCTGAGGTCTTTGATTATCCGGGTTTCTGGAGACTCGCAATGAAGAACTGGACAACGGGTTTCAAAGAGATGTTAAAGACTTTTGCCAAAAAATTCTTTTTAAATGAGTTAAGAAAACTACTTCCAGATATAAAACCTGAAGAACTTGTAAGAGGGACTTCTGGTATAAGGGCACAAGCTCTTTCTTTAAGTGGAAAACTTGTTGACGATTTTGTTTTTGTTACAAAACCGAGGATTCTCCACGTGTGTAATGCACCATCGCCTGCTGCAACCGCTTCCTTGGCTATAGCAGAGAAAATATCAGATATGGTGGAACAAAACTTCAATTCAGAGGCAAAATCTTTTACTAAAAAATTATGGTTCTAATTTGACATTCATAATTTGAATACTTTAATATTTTTTCAAAAATCCCATTTTTGATTATAAAAATTAAAGGATAATTTAAAGGAGGTGTGTGGTGAAAAAGGTTTTAAAAAATGGTGTGTTTTGTGTGCTTCTATTAATAAGCTATCTTCCTGCCAAGTGGTTATATGTAAATCCTGAGAGAGAAAATGCTTTTGATATCAATATCCTTTCATCCACCCCTCAAAATACCCGCGTGGAGTTTATGCTTAACAGGTTTAAAGAGGATATTGTTTATATAGATGGAAATCCATATTCTACTATTACTGTTCCTGGAATGGTAAGTTACCTTAAGAAAGGTTTACCTGAATTACCTACCATCGGCAAGAATATAATAGTTACAGATGATGGATTGATGAAGTATAGAATTCTTGATGTGGAATATCAAACATTTACATTGAATCCAGTTGCCCCTTCAAAAGGTAATCTTTACAGGAATGTTAATCCTGAGGAAGTCCCATACACTTTTGACAGGTTTTATCAAACTGACTCCTGGTTTCCAGAAAATGTAATAGAAGTCTCAGAACCTTTTATACTGAGAGACTTCAGAGGAGTAAACATAAAGTTTAATCCTTTCCAGTACAATCCTGTAAAAAATGAGTTAAAGGTGGTAAAGAGAATTGTTGTTGAGGTTTATGAAGCAGGTAAAGATGGTTCAAATGTTTTGCAGAGAAAAAACAGAAAAATAACAAGAGAATTTCTCAATATTTATAAGGATATTTTTCTTAACTTCCAGGAAATCCGCTTTGATACTCTTTCTGAAAAAGCGGGTAAGATGCTCATAATAACTGCAGATTCTTACTGGAATAACATGACCCCTTTTGTAGAATGGAAAAACAGAAAAGGTATAAGAACGAATATGATTAAAATCTCTGATATCGGGAATAATGAAAATGCAATAAAGCAAAGGATACAGGCTGAATACGATTCAACAAATCTCGTATGGGTTTTACTTGTTGGAGATGGTAATGAGGTCACACCTGCCACAGGAACAGTGGGTGGTGCTACAGGTGCTGATGCAGACCCTGTTTATACCTATACAGCAGGAAATGACTATTACCCTGATATATTTATCTCAAGATTCAGCTCAAGAAATGGTAATTCTACAAACATAGACAAACAGGTATGGAGGTCAATAAAATATGAAAAAGAGCCTGAGACAGGAGGTGATTGGTATCATATAGGTCTGGGAGTGGCAAGTGATCAAGGAAGTCCTTCTGATTCCACCAGATGTAACTGGCTTAGAGATTCGCTTCTAAGCTATAATTATACAGAGGTGAATAAAAGTTATGACCAGTGGGGAACAAGTCAACTTATAAAGCAATACATTGAGGCTGGAACAGGCATAATAAATTATATAGGTCATGGGATACAGACAGGATGGGTTAATGGAGGCGGATTCTCAATAAGTGATATAAACGGTCTTACAAATACATGGGAACTACCTTTTGTTATTTCTGTTGCCTGTGTTGTAGGTGATTTTAATGGAACTGATTGCTACTGTGAGGCATCTGTAACAGCAGGCACGGTTGACCAGCCAACAGGCTTTCTTGTGCACTGGGGTTCTTCAATAAATCAGTCATGGGTTCCTCCTACAATAGGTCAGATGGGAGCAAATAGATTTCTCATTCATGATAGAGCCAATACCGCTGGTGGTATATTCTTTAATGGTGCCTGCTACATGATAGAATACTATGGTCCTACCAATCCCGAAGGTGTGGATATGGCTCAGACATGGCATATATTTGGAGATGCCTCTGTTCAGGTAAGAACAAATACTCCTCAGTCCATGACGGTCAATCACAGTGCTATAATTCCACTTGGTTCAACTACTTTTAGTGTTGATGTTCCAGGTGTTGAAGATGCCCTTGTAGGACTTTATATGCCTCAGGATAATCACCTTTATGGTTCAGGCTATACTGATGCATCCGGACATGTAACTATCAATTTAAATCCTCCCCCTGCCACACCCGGGACAATGTATGTTACTGTGACTGCATATAACAAAATACCATATCTTGGATACGCACTTGTTCAGTCCGCATCAGGACCCTATATAATGCAGGGTTATTCAATTGCAAATGACCCATCAGGAAACAACAATGGAATTATAAATCCGGGTGAGGCCATTGACTACTCGGTCTATGCTGAAAACGTTGGTTCTGACCCTGCCTATGGTGTTTACGGAATTCTCACATCCACAGA
>MTOH01000007.1 GCA_002011615.1 Candidatus Hydrothermus pacificus | reverse complement strand
GGACAAGGGGATACAACAATCAATTTGGCTGGGGTAACTGGAGTGGACTTGAGGAAGTTTTTGTAAGTTCAACAAAGATTTCAGAGGGGAAAGTTCCTGTTGATGATTTCAAAATTCTTTATAAAGATGGTATAAAGATTATTTATTCTTTAAGAGGGAAAAGCCCTTTGAGTGTGTCCATTTATGATATGGCGGGCAGAAAGATTAAGACCTATAAACTTGGCAAGCTTACAGGAAGCGGAAAGATAAGTTTAAATCCGTCTCTTTCAAAGGGAATATTTATAATAAAGGCATCTATAGGTAAGGAAAAAAGTTCAAAGATTTTAATTTTAAAATAGATTTTTTGTAAAAACTTAGAAAGAGGAGGTAGAAAGATATGAATATGGTGATTTGTGTGGTCATATCGCTTGTGATATGGGGGACAGATTTTAAGGATAAAAAAGTGGAACTCAGACAGCTGGAGAGCTATAAGGTTGCAATTTATAACACAGAACAGGGAATTGTTCTTAAAGGTAATCCCAAAGAAGAGGGTTTCTCCTCTGCATGGTTTTATATTCCTGAAAATATAAAAATTTTACCTGATGATACTCTGTTTATCAGGATAAAGGTTTTAAAAAACACTGTCAGATTGAGATACTTTCTGCTTTCAGAGGATAAAAGGGTTTATCTTCTCGGTATGAAGTATATACCTGAATCAGCAAACTGGCAGGAAATAGAAATTCCTTTAATCAACGCAAAGCCCTTTTACAGCAGTAATTTTCCATGGTCACTTTTACCTGATAAAAAACCTTCTATGTATGTATTTGTAGAAAATCAAAATCCGGGTGAATTTCACGTTAAAATAAGTTCTGTGAAGGTTAAAGGAAAAACGGAGGATAAAAAATGAAAAAAGTGGTTCTTTTTGTTTTAGGATTTTCAATTTTACTTCTTGCAGACCCGCCTTTTATACCCAATGTGAGAGTGAGTTCTAATGTTTCATGGGATACTCTTAATCAGGGTGAAACTGATATGGCTGTGTGGAAGGATTCAATTTATTTGATAAGCAACACCGCAGAAAGAGGTTCTGTTCCGATTGCGCCCTTTGCTTATTCCTATAACAGTGGTCAGAGTTTTACCCAGGTTCCTTTTACTGACTGGCAGACCGGTATTACATGGCACACAGACCCTGTTATAGGAGTTGATGATTCTGGTCATGTCCATATGTTGATTCAGTTTTCAACCTCTCTTTTAAATCATTATCTTTCAAGGGATGGTGGACAGACCTGGATTGATACAACACAGGTTACAGGTTCAGGAGTTGATAAACCCTGGATGGTTGTTAATAAGAATGAAATATATGTTGTTTGGCAGCAGACTTCAGGAAATACCGGTATAAGACTTGCAAAATCAACAGATTATGGTCAGTCCTTTTCTCAATGGGAGATACTCAATGATAATGGAATAACCGCACTTACAATGGATGAAAATGAAGTTTTGCATCTTGCACTCGTTGCCTGGTATGATGGCATATACTACATGAAGTCCTATGACAAGGGGCAGACATGGACATCCGCTCAATATCTTTCTGATTATTATTACAGTTCCAGTTATGGAGACAGAGCTCCTATAAATTCAATTGCAGCAACAGGAAATGTGGTTTTCATTACATGGGTTGATACAAGGTATTCAGGATGGGATATTCTTGCGATGAGGTCAGAAGACGGAGGGAATACATGGACCGGTCCTTTTGTTGTAAATGAGGATATGACAGGTGGTCAGTGTAAAGGGTGGTCAGTTTTTGACCCTTATGGAGGTTTACATGTAACCTATTATTCAACTCCTGACTGGCCAACAAATCAGTACAGTCTATTCTCCTTCTGGTATAGATTCTCTGCTGATAGCGGGAAAACATTTTATCCTGCAATAAGGATTTCTGATACAGAATTTAGGAGCTGGGCTGATTTTATGGGTGAGTATCATGTGTGTGTTGCTGATAGCAATTACATATACGCTGAATGGACAGATGGAAGAAACGGAGATGATAATGACCTTTATTTTTCAAAGGCACTTTTATCACAGGTCAGGGTAAAAGAAAATTATACCTTTGAACCTGTTAAAAAAATTCAGTTCCCTGTGATTCTTAAATCAAAATCCCTCTCAGAAATTTTGAACACCCGGGAATTTAAACTTTATGATATAATGGGAAGAAGGATAAAGGGCATAAAATCAGGCATATCCTTTGTTGAATACAAAGAGGGGCAAAAAGAGAGTTTAAGGAAGATTATAATCCTTTCTAAATAAGTTTTAATTATAATATTTAAAAAGGAGGACAGGATGAAATTAATAGGTATATTTTTGATTTTAAAATCACCCTTTATATACGAAGCCTATGAAGATTCTGTTTTAAAAGGAGATTTTAAAGGAGCCCTTTTTGGTTATGAGGACACATTGACGGGCGAATTTCTGAATATAAAAGTAAATTCCGATACAACTTCCTATCTTCAGAATGAAGAGCAGATTGTTGTTAATCCTTTAAATCCTGATAACTTAGTTGCTGTGTGGAGGGATTTCAGACTGGGATACAGAAGAGTGGGTATAGGATATTCATTTGATAGAGGTTCCACATGGGTGGATACACTCTTTGAAGGAACGAATTATTACAGGGATTCTGACCCGGGCTTAACCTGTGATAAATATGGAAATTTTTATGCGGTTATTTTAAATTATGAAGACATAGGAGATTCTAATGCCCTCTGCGTTTTCAGGTCCTTTAATGGCGGTGTTTCCTGGGAAGGTCCTTTTATTGCAGTTGGTCCAAGTTATTCAAACTTCGAGGATAAAGAACTTATAACCTGTGATAAAACAGATAGCCCCTATTCAGGAAATCTTTATATTTCCTGGACAAGGTTCTGGGAACAGAATGTCTATCTTGTCAGGTCAACTGACCAGGCTTTAACATGGTCTCAACCTGTAAAAATTTCTGACCTTTCAGGAACACAGTGGTCTGTTCCATGCGTTGATAAGGATGGGAATGTCCATGTTTTCTGGGTTGATTACAATTATCCTGCAATTCTGCGCGATGTTTCCTATGATGGTGGACTTACATTCGGGCAGGATAACCTTGTTCAATATGTTGACCAGCCAAATAGAACGCTGAACGGAAATATTCTAACCTTTTCCTATCCTGTGCCGGTATGTGATATATATCCAGACAGTCCTTTTTATGGAACAATCTATGTAATCTATATGGATACAGGACCAGGAGGAGACCCGGATATATTTTTAACAAAATCAGTTGATGGCGGAAATACATGGTCTCAGAGAATAAGGGTAAATGATGATTCCATAGGAAACGGGCTTGACCAGTTTCATCCCTGGGCATGTGTTGATTCAACAGGGACATTAACAGTTATTTTTTGTGACAGAAGACTTTATTCAGATAACTGGAAATTTGATTTGTTTTTAACCCAATCCTTTGATGGTGGTCAGAGTTTTACTCCGAATATAAGGGTTACAACTGTATCAATAGACCCTAATGATTTCAGAGCAGGAGTGATAGGAGAATACATAGGTCTTGATTCTTTTGATGGAATTCCTTTTCCCTTATGGACAGATACAAGAAATGGTAATCAGGATGCATATTTTGGATACTATGTGGAGACAAAAATTGCAGAGAAACAGAATAAATTGAGAAAAAGAAAACTTTTATTCAGTAAGAATTACCTGTATGTTTATGCTGATAAAACTCAGAATATAAATCTTGATGTGTTTGATATATCCGGGAGAAAATTAACTGTTAAAAATATCTTTCTTAAAAAAGGAAAAAATAAGATTTGTCTTGATTTGAAATCTTCAGTATATTTTGTTAAAATTAAAGAAAACAGATTTAAAATATGGAGGGTAAAATGAACATGCTTTTTATATTAATTCTTATTCCGAATCTTTCTCTTTATAAACTGTCAAAGGAAATATCAAAAAAGTGTTTGAGTGCTGAAATACCCTCTTACATCCAGAATGTTGAAAGATTACCCGGTAATGGATTTATAAAAATTAAAAAACCTGACTTAAAAAACATAGATTTTCTACCACAGGATATTATTGTGGGAGATACCCCCCATGAAACCCTTCTGGTAAACTATCCCTTTGAACTTTACGGAAACATATTTGTTATAAACGATGGTGTTCTGATTCTTGATAGTGCCCAGCTCACAATTCACGGTATGATATACGGGACAGGGATGGGAAAAATCCTTGTTGATTCTTCTGTTATCCATTTTCCCCAGGTTCATATATACCAGTATGGCATTTTCCTGGCAGATTCATCCTATATGGATATGAGAAATTCAAGGGTGTATGGAAACTTTATGCCCCTAAACATGATGGTTACGCATAAGGCAAAGGCAAACTGGCGTGATAATGATTTGTCCCAGTCCTTTTTCACCACTGTTCTTTTTGGAAATGCTGAAATATGGATTTACAATGCACAATTGCCCGGAGAATATCTTATGTTTGACAGTGTAAATGCTCATTTTAAGAACATAGATTCCCTTCTTATATGGTTTCATTTTCCAGAATCTTCCTATGTGGATTTTGAATTCCCTCCCTGGGGATGGCTTTACAACTTTGTTTTTGATTCAACCCTTCCCGGTGTATCTGAAATAAGTTATCATGTTGATGTTGATTCTTCCTTTTATGTAATGTGGGGTCTTTTTCCTGCATACGGATGCGATGCGACAATAAATAACTCTGAGATAAGAACCATAGGAATATTTTTTAACCATACAACAAGCGATACCCTGCAAAGCCTTGTTAATGAATCCTATTATTCAAATTTCACACTGCCTTTAAACGATAGAAATTTTACCCTGAACAACACCTATGTTCATACCTGGAGTTTGTATCCACAGGATACTGCATTTGTTGAACTCTCTTATTCCATAGTGGGGGAAGTACTTTCAATGGGCAATTCTTTTATGATGTCTCATAACTACTTCCTTGATGGCTCAGGAGGTCATCTTGAGGCAAGTGGCAATTCCTTGAATTTTGTTTATCTTACCTCTCTTTCCTGTGATGTAATATCCACTGAAATGGGTATTCAGGTTTTATACTATACATCCCAGATTTACGGAAATATATGGGCAACTGATTCGTCCAGACTTTTTATACTTCAGTCAGAATATTCAACAGAACCCATACCCCATGATGCATCATACCTTATGGTGGGAAAAATAGACTATCTATCCTCCTATTATGTAGGTGATACCATAAGGATATTCGGTGATGCATATGCTGATGGAGGTCCTTTAAATCCTTCCTATAACCTTGACCATTATACCCTTCACTATCAGCCTCCAAATGATACAAACTGGTATTTCATAGGATATTACAATTCAGAAAGGAAGCATGATACACTGGGTATATGGAATACTCAGGGATTACAGTCAGGAGGTTATAATCTGAAACTCACCCTTTATTCAAACATAGGTGATACCATGGAATGTCAGAAGTGGTTTAATCTTTATCCTGTGGGAGTTAAAGAAGCCAATTTAACCATACCGGATGTAAAAGAAAGCGAAATAATTTATGATATATGTGGAAGAAAAATTAGTTTTTTGAAAAATTCAAAGAAGAATTTTGTACTTCCCAGAGGAATTTATTTTATAAAAAAAGCTGGAAGAGTTCACAAAGCTGTTTCTTTTAAATGAGGGTTCTTATAACAGGTGCTACGGGATTCATAGGGAAAAATCTGTCCGAGAGATTAATTCAAAGAGGTTATAAGACGTATGCTCTAACAAGGAGTGGCTCCCGAAGTTTTGATGAAAAAATAAAATATATCAGGTGGGATGGCAAAAGCATAGAGGGAATTCAGGATAAAATTGATGTCATTGTAAATCTTGCAGGGGAAAACATTTTTTCTTTAAGATGGACAGAAAGTAAAAAACAGAGAATACTTCAAAGCAGGGTAAATTCAGGAAAGGCTTTATGTGAAGCAATAAAGAGAAATATAATTTCACCCGGAATTTTTATTCAGGCATCTGCAACAGGATATTATGGGGATGGTGATGAAATCCAGAATGAAAACTTTCCTCAGGGAAAAGGATTTTTAAGCAAAGTGGTTAAGGCATGGGAGGATTCAACAAAGGAGGTTGAAGATTATGGAGTAAGAAGGTGTGTAACAAGGTTTGGTGCAGTTCTGGGTAAAGGGGGTATGTTATCAAGAATAATACCTGTTTTTAATTTTTATGCAGGAGGAGTGATTGGAGATAAGGAGAAATGGATTTCATGGATTCATATTGAAGACCTGATAAAATCAATTATATTCCTCATTGAAAATAAAAAATCAAAAGGGGTTTACAACTTAACCTCTCCGAATCCCGTAAAAAATGCCCGTTTTTATAAAGAGATAGCAAATCTTTTGAAAAAACCCTGCTGGTTAAATATCCCTGAGTTCTTGTTGAAACTTGTGATGGGAGAAATTGCAAAGGAAGTTTTACTCAGGAACCAGCGAATAATTCCTGAAAGGCTTTTAAAGGAAGGGTATAAGTTCATTTATCCTGACTTAAAAGAAGCATTAAAAAGTATTGTTTGAAAGAGGTTTCTTTATTAGATTATAATTAAACAATTTAAAAAGGAGAAAAAATGGAAAGAAAAGAGATATTACAGAGTATAAGCGAGATTCTTATGGAAAACAAAGTCCTCACCCTCATAACCTCGGATGGAGAAATTTCCTTTGAAAAAAACTTCTACGCAGAGGAAGGAGGTGTGATTTACCTACTTGTTCAGGATGAAAAAAACCTTGAGAATATAAGGAAAAAGGGTGAAATTAATTTTTTGATTCAGGGAGAAAAACCTGACAGAATCTTAAGAGGGAAAGCAAAAGCAGAGATTCTCGGTGAGCCCGCAAACCTTGAGGAGATAAGAAAGATTATTTTCAGGAAAGTTTTTGAGGCAATAATCCCTGTAAAACGTGTTCCTGGAATAAAAATAGTCAAACTCATTCCACTGGAAATCAAAGTAACTGATTTAAAAAAGGGAAAGATTCTTTTTGAACAAATTGAAATAAAAAAAGAAGACCTTGATACCTTTAAAAAGGTTCAAAAAATACCCCCTAAATGGATGGTATACCTCAAGGCAACAAGACCCTTTGCATTTACCGCTTCTTTTATTTCCTTGATAATAGGTGCATTTATGGCTCCTTATGTGGATTTCTGGCTTCTACTTCTTACCCTGATAGGAATTATTGCTTTTCATGCGGGTATCAATGCATTAAATGACCATATGGATTATAAGTACGGAATTGATGACTGGCTTACAATTGGTTCCAGCAGGGTTTTGCAGGATGGGCTTATGAATAAAAAAGAGCACCTTTATCTTATAATTGCTTTAATTGCTGCTGGCTTTGTATGTGGTCTGGCACTTACATTTCTCAGAGGCTGGTTTATACTTATATTGATTTTAATAGGTGCTTTTCTTGGTATTTTCTATCAGATAAAGCCTCTTGGCTTAAAATACAGGGGAATAGGAGATCTGGCAGTGTTTCTTGCCTTTGGACCCTTTCTCGCACTTGGTGCATACTATGTTCAGATGTCCAGATTTTCATGGATTCCTTTTATTGCTGTGATACCTGTTGCCCTTATAGTTGTTGCAATCCTGCACGCAAACAATTTCAGAGATATTGAAGAAGATGCAAGAAGCAAATCAGTGACACTTGCAAATTTAATGGGTTATAAAATGTCCTCCTATTATTATCTTGCTCTTGTTTTACTTCCCTATCTTCTGGTTTTAATTTTTATAATTTTAAAACTGGTTCCTTTCTGGACACTTATAGTGTTCTTTTCTCTTCCCCGTGCCATAAAGAATATAGAGGTTGCCTTTAATCCGCACTTTTTTGATTTTGTGATGCTTGACCTCTTAACAGCAAAACTGAATACCCTTTTTGGATTGCTCTATTTTATAGGTATTTTACTTGGAAGATAATATAAAGTATATTCTAAAAAAATACTTTATAAAATTTTTCCTTTTCTTTCTATTTTATCTGAGTTTCAGATATTTGTTATCAAAAGGATGGTATCCAGGACTTCCTGAAATCTTTCAGTTTATCACGGGTTTCTGCTTTTTCATACTCTTTAAATTATCTGAAGAAAAAAAAGAATACACAAAAGAAATACCTCTTATCTTTTTAACTCTTTTTATTTTTGCACTCCCTCTTGGTAGAAACCCCTATTTCCTTAAAAAATTTTTTTTTCTGTTTGTGTTTACTCCTTTAATTTTAAGATTTGAAAGGTTAAAATTCTATCTTGAAGAAAACTTCATACTAAAAGATATTGTATACTCTGTCTTATATCTTTATATCTTTTTTATGATTGCTCCTTACAAATTTCCGTTTTTCCCGGAAGTATGGATTATCTTTGCGGGCTTTTTCCTGCTTGAAATCCTGGAATATTTTTCTGAGAAGGTAAAATTTGGTTTTGAAGAAAAAAAAGGTGTAATGACTTATTCAAAGTATATGGGCTTTTACCCTGCTATTTTCTTTATCCTTGGTTTATATTTTTCAATATTTTTTATATTTCTTTCTTTCTGGAGAGGTCTGAATTTCACATTTGTTTTTCCCATTGTTTTACTCTTTGGACTTTTAAAAGCGATGTTATTTATCTTTTTTAAAATTCTAAATAAAAAATCAGGGTTTGCAGAATTTCTAAAATCGCAATCTGTATTTTTTAAATACACGGTATACATGGCTTTTATCTTAGAAAGTATACTGAATTTTTTGAATCTGACTTCCTTGAAAATCTGATATGTTTTCCTTAATAATTTAAGAAACTTCCAAAAAAGGAGGATTTATGGATGATGACATGCGTTTCTCTACAGGGTGTGTTCATGGACCAGAACCTTTCAGGGAAATCAATACAAGAGATGTGATTCCTCCAATTCACATGGCTTCCACATACTTTTTTGATAATGCACAGCAGGGTGGCAAACTTTTTCTGGGTGAGGAGGACGGTTACATATACACAAGACTTGGCAATCCAACAATAAAACTTCTTGAGAATAGAATTGCCTATCTTGAAAGAGGAGAATCCGCTATAGCCTTTTCATCGGGTATGGCCGCAATAAGTGCTGTTTTACTCTACCTTTTAAAGCCCGGTGAAAAACTTATATACTCGGAACCCCTTTACGGAGGAACTTTTGCCCTTTTCAAACTTCTTGAGGAAAGATTTGATATGAGATTCATCGGGATAAAAGCAGAAAATTTCCTTGAAGAACTTAAGGAAAAGATGGATTCAGAAGACCCGAAGGCTGTGTATATTGAAACACCTGCAAATCCCACCCTTGATATATTTGACATTGAGGAGATATCAAAAATATGTAAAAATAAGGGTATTCCCCTTGTTGTGGACAACACATTTGCAACTCCGTATCATCAAAGACCCCTTGAAAAGGGAACGGATATAGTGCTTCACTCCCTTACCAAATATCTTACAGGTCACTCGGACGCAATAGGCGGGATTGTAATTACCAGGAAGGATATGGCAGAGCCTTTAAGAGAGCACTACCTAACTCATCTCGGAGGGTGTCTTTCTCCCTTTAATGCATGGCTTACATTAAGAGGTGTTAAAACTCTCCATGTGAGAATGGCAAGGCACAGTGAGAATGCTATGAAGCTTGCAGAGTTTTTAAAAGACCATCCAAAGGTGGAGGAGGTATTTTATCCTGGTTTGCCTGACTGTGAAGGGCACGAAATTGCTAAAAAGCAAATGGAAAACGGATTCTCAGGAATGCTGAGTTTTATAATCAGAGGTGGAAAAGAGGCAGGTATAAAATTTTTAAATTCTTTAAAAATCTGTACCCTTGCAGTATCACTGGGTGCTGTTGAAACCCTTGTTGAACATCCTGCATCAATGACCCATTCCACATATTCTGATGAGGAACTTTTAAAGGCAGGAATAAACCCCGGTCTTATAAGAGTTTCTGTAGGACTTGAAGATATAGATGACATTATAGAGGATTTTAAAAGAGCATTCCGCTGAGCTTATAATTTACAATATACTGATTTTTGCTATTTTTGAGTATTCTGATGTTTTTCAAAATGGGCGGACCAGGATTTGAACCTGGGACCTTCGCCTTGTAAGGGCGATGCTCTCGCCACCTGAGCTATCCGCCCGGACTAATCGATAATGTGAGGGGTCAGGAATATTACGATTTCTCTTTCGCTTTGTTCGCCCGTGCTCCCACCAAAAAGCTTTCCTATCAGAGGTATCCTTGACAGAAAAGGCAATCCTTCTCTTGATGACTGGGTCTTGTATTTTATAAGACCCCCTATTACTGCGGTCTCTCCATTGTCAAGCAACACCCTTGTGTCTGCAAAGTTTGTAAGAATTTCTATTCCACCTGGAAGCTGTGCGCCCGGCTCTGAAACTTCTGTATGTATGTCAAGGGTGATCTGCTTGTTGACATTCACATGGGGGGTTACTTCAAGTCTGATTCCTACATCAACAAACTGGACAATCGGGTTTCCTGCCTGGTCTCTTGTGATATAGGGTATTTTAGAGCCACCGTGTATTGTTGCCTTTTGATTGTTCAGAACAGTGATTTTCGGATTTGAAAGGGTTTTTACCATTTTTCTCTGTTCGTATGCAGAAACTATATTATCAATAAGGACTCCTCTTGCAATTATTCCAACCTGTCCAAAAAGTGTTGGTGAACCTGGCATTGCACCTGGTGATGCTCCGCCGGTAACCTCTCCTGCTACATTTTCTGCTTTTAACTGAGAGACATTCCACTGAACACCCATCTGGTCCAGTGCACCCCTGTTAATCTCAAGTATTCTTGATTCAATGGCAACCTGATAAACAGGTGTATCTATGGACTTGATTAGAGAAGCGATTCTGGTGTGCACTTCATCAATGTCAGTGACGATAATTGCGTTTGTTCTTTCATCAATTTCTATCTGACCTTTTTGTGTCAGGAGTTTTTCAACAGATTTCCTTGCTTCATCAGCGACTGCGTATTGAAGAACATATACCTTTGTAACAAGAGGCCGTAGGAGTTTTGCTTCTTCTTCTGATTTTTTTCTCTTTATTTCCTCTTCCCTTATTTTTTCAGGTGGTGCAATCCTGTAAACGCCTTCTTCAACAAGATAAGAAAGACCTACAGTTTTAAGGGCAAGTTCAAAAGCCTGTTTCCATGGGACATTTTCCACTCTCAGAGTCACTTTACCTTTCACCTCTTCACCGAATACTACATTGAGTCCCACATACTCTGCAATTGCCTTTATAACAGTAACTATGTCAGCATTTTCAAGATTCAGGGAAATTGTTACACCTGCACCAGGAGCCGGTGCAGATGGTTCTGCATGGTACTCGGGTGGAGGTGCCTCTGTTTCTGCAGGCATTTCGCCCGAGAGTGAGACTCCTTCAAACCCGCCTCCAGTTCCATAAAGGGTTAATACAATATTTCCATTTGTTCTTTCATCTTTATAAGTAAGTGATTTTTCCAGGTTTATTACAACTCTTGTTACATTTCCTGTTTTAAAAGGTTCAACAGATAGGGTTGTTATTCCACCAGTATAAACTGTATATACTCCTGGAGAAAGTTCTGTTTGTGATTCCTGGATGTCAATTAATATCTGTGCAGGTGCCTCCCTTGAAAATACTGAGTAGGAAACAGGTGATTCTGAATGAATTACAATTCTTGTGTTCTCATTTTCAGGTTGAATAGTAACATCCTTTATCTGTGAAAAAAGGAGGGAGACGGGCACCAGGAGAAAAAACATCCCTTTTATTTTTATTCTCATACACTTGCCTCCTTTTTTTTCATTTTTAATAATTTCCGCAAATTTTTTAAAAATTTACTTGACATTTTTCAATTTAAACATTATAATTATAAACAAAATGATTTTATTTGTCAATAGGAAAAGTATAAAAAGGAGGTGAAATGGAGAAGAAAATAGGTTTATTAATTGCTGTAATCTCAAGTGTGTATTTTCTCACAGGATGTAGAACCGCATCGGTTGAGAGTGATTCATTTATTGTGAGCACTCCTTTAAGTAGTTATAATTCTGATATCATAACTTTGGAAGATACTCTGCTTGTTTTCCTTTACGATACTCTCCCTGTTCAGTATTACTTTAACTTTCCTGATACCATAGGAGGATTTCGTCCGAGATGTATAGTTGACAGTTTTGTAATTGAATTCTTTGACCAGAACGATGTTAGAATAACCTTTGTGCATAATTCTACCGGAGATAGTTATGATTCATTGCACTTTGAGGTTAACACAGAAGTTGAACCAAACACATGGTTTGAAGGAAAAGTTGACCTTGTTCCATCCTGGCTAAAAGCCTATTATAATCCTATTTATAACATGCATCAGGGAAACCCTGGTGCCACTCCTCAACCCTTAAAAACAAGAGCCCATTATACATTTTTTGCCCATGAAATGAATACAAAACAGGAATTTATAACTGAATTTGATATAACTGTTGTTTTTGCAAACTTTGCAGACGAACAATAAAGGTTTTAAAGGGAAAAGTTTAAGTTAACCGTTTTTGAATTTCCCTTTGTGTCTTCCACTTTTAATGTTATATCAATCTTTTTTGCATTTTCAGGTAGTTTGCCCTTTATTGTCCCATCAGATGTAACCTCAATCCCGGGTATTGAAGAAGATAGAATAGAAAACTTTAAAGGATCACCGTCAGGGTCATAGGCATTTATCTTATAACTGAATTCAGGATAGGATGAGAGTTTTATTTCTCCCTCTTTTACATCAATCTCAGGAGGGCTGTTTAAGGCAATTGTGCTTATCCTTATGAAATTCCTTGACCGTTGTTCCCCATCAAAGGCATAAACGATTGCCTCAACAAGGTCGTTTTCTTTTAATGTATGAGGTGTGAAAACGGGTTTTTCTGTTTCCTGTTTCTGACCATTTATATACCATTCACATAAAAAGGTTATTTCATCTTCATCAGGGTCAAGTGCCTTTCCTTTAATTTCTATCTTCTTTGTTATTGTAAGAATTGTATCAGGAATGAAATTTGCCTCTTCTATTCTGGGAGGCGAATTTTGCAAAAGGGCAGGGGCTGTATTAAAGGACCTGCCATATTCCTTACCATCATAGGGAGTTATAACAGCATGCACCCTGTCACCTTTTCTTATATTTTCAGGGTAGAACTCCCTACCTTCAGATACCTTTTTACCGTTTACAAACCATTCAACTTTAAAGCTTATATCGTCTTTATCCTTATCAATCGCCTTTATTGTAACCCCTGCCCTTTTACCAGGTACAAGTTTTTCTGGAACTATTTTGGCTGATAAAATTTCTGGCGGAGAATTCCCTTGTTTTTTGTTCCGGGAGGTGCACGAAAGCACTAATAAAAGGGTTATAAAAATAGCCAGATGGTGTTTCATTTTTTCTCTATCTCTTTCAGTTCTTTTACCGCTTTTTTGACTTCTTTATCCCCCTGTGCCTTTATAACTATTTTCAGCACCTTTTTTACATTTCCATAGGGTATCTCAGATGCGCCTATCATTACCATTGCTTCAATGTCTGCAAGGAGAGGAAATTTTATTTCGCGAACTTTTTTTGGATTTCCGGTAAAATCAACCATGAAATCAGGATTTGAGAGGGTCAGGTCATTTACAGAATTTTCCAGTTTTATCTCACCATCTTCCAGATAGATTATGTTGTCTTTTATTTCTTTGACCACAACATTTTCCATCTTGACTTTTTGCTCCTTTTTCTTAATCTCTGTCATCTTAAAGGGACCCAATTTAACGGTCTCTGCAGAAAGATTTCCTGTTAAAATTATACAGGCTACAAGAATGAGTATTTTTCTCATGATTCACCTCCCTTTCCACATAATAAGTCCTCCCCTTGGATTCAGGGGCAGGACAGGTGTAACATCTTTGATTTCTCCACCTATCTGAATAAATGCTTTTTCCTGCGAAGAACCTATCCACATGCTTGGTTCAGAAGGCATTCCCCCGCCTAAATCAACAGAGGGAACACTTTCTCCTCCAACCTCTCCGAGTATTGGCTCTTTATAAGCTGTTCCTGTGAGGTAATAGAGGGCATAGAGTTTTCCTTCTCCTCCAAATTCACATATATTTCCCTGAGGATAATAAGTTGTGAATATCACGGCTCCTCCTATGACAAGGGGCCTTGAAAGGCATCTTTCACCAGTAGGATTGCTGAATCTTCTGTGCCAGCCATCAGCACTCCTTATATTTGCAACAAGCTCTTCCCAGGAGATTGTGCCTGTTCCTGTGCTCACAGAATCTCCATAGATTTGATAATCTGTAACATCAATGAGATCTGCATATGTATATGTGGAAACAGTATCATCCTTTATTCCAACAAACACCTGTTCTTCTATATCCGTTTCATCATCATCATAAAAGAGCCTTCCAGAACCAAAATAAACCCACAGGTTGCCAAATTCATCCATTGTTGCAGCGCCGGGTGCGGTAACGGGTTTTCCAAGGTCTATTAAAAGGGTTAAATCCCAGTTAGCAGGATTTGGGTCTCCGTGTGTTTTAATCCTGTAAACTCTTCCCTGCCAGTTTGGATTGTTCTGATTTCCTGTATAATAATATGTTCCAAAGTAGATTAAATCAACTGTATAATCAAGTCCGAGGTCAACAGACATTATATCACCTATTGCGGAATTTGCTTCTGAAACCGTAAATGTTCTGAGTATCTCACCTGTTTTTAAATTTAGAATATAAACTTTTGCATACTTGCTTGAAAAGCCTGAACAAAGCTGAGGTCCTGAACCTATGACAAGAAACCACTCATCCTCAACCTTTACAACATTTGGATAGGGTGTTGTGAAGGAACTATCAGGAAGTGCTCTTTCCCAGAGAACAACAGGTTCTTCAGGGTCAGTAACATCTATGCAGAAATAGGAGGATGAGAGGGTATCTATGCTCAGGTCATAGGTTTTCCCACCCAGTCTTGCAGAGCCTATTAAAACCGTTCCAAACCCTCCTACGTGTTTCTGGTCAGGAGTAAATATTTTAACATCAGTGGGATAGGGTTTTAAATCAACGTAATATACATGACAGTAATCAGGTTCTGGTAGCCATTTGAGATGGGGTAGAAGATTAAATGGAAGATATGCCCAGATTTCCTTTCCTATTGGTATTCCCATTGGGTCAACATGACCCGGTTCACATCCTGTTTCAGCATCCTTAATGTATCTTCCGACATTAAAAGCATGAATCATTCCGTCATTTGCACCCACATAGACAACTCCTCTTCTATCCTGATAGACTTCATAAAAGTCTTTATAATCTTCATCAAGATATAATAAATCGTATCTTTCCATTGGTTCCTGAACAAACATTGGGGAGGAATAGATTATGTCTCCCAGTTTCCATACTTTACCATCAATTGCTCTTCGTCTTAATCTGGGAGGAAAATCATATCCCCTTATATATCTTATAAGGGTATCTGCGTAGTCGGTTGAATAGACATCAAGATAAGGGTAGATAGCAGAAAGATTTGATGTGGTAAAATCAATTATTTCATTTTCACTTGCTCTTACGACATTGTTTTTGTCCTGGTCCACTCCTGTGTATATTGTTCTTTCATCCGGGTTTGTATTCCACAGAAATTCTCCACCGTCCCACAAGGGCTGCAACTGGTCAAGGGTTATCTGGTCAACAAATTCAAGATTTTGCCCTGTGCATGAGGTATCTCTGTATCTGTAAACGTAAACAGTTTGCTGTGGGTCGCATATATCAGTGGTATCAGGAGATTCAAAGTTTATAACATAGTCGTCGTTTAAATCAAGAGATAAATTGCCTTCTGTTTCTTCCCTTAAGAGACCAAACCTGTCAACCCATATTCCTTTTATTTCACCTATCCAGGAGCGAAACACCCCGCCACCGATATTTTTTCTGGGGTAAAACAGAGCAAAGGTTCCAATTCCTTCGCCCTTTGTAGTTTGAGAGACAACTGATGCCTGAGATGCGGATGTTGCTCCTGCGAGTATTCTTGCAAGAATAGCTCTGATTGCAGATTCCAGTTCTCCTCCGCTTCTCGCATCATAATAATTATCAGGCTCACCGTCATCATTCTGATCCCATTCGTCATAGGGGTCTGTTGGTATCGGACCTGATGTGTAGTATCCGTCAGGAATTGAGTTTCCATTTTTGTCCTCAAAACCTCCGAGTGCTGCTAAATCTTTAAAAAGCTGTGAGCCCTGACCAAAGGCAAAAAGAGCAAAAAAGTCTATTGTCTGAGGACACTCAAGACCATAATTCGGGTCGTCATCGGGTCTTAAATCAGTTATATGGCCGTAATAGGCATAGTCATCAGCAGGGTCATCAGTGTCACCACTGCCGTCCTGACAGTCGTATTGACGACCCGGCTCATCTGAATAGTCAAAGTAGTTGCACAAACTTCTTTGAATATTGGGAAGATGCCAGTCATTTGAAATTCTGCTGTCAGAATTTGATTCACCATCACCTATGATTATGACAAAATTCTTTCTACAGTATACTGAGTCAGTTATAACATTTCCTCTGAAGTTCATGTAGGGGTCCCATTTTGTGTTTGGTCCATGCCAGGTATAGGTGCCAAAATGGGACTGGCAATATCTTATGTAATGGATTGCCTCAAGGACAGCATTTCCAACAGGTGTTCCACCTCCCGGGTCAATACCATTTATTATATTGAAAAGGGGTTCCATATCAGGGTCGTCTTCTGACTGGTATAACTCAAATTCTAAATCAAACTGAGAGGTGCTGAATATTAAAAGTCCGAACCTCGGTGCTTCAGGGTCCCAATATCCATCAAGGTCTTTATCCGCAATCTGACCTATAACTCCTATTTTAAGTTCATCAGGCACATTTCTTACATCAACCCTGCATTCGTAATCATCCACATAAGTCCATCTGTGAGTGCTGGTGTTGAATCTATAGATATAAAAATCTTCAGGATGATTACTGTAGTACCAGGGCTTATCAAAACAGTACCAGTTCCCATCATCTCCCTGAACAGGCCATGTTCTCCAGCCACCCCGGTAACCGCTTCCTCCATCTCCTTCTCCTATCAGTCTGTTTTTATTGTAGAGATTACCCGGAGTTCCTTTTCCTCCTGCAAGAGCCTTTTTTGCAGCATCCATTCTTGACATTACACCCCAGTTGAGAATATTTCCTGAAATTCTGGGCATTCCGGTATTTGACATATCAAATACCGTGTGAGATGGGTCATATCCAACCGCTCTCCACACGTTATTTCTGTGCCTGTATATTGAATCAGGATGAAAGTATCCGTAATAGTTTCTGCTGGGGTCATACGCGGGGTCACAATACCAGTTTCCCCACTGGTCCCGAGAATATGTTCCGTCCCATGCAGCCCTCCATCTCATACTTCCTGTTACATCAAGAACAAGAAGAACATTTGGCTTCACAATATTTGAAATAAATGGTGGTGCACAGCAGGGCATTGTTTCCTGTGCATCGAGTCCTTTTAAAACTCCCATCATTAAAAGAGCTACGAATAATTTTTTCATAAAACACCTCCTATTAATCAATTCCAATTACCTTTTTCTGAACTGTTTCTATTCCTGACCTTGCTCCTGCAGTTCTCTGCGCATCTGAAAATATTGAGTAAAGATGAAATGCTCCTCCTCTTGATGCAGCAACTCCTATACCGAGATACCCGACTGCAAATTCCATTGCAGCGCCTGCCATTGTGACAACCGCAAGAAATTCAGGGTCCACATAGACATCATATTTACTTATATCAATTGTATCTCCCGGTATATTTACAACCCCTTGATGAAAGTTTACATCAACTAACTGCATTCCCCTTTCAATTCCTCCTTCTGCTGCCTGGAATGCTGTGTAGGCTCTTTGCTGACCTCCTGTGACATATATGTTTCTTGAGACAAGAAAAAGGGCAAGGGAGCCTGCTATGAGGATGAGCATCAACACTATAATTGTTACAACCATAACAATTCCTTTTCTCTTTTTCATTTTATATCACCCCCTTAAATTTCTCGGGGAAACAATCCCCCTTAAAACAATTCTTTGAAATCTTTTTTCCTCTGGAATTATATTTATCAACCTGTCTTCAATTCTTAAACTATCAAAGGGATATTCAAATCCTGTGATTCCTTTTCCTGTTCTGGTTAAGATTGTTACTCTTATCATAAAAGGTCTTGAATATATGTCTGATAGATTAATACCACTGAGAGTATGGGTGTATTCTGTTGTTGTATCGATTATACTGTCACCATCCCAGTCAAACCCGTAGGCAATTTGAAAGTCCTCAACATTTTCAAGAAAAATCTGGTTGTTTCTCATTAAAATATCGTTATTTGTATCAAGCCAGTATCTGACTCCATTTACATAGGTATTTGAATTCACTCTGAATGCAAAACTTCCTGCGTTTGCTCTTACATTGGGGTTGTTAACGGTTATTATCCTCTCATTTCCTGCAACACCCACATTTGTTACCACAAGGCTATCATAGAGCAGATTTTTATATTGAGAGAGGATTACTATGGTATCTCCGAGTCTTATGTCTCTTGTGGTATCCCCCCAGTTTTTGCATATAAGCACTCCACCTGTGGAAAGCCTTATTACAGGGTTCCATCTTGCATTTTCAAGTTCTGTAAAAAAGGCGGCCCCATAGAGGGTGATTTCATCGGGTGAATTTGTCCCTCCATTTATACCTGAAATAGGCCACTGGTTTGATGGCAGACCCAGCCCGGAATGCATTATGTCTCTTTTTATGAGTTCAAATGCAACCTGTGCATCTGTTTGCATTATGGATGTTTCCTGAACATAGACTGCTCTTCTCTGTTGATAAAAATATATGCTTAATATTGCAGCAAGAATTATACCGAATATTGTTAATGAAACCAGAAGTTCCACCAGGGTTAAACCTTTTTTCATCATCCACCTCCTTCCCATATGGCAACATCTTCCCATATTCTCTGTTTTCTTTGATTCCAGAGTATAATTACTCTTGATGTTTTCATATCGGCCTCGGGCAAACTGTCTGCTATATTTCTTGTGATTTCATAAAGTATGTCTCTGTAAAAGGTTGTATCAGGTCCAAAATCAGGAGTTGCTATATCCATCAGGTCATTATTGTCTCCGTCATTTGCCCATAGAGGGTCATCAGGGGAAAGATTTCTTAAATTTTCAACTTCTCTTGACAGGACCTGCTGAGCGTAGATTCTATGCCTGACAGCAATATCTGCCTGCATCCCGAAAAATACCATTTGCAGAAGTCCTATAAACATTATTGCAAGGATAACTATTGTTACCATTAATTCAATCAATGTAAATCCTTTTCTTAAAACCATTGTGCACCTCCCCATTTCCATACCTTTATTCTTCCTGTTACTGTTATACCTATTGCATAGGTTTCCTGATTATTCGTAAAATAAAGGGCACCAGGAGTTGCAAAACCCTTTGAACGAAATACAAGTGTGTTCCCGGGAAATTGAACTCCATCGTTATCAGGAGGACCTCCACCACATTCAGGAGTTGCAAGGGTCGCACTTCCAACCCCCGGGGGTCTACCTATCTTATAGTTAGAGGGTGTCTCGGTTCCGTACTGAACAGTGTATGTCCTTGTCGCAGGATTAAACACAATTGTGCAATCCATGTTTCTGACAATTGCTGTTTCCCTATAACTTCTTAAAGTAGATGCAAAAGTGTTTGCAAAAGAACGAAGGGATTCACCCCCTATACTCATAAATACGGGAATTGCAAGCCCCATAAAAATTCCTACTATCAGGACAACTATTAAAAGTTCAACTATGGTAAATCCTCTTTTCATCTTGCACCTCCACCAAATTTATATGAAAAATGAATGCCAAAATTTGTTTTGCAAATCACATTGATAATCAATCATTTTCTATGGATAAGATTTCTGTGTGTGTTAATTGTATGTGAATTGTGTTACCTTTTTGTAAAAAGATTGAAAACAGGGTTAGAAGATGTTTATAATTTAAAAATGAAATTGTTAAAAGAAAAGGATTTATCAGCAATAGAAATTATTTTAAAAAAACTCAATATAGAAAGGGGAAATTCTCCTGCAGAGCTTTTAAAAAATACAGTTAAAAAATTGAGGGCTTTTCCCTATGAAAATCTGACAAAGATTCTTGATGCAGGAGAGAAAATTTTTGAAAAAAAGCTGAGGACTCCCTTTTATATTGCAAGGGATTTTATAGAGGACAGGACAGGAGGGACATGTTTTTCTCTTGTTTATTTCGCGAAGAATATACTGGATTTTCTTGGGTTTAAAAGTGATTTTGTGCTTGCAGACAGAAAATACGGAGAGGATACTCACTGTGCCATAGTTGTCAATCTTGAGGGAAGAGCGTATCTGGTTGATATAGGGTATATGATTTATGAACCTGTTGAAATTGATAGAGACAAAGTTTTTTTCAAAAACAGAGCCTATAATTTTTTACTTGAAAATAAATATGATTTTTTTAATGTGTATACGGTTACACCAAAAGGTAATCTAAAATTCAGATATAAAATTAAAAACTCTCCTGTTTCAGAAGAGGAATTTATACATGCATGGGAAAAATCCTTTGAATTTGAGATGATGAACCATACTGTTGTTACAAAAGAGGTTTCTGATGGCGTTATTTATTTGAGAGACAGACATTTTCATAAAATAAAAGATGGTAAAACATTCTGTAAGGAATTGAATGATGAGGAAATAGGGCATGTGCTTGAAAATAACGGCTTAAAAAAAGAAGTTTTCTTCAGGGCAAAGTCCCTTTTAGGATATTAGATGGCAGAACCCGGTAAGCCTTTTCCCGTAAAATTCTTTACCGCTGTTTTTTATACTGACAATAAGTTTTTGAAAATGGCGAGAGAAAAGCTTTTAAAAAATTTTGGTGAGATGGATTACGAAAGTCCATCTTTTGATTTTGAATTCACCAGTTATTATGAAGAAGAGATGGGAAAGAATATTAAAAGGATTTTTTATTCCTTTAAGAATTTAGTAATGCCTGATGAGATTATTGATATAAAGATTAAAACCGCCATGATAGAAAAGGAGCTCATGCTTGAAGGGAAAAGAAAAGTTAACATAGACCCGGGGTATATGGATTACTTTAAGGTTGTTCTTGCGTCCTTTAAATTCGGGGGACAGAAGGTTTATCTCGGTAAAGGTGTATATGCGGATATAACACTGTGGTATGAAAAAGGCAGGTTTAAACCTCTTCTAACCTGTTTTCCTGATTTTCAATCAAATCTATATGAAAAAGTGTTGTTAAGGATAAGAGAACTCTATAAAAAAGGGTTGAAAATGAAAGATGAAAAGTAAAAGTAAATTTATTATAAGTGCAATTTGTTATATTCTATAAGTTGTATGTATTTGCAGGGTAAACTTTTTACATTCTTATAAATCAGGCTATTGCAAGGGTTAGAGCGGTTATTTTCTCCACACCTTTTTCTTTTAAAAGGGCGCTTAATTCGTTCAGGGTTGCCCCGGTTGTAATCACATCATCAAATAGTATTATTTTTTTTCCTCTGAGGTTTCCATATATTATGAAGGCATTCTTTATATTCTTTTCTCTTTTTTCTTTTTTTAAACCTGCCTGAGGTTTTGTATACCTTATTCTGTAAATCAAGTTTTTAACATAAGGAATGTCAAGGCTTTTTGATATTTCTCTGCAGAAAACCTCATTCTGGTCAAACCCTCTTTCTCTTTTTCTCGCAGGATGAAGAGGAACTGATAGTATAAAATCATATCCATCTTTTAGATATTGAACGCGATTTTTTAAAAAATTAAGAAGCAAATTTGCGAATTTTTTTCTTCTATTGTATTTGTAAAAATGAATTAACTTTGCCACTTTGTCTCTATAATAAAACAGGGTAACAATTTCGTCAAATAAAAAGGTTTTTTTGCATATATGTGCATGTTTTTTTGTTTTCCCGCATTTTAAACACAGAGGTTCTTTTACAAGGAGTCTTGCTATATCTTCAAAACAATCTTCACAGATAATTTTATTATCATTTATTAACCTTCTACATAAGGGACATATAGGCGGAAAAAAGAAATTTATTAAATCTGTAAAAAATTTTCTCATCATAGTGGAGTGTATTATAAAGAAAATTCTTTTTTATATTCCATTTCAGGAGAAATTGCGCTTTACTTTATAATAATAAACAATCAGGAAGGGTATTATGAAAAAAACTTGGTGTGTAATAATGGTAACAATGCTCAGCACACTCTTTGCTGGNCAGGATATCTTACAGGAAGAAATCTCTGAATGGATTTTATCCTCCACCGGGTTCGAGAAAAATACAGGGCAGATTATTGATTTTGAGAAAAATCCTGTTGATTATATAAAGGCAAGGATAAACCTGAAAGATTTTTCTATATTTATAACTGATAAAGGAGTAAGTTTTGTAATTTACAGAATGGAAAGAAAAAACGCGGGAACAGAAAAAGGAAAACAGGAAAACCTTGTCCACTACACCCGATTTGATATTGAACTTTTAAACGCTGATTTAAGCAGAATAGAATTTGAGGAGGAACTTCCCGGATATACAAACTATTATTATCCTTCATGTCCTGATGGGATTCTTTTTGTAAAGAGTTATAAAAAAATAAAAATAAAGGAGGTTTATCCCGGGATAGACTGGGTATTTAAGATAGATGATAAAGAATTGCATCATGAATTTGAAATAGAGCCAGATGCTGATTATAGAAAAATCAAGATGAAAGTGAAATGGGCAGATGTTTCTATCAGTGAGGATGGGAAAAAACTTGTTTTTAAAACTCCTCTTGGAGAAATTCAGGATGGAGAAATTTATGCTTATGAAAAGTCAAAATTTAAAAGTCAAAACCTGAAGTTTATTATAAAATGGGAAAAGATAACATAATCAGTTTTGAAGTTAAAGATTATTCAGGAAA
The DNA here is from genome assembly GCA_002011615.1 of Candidatus Hydrothermus pacificus. Lineage (GTDB taxonomy): Bacteria > Hydrothermota > Hydrothermia > Hydrothermales > Hydrothermaceae > Hydrothermus > Hydrothermus pacificus. Next base: position 17,515 of record MTOH01000007.1, on the reverse strand, counting down.
AAATCCTCTGATTATAGATCCCCCTTTATCTCTTTTATGGGCAACCTATTACGGCGGAAATGATTCGGACGCGGGCATTTCCATTACAACCGATGTTAATGGAAATGTATTTGTAACCGGTTATACTAATTCAACTGATTTTCCGACTTATGACCCGGGAGGTGGTGCCTATTATCAGGGGACAAATGCAGGAAGTTCTGATGCCTTTATTTTAAAGTTTGAAGGCATCGGTTTTGGAGGGGAGGAGGATACTCGTCCGAATAAACCGGATACCTCTAAATCTCCTATTTTCCTTTTAAATCTATCTTCATTCTTTAAGGATGAGATTAATTTAAGGTTTACCACTTTTTCTCCTTCTCCTTTATCTATCTCTCTTTATGATATTTCAGGAAAAATTGTTTACAGGAAAGTTTTTCCGAGAACCCACTCCATAGTTATAAAAGATGAAAATTTAGAAAAATTGCCTTCAGGAACATACTTTTTAAAAATAAAATCAGGCAAAGAGAATTTTGGAAAGTTTAAAATAATAAAAAGATAAAGGTTATCATAAGCAATCTGTAGATTCATATAAAAGTTTGCATTTATGAAGCTCTATAAAGGATATTTGTAGGTTTTGTTGATTTTTATTTAATTTAAAACAAATCTATTCCTGTTAGATTTTTGATGAGACAACTTATTCCATTTCAGGAGAAATTGCACTTTACTTTATAATAAATTTTTCAAAAATGGGTCTCTTATTAAAAAATATAGACAAGATTTATATCTGTGACGATGATTTTACCATTAAAAAGAATTCTTCCATATATGTTGAAGGTGGTATCATAAAAAAGATAGGTAAAGTTACTGGGGCTAACACTTCCAGTGATGTTCGTGTGGTGAATTGCAAAGGATATGTATGCCTTCCGGGATTTGTGGACTGTCATACTCATCTGATTTATGGAGGAGATAGGGTGGAGGAGTTCGGGTTAAAATTAAAAGGAGTTCCTTATCTGGAGATTCTAAAAAGAGGTGGTGGTATAATCAACACGATGCGAAATACACGGGGTGCTGATAATGAAGAACTGGAACAATTACTTATACAAAGACTCATGATAATACTTGAACAGGGAACGACCACATGTGAGATAAAAACAGGTTATGGTCTTTCCACAAGACATGAAGAGAGACTCCTGAAAATTCTTCAGAAGATAAAAAACAAAGCAGTTCAGGATATAGTAATAACCTATATGGGGGCTCATGCTGTTCCGAAGCAAAAGGATAAAAACAAGTATATAGAAGAGATAATAAGTGAGGGTATTCCGATGGCTTCCCGGTATGCAGAGTTTTGCGATGTATTCTGTGAAAGGGGGGTTTTTAGTTACAGAGAAAGCAAGAGAATTCTTAAAGAGGCAGTTAGATACAAACTTATTCCAAAGGTCCATGCGGATGAACTGTCAGATTCAAATGGAGCCTATCTTGCAGGTGAAACAGGTGCAATTTCCTGTGAACACATGGTTTATTCCAGTTTAAAGGGGATTCGTAAGATGAAAGAAAAGGATGTAAAGGCTGTTTTATTGCCTGCAACCTCTTTTTTCTTAAGGAAAAGATTTGCAGACGCAATTAAGATTAAAAATGAAGGTATTAAGATAGCACTGGCAACAGACCATAATCCCGGAACTTCACCCTGCTTTTCTTTGCTTACTGCTGCCAAAATAGCTCTTTTTAGAATGAATATGAATGTTAAAGATGTTTTGCTGGGGATAACTTTAAATGCAGCAAGAGCCATAAATAGGGAAAATAAGTTGGGAAGCATAGAAAAAGGGAAACAGGCTGACTTTGTTCTTTTCAAAGTGCCTGATGTTCATTACCTTTTTTACAATTTTGACTTTTGTTTTAAAAAAATTGTTATAAAAAAAGGAAAAATTGTTTACAGCTGACAAAAATTTTAAAGATACTTGAAGAATTGAGATGTTTATTGTATAATTAAAACTTAAAGACTTAAAAATGAAGAAAAAAATTAAGATACAGGGGGTGAATTATGGAGTTTGAAGAGGTATTCAAAAACAGGGTATATGCTTTACTGAGAGAGAGAAACTTGGAAAAGGCAAAGAATTTACTTGAAAGAGAAATTGAAGAGGACTCAAAGAATTTTAAGAACTATGAACTGCTGGGTGACATATATCTTGAAAAGGAAGAAGAGGATAAAGCCCTTGAAAACTATGAAAAGGCTTTTGAAATGTTAAAGGATAGAGAAAAAGGGATAGGATTGCTGCCTCTGATATATAAAGTCAAGAGAATAAAAGGTGAATCACCGGATGTGAATGTTGAACTTGCTCGATTGTTTATGAATCACGGATTAAAAAAACAGTTTGAAAATACATTTATGAATTATCTGAAAGGTCTGATAAATTCCAAAAACAAGGAAGAGGGAATAAACTTTATAGAGAATCTTTTTGAAGATGAGCCTACAAGGAATGAATTTTTGTTTTACTTTCTTTCAAATTTCGGTGAGGGAAATGAGTTTCTGCAAAAGGCAATAGAAGGGCATAAAGCAGAAGGTAATAAAGCTGTGGTTGAGAAACTGAAGGGATTTACATCCGGTGGAGGTATTGATGTGGGTAAGTTAAAAGAAGTGATTAACATTGAGGGAATAGAGGAAAGAAAACTTGAACCTCAGGGCACCCTTGAACTGGCCGAATTACTGGATAATATTGGCTCCAAAGAAGAAGCATTGAATGAATATTTTAGCTCTATTTACAGTTTTATAGTGGAAGGGAACGACATAGAAAAATGTAAAGAGATAATGGAAAAAATAAAACAACTTGGAGTGGAAGACCCGAGAATAGAAAAGGTTGAAGAATTTTTGAATAATCCGCCAACAGGAACAGCAGAAATAGATAGTGAGAAAATCAATGAAATCATTAAGAGCAGAATAGATGAGATTGTGGATGAAAATACAGAAAATTTGAAGGAATTGGCGCGAGCCTTTTCTGAATCATTTTTACACAGTGAATCTGTAAAGATATTTGAAGATTTGATTGAGAGAAATGTTGATATAAAAGATGTCCTGGAATACTATCTTTATTCCCTTTATGAGACAGGGGAATATGAGAAGATAATCGAATTGCCAGGAGATGTTCCTGAGGATAAGGAGAGTGTGGTTGACTTCTTTAAGGGTCTTGCTTATGAAAAACTGGGAGAAACCAACAAAGCTCTTGAGATACTGAATGAGATATATGAAAAATCACCTGATTTTATGGATATAGAGGAAAGGTTAAGAAAGTTGAAAGGTGAGGAAATAGTGGAAAAGGCTGTGGAGGAAGAGGTGGAAAAAGTTGCTGTTGTGGAAGAACCTGAAGAAATTATAGAGGAAGTTGTAGAAGAGTTTAAAGAAGAAGTTCCTGAGAGAGTTGTTGAACCTGTGCCCGAGAAAAAAGAGAAAAAAGGCCTTAATGAGAGGATTGCAATAATTTATTGAGGAGGTTAAAACATGAAGATATATGAATATTTTGGGTTGAAAAAAGACCCCTTTTCAATGATACCTGACCCGAACCTTTTTTATGAATCAGAACCTCACTCATCAGCTCTTACAAGAGTGCTTTTTTCCATAGAGAACAACAGAGGTGCTGTTGCAATAACAGGTGATGTTGGAACAGGAAAAAGTATCTTACTCAGGAAAATTCTTTTAAATCTTTATGAAAATCAGGGCTATGAACCTTTTCTGGTTATATGCGCTCATTCTGACTTTGACAGAGAATGGTTCTTAAAAAAATTGACCAATTTTTACAGCGAAGAAGAATCAGAAGATAATTCTCTTAAATCGGTCATAAAAAAAGTAATGGAGAAATATGAAAAGGATAAAGAAAAGGCGGTTCTTTTAATAGATGAGGCAGATAAGATACAAGATAAAGAGATAATGGAGGATTTAAGAAACCTTTTAAACCTTGAGGTGTTTGATGAAAAGGTTTTCCATCTTGTTCTGGTTGGGTCCAGAAAACTTGCAAAAAACTTGAGAAACCACATGCCCTTTTATCAGAGAATAGCAATATGGTCTGAATTAACAGCTTTTTCTGAGGAAGAAGTTGGTAGTTATATAAAATTCAGAGTGGAAAAATGTGGTGGTAATAGAGATTTATTTACCGAAGATGCAGTTTCAAAAATTACTCTTTATTCTGAAGGAGTTCCAAGACTCATAAATGTTATATGTGATTCGGCACTCCTTGAAGCTTATATAAACAAAAAAGATGTAGTTGACGAGGAAATAGTGGAAAAGATAGCAGGTGTAAGAGGACTTAAATGAAGGAGAATAAAGAAATTCTGGAAATAAAGAAAAAAGCTGCTGAATTTCAGGCCAAAGGTCTTTATAAAAAAGCTCTTCAAGAGCTTGAAAAACTTTTAAATTATCCAGAATTTCTTGATGAGGGAATTTATCAGAGAATTGGTGAGTTAAATAAAAAGCTGGGAGATAAAGGAAAAGCCCTTGAATACTATATGAAGGCTGTTGAAGGGTATAAGAAACATGGGTCCTATTCTCATCTTATTCCCCTTTATAAAAAAATTCTTGAACTTGACCCTGAAAAAAAGGATTTACTTATTGACCTTGCAGATGCTTATTATCATAGAAGAATGCTGACTGAAGCAGCCAAAACCCTCTATGAATACGCAGGATATCTTTACCAGCAGGGTAAAGTTGAGGAAGCCTTTGGAGTTTACGAAAAACTCATGGAACTTGCCCCAGAAAATATACTTCTTCAAAGAGAAGTCGCAGAACTTTATCTTCTTCATGAGCAACCCAGGAAAGCATGGAAGATATACAGAAGAATCTTTGAGCATTACAAAAAACTGGGCAGAGAAGATAAACTTGTAGAAGTCAAAGAAAAATTAGAAGAGATAGAAATAATAATGGGAGATGAGATATCCCAATTAAAAGAAGAAGAAAAAGAGAAAAAATTTGACAAGGAAGATGAGGAGGAAAAGGAGTTTCTCACAGTTGAAGATATATTAAAAGGTAGTGAAACCGCAAGTTTCAGGGAGATTATCACCAAAAAATCTGAAGTTGAGCCCGAGGAAAAAATGGAGATAGAAAGGGGAGAAGTTCCTTCAGGAGTTAAGGAACCGAAGGAAAGAGAGGAGATAAAAGAAGAAATTGAAAAAGAACAAGCTGAAGAGGAAACCGAGGAGCCTGTTTCTGAGGATAAAGTAGAGGTTGTTCCAAAAGGCTGGGAACAAACAGTTGCAATGGGAGATGCGTACTGGGAATTGGGAGAAAAGGAAGAGGCTTTGAGGATATACTACGAAGCAGCTGATGGATGTCATAAAGAACATAATTTTATGGAAGCTCTAAAAATTTATAGAAAGATTGCAGATTATTACCCTTTTGAACTTAAGGCAAGACAGAGAATGATTCAAATAGCTCAGCACCTGAAAGATAAGAATCTTCTTGTGGAATCTCTATTACAGCTTGCAAATTGTCTTTATGAAAGGGGTGATAAAGAAAAAGCAAAGGTATGGTATTTACAGATATTAAAAAGGGCTGATCCGGATTGTCGTGAGGCAAAAGAAAAACTTTCGATTATTGCTCCTGAATTAATAGAGAAGATGGAAAAAGCCAAAGTGGCCAGAAAAGAAGTTGTTGAGGTGCCTAAAAAACAAAAGAAAGTTAAAGTTACTGAACCTCCTGTGAAGCAAAAGAAAGAAAAAGTTAGTACTGCGGATAAGAAAGAGGTTATTCCTGAAAAGGAAGCTGTGCTTGAAGAACCTGAATTCATTGACCTTGGAGAGGAACTGAGAAAAGAGCTGGAAAAAGAGGAAAAAGAGCCTCAGACAAAAGAGGAGAAAGAAAAAGAAATTTTCAGGCAAATAGAAGAGTCAATATACACCCATGCTCAAAAAACTGACCCTGTTGATGCTCTTGAAGTTGGGATGGCTATGAAAGAGCTCGGGCTGATTGAAGATGCAATTTCCAATTTAAAAAAAGCACTTGAAGGGGAGGATAAAGTCAAGAAAGAGGCCTATCATCTTCTTGGACAGATTTTCCTGGAAATGGAACAACCAGAAATTGCCCTTGAGAATCTAAAAAATGCCATTAGTATAAAAATTGATAATAGCGAGAAGGACAGAGTCATTCACTACGACCTTGCAAGAGCTTATGAAAGTGTTGGTGAGTGGGCAAAGGCGGTAAAACATTATAAAATAATTTATGAGCAGGACCCATCATCAAAGGAGTTAAAACAAAAAATACTTGAACTTGCCAGGAAAATCAAATCGTCCAGAAAAAATAAAGGTTGAAATCCGGATGAAAAAAATAGACCTCCATATCCATACGAGTGCGTCTGATGGAGAATTCGCTCCTTTTGAACTTTTGAATCTATGTCAGGAGTTGAATTTTGATATAATTTCTATTGCTGACCATGATACAATGAAAGGAGTAAAAAAATTGTCCAATCATAATACCTCACTGGAAATTATACCTGCTATTGAGTTGAGTTGTAGAGACGGTAAAAGAGATATACATCTTCTTGGATACTATGTTGATGATGAAAATACCCCTATTTCTGATTATCTTAAAAAATTCAGGGAAGAACGGATAAGAAGAATTTATAAAATAGTGGATAAACTGAAAAAGATGGGTATTGATATTTCTGCAGAGGAAGTTTTTAAACAGAGTAGTTTTTCCGATTCCATAGGTAGACCTCATATTGCCAAAGTACTTGTTAAAAAGGGGTATGCTGAAAATATAGATGACGCATTTGATAAGTATATAGGATACTCAAAACCGGCCTATGTGCATAAGTATAAAATCTCCTTAAAACAGGGTATAGAAATAATAAGCGCAAGTGGAGGTATACCAGTGCTTGCCCATCCCGGACAATACTATGACCTGGAATATTTCCTGTTTTTGAAAAAACAGGGTTTAAAGGGGATAGAAATCTGGCATCCTGATAATTTGAAATATGCCAAAGAGCTTGAAGAATTTGCTGACAAAAATAAATTTTTAAAAACAGGGGGAAGTGATTTTCATGGGTTTTCACATAACTCTAAAAAAGATATAGGCAAGATTCTAATTCCCTATGATTCTGTTGTTGCTTTAAAAAAAGAGAAAGCAAATGCCAGTTCTTGATATTTTTCGCAACGATATACTCTGGAAGGTAATTCTAATATCCTTTTTAACTCAAATATTAAAAATATTTATTCATTTTTTCAAAAAAAAAGAATGGAACTGGAGATGGGTTTTTGAAACCGGAGGAATGCCCTCTTCCCATTCTGCAACAGTCTGTGGACTTTCGACCCTTGTCGGGATAAGAGAAGGATTTTCCTCAACTATCTTTGCGGTTACTGTGATTTTCTCATTAATTGTTATGTATGATTCTGCAGGTGTTAGAAGAGCAATGGGTTATCAGGCCACTGTTCTGAACAAAATGATGGAAGAAATGGAAGTGTATGGCAGAGTGAGGTCAGAAAGGTTGAAAGAGCTACTGGGACATTCACCTGTAGAAGTATTTGTTGGTGCTTTTATAGGTGTAATACTGGGTATTTTCTTTTCCATTTAGACATGAAAAATATTCTTTTTATATCTCCATGGTCAAATGACTGGGACATTGAAAACATAACAAGGAGTCCTGAAAATGCCTATTTTTTAAAAAATCTTCTTAAAAAATTTGAGGTTTATCATATATTTCTAAAGAATCAAACAACGGGTAAACCTTTATCTCGTAACCATCATCTTTTTCCGGTAAAAAAAACAGATTTAAAAGAGCCCATCTTCTTTTTTATAAATTATTTACTTAACAATTTCAGGTTATATTTTGAAGCTAAAAAAATTATAGAGAAAAATTGTATAGACCTGGTTCTATGTGGTTCTTCCAGAACAAATCTTGCAGGGTATCTCATAAAAAAGAAACTCAGGAAAAAAGTCATACTTAAACTCTATGGAATACACACCTATTTTACCAGCAATTTCTTAAAAAAGATATTTATGTTACCTGAGAGAATTTCCTTTCATATGCCTTTTGATTATATAATAAGTGTTGATGATGGTAGTGGTGTTGGAAGACTCAGGAAAATAACAGGTTTTCCTGTTAGTAAATTTAAGGCTTTAAAAAACGCCTATCCTGATGAATGGCAGGGTCTTTACTCAAAAAGCAATACCGGAGGAAATAAAAATATTCTTGGAGTTTCGGCTCTTGAAAAATGCAAAGGATTTGACTATTTTATAAGGTGTGCTCAAGAACTTTTAAAAGAAAGAAAGGATGTAGTATTTATTCTATGTGGTGAAGGTTCTGAAAGAAAAAATCTTGAGAAAATGGTTAAATCTCTGGGGATAGAAAATAATTTTAAATTTGCAGGGGGTGTGCCTCATCCCAAAATGCCTGAATTCTACCTCAAATCCTGTGTGCTGGTTTCTACAAATCTCTATGGTAATAAAACAATACCTGTTGTAGAAGCAATGCTTTTTGGTCTACCTGTAATCGCCTTTAAAGTCATAGATGAAGAAGATTTGATAAAAGATGGTAAAAATGGATTCCTTGTTCCTGCAGGAAATTATAAAAAAATTGCCAGCAAACTCTCTCTGATTTTAAAAGATGAAGATAAAAGGATAAAAATGGGAAAATTTGCCAGGAAATGGATTCTTGAAAATTATCCTTCATGGGATAAAAGAATCAGAGAGGAAATTGAGTTGATAAATATTATAATATGAGGTATATAAAAAATTTATTCTTTTTATTGATTTCCCATTTTTCTACTCTCCTTTTAAACTTTTTTATCCTGAAAATCCTTACAAATTTTTTGCACCCAGAAAAGCTCGGTGTCTACTTCACTTATCTCGGTGGTTCTCTTATATTGTCTCAGGTTATGCTTCTTGGATTTCCCTATGTCTTTACAAGATTTATACCTTACTGGGAGGAAAAAAAACAGGAGAAAAAGATATTTCCCCTTTTATTGTTCTTCCTCCTCATATACACTCTACTGGTCTTTTTATCTTTAATAATACTTGTCTTCTTACCTTTTTTTAACAGAAATTTGATTTTTCTTTCTCTTACAACTGCCTATCTTTTTTCCCTTCTTACAATTTTTGTCTCTCTTTACACCGCCTTTCGAAAAATGCAATATTCCTTTCTAATAAATTTTATCTACCTGACATTGTTTTTCCTTATTGTTTATTTAATGAAAGATAGTATAAGTGTTAAAGCATTGTTTTCCTATCAAATTCTTTCCCTGACCACTGGAATTCTGGGTGGCATTGTATTCCTCGCAAAGAAATTGAGATTTGAAGTCCTTAATCTTAAAGAAATATTCAGGGAGATAAAGATTTACTGGAAAGAGTCTTTTTTACTTCACATCCTTTCGCCTATCTTTGATTATGCTGACAGATTGCTTCTTGCAATCTTCTCAAACTTTATAAATGTTTCCCTCTTTACATCTATGAGAAAGATAATTCAACCCTTAAGACAGATTTTACATTATCCCGCTGAAGCAATGGCACCTGAAATATCAGCAAAGGCCGATAGATTCAAGGAATTTAAAGTGTCCTTTGAACTACTCAGAAAAATGCTATTTATATTTTCTATTCATTTATTTTTTATAATTTTTATTCTTGGAAGATTTTTTATATCTCTAATTACCAGTGAATTTTATCTATCCGCTTATCCTGTGTTAATCATACTGGGTTTTAAGATAATAGTTTCTTCTCTCTATTCCCCCTATCTTCTTCTTTACCGTTCCTATGGTAGAATGATACATTTTTTTTATTCAGACCTTTTATGGGTTGTATTTTTTGTATGTTTTGCCTATCCATCGGTTAAGTATCTCGGTATAGAAGGACTTGCACTTCTTCATCTTTTCGCTTCAATTGTAACTCTGTTTTTTAACTTTTTTTTCATAATACCTCTTTATAAGGTGGTTTCAAGAAAGGAATTCTTGCAGATTTTTAAATATTCTCTGTCTTCTCTTATACCTTTTTTAACCCTTTTTCTTTTAAAGATTATTTCTCCCTTTCTAATTTTGATAGTTTTTTACATTGTTTTTATGATTTTATCCTTTATTTTTAAACCCTTCACCAGGGAAGAAATAGTTTATATAAAAAAGGTTTTAAAAAAATGAAAATAATACTTGAAGAAAAAGAGGAGTTAATACATAGCTCTTTAAAAAGTGAATTCCTTTTTAATAATTATATATGGTATAAAACTCTTAAAGAAAGCACAAAAGATTTAAAAGTAGGTTTTTTGAATAAAAACGAGGAACTTTTACCCTTCGGGTATAAAAAGAAACTGTTTTTTTATTTTTTCTATTTTTCTCCTCTTACAACACCTTATGATTTTAAAGAAAATTTAGACTTTGATATATTTTTTCAGAAATATAAAAATATTTTATTTATAGAAATTGTAGATTTTAAAAATAAACTTGCTCTTTCTAAAAACTTTTTGAAAATTCCTACTTTTTATCATTATATAGACCTGCATAAAACTACTGCTGAGATTGAGAAATCATATAAAAAATCTTTAAGGGAACAAATAAGGCAGGCAAAGAGAAAAGGAGTGAGTTTCAGGAAAATGGAGAAGAAAGATTTAATGAAATTTTATGATATATACTGCAAGTTAAGGATAAAAAAATTTAAAATAGCTCCTTATCCTTTCGCATTTTTTGAAAAAATTTTTGATAATCTCATTCCTGAGCGAGCAGAGGGATTTGTGGCTGAAGTGAATGGTAAAGTTGCAACAGGTTTGATATGCTTGCATGTAAATAAGGACTTTTGTCTTGCGTTTGTTCAAGGAACAGACCCTGATTTTTATTCCTGCAGAGTTTCTCCTTTTATATTTGATAACACAATAAAATATTATAAGGATAAGGGATTCAAAATTTTTTCTTTTGGGCTTACTCCCTTGCAAAGTAAGGGGACATTATTCTTTAAGGAATCTTTTGGATGTGAGAAACAGGATATTACGATATGGAGGTTTGTTCATCCTCTCTATAAACTGGGTAAAAAGTTGTTGAAGTTTAAATTGGTTTTCCTTTAATATTAAATAAACCATCTTTTTTGACAAAACAGATTAATTTTCAATATAATTCAATACAATGAATATAATAGATATTCTTTTGAAACTCCTTGAATTTAAAACCACCTCTTCAAATTCTGAGGAACTCAGAGGAATAGTTGATTTTGTAGAAGATATTTTTAAAAGCAAGGAGTTTTATATAGAAAGGTTTAGAAAAAATGAAAAACATTCAATTTACATATCTTTTAAAGAAACCTATACACCAGAAATTCTTTTTGCAGGACATCTTGATGTTGTGCCTGCTGATTATGAAGAACAGTGGATACCGAGGATAGAAGGAGACAGGGTTTTTGCAAGGGGTGCAATGGATATGAAAGGGACATGTGCGGTTCTTATAAAATTATTTCTTGATATTAAGGAGAAGGGAAGACAGGGTAACTTTGCACTCCTTTTTACAACTGATGAAGAGACAGGAAGTAAAGATGGGGTTGAGTATATACTTAAAGAAGAAAGACTAACACCTCGTTTTACAATAATACCTGATGGGGGTGTTGACTTCACTGCAGTTATAGAAGGTAAAGGCGTTTTTCATTGCGAGCTGAGTGCAAAGGGGAAATCCGCACACGGTTCAACTCCATGGATGGGTGAGAATGCAATAGACAAATTAATTGATATATACAGGGAGCTCAGGGAATGGGTTTTGAAAGAGAGTGAGGGTAAAAATGGAGAACACTGGCACCCAACTCTTAATCTTGGAGTTATTAATGGAGGGACTGCAGTGAATAAAATTCCTGACCACGCCTCAATGCAGCTTGATTTCAGATTTCCCCATCCTTATACTCTGTCTGATTTAGAAGACAAAATTAAGGAGATTATAAGCAGGTATAATGGTGTTGAATATAGAACAATGTCCACAGGCCCCGCAGTTTATACATCTCCAGACAACGATTATATTAAAAAGTTTGCAGAGTGCTATAAAAGAGTTTTGAATAAAAATATAATTTTTGGCAAAGAACATGGTGCAACTGATGGTAGATTTTTTTCAGAAAAGAATATTCCTGTCCTTACTATATATCCTCTTGGAGCAGGAGTCCATTCTAAAGATGAATGGGTTAGCATTTCCTCACTGAACACTCTCCTTGCTCTTTTTAGAGAGTTTTTAAAAGAATATGAAGAAAGTTAAGGTCGCTCTTTTGCAACTTTCAACAAGGCTCGGTGCAATTGAAGAAAATACAAAAAAAATTATAAGGGGTATAGAAAGAGCAAGAAAAAAAGGGGCTAATATTGTGGTTACTCCTGAACTTGCAACTCTTGGTTATGGTTCTGGAGATATATATCTTGATAAGGTCAGTGAAAATCTAAAGGCGGTTGAGAAAATAAAGAATAAAGTGGGGGATTTTTATCTAATTCTTGGATATGTAGAAGGAGATAATAAGGGATTTTTTTACAATTCTGCTGCTTTAATCCATAAAAAGAAAATAATAGGAAATTACAGAAAAGTTCAACTGGTTAATTACAGAATCTTTGATGAGAAAAGATATTTTAAACCAGGAAATAAGATGCCTGTTTTTGAGACAAAATTTGGTAAAATAGGAATCCTGATATGTGAGGATGTGTGGTTCCCTGAGCCCCCAAGAGCTATGGCTTTGAGAGGTGCAGGAGTTCTTTTTGTAATTGGGGCATCTCCCTATGAGAGAGGAAAAGATAATGTGTGGGTCAATTATTTAAGACAGAGGGTTTATGATAATATTTTACCTGTTGTTTTCTGCAATCAGGCAGGGTGTCAGGATGGTGTAACCTATCTTGGATTAAGTATGTATATAAATGCACAGGGAGAAATTGTAAAGAAAGGAAAATTAACAGAAGAAGATATGGTTATTTTTAACATAGACCTTGATGAATATAAAAGGCTCAGAAGAAGAGATATAAGACTAAGAGAGGTAAGAAAGAAAGTTCTTGAAGACCTTGTTAAAGCCTTTGAGGAAATGACAGATGATACACATTCAATTTGATAGAGAAGAGTTACCCCTCATAGAAAAGATAATAGTTGAATCTATCAAAACAAGGGTTAAAAAATCAGGTGCAAAGGGAGGAGTTGTCGCTTTTTCAGGAGGTGTGGATTCGTCTCTTGTTTTGCATCTTGCAAAAAAGGCTCTGGGTAAAAATATTATTGCCCTTATAATGCCTGAGAGAGGTGTTACGCCCGAAAAGGACTTAAAAGATGCCTTTAAACTTGTTAAAAGGTTAAAAGTAGATTTTGATGTTTTAGAAATAAACGAATTTGTTAAAAACTTTTCTAAGGTTTTAAAAAGAGGAACTAAAAAAGGAAAAGAATATTCAATATATAATTTGAAACCAAGAGTGAGAATGATAATAAACTATATGTATGCAAATACACTCAACTATCTTGTTATCGGAACAAGCAATAAAACAGAGCTTCTTTTAGGCTATGGGACAAAATACGGAGACCTTGCAGCAGATATATATCCCATAGGAGATTTATACAAAACACAGGTATGGCAGGTTGCAGAGTATGCAGGTATTCCAACAGACATTGTCAAAAAAGTTCCTTCAGCGGGTCTGTGGAAGGGACAGACTGATGAGGAAGAAATAGGTTATACATATAGCCAGATAGATTCTGTTCTTTTCTGTCTCGTTGAACTTGAACTTTCTGTTCGGGAAACATCCAGGATTTTATCTTTACCCTCAAGAGCCGTGAATGACCTTTATTTAAGAGTTGTGAAAAATGAACATAAAAGAAGACCTCCCACAATTACAAAGATTTCAAAAATGTGTCTTGATAAAGACTGGAGGTATCCAGTAGAAAGAGAATGATCAGAGTTCTTGGAATAAACGGTTCACCGAGAAAGGATGGAAATACGGTTTTAATGATTCAAAGTGTTCTTGAATCAGCAAGAAATGAGGGGGCGGATACAGAAATTGTTCATCTTGCAGATTACCCTGTGTCTCATTGTCTTGGATGTTATTCAAAAGATGAAAAATTATGCAATCCCGAAGTCTTCAGGGAAATGTTACCAGGTATTTACAAAAAGCTGGTTGAATCTCATGCCTATGTTTTCGGAACACCTGTTTACTGGTTCAGTGTTTCAGGATTAATGAAAAATTTCATTGACCTTTTAACAGCTCTGGAAAACATAGAAAAAATTCTTGAAAACAAGGTTGCAGGTTGCGTTGTTTCAATGGAAGAAGATGGAGCTGTGAATACTGCTTCTCAAATAATTGTACCCCTGAACTTTATGGGCATTTTAATTCCACCCTTTGCAATAACCTATTCAAGAGGTGACCTTTTCTCATCAGAAAATCAGGATACATTAATAGAGCTTGAAACCATAGGTATAAATCTTGTTAAATTTGCAAAAATTTTAAATGAGAATTAAAAAGCTTGAATTGAGAGGATTTAAATCCTTTCCTAATAAAACTGAAATCGTTATATCTCCAAGAATTACAATAGTTGTTGGTCCAAACGGCTGTGGCAAGACTAACATTTTTGAGGGAATTCTTTTTGCTCTTGGAGAAAAAAGGGCCGAAAACTTAAGGGGAAATGCGTGGCAGGATTTAATATTTTCCGGGAATGATAAGATGTCAAGAAGCGGTACCGCAGAAGTTGCAATAGTCCTTGAAGAAAATGATGAGGAATTTGAAATAAGGAGAAAAATTTACAGAGATGGCAGAGTAGAAAATTATATAAACGGAGAGTATATATCCCATGTAAAATGGAATGACAGAATATACGAGATTTTCCCTCAGGGTAAGGGATACGCTCTTTTCAAAAATGAAGACATTGAGAGAATTATAATGGATGCCCCAAAGGTTTTAAAAGAACTTATTCATTCAGCAGCGGGCATAGAGCTTTTTGAAAGGAAAAAAGAAACCCTGAGAAGAAGGCTTTTAAGAGTTGAAAAAGAGATGGAGAGAATAGAAGATTTAATGTTTGAAAAGACCAGGAGAATAAAAGAACTTGAGAAAGAAGTTGAAAGACTCAGAGTTTACTGGGACATAAAAGAGAAAATAAATTTTCTTGAAAAAAAGAAACTTTCAATAAATTATTATTATATAAAAAGAGACCTTTTAAAGAAAGAAAAAGAAAGAGAGGCAAAATTAAAAGAGATAGAAATATATAAAGAGAAGGAAAAAAAATATATGGATGAACTTGAAAGCCTGAAAAAAGAGATCTCTAATGTTATAGAAAAGTTAAAAGAGTGTGAACATAATAAAAACAAAATTTTTGACGAGGAGAGAGTTGTTCTTACCGAAAAAGCCAAACTTATGGAGAGAAGACAAAATCTTGATATCAGAAAACAAGAATTTGAAAAAAGGATAAGTACTCTCTCTGATGTGTTAAAAGAAATCAACCTGGAAATGGAAGGAATTGAATTTGATAAAGAAGACTTTAATGAGGAAAAATTCAGAGATAAGGAAAGGAATTTAAAAAATTTAGAAAACGAAATCTTGAATCTTGAAAGAGAAAAAAACAATCTGGAGATAAAAAAGCTGGGTATTGAGGAATCTCTGAAAAATGAAGAGGATAGAGTGAGGAGAAACAAGGTTTGGTTTGAAGAAGAAAAAAACAAAGAAGAGACCCTTTTAAAAGAAATAGAAGAAATAAAAAAAACAGAGAATGAAATGGTGGAACGAAGAGAAGAGATTATTAAAACTCTCACACCCATTAATGAAAAACTTGAACTTCTGGAAAAAAACATAGATGAAACGAAAGTTTCTCTCAAGAGTCTTGAAAGTAGAATTAGACAACTTGAAAGTGAAAGAAACGAAAAAGGAGATAAATTCTTATTTGAGTTTCTTGATTTAAACGATGAAAAGATGATAATCTTTGATAAATTATTTTACTACCCGGTTTTAAACCTTGAAGAAATTGTTTCTAAAAATTTTGACAAAAATAAGGCGATAATAGAAGAAAAAATAAGGGAGTTCGTGGATTTTCGTATTTCAAAAATTGTATATACAGGAAAGTTGAAAGATATTTTGAAGAACCCGGGGCCTCTTGAAAGAGATAAAATTTATATAACAGAAGATGGATATATCCTGGAAAATGGGATTGTTATTGAAAAATTAAAAAAAGAGAAAGTCGAGAGAGAAAAGGAAATAAAAAAACTCAAGGCAAATATTTTAAAGGAAAAAGAAAAACTTGACAATCTTTTAAATGAGGATAAAAAAACAAGAGAGGAGAAGAAAAATCTTATTAACGTCCTTGATAACATTGAAAAATCATTGTTTGAAAAAAAGAAAGAATTAAGAATAAAAGAAACAGAAATGGAAATTGTGAGGCTATCTATTGAGGATTTTGAAAAAAGAATTATTGAGGGTAAAAAAAAGTTGAATGGTTTAAAGAATGAAAGAGAGATTGTCCGGAAAAAAGAGGAGGAGATAAAAAGATTTGTGGATGCAAAAAAAACTGAAAAAGAGCAGATACAAAAGGAGTATAGTGTTCTGGAAAGAATATTTAGAGAAATTGAAAGATTTAAATATCTACAAAAAACAAAAAAAGAGACTGAAAAGGAGTTAAAAGAAATCCGACAAAAAATTGAAGAAATACAAGGCGAGACAGAGTCAATTCAGAAAGAAATAGATGTTTTTGAAAAAAAAGAAAATGAGATTGCAGAGGTCAGAAAAGAATTTGAACAGAGAGAAGAAGTCTTACTGGAAGAAAAGCAAGATCTGGAGCAAAAAAAAGAAGAAATTATGATGAAAATAGAAGAGAACAAAAATGACTTACAAAAAATAAAAGAAGACATTGTTGCAATTCAGGTCAGGATTGAATCGGTTAAGGAAAAACTGGCAGAGTTCCCGGAAGATATAGAAGAAAGCTATCCTGATATGGGGATAAGAAAGATAGAGGAGGAAATAGAAAGACTCAAAAAAAGACTCTATGAATTTGAAGATGTGAATCTTGCAGCAGAGAAGGAATATGAAAGAGAAAAAGAAGAATACGGAAAAATAACTCATGCCTTAAAGGATGTCAGGTCTTCAAAGGAGAAAATAAGTTCTGCAATAGAAATTCTTGAGGAGGAGGCAAAGAAGAGATTTTTTAATCTCTATAATAACTTTAAAGAAAACATAAAAGAGGTTGCGGATAACCTTTTAAAAGGTGATATTCAAATAGAGCTTGAAAATCCCGATGACCCTCTTAACTCGGAATTTGTAATAAAGGCAAGTCCTTTTGGTAAGAGGGTAAGGGCAATAGCTCTTCTTTCTGGTGGGGAAAGAGCACTTCTTGCACTATCAATAATATTTGCCCTACATCAGGTGAGCCCTGTTCCCTTTTGTGTCCTTGATGAAGTTGATGCGGCTCTTGATGACGCGAATACTTTGAGATTTGTTGAGTTTATTAAAAAACTCTCATATAGTACCCAGTTATTTATAATAACCCACAATAAAAGGACAATGGAATCAGGTGATATTTTATACGGTGTTTCAATGGAGGATGGGATTTCAAGGGTATTCTCTTTAAGACTTGAAGAAATCTCCTGATTGACTTTATATATTCAATTTCTATATATATATAT
>MTOH01000010.1 GCA_002011615.1 Candidatus Hydrothermus pacificus | reverse complement strand
GTAGAAGTCATTGTAAATCAATGACTTTTTAAAACATAACTTTGGCATAAAAATTTCATGTAATATAGGTGATGAAACTGTTAAAGCAAAATTCCTCTCTTGCAGGTCCGATTCCTGAAGGGAGGGAAAATAAAAAGGGAGGTGTGTGATGGCAAAATATAGATATAAAAGATTGGGAGAGAATAGGAATTAAGGCAATTGAGAAGAGATGTAAGCCACCGTTTATAACAGTAGTGTATAGAAAGGTTTTAAGAGAAAGCAACGGTGAAGGAGGTCTTCCTATTGATGGGGCAGGTGGTAAAAGTGGAATGGGAATGTGTAAAATTACATGGGTTGATTCTATTTTAAGCAATAAATAATAGATAGATCGATTGTCTTTACGGAGTGAAAGAAAATATAATTTAATTATTTAACCTGAGAGAAAGATGAGTATACCGATTACTATAATTTGGGATTTAACTGCAAAATGTAATTTGAAGTGTATTCATTGCTTCAATGTAGATAGATATACTTCTCCTTTTTATGGAACTAAGAATGAACTTTCGACCACGGATGCCAAATTAGCGATAGATAAATTTAGCGATGCAGGGGTTAAACATCTTCATCTATTGGGAGGGGAACCTCTCTTTCGGAAAGATGTTGTTGAAATTCTTACATATGCTAAAAAGAAAAATTTAGTAGTTTCTATAAATACAAATGGTGTCCTTTTAGATGAACACTTCTCTCAAAAATTATTAGATATAGGTATAGACCAAGTAGTAGTAAGTATAGATGGTGCCACTTCAAAAACAAATGATCTTATTCGGGGTAGAGGGACCTATAAAAGAATAATTAAAAATATGGTAACTCTTAAAGAAATGAGTGAGAAATACGAAAATGAAATGAATGCGGGAATTGCATTTACTTTATTGAAACAGAATCTTCATGAAGCTCCTTCTATGTTGGATTTAGCTGACTCATTAAAAGTAGATGTAATTGATATAATGGAACTTTATATATCGGGCCGTGCAAAAGAGGAAGAAAAAAGGTTTAAATACTCTCAAAAAGAGCGTATAGAGATATTAGAAAAAGTGGCAAAGAAAATAAGAGAAAGAAAATATTCCTTTTTAGTCCAAATGGATATTCCTTTATCCTTGGTTAAATATTTAAATTGGCGCTACTCTATAGATATTTTCTTTCATTCACGGAATATGGGATGTAAAGCTGGTGAAGAAATGTGGTATATGCAGGCTGAGGGTAGAGTTCTTCCTTGTGGAATGGTAAACAATCCACTTTATTCCAATAGTCTTGTAAAGAAAAAGGTCTACATATTAGAAAATTTAAATATATTAGAAGTTAAGGACTTAGAAGAAATAGAAAATAGTGGACTTTTTAAAACATTTCAAGAATTTAAAAATAAGATGAAGGAAAAATACAGAAGGACCTGTAGCAGTTGTAGATTCAATGAGGAATGTTCACCATGTCCTATTGTATATTATGATTATGAAGTAATACCTGAGTGTGAGGCAGTATTTAAGCGAGAAAAAGATTTCATAAATATGTGGCTCAACAAAACAGTCTATTTAAGACATGATATTCACTATAAAAAAAACCGAAATGGTGTAATAAAAGTGTGGGATAAAAAGTATAATAACTACAGAAAAATAGGAGGAAGTGGTAAACTTATATGGAATAGTATTGTTAAGCAAAACAAAAAAGTGAAAGAATTAGTTCACGAAGTGTCTTCCTACTATACAATTATTCCTTCGATAGAAGAGATAAAAAGAGATACTGTGAAATTTATTTATGAATTATATCTTTCAGATTGGATTGAGATATTATGAAAATTAATCCTTATCTCAAATTTTTTCTTACATTGGGTCGTATAGATAAGGGAAGAGTTTTTAGAATTATTATTTTCTCTCTGCTTTATATTTCTGCAGAGTCTATTGTCCCATTTTTAATAAGAAATATGCTTAATGGAATAGGATATAAAAATTTCAGATACATTTTTACATCCGGAGTATTGGTTTTGTTGCTTTATTCTTTAATAAGAATATTTTGGGGCTTGTCAGATTATGAAGTAGCAGTCCTTAAGATAAAGGTAAAAGGATATTTACGTAAAATAATTTATGAAAAAGTTTTGAAATTACCTGTCTCATATTTTTTTTAAATAGATCCTCTAAGGGAGAGATTATCTCAAAGATAACCGGTGACGTAGACATAATAGGAGAAAATTCTCCCCTCTTCCCTGCTCTTTTTGGTAGCTTTATAGAGCTAATAGTTTTAAGTATGGTATTAATAAAATTAAATTGGCTTTTAGCCTTAATAGTCATATTTACATTTCCATTATATTCCGTCTTTGAAAAAAAATTTAAGCCAAGATTAGAAAAGAGTGGTGAAAGGGAAAGAAAAAAGAGTGATCCTGTAGTTGAGTTGACGAGGGAGAGTTTAGAAGGAGTGCTGACAATAAATTTTTATAACGCTCAGGGATATTTTTTTAATCTTTTTCGAAATAGAGTTAAAGAATGGGAAAAAGCTGCAATAGAGAAAATGCGATATTTTTACACGTATTGGGGAATAACAAGTTATATGGAGTATAGTCTTCCAGTACTTATCCTGGCAGTAGGAAGTATAATAAGTTATCTGGGTTTAATAAATATCCCTACCCTCATAGCTTTTTTCTTTATAGCAGGAAGAGTGTATATTCCTGTTTGGAATTTAAATTTTCTTATAACAACAATTCCAACTTCTTATCCTTCAGTTCGTCGTATATTAGATATAATAAAATATAGAGAAGATTATACTCTTGAAAGAAGAAAACATTTTGTTTCTTTTCCAAAGAATATTAAAAAAATAAAATTTGAGAATATATCTTTTTCTTACGACGGAAGTAAAAAGGTGATAGATAATTTGGATTTGGAAATAAATTGTGATAAATGGACAGCTATAGTGGGACCTACTGGAAGTGGCAAAACCACCTTGTTTTATCTCTTGCTACGAGTATATAGACCTGAAAATGGGAAAATTTATATTAATGAAAAAGATTTAGACTTTTATTCTCTAAACAACCTACATAAACACATAGCGTATGTAGCTAATAAAGATTTTATATTTAACACCACTATAAAAGAAAATTTGACCTTGGGGTTGAACTATAATGAGCCACAAATTAACAAGGTTATAAAAGTTTGTCAGATTGATGAATTTACTTCTGATTTGAAGATAAATGCTTCTAACCTTTCTGATGGACAGAAACAAAGAATAGCATTGGCTCGTGCTTTATTACGTTCTCCTAATGTTTTGATTTTAGATGAAGCTACTGCTTCTGTCGATGCAGATATAGAAGCAAAAATTTTTTCAAATATTAGAAATCAGTTTCCATCTGTTTCCATTATCCTGGCTTCTCATAGACTGTCTACTATTAAACTAGCTGATGTAATAATTGTCCTGAGAGATGGTAGTGTAATCTCTATTGGAACTCATGAAAATCTTTTTAAAGAATGTCAGTTCTATAGAGAATTAATTGAGAAGCAAGTACTTATATGACAATAATAGTTTTATTTTTAAGTATATTTTCAAAATGGACACCAAACCAAGAAAAAGATTTGATGGTTAGACTGCGTCTTTTGAAAAACTGCCCTTCTATTGATGGGATCCTGAAAAATGAAGAATGGGCAAATGGATGTACCTTAGGTAACTTTACTCAATATCAGCCTATAGAAAATATCCGCCCTCCTGTGGATACCAAAGTTCTTCTGGGGTATTTTGGAAAAAGTTTATATATAGGATTTATATGTTATGATAATCCTAATACTGTCCAAAAGACCTTGGTAAAAAGAGATAAGTTTGAATTAGACGACATGGTATTCATAGGACTTAGTCCTTACCGGAACTTGAATGAAACTTTAATATTTGCTACTAATCCCGTTGGCGTACCGTATGACGGAGTTAGAAACTCTGAAGGAATAGAAGATTATTCCTTTGATGCAGAATTTAAAGTATCTGCGAATGTTTATAGGAATTTTTGGGTGGCAGAATTTCAAATTCCTTTCCGTTCTTTAAAATTTAGTTGTAAAGGAAATGTTCGAATATGGAGAGTACAGTTTGTTAGACAACGTCCTAGAAATAGCGTAGAGTTATATTATTGGGCTCCTGTATCCAGAAGTAATCCTTCTTTAATGTCCCAAGCTGGATATCTTATATTACCAGATTCTTTATTTCTCGAGACACGAAGAGTAGATTTTATTCCTTTTAGTCTTTTATCTGTTGAAGATAATAATAAGTATATTTACAGTGGTTTTAACATAAAATGTGATTTTATTGGTATGAACACCGAAATGACGTTTAACCCGGACTATGCTCAGATAGAGACCGATGCACCGCAGATAGATGTTAATACCAGTTTTGCCTTATTTTATCCGGAAAAAAGACCGTTCTTTATGGAGGGTAAAACACTTTTTGAGACACCTATAAATGCAATTTATACAAAAAGTATAAACGACCCTTTATATGCGGTTAAACTAACAGGAAGATTTAATAAATATGATATTGGTTTCATTTCTGCCTATGATGAGCATTCTCCTTATACTATTCCTTTTGAAGAGGCGAGTTTTTCGATTCCTTCTGATAAAAAATCTTTTTCAAATATTTTCAGAATAAAAAGAGACTTATTTGAGGAATCCCATATAGGATTATTATTTGCTACCCGGGATGTTGAAAAAAGTTTTAACAGGATTGCGGGAATTGATACGAGGTTAAGGTTTTTAACTCATTATACATTAAATTATCAATATGTTTATTCCTGCACAAAAGAGCCTTCAGATACTTTATTATCCGAGTCTTTTAACTCAATAAACTTTGATAAATACACAGGCGGGTTTGATGGAGAAAAACTTTATGGGTATGCTCAGGAGTTAAATTTCAATGCATATTTCAGGAATTTTATAGGGAACATATGGTTTGGAGATTACTCCCCCTGTTTCAGGTCGGATTTAGGATTTATAAAAAGAAACAATTTCCGGGAAATAGAGATAAGAGGAGGACCAAGGGGCTTTCCGAACAAATACGGTTTGACAGAAATTTCCTTATGGTTATGGCATACATCTAACTGGAATTATGATAATATATTAAAAGAAAGAAGCAACGCAATTTCTTTATATTTATCAGGAGTGGGGCAAACAACTATTATTACAAAATATTCAAGGATTAAAAAAAGATATAGTGATAAATATTTTCCTGATTTATGGGATTACAATACATCAATTTATACTTCACCTTTAAAATATTTCTCTTTAAATTTTTATTTTGATATTTCAAAAACGATAAGCTACTAGGATGTGAGATCCGCTTATTCTCAATATTATTCTACTTCATTGATTATTAAGCCCTTAGTAAAGATGCAGATTGAATTTTCCGGAAGCAGATATTATCTTTATAAAACTCCATGGAAAGATGAAATATACGATGTTTCAACAATAAGAAATGAAATATTATATCAATTTACCCATCATTTATCTTTTCGAATTATAACGGATTATTATACTCAGACCAAAAAATTGAGTTTTTACCCCTTACTTTCCTATGAACTAAATCCCTTTACATTATTTTATCTCGGTGCAAACATAAACACAATAAAATATCCAGAGAAAATAGAGACTCAGGACCATCAGATATTTTTAAAATTTCAGTACTGGTTTAAATTGTAAGGATAACGAGTAGATTTGAAAAACATGAAATTTACAGGGAGTTATGTAAAACTCAATTCATTGAGGTAAAAGTTTAAAAAGGAGAAAAAATAAGATATTCAGGGAGATATAGAAAATCTTTTTATGGCAAAAATAAGTTATGAATTCAGGTTTTGACTTATTTTCTCTTCTTTTTCAATAATCTATATTTAAAAATTTCTTACCCTGAATTTATAAAATAAATTAATTTCTAATCTTCTCCAAAATACTGTTTAAAAATCTTTATATCAGGAGGACGTTGCATTAATAGAAAGCCTTTTTTTAGAAAATACTTTGCCATTATATGGTGTTTAAGGGAGTCAATCCATATTATTATCTTATCAAACTTTTCTATTTCTGTTTCTATTTTTTCCTTTATATTGTATCCCTTTTCAATACATAGCTCATAATTCAGGTAGGCGTGATTTACATCCTGAGCCTGAGTTAACTCAATGCCTTCCTCTATGTCCTCTGTAATCACAATGTCATGTTCTGCTTTTTCCATAGCCCTTTTCAAAATGCGTGAATATTCATTATCCGAATCTATTATAATAATCTTATTTGGTTTCATAGATGGTTATGATAAAGGAAAAATAAATCTATTTTCAAAGTGTAAAGTTATTTTACACTTTTTGTTTTTATGGGTGCAGTTATATAGGTGATATATTTGACTTACACAAACTTATATCTTTATAATTTTTGGCTCTTTTTTCTAAAAAGGAGAATTAAAAGTGTCATTTCCCTTTTTAAGTGTTATTACATTTTCGCCTTTTGTCGGTGCTTTTTTAATGCTTTTTGCGAGAAGACATCCTCTTGCTGTCAGGGTAATCGGGGCAGTTACAACCGGTGTTTCTCTTGTGCTTTCAATTATTCTACTGATTCTTTATGATACACAGAAAGGAGGATTTCAGTTTATAGAACATATACCGATTGTTCCCTCTCTTGGTATCTCATATCATCTGGGAGTTGATGGAATCTCAATTACTCTTGTCTTGCTAACAGCCTTTATCATATTTACAGGAGTTTTTGCTTCATGGACAATACCTTTCAGGTCACAGGAGTTTTATATTTTGCTTCTCACACTTGTAACAGGGGTATTTGGAGTTTTTGTTTCTCTTGACCTGTTTGTATTCTTTCTGTTTTATGAACTGGCGGTTTTACCAATGTATCTTCTTATAGGAATATGGGGCACAGGCAAGGATATAAAACCCAAAATCCCGCCAAAGGGATTTTTTGGTTTTATAATGCGACCCATTGATACGGCAATGAGAAATGTATCTCTTGGAACAAAGGAATATGCTGCTGCAAAACTCACACTCTATCTTCTCTTGGGTTCTGCCTTTATTCTCGTTGGTATGCTGGTTACTTATTTTGTTGGTGGCAAGAGCTTTGATTATCTTGTTCTTTATCAGGCAACTCAGGAAGGGATGTATTCTTTTTCTCTTCAGAAAATTCTTTTCCTGTGTTTTTACATAGGATTTGGTGTTCTTGCGGGTATTTTTCCCCTTCATACATGGTCTCCTGATGGTCATGCGTCTGCTCCAACAGCTGTGTCCATGCTTCATGCAGGTGTTTTGATGAAACTTGGTGCCTATGGTGCATTGAGGATAGGATTTGGTCTTTTCCCTGAGGGAGCAAAATTCTGGGTCCCTCTTGTTGGATTTATAGCCTGTATAAACATAGTCTATGGTGCACTTTCTGCAATGAATCAGATGGATTTAAAATATGTTGTTGCCTATTCCTCTGTCTCCCATATGGGTTTTGTGATGCTTGGAGCGGCAACTTTGAGTGAACCGGGCCTGAACGGAAGTGTATTCCAGATGTTCTCCCATGGGATAATGACAGGACTTTTATTTGCTCTTGTGGGTCTTGTATATGAGAAGTCTCATACAAGGGATATACCAAGAATGGGAGGGTTTGGTAAGAGAATGCCGGGAATAGCAACTGCCTTTGGAATAGGAGGTCTTACATCCCTTGGTCTACCCGGACTCTCAGGTTTTGTTGCTGAATTTCTTGTTTTCTGGGGATGTCTTACAATACCCAAACAGTTTTCCCATTATAAATTCGGATGGGTATGGTTCCCTCTTGCAATAACAGGCACATTTATAACCGCTGTTTATGTTTTAAGGGTTCTAAAACTCATATTTTTCGGTCCCTTTGATGAAAGCAAATACAAAGATTTACCCGATGCAAAAGGACCTGAATGGGTTTCCCTTGTTGTACTTTCTTTTCTGCTTATACTATTTGGAATGGCGCCCTTTTTACTTGTAAAATACATTGATATTGGTGTTCTTGAGTTTTTAACGAGGTTTTAGAAAATGAAAACTTTTTTCTTTGAAATTGGTCTTTTGATTATAGGTCTTTTAATTTTTATCCTTGACCTTGCACTGAAAAAAGGGAAAGGCAAAGGCATTTTTCTCGGATGGATTACCGCAATTTTACTGCTTACTCTTGCAATAATGAGTTCATTTTTCTATTCACCTTCTCAAAACTGGGGATTCTCTCTTGATAATTTTTCCTATTACCTGAAGATTCTTTTTCTCTCAGCAGGAGTGATAGGTGCTATAGGTGCAATTCCTTATGTGAGCAAAAGAATTCCCGAAAAGAGTGGTGAATACTTTTTACTCTTCATCCTTTCTATTATTGGAATGTCATTTCTCGTTTCAGCAAGGGATATACTCCTTTTCTTTGTTTCCTTTGAACTGCTCTCTCTTCCCCTTTATGCACTTGCAGGATTTTATAAGAAGGACATAAGGTCCCCTGAGGTATCACTTAAGTTTCTGCTTGTTGGAGCATTTTCATCAGCAATTCTTTTCTTTGGGCTTTCATTCCTCTATGGAGCAGGAGGTGCAGGCGATTTTGAAACCTTAAAAGAGATTCTTGCCAAACCTTCTCCTCTTGTTTATGGAGGTATGGTAATGTTCCTTGTTGGTATAGGTTTTAAGATTGCCGCTGTTCCGTTCCATACATGGTTACCTGATACCTATGAGGGTGCGCCTGCTGCTTATGTTGCATTTATATCGGTTGCCCCTAAGGCAGCTGGTTTTGCAGCTCTTTTAAGATTTTTATTTGAGGTGTTTCCGAAAGAAAATCCATTAATTGCTATTATAGCCCTCCTTTCAGCTTTAACAATGTTTGTGGGTAATCTTCTTGCCCTTCCACAGACCAATATAAAAAGGCTCCTTGCCTACTCATCAATTGCTCACATAGGTTATATGCTTGTGGGAATAGCAGCCTTCAATGAAACAGGTATAAGCATGGTTTTATTTTATCTTTTTGCCTATCTTTTCTCAAACATGGGAGCATTCTTTGTTGTTGAATCTCAGATAATTTCTTTTAAAGATGATGAGAGAATTGACGCTTTAAGAGGACTTTCACAGAAAAACCCTGTTCTTTCTCTTTCAATGCTCTTGTTCCTGCTTTCCCTTGGAGGAATACCTTTTGTAGCAGGATTCTGGGCAAAGCTCTTTGTATTTTTAGCGGGTGTTAAAAGCGGTTACTGGATTCTTGTTCTGATAGGTTCAATACTCACAATTGTGGCTCTTTTCTACTATCTTATGGTCGCAAAAAGAATGTATATAGAAAAGGAAGAGTTTTCTGAAAAAGTTGAAACTCCCTTTTCCCTGAAAGTTGCCATAGGTGTGTGTACTCTGGGAGTTTTATTTTTTGGAATTTTACCCAAAATCCTTGTAAACTTTTCTGACTGGGCTGCAAAAGGGATTTTGAAATAGTTTATTTTTTCTTCTTACCTTTTCGCTTATAAATAATTCCTATCGGGAATAGTACACAATAACCAAGAGTAAGCAGTATAGGAGAAATGGTTATATCCCCTATGCCAAGAAATATATAACCCACCACAATAAATAAAAGTGCTATTCCCATTATTATATAATTTGCCTTTGTAAAGGGTGCTTTAATTATCTCGTCTTTTTGCTTCATTTTGAAACCTCCTTAAAGCCTTTATTTTCATAAGCAAAAACCTTAACAAGATTCTCCTTCCAGAAATAAAAATCGTTTATTCCCTTTAAAATACCTTTTGTTTCCAGATATTCCTTTATACCTTCTGAGCTTTTGAATCCATAAGTAATTATTTCTTTTAATAGTAAAGCGGTTTCATACCCTCTTATTGCTATATCTGAAGGAAGTTTTTTAAAAGTTTTCAAATATTTCTCTTTGAAGCTATCCATTAAGACACTGGATAGAGGGAAAGGTTGGTTGCCCATAATATACACATTTTTTAAATATTCACCCGCAACCGCTCCCACCTTTTCCCTTAAGAAGAAATGATTTGAAAGCACAGGACAGGTAATTTTAAGAAATTTGAGCTGGGTTATCATTTCTATTGCATCTTTTTCCCCGGATGGGAAAAACACAATTGCGTCAGGTAGAGAGTCATTCTCTGTAGTAGAAAAATAACTTTTTATTTTTAGGATTTGAGCCTGATAATCAGTTGAATCAGGGGAATAGGAGACAGAAAATAGATTTGCATTCATTCCGCCATTAAAAAGCTGAATAAAAACATCTTTTGACACCTCTCCTTCATAAGTTCTTGGATAAAGAATTCCTATCTTTTTGTAACCATTATCCAGCCCAAATTCAGCAATTTTTTTTATCTCATAATAAATTCCCTCATTAAAGGCAAATACGTTGTCTCCAAAAATGCCGAGTCTTATATCAGTGGCCGTGGGAGAGATGACATTAACTTTTTCCTGAGAAAAGAGAGGGAATACTGCAAGAGCACATCTTGTTGACAGAGGTCCTACAAAAAGATAGGGTGGCTTCTGAAGGATGTTTTGTAAAGCATTATAGGTGTAGAGAGGGTCTGATTTTGTGTCAAATATTTCAAATATGCCAGGGGAAAGTGCACCCAGATTAAATCCATTCATAAATTCTTTCCCGTATTCAGCAAATTCTCCACTCAAAGGAATGAGAATCATGATTTTTGCAATATATTGTTTTTTCTTTTTCTCTTCTTTTTTAACTATTTTTTCAGCTTCTCTTTCATACTTTCCGCCTATCTGTTTTAATCTATAATAGTATACATTTCTTTCCTCAACTTTACCCTCTTTGTGAGACTTTAAAAAAGCATGGTAAACAACAAAGGAGTATAGAGATGTCCCCTCCACTTCTTTTTCAAGAGATGAAATTGCTTCAAAATCAAGATTTTTTATTATTTTTTCAAATTTAGTTCTTGAATTCTTTAGCACCTGGGGATTATCTGAAGTTTTGAATGCCCTTATAAAACTTTCTGCAGCTCTGACATAAAATCTCTGTTTTTCAAAGGATACTCCCATAAAATAAAAGACTTCGTCTTTTAACTCAGAACCAGGGAAATTCCTGAGAAATTTATTACCTTCCCTTATTGTGTTATCATAATCTTTGAGTAGATAATGAGTGTATGTGATATAGAACTGAGATAAATGAGGGTCCTCGCCTGTATTTTTTGCTTTATAGAAAAAAGAAAGAGCGGATTCATAATTTTTTTCTTTCAGGTTCTGAACACCTTTCTGGAGGTTGATTCCTGTAACTTTTCTCTCTACACGAACTTCTCTGGGCACAAATGTAACACATGAGATTGTAAAGAAAATAACGGGTAGCATAAAAATCTTTTTCATCTCCTTATCTTTTTTACCTCTAACTCCTCTTGACATTCTCTGGCATATTCTGAATAGTTCTTTGCATGCTTTTTTAGAGTTTCTATTTCAGATTTTTTCAAATTTCTTTTTATCTTACCGGGTATTCCTGCGACTAAGGAGTTTGATGGCACTTTAAAACTTTCTCTGACAACACTCCCGGCAGCTACTATGCAATTGTCTCCTATATCAGCACCGTCAAGGATTTTTGCTCCCATTCCTATCAGGACATTATTTCTAATTTTAGCACCATGAATTATTGCATTGTGTCCTATTGTTACATAATCCCCTATTTCCACAGGAAACTTGTCCTTTGTAACATGTATTACAACATTGTCCTGAATATTAGTATATTTACCTATTCTTATATAATGAATATCTCCTCTTACAACTGCTCCAAACCACACTGATGAAAAATCATCTATCTCAACATCTCCGATTAAGATTGCAGCAGGAGCAATAAACACTTCTTTTCCAATCCTTGGATTTTTCCCCTTATAAGAAAAAAGCATTTATTTATTATAAGGTAAATTTCTTTATATTTTCAAAACAACTTTTCCGAATATTTTTCTTTCCTCTATTAATTTATGGGCATTCTGGACTTTATCAATGTTCATAACCTTTCCGACAATAGGCTTTATAAATCCCATTTCAACAAATTCAAGCCCTTTTAAAAGGTGCTTTCTTGTTCCCATTGTTGAACCTATTATATGGATCTGTCTGAAAAACACATGTCTTAAATCAGTAATTGCGGAATATCCTGAAGTTGCGCCGCATATTACTATTTTGCCTCCCCAGTTAATAATTTTTATCATACCTTCCCAGAAATCCTTACCTGTATGGTCAAAAATTATGTCAATCTTCTCGCAGATGTTTTTTAACTTTTTCTCCCATCCCTTATCTTTGTAAACAACTCCTTCTTCTGCTCCGAGCCATTTTGCTCTCTCAACCTTTTCTCTGTTCCCCGCGGTTACAAATATATTGCAATTTTTTGCCTTTAAAATCTGGATCAGCAGGGAGCTCACACCTGAACCTGCAGCCATTACAAGAACATTCATTCCTGGTTCAGGATTTGCCTTTTCGATCATCTGCATTGCTGTTAAAAGGGTAAGAGGTAAAGATGCAGCTTCAACAAATGAAAGTCCTTTTGGTANAAGAAAAACATTTTCTTTTGGAACCACTACATATTCTGATTGAACTCCTTGAGTTCTTTCACCAAAAATTTTATAGTCCTTACACAGATTTTCATTTCCTGAAATACAGTTTTTACATTTTCCACAAAAAATTGCAGGATAGATAATTACCTTATCATTTTTGCTTAAATTTTTAACTCCATCACCTGTTCTGTCAACTATTCCTGATGCATCAGCACCGAGAACATGAGGAAATTTTAACTTAAGACCGGGCCAGCCTTTTCTTACCCATATATCAAGATGATTTATAGAAGATGCTTTTACTCTTACTCTTACCTCGCCCGGTCCAGGCTCAGGTAAAGGAATCTCTCCTACTTCTATTACTTCCGGGTCTCCATGCTTATTTATAAAAGCCCCTTTCATCCCTTCCTTTTTCATTTTAAATATCCCTGCTTCCGAACTTGTAAGGATGGCTTATGGCATATAGTAAATGGTTTATATTTATAAAAATTTTTATACTTTTTAATCTTTTACCTGTCACCATCTCATGCTGCATGTGCCATTCTTTTAAGATAGAAAATCCTTTTCTGAATGGGTGGATGTGTACTCCATAAATTTGCCCAGAAATTTTCTTTTTCCATTAAAGAACTTCTTAAAGGTGATACAACACACATATGAGAAACTGCTTTATTGCCTATGGGTTTTCCTTTCTGGTTTAAAGCAAGTTTTTCAAGGGCTTTTGCAAGAGCAACAGGATTTCTGGTGAGTTCTGCTGAACTTGCGTCAGCAAGATATTCTCTACTCCTTGATATTGCAAGGAATATAAGTCTTGCAATTATGGGTGCTAAAATTGCAAGCACCAGGAGCAGAATTAGAACTATTGCGTTTCCCGAGCCCTTTCCCCTGTCTCTTCTTCTTCTACCACCACCCCACCACAACCCTCTTAATGCAAGGTCAGAGAGAAGAACTATTATTCCCAGAAGTGTTGCTGCAACTGTCATTGTGAGAATATCCCTGTTTCTTATATGAGCCATTTCATGACCTATGACTCCCTGTAATTCTTCCCTGTTTAGAATTTTCATAAGTCCCCTTGTAACAGCAACTGAAGAGTGTTCAGGGTCTCTTCCAGTGGCAAAGGCATTTGGAACATCGGTCTCAATTATATAAACTTTTGGCATTGGAAGCCCTGATGCAATTTTCATTTCCTCTACAATGTTTATAAGTTGTTTTTCTTCAAATATTTCAGGGTTTGCAGGTCTTGCCCCTACAGAAAATAGGACTATTTTGTCCCCATTAAAGTAGGATACAAGAGATTGGGTTCCTGAAATTAAAAGGGCTATAAATGTTGCAAAGGGAAAAGAAGATTTCTGAGGAAATCCCAGAAAATAACTATCAACTAAGAATCCTATTACACCTGCAATTACAAGGAAGAAAATAATAAGGAATATTGTTTTCCTTAAATTTTTCCTCTGTAAATCATAAAATGTTATTATTTCAGACATTCAGGTCAACTTCTGGCACTTCTCTTTCTTCAGGTTTTTCAACTTCAAAGAAATCAAAAGGTCTGAATCCGAACATTCCCGCAATTATGTTCTTCGGGAACACCTGAATGGATGTGTTGTATTTCATGGTCATATCATTATAAAACTGTCTTGCAAAAGATATTTTATTTTCGGTGTTTGTAAGTTCTTCCTGAAGCGCCATCACATTCTGATTTGCCTTTAAATCAGGATATCTCTCAAAAAGGGCAAAAAGTCTTCCGAGTATTCCTGAAAGTTCACCTTCTGCCTTACCGATTTCTTTTAAATCTCCTTTATCCCTTGCACTTACAGCCTTTGCCCTTGCCTCGATTACCTGTGTGAGGGTCTCCTTTTCGTATTTCATATATCCCTTAACAGCATTTACAAGGTTTGGAATTAAGTCATGTCTTCTTTTAATCTGGACATCTATCTGACTCCATGCATTTTTAACCTGCATTTTTTCCCTCACAAGGGAATTATAAATCCCTATTGCAAAGATTATGAGTAATAATATGATCCCGAGAATTATCCACAGTGCAACCATTTTTTACCTCCTATTAAATTTTTTTATCTCAATCCCAGCAAATCATTGACTGAATAAAATCCGGGTTCCTGTTTTTTCAAAAGCCATCTTGCAGCCTTTATCGCTCCTTTTGCAAATATTTCCCTTGTGTAGGAAATATGGGCAACCTCAACCCTTTCTCCCTCAGTTGCAAAAAATATCCTGTGTTCACCTTTTACATCACCCATTCTTAAGCCAAAAATACCCATCTCGTCCTTTTCTCTCGGGGAAAGCCCTTCTCTTCCAAAAGTTCTTTTTAGACTTCTACCTGAATTTTTTTCAATTATGTTTGCAAGCTGAATTGCGGTTCCTGATGGAGCATCCTTTTTACCTGTATGATGAATTTCCATTATTTCAAAATCCCAGTCATTGAAGTATTTTGCCATAAGACCAACTATATGAGATAAAACCCCTGTTCCAAAACTCATATTTGGAGCCCAGTAAAGGGGAATTACTTTTCCTGTCTCCTCAAACTCCTTAAAATCTTCTTCCTTAAATCCGGTTGTTCCTGTAAGATAGGGTTTTTTTATTTTCCTTATTTTTTTTAAATGCTCAATAGTTGCAGATGGATTTGTGAATTCAATTCCTATATCAGCTGCTTCCATTGCCTTTTCAAAGTCATCGGTTATAATTACTCCGATTTCTTCTCTCCATAAAATCTTTCCATAATCTTTGCCTGCATCTTTGTGTCCTTCTAACTCACATGCCCCTTTAATCTCTATGTTTTCTTTTCTCGCAACCTCGGCTATCATTTTTCCCATTCTGCCAAGAGCCCCTATTATTGCTATTTTCATATCAGTATCTTGTTATTTCATTTAATTTCTTTTTATCAAATCCCCTTACAAAATTAACGCAAAGGTTTAAAGCGTTATCAAAATCCTTTCGGTGAATCATTGATTGAAATCCGTGTATGTATCTTGAAGGGATTCCCACTATTCCTGAGGGAACACCCTCTTTGAAGAGGTGTATTCTTCCCGTGTCATAACCACCCCTTGTAACGGTCACAAGATGATATTTGACCTTATATTTTTCGGCAATTTTAACAAGGAAATTCCTTAATCTTCTATGAGCGACCATTGTATAGTCAAGGGATACAATTGCAGCGCCTCCTCCAAGTTTTGCATCTGTTTCTGATCTTGCTCCTGGTGTGTCTTCTGTTAATGAAACATCAAGGGCAATTGCAACATCAGGTTCAAATACCCATGGGGATGTTGCAGCTCCTCTTAAACCAACCTCTTCCTGGACCGTTGCAACAAAATAAGCTGTTCCTGGAAATTTTTTCTTTGATAGTTCTTCCAGAATTCTTACCAGAAGAGCACAACCCACCCTGTCATCAAAAGCCTTGGAAACATATATGTTTTTATTTTCCATAATTTTAAAATCAGAAACTGGAACTATTGGGTCTCCTATCTTTATTCCGAGTTTTTTCTGAGGGTTAAACTTTTCTTCAACACCAAAATCTATGAACATATCGTCAAGTTCAGGAAGTTTCTGAGCATCTTCTCTTCTTCTTAAAAGATGAGGGGGTATTGCTCCAACGACTCCATAGAACTCCCCTTTATCGGTTAAAACCTTTACTCTCTGACCTGTTAAGGTTGCAGGCCACCATCCTCCAAGAGGTGCAAACTTAACATACCCTTTTGGCAGTTTTGTGAATCCCTTTACCATTAACCCTATTTCATCCATATGAGCAAAAAAACCAATTTTTGGTCTATCAGAAGTCCCCTTTTTAACCGCTATAACAGAACCCAGCTTATCATAAAGGATTTTATCCGCATACTTTTTAAATTCACTTTTTATTGTTTCCCTTATTTCATCTTCAAAGCCGGGTATACCTGTTGCCTCTGTCATGTTTTTTAAAAGTTTTTCAGTCCTGTCCACAATTTCCTCCTTTTTAAAATTTTTTTGTTAAAAAAAACTTAAATCCTTTTTTTGAAGGTAAAAAAGAAATATTTAAAGTTGTATCTCTTTCGAAATTATAAAGATGGGCTGATACATAAGCATCCGCAATTGAATAAGTAAGTGTTATTAAATACCATATTGAGTTATAAACCATTTTCCTCTCATAGGTGGTGTCCGGAATTCTTTTTTCCTTTTTTAAATCGTATATTCTATTGAACTCGTAAATTAAATATCCCTGAATGCCTGTAATTAAAACCCCCTTTAAATAGTTTTCAGTATAAAACTGTCCTCCTCCTGGAATTAAAAAAGAAAGCCAGGCTGAAAGGGTGGGTGATTTTGAGCTCAGGGTAAAAAGCAGAAGTAAAATCTTTATCATAAGAATTTTATTATAACCCCATTCATTAGATTTTAACAACCTTTAAAGGGAACTTTTAAGCCCTTTTCTGCGTCTAATAAATTAAAAAAGAGATTAAAAAATGGGTAAAATTTTTATAATAGTTATAGGTTTATTTTTTACAGATGTTTTTGCCCAGGTAAACCCTGAAAAAAGGATTATATCCAGAAAAAACGGTCTGATAAAAGGAATAATCCTTGACAGGGAGACGGATTATCCTCTTGAATATGCGAGTGTTTCTCTATTCAGGACAGAAGATAGCACTCTTGTTACAGGAATTCTCACAGACAAAAATGGTGAATTTATTTTGAAAAATCTAAGACCAGAGGTATACTTTCTGAAGATTGACTTTATAGGATACAGGATGAAAGAGATTTATCACATTGTTTTAAAACCATCTGATAATATAATTGATGTGGGCAGAATATACCTTGAACCTGTTTCCTTTATCCTTGAAACTCAGGAGGTTAAGGCAGAGCCCGCACCAATAACCTATAGGGTGGACAGAAAAGTGATAGAGGTGAGTAAACAGGCAACAGCCCTTTCAGGAACAGCGGTTGATGTTTTAAAAAATGTTCCCTCAGTGAGTGTCGATATAGAGGGAAATGTAAAATTAAGGGGAAGCGAGGATTTTAATGTTTACATAGATGGGAGACCAACTGTTTTAGAACCAAGTGATGCTTTAAAACAGATTCCTGCATCTGCAATTGACAAAATAGAAATAATAACAAATCCATCAGCAAAATACGACCCTGAAGGAGTTGCAGGGATAATAAATATAATTTTAAAGAAAAGCAAACTTCAGGGAATAAACGGTATCTTAAATTTAAATGCAGGAGTTGATGAAAAATACGGAGGCAATATACTGCTAACATGGAAAAAGAGAAAAATAAACACATTTTTTGGTCTTAATTATGATAAAAGAACTTTTCCAGGGAATATGAATTCAGATAGAATACTTTCGGATGTAAAAATAAAATCTGACGGAACCTTTAAAAGAGGCTTCAATCCCGCTGGAATAAGGGCGGGAATTGATTTTAAATTAAATGAGAAAAACACACTGGGTATTTCAGGAAGTTATGGTTTCTGGAAAATGGAAGGACAGGGAGATTTGAATTACACTGAGTTTTCTGATTCTACCGGAGAGATAAACTATAAAACTCATGATACCTTTAAAAGGTCAGGACCTTTTATTATGAAGTTATTTTCAATGACCTGCATAACTTCAAAAAGAAAGAACATAAATTATACACCGAGTTCATGTATACCTACAGAAAGGGTGATGAGGAGACAGTCACCCATAAAGAGGATGAGGCGGGAAGCATTTTAAGTGGCCAGAAGAGTGCTGAAAAAGGTCCTTCGCGGAAAATAATAGCAAAGATAGATTACTCTTTACCTTTAAACAAAAATTTAAAGTTTGAAACAGGTTATCAGGGCCTTTGGGGAAAAAGCAGGGATATAACCGACCTCTATGAATATAATACTGAAAACGGTAATTATGAATTAAAACCCGAATTTCACCACGATGTTGAATATATAAAGAATATTCAATCTATTTACACCATATTTTCAGGAGAGAAAAACAGTTTTGGTTATCAACTGGGATTAAGGGCAGAGTATACTCATAGAAAAATAGAATATGCTGACACAAATTTAAAATTTTTGCTTGAAAGATGGGACTATTTCCCGACAGCCCATTTTTCATACAGAATTAAAAAAACAAATCAACTTATGGCAAGTTATACAAAAAGAATTTCAAGACCAAGGGGATGGATGTTTGAACCCTTTATAACCTGGATGGATGCCTACAATGCAAGAAAAGGGAATCCTGATTTAAAGCCTGAATACATTGATAATTTTGAGACAGGATTTCAAACTTCCCTTTTTAAAGGATTTTTATCCCTTGATGTTTATTACAGAATTACCCACAATGAAATAGAAAGGGTAAACACCCTTTATCAGGATTCTGCATTCCTTCATACCTTTGAAAATGTGGGCAAATCCTTTGCGCTGGGAAGCGAAATTTCGTACAATAAAAATATCTTTCCCTTCTGGAATATAAACCCGATGATAGATTTTTACAATTATAAATTAAAGGGAAAACTTTTTGATGAAAAATTTTCAAAAGAGAGTTTTAACTGGAACCTTAGATTTAACACATCCTTTATTTTAACCAGGACTATGAGAGTGCAACTGATTGCAAGATACCACAGCCCATCTGTTTCAGCGCAGGGGGACCACGCAGAGTTTTACACCATTGACTTTGCAGTCCAGAAAACATTCTTTGAGAGAAAGTTAGTATTAAACTTACAGGTAAGGGATATTTTTCAGACATCAAAAAGGGAGTTCAAAACAGAGGGTTATGGTTATACATACAATCAGGTTTTTAAAAGAAAATCACCCGTTCTGGTTCTAACATTAACCTACAATTTCAACAACTATAAATCGGAAAAGAAAATAAAAAGAGAAGAGATGGAAATGGAAGGAGAGTTTGAGTTCTAAATAACCTCTTTTAAAACCTTTTCTATTTCCTTTTTTTTAAAATTTTCGTATAAAACCTTAACAAGATAAAGACCCTGTGGTGGTGCAATTATTATTTTTTCAGGACCTTTTTCAAAATACTCCCTGAATTTCAAATAATTTCCTTCTCTTGCAAGGAAAATCATCTGTCCTACCAGGCTTCTTATCAGCTTATTTAAAAATCTGTTTGCAGATATATAAAAGATTAAAATATTGCCTTTTCTTTTCCATCCTGCACAGAAAAATTTTACCTTACTTTCACCTTCATGGGAAGGGGCCCATTTTTTCATGTCCTTTTCTCCCTTTATAAATTCTGCCATTTTATAAAGAGACCTTATTTTTATAGGAAAATCGACTTCCCAGAAGTGTTTTCTTTTTAAAGGGGATTTCCCAATAAATATTTTATAAACATAAATTTTTCCTTTTGACCCAAATCTTGCATGAAAACCGTCCGGAGCAATCTCTATATTTTTTATATGGATTGAATCCGGTAAAAGAGAATTTAGACTCCTTCTGAAATCCCCAAGTTCTTTAAAATACCTTCTAAAGAATACCTTACTTATCTCAAAATGGGCAATCTGAGAAATTGCATGAACACCCCTGTCAAGCCTTGAAGCCCCTTTTGTCCTTATAGTTTTTAAAAATATTTTTTTTAAAACTTTTTCTATTTCTCCCTGAGCAGTTTTAAAATCTTTTTGAATCTGCCATCCGTAGAATTCATTACCATCATATTCTATCTCAAGTTTTATTCTCATTTAAACCTTTTTGATAGCCATATTGAAATTTCAAAAAGAAGATAAAGTGGCAGGGAAATTAAAATAAGGGTTATAGCATCAACAGAAGGAGTTATTATCGCTGCAATCACAAATATTCCAACTATTATTTCTCTTCTCCTTCTTTCTATTGTTTCAGTAGATATTATTCCCAGTCTTGTCAATATCAAAACAACTATCGGGGTTTCAAATAAAACTGAAAAGGCAAGGGTCAGATAGAAAAATATTTTGAACAGATGGTCAGCACCTATTATTGGTTCCATAAAACCTTTTCCAAAGGAAAGCAGAACTTTCATTCCAAGGGGATATGCGAGAATTGCCGAGAAAATCCCTCCTGCATAAAAGAGAAAAATACCAAAGATTACAAAAGGTAATATTTTCTTTTTTTCGTCGGGATAAAGCGCAGGAGAGATAAATTTCCAGATTTCTAAAATTATTAAAGGTAATGTCAAAAAAAGAGAAAGCAAAAGGGATAATTTTATCCTTACGAGGAATGCTTCAGGAGGAGAGAAAAAATATAACTCTCCTACAGGTTTTTTTATGTAGTTCAAAAAAGGTGGAACAAAAATATAAGAGAGAATAGCACCTGTTAAGAAATAGATTAAAATCCTTATTATTCTCCATCTCAACTCTTCAAGATGTTCTGTAAACTGCATTTCCTTCATAAGAACATTATTTTAAACCCAACGACTTTTATTTTGGAATTAGAAATGTCTTAAAGTTTGGCTAAGGCCCCTCTCTTTTTAAAAACTTTTAGCATTACACCTCTTAGAATACGGGATGATTCAAGTATCTCAGGATATTCCAGGTAGTAAAGCACATTATTACCCTTTCTTTTTTTTGAAATAATCCCTTTATCAGCAAGTAACTTAACATGCTGAGCGATGTTGGGTGCTGAAAATCCGAGTTCTTCAGCAAGCTCTTTTATTGTTTTTGGTCTATCACTTAATTTTTCAATTATTAAAATTCTTTTAGGTTGTGAAACAGCTCTGCAGAACTCTGACTGTAAAATATAAATTTCAGGTATCTCTCCTTTTTTCATATTTTAATTATACCCATCCCCCTCCTTAAACTTCAAATAGCTAAATAATTTTTACCACTGAGGTGGAAGCTCATCCAGTGGTTCTGCAAAAAGTATTTGTTTTAAATCAGCATCATCTTTAAGATGAACCCATGCACCCTGTGTATCCTTGGTTACATAGGAAAATTTAAGGGCAGTTTGCCAGTCGAAAGGAAGAGGAATTGTTTCTTTGAAATAAGATAGAGCCTGGGTTGAATCATCCCACCACACTGCTGTCATTGTTCCATTCTGATTGTATTCCTGAACTATCTGGTTTTGATGACATTCAGAACATATTGTAGCAGGGTCGGGTTTATAAACGGTGTGTCCAAAGAAAGGCGCAGCCACTACAAATGCTTTACCCTGATAGGTTATTGTCATTATATTTCCTGCGTGAACCTTTCCATTCCACTTTACCAGGAACTTCCATTCATGAAATGCACCGTAAGCAACTTTCTGACCCTGATTAACCTCTGACTCAAAGTGACAGTTATAACATGTAACCGTGCTCTTTACATGACATGCAGAACAATGAAGTTCATCAAGATGCTGATCATGAGAGGAGTTTGAAGGTAAATTCTCATGGCAGTCCTCACACTCTACATGAATAGCTCCTTCAAGCATTGAATTGTAAGAGTTTCCATCTCCATGGGCATCATCACTTTTATGACAATCTGCACAGGTTTTTCCTGCGTCTCTGTGAACATCAGAATATCCCAGCATTATTTCTTTGTTCTGTCTTCCGTGACAAGCAAGGCATGCATCATCGGGTGGAGGGGAGGATGTTCCCTCAGTATGACATGAAGAGCATTCATTTGTTTCTACGTGGCAGTTATAACAGGTCAGATTCTCATAGGGAATATTGCTTATGTTTTCAAATCCGCCCTGGTCTTTTGAATAAAAATAAGCCATTCCAGCAGTTGTATGATGAAGTGAGGTTTGAAGAAGTTCCTCGGGTGTTGGTGCTTCTTCCTTCTTTTCCTTCTTTTTACATCCTGTCAATGCTAAAAAGACCACCACGAGAGATATTCCTACAACTTTTTTAGCCATAAAAACCTCCTTTTTGAATTAAGAAATTCATTAATTTTATAATTAATTATAAAATTAAAGTCATGTAAAAGTCAAGTGGGATTCAATTTTCAGGATTAAAAATGAGGAATCTTTTTTAAAACTTCCTTATAATTTTGTATTTATCCTTTATCTTTA
Source organism: Candidatus Hydrothermus pacificus (assembly GCA_002011615.1). Classification (GTDB taxonomy): domain Bacteria; phylum Hydrothermota; class Hydrothermia; order Hydrothermales; family Hydrothermaceae; genus Hydrothermus; species Hydrothermus pacificus. Next base: position 47,616 of record MTOH01000010.1, on the reverse strand, counting down.
TTATATATACTCCTGAAGGAATTCTCCTGAGATTTTTAAATTTTAAAAGCTTTCCTGAAACTGTGTACACCTTTTCAACTCCATAAAGGGGTATTTCCCTCACAACTGCAGGAAAGACCAGATTTTCTTTATTTTTCGCAGGTTTACTTTCCTGAATTCCGAAATATACCCCCACCTCTTCACTCAACCTGCTCTCAGAACGATTTTTTGTAATTGCAGTTACCACATAGTAATAATACTCACCATTTGAAACAGAGGTATCCGCATAAAAATTATCAGAACCAAGATAGATTCTCGTATAGGGGCCTCCTGATGTATTTGACCTGTAAAGAGAATAAAGGAAAACATCGGGTTCAGGTGAGGCGTTCCATGAAAGTTCTATTCTATTGTTGTACAATACTGCTCTCAAACTCTCGGGTGGTGAAGGATGAAACCATCCTGTGTTCCAGTTATCGTGAAAATAATCTCCAATATCAGCCAGGTATCCCTTACAGGGAACTCCATCAAGGGTCAGAAGGTAAACGGTTCCATCGGTTGTTATAAAGGCAATTTCCAGATCTCCATCATTGTCCACATCACCTGCTGATGCACCGTTAACACCAAATGCAGAACTTATTGCAAAAGGCCAGTCCTGAACAATTGAACCATCTCCCTCAAAGGCAAAAAGATTACCGGGATTTGTATTATCACCCACAAGCACTTCTCTTTCACCGTCATCATCGAGGTCAAGAATTAAAGGTGTTCCTTCAAGCATTTCCACTGTGACAGGCCATCCAGGAACCGCTGTTCCGTCCTGATGTCTTGCCAAAAGGCTTGGACCTCCAAAGACATGCCCTCCTCCGAATATCTCAAAGTCAGGATTTAAGTCTATATTTCCCATAACAGGGCATACATAGGTTTGAGGTCCTGGAAAATCCCTTGGCCATCCAGTATAAAGTGTTCCATCATGATGGTATATTGCTACGTAGTTCTGTCCACCCGAATAATAGGCAACAAGAATTTCTAAATCACCATCCCCATCCAGGTCGCATAACTGGGGCTGTGCATAACTCATTCCCCCTGCAAAATTCAGAACAGGAAAACCAGGTTCCAGATTTCCATTTGAATCCCAAACATAGAGAGAGTAGTAAGAAACTGCAACAATCTCATACACTCCATCATTATCTATATCCGCAACAGAAGGGGTTGCAACACACAAATAATCAAGAGTCTGAGGCCATCCAGGGTAAGGTGTCCCATCATTATAATATACATGCACAGCACCAGAAGGGTAGGCTCTTCTCGCTATTATTATCTCTAAATCACCGTCATTGTCAAGGTCAAAAAGAACAGGTGCAACAAATCCCAGCATATCTGAAAGAGAAACAGGCCAGCCAGTCACAGGAGTTCCGTCATGATGGAATGCATAAGTATTACTGACCCTTGAACACGCTATTATTTCAAGGTCACCGTCACCATCTATATCACCTACAGCGGGCTTGGATTGAATTGCCTGTAAACCTGTTTTAGGCCATCCTGGAAGTTCATTACCCTGATAATCAAATACATGCAGGGTTCCGTTTGTTGAACCCACTATTATTTCAAGAAATCCATCATTATTAACATCGGCAAGGGCAACACCACTTGGAGCATAAGGGGACGCTGTGCCTATGTTTACAGGCCATCCAGGCATATTTACAGGTGGTGTCCTGTAAAAGAAATAATTCTTATTACCTTTTATTACAAATTGATTGTCCAGCGCATCCTGAGAAATAAAAATTGCACCTATAAAAATCAATTCTATCATAACTGCCTCCTCTATTTTTTCTAAATTATAAAACTTAAACAATCACAATTTCAATTTGTCTTTTATTTCTTTATGAATATATAATAATTCGCAATAAGCAGAGACCCTTTATAAAAATAAAGAAGAATGAAATTAAGTTAAAAAAATAGTTTACAAAATTTTTCAATTTTAAAACTTCCAAAATTTTTCTCATAATTTTCTATCTCTTCTCTTATAACTGCCATAATTTTATCCCTCATATCTTCACTCAACCTGTCATACATCCTTTCAAAAGGCTTACCGCGAATTAACTTAAAGGCATCCAGGAATACTCTCCTTGCAAATCCTTTTTCTCCCATTTTTAAAAGAGCATGGGCATTTACTATACGATTTTGAAATTCATCCCAGTCAGTGTAGAATATAATTTTATTGTATAAATAATTTTTTTTGAGATAAAGCAGGTAAGGAGATATCCCAAGTTTTTTCCTTAAATTAAAGAGCATGTTGTACAAATATTGATCAGGATTCTTTTTATGCTCCCAGTAATTTTCAATGATTTTTATTTTTGAGATAATTTTCTGAGAATTGAGAGAAAGAAATATTAGAAAAGATTTTTCCTTTGGGGTTAATTTAACCTTTATTTCTTTACCCCTTTTATATACCCTTAAAGACCCCAGAAACTTAATCTGGAGAGAAGGTATATTTTCATTAAAACACGGAAGTTGAAGAAATTTTCTATTAAACGGAATTTCTATCCTGTACTGAATTGCCTTCCTTATAATTTCAGGAAATAATAGTATATCTCTGCATAAAATACCAAGCATTTTCTGTTTTTTTGCAAAGGAAAACAATTTTTTTATATCGTCCTTTTTTAAACTTAAAGATGCTTTTTTAAGAAAACAATAAAGTCTTATCCTGGGAAATCTGTTTTTCTCCATACAGTCTGAGATTTTTTCTTCTAAAATCGGTTTCAATAAATTCTCATAGTGGGTCATTTTTTGCTTTTTTACAAATTTTAATGCTTTTTCTAAAATTTTTTCTTTTTCCTTTTCCATACCCATTGCAGAGTATATTGCTGCAAATATGAGGTTTAATGAATATATATAACCTGGAAGTTCAAATCTTTTAGCTTTTGCAAGAGATTCTTTTGCATAATGCTCTACCTTTTTTAAGTTCCCTCGTGCAAGAAATTTTATCGCTCTGGAGAGGAATATTCCTGAAGAGACACCTATTTCTTTATCTCCTGCATACCTGATTAATTTATCCACCTGTTTAAAATCTCCTGATACTGCATATACGATTAAAGGAGTATAATAAAAAACATCCCTTTCTATCTTTTTAACACATCGCCATGCTCTTCTGTTATCTTCCAGATAAGTATAAAGGCTCGCAAGTCCTGTTCTGTAAATATCTCCATATTTCAGGTTTTTAAGAATTTTTTCACATTTATTTGCATACTCAATCGCCTTTTTATAATCATTTAAAATTGCATAGGCTTTACCCATCCCGATAAATAGTTCAAATAAAAGTCTTTTATCCTTTAAATTTCTTTTTATTTGTCTCTCAATTTCCTTCCCCACTCTAATTATATTCTCTGCATCATAAGTCCATTCAAGACATTTGACTTCAAGAACTCCCAGCCTTATGGAATCGTAAATTCTTGATGAGCTTAAAGCTTTTTTTCTTAAAAACTCTGCTTTTCTTGCAAGTTTACTATAAGGAATCTTTCCGTAAAGACTGAGTAATCTGTCTATTTTTCTCTCTAAATTTAAATATTTGTCAGGAATTTGAGTCAACATCTCATTTTCAGGGCAAAAGGGCATCAAGTTAAGTATTCGGGCACATTCCTTGATATTTCCATTTTTAAAAAGATGCTCCGCAATTTTTATATAATCTTTTGTCTCTTTTGTAGAAGGAGTGCAATCGCTGAATAATGAATCCGTTGAATTTTTATTGAACCCCGAAAATCCCTGATATTTTAATATTTTCCATATTTTTTTTAAAGAAAGGGAAATCCCCCTGTCTTTTTTCAGATTCTTTTGAATTTCTTTTAAAGTGGCATCAGGATTTTTCTGCTTGAACTCGAATATATATTTAAAAATTAATGGATTTTTATCTACTTCCTTTCTCTTAATACCTTCAAATCCCTTTTCATTATATTTTTTTATCCATCTCCATACAGTTGGATAATTTAAATTTAAATTTTTACTTATCTCCCTGATACTCTTACATTTTTTATAAAGTTCAATAACCTCTATTTTTTTATCTATAGGATAATGCATCATTTGCAGTCCAGATTATAAGGTTTTAAATGGGTATGTTTCAATTTTTGGAAAAAAAAAGAAAAAAATTTTAAATTTTTGTATTTGTCCTTTATAATGGAACATAAAGAATTGATAATCAAAGACTTTTTTATACAATCAACTTTGAAAATTTATTAAAAATGAAAAGTAAAATAAAAACAAAAAATGGAGGTGGTGTATTATGATATGGTGGATTATGTTGGTGAGCGTAATATGGGAGAGTAAAATAACTAAGGAGCTGAAAACTCAGATGGAGAATGCTTCACCCGGTGAAAAGATATCCTGTATTGTAATTATGAATGCGGAATACCCTTATGATGAAGTCAGAAATTTAACAATTTCAGAAAGGATAAGTCTTTTTAAGAATATTGCCGAGACTTCTCAGGAACCGGTAATAAGATGGCTGGAAAGTACGGCATCAGATGAGATTGAAATTTGTCAACGATACTGGGTAGTTAACGGATTTCACCTTAAAGCTACTCCCCGTGTAATTAAGATACTCGCAAAACGAGAGGATGTAAAAGGAATTTTCCACAACGGTAAAGTTCATATTGTTGCTACCCCCTCTCCTGATCCACCGATTTCGACCAGGGCAATAGAGTGGAATATTCAGAAAGTAGTGGCTGATTCTTGCTGGAACAGAGGTTATACAGGAGAAGGTGTAATTATCGGCATAACCGATACCGGTGTGGAACATACACACCCTGCATTGCAAGGCAAATGGGCAGGATATTGGCATGTATCAGCTGGGTTACCTCCTTCTAATGAACCTTATGATGACAATGGACACGGGACCCATTGTATGGGAACAATCTTAGGGGGAGATGGTTTTGGTTCTTTTCCGGATGATATCGGTGTTGCTCCTGGAGCCAGATTTGCTGCAGCAAAGGTGCTTAATTCGGGTGGCTCAGGGAGTTATGATCAATGCTTAGAAGGACTTCAATTCATGGCGGATTTAAAGGACTCCGTGGATATTGAAGCTGTGTCCAACTCCTGGAGTGGTTCGAACGCAGCAGATACCTTTTTCTACCCGGTGATGCGGACCTATGTCTCTATTGGGATAGTTCCGGTTTTTGCAAACGGGAATAACGGGCCGGGCCCGGGAACTGTGGGTTGTCCCGGTAGCTATTCGAATAACATCGGTGTAGGTGCGACGGATATAAATGACGATATTGCTGATTTTTCTTCTCGTGGTCCTGCCCCTGATCAACCACCTTTTAATGACCCATCAACATGGCTGAGAGACGATTGGAATTTAACAAAGCCACAAATTTCCGCACCCGGAGTAAACATACGCTCTTGTGTTCCCGGTGGTGGATACCAAAACATGAATGGAACATCAATGGCTACTCCTCATGTTGCAGGTGCCATAGCGATTATGTGCCAGAAAAATCCTACTTTAGATGTAAAAACAATTTACAGCATTTTAATTGACAATGTGGATGAACCCCCTCAGGGTGTTCCTTATCCTAATAATACCTATGGATGGGGAAGGCTCAATGTATGGAAGGCGCTTCAGGCAACTCCTACCATCAATCAACCTTATATTTCAGTGATTCAAAGAACAATAGACGACCCACCCCCTGGTGGGAATGGAAACGGAATCTTGGAGCCAGGCGAGACAGCTCAACTTGTTGTAACTCTCAAAAATGTAGGTGGTGCAAATGCTTACAATACACAAGGAACGGTTGTCTCTTATGACAACTATTTATCAATTCAAAATGAAACCCATATTTTTGGAGACCTGCCCCCTGAAGGCACCGCCTCTAATTCAGGGAGTCCCTATTTACTCACTGCTCACGATTTAACTCCTCCTGGACATGTTGCCACTTATTCCCTTATTATTCATGCAGACGGTGATAGCATAGATTTTGATGATACACTGGATTACACAATCCAGATAGGTACCCCCCCTCCGCCCATTACGATATGGGAAGAGGACTTTGAATATGCAGGAGGAATAGACAGTTTCACAATCTACTGGACACCCACAGGAAACTGGACAAGGACAGACCAGAATTCCCATTCACCAACCCATTCAGCATACAGCGGTGCACCCCTTGACGATGCATGGACATTAACCCTGAACTCCACCTGGGATTTAACAAATTTAAATAATCCAACACTTTCACTGTGGCATTCCTATGATTTCGAATCAGGAATATTTTTAGATGATGCATCAATTCAGATTTCAACAAATGGCGGGTCAACCTGGACAGACCTCTGGGCTTATAACTGGCTGCAGGGGAATACACTACCCTGGACAGAAGAAGTATTTGACCTGTCAAATTATATAAGCAACAATGTCAAAATAAGATTCCTTATAGATGCGTATACCTTTTTCCAGGACTACACTGACTGGTGGATAGATGACATAAAACTTTTTGTTCCAGATGATAATGAGCCCCCCTATTTTAACGATAGAACTGTTTTATCTGATACAGGTTATACAGGTCCTTTCACGCTTCAGGCAAATGTGACTGATAATAACGGTGTTGATTCTGTCTGGATTTTCTACAGGGTAAATAGTGGTCAGTGGATTAAGGTGCCAATGACACCTCAGGGAAATGACTGGTATCAGGGAGAGATACCCCAGCAGAATTTAGGTGATGTTGTTGACTATTACTATAGGGCAAGGGATAAATTTATGTATCCGAATGAAGGTTCTGACCCTGTAGGGGCTCCTGATTATGGTTATTACTCATTCCAGATTGTTCCTGTCAGTGTTTCAGAAACAAAAATTGTTTTCCCTCGAATCTCAATACTCAATTCAGGGAAATTAAACCTGAAATTAATTCTTCCAAATCCTTCAAAAGCAAATATCAACATTTATGACCCCACAGGAAGAAAGGTTTTGACTCTATACAGGGGACTTCTTAAAACAGGAACCCACAGTTTCACAGTTGATTCAAAAAAACTTTCATCAAATGTTTATTTCTTAAAGATTAAACTTGGAAAGGAGAAAAAACTCTATAAGTTTGTAATTGTAAAATAAATTTTTTAGAGGAACTTTCATTAATCTTTAAAATTTATTTTTTATAAATTTGACTTCCTTGAGTTTTATCCATTATTTTTTTATTTCTTATGAAGGACAAAAGAAAAAGACAGAGTTTAATACTGGATATAATAAAAAAACATAAGGTGAAAAATCAATTTGAACTCCTTGATATTTTAAAAAAAGAAGGTTTTGAAACAACCCAGGCAACCCTTTCTAGGGATTTAAAAGAACTCGGAATAGTAAGAGTAAGAGACGAAAAGGGAGAATATATATATAAACAGATGGAGAAAGAGGAAATAAAGATAGAAGAAAAATTAAAAATAGTTTTTGAAAACTTTGTTAAAGAAGTTAAAAGGGTTAATAATTTAATACTTGTAAAAACAACCCCGGGAAATGCCCATGGTGTTGCAAGCTTGATAGATCATTGTGAAATAAAAGGCCTTGAAGGAACCGTTGCAGGGGATGATACAATCCTTGTTGTGGTAAATAATTTAAAGAATGCAAAGGAAATAGAAAGAAGATTTAAAGAACTGGTTTCCATCTAATTCTGCATAATTATTCAGTAATTTTCAAAGATTATTCATTAATTTGACATTTTATATTTATTTTTAGTATAATTATTCACTTAAATTGTATAAAAATTTATTCAGGGGGTAAAAAGTGAAAGAAAAGGTTGTGCTGGCATACTCAGGAGGGCTTGATACATCCTGCTGTATAAAGATGCTCAAGGAAAACCACAAAATGGATGTGATAACAGTTGCGGTTGATGTGGGTCAAAATGAAGATTTTGAAAAGATAAGAGAAAGGGCTTTGAATCTGGGAACGGAAAAGGCGTATATAATAGATAAAAAGGATGAATTTGTAAAAGAGTATATTGTCCCATCAATAATCTCAAACTCTCTTTACGAGGATAATTATCCTCTTTTTAGTGCCCTTTCAAGACCTCTCATTGCAAAAACAGTGGTTGAAATTGCAAAAAAGGAAAATGCACAGGCTGTCGCACATGNATGTACAGGAAAGGGAAATGACCAGATAAGGTTTGATTTGAGTTTTAAAATTCTTGCACCTGAACTTAAAATAATTGCTCCCATAAGAGAGTATTCTCTTTCAAGACCTGCCCTGATTGATTATGCAAAAGAAGCCAGCATCCCGATACCTGTGACAAAGGGAAAACCCTATTCCATAGATGAGAATTTGTGGGGAAGGTCAATTGAGGGTGGAATACTTGAAAACGCTGAAAGAGAAGTTCCTGAGGATGTTTATGAACTTACACGTCCTTTAAATCCTGTCTCTGATTCTCTCGATTACATTGAGATATATTTTAAAAAAGGAATACCAGAAAAGATAAACGATATGAAGATGCCACTCCTGGAAATAATTAAATATGTTAATAAAATTGCAGGAGCACATGGATTCGGAAGGATTGACCACATAGAAAGCAGGGTCATGGGGATAAAGTCAAGAGAAGTTTATGAAGCGCCCGCAGCACTCACATTAATTTATGCTCACAAATCTCTTGAATATATGACTCTGCCCAAAGACCTTTTATTTATTAAAAAATTCCTTGAAGAATATTTTTCAAGGCTCATTTACTCGGGTTTATGGTTTTCTCCCATGTGTTCTGCAATAAGAGCATTCATGGAAAAAACCCAGGAGCATGTTACAGGAAAGGTGAAAGTAAAATTTGATGGAGGAAGGATGGAAATTTGTGGAAGGGAATCTCCCTTTTCCCTTTACAGAAAAGACGTAGCAACCTATGAAAATTTTGAGGAATTTGACCCGAGATATCCAGAAGGATTTATCAAATTTATGGGAATGGATATAACCTTATATTCTGCACTTGAAAAGGAGGTAAAAAATGAGCTCATTTCATGATTTTAATAAAAGTATAGAAATTGATGAATTTTTATGGGATGCAGAGATTGAGGCTTCAAAGGCTTACGCAAAGGCTCTTTTTAAAGCGGGTATCCTTGATAAAAAAGAATTTAACTCAATCAAAAAAGCGCTTAAAAAAATAAAGGTAAATAAAAACCCGAATTCCTTTGAGGATGTTCATATGGCAGTATTGAACCTTTTAATTCAAAAAACTGGAAATTCAGGGAAAAAACTTCATACCGGAAGAAGCAGAAATGAACAGGTGGCAACCGACGAGAGAATCTGGCTTAAAGAGAAAATTTTTGAAATTTCAAAGGAAATAAAAGAACTCCAAAGGGTTATTGTTAAAATTGCGGAGAAAAATTTCGGAGTAATAATTCCGGGATATACACATCTAAGGCAGGCACAGCCTGTGCTTTTTTCTCATTATATAATGTCTCTTTTCTGGAAAATGCAAAGAGGAGAAGAAAGGCTTTTAGAGGCTTTAAAAAGGGTAGATGAATTACCCCTGGGCTGTGGAGCTTTTGCAGGAAGTTCTATTCCCATTGACAGGAATCTTTTAAAGAAAGAACTCAGGTTTTCTAAAATTTCGGAAAATTCCATTGACAGTGTTTCAGACAGGAACTTCATTTTAGAAGTTCTCTTTGCCCTTTCTCTTATCCTTCTGGATTTATCAAGGTATGCCGAGGATTTTATAATTTTTTCATCGGAAGAATTTTCCTTTATATACTTTGAAGATTTTGAGAAATTCGGAAGCAGTATGATGCCTCATAAGGCAAATCCAGATATCTTTGAACTTATAAGGGCAAAGGCAGGCAAAATTTTCGGATATCTAACATCCCTTTACATAGTTTTAAAAGGAACCCCGATTTCCTATAATAAGGATATGCAGGAGGACAAAATTCCGCTTAAAGAGGGAGTAGATACCGCTTTCAATACCATAAGGGCTTTTAAGGAAATGCTTGAGAAACTTAAAATAAACAAGGAGGAAATAAGAAGAAAGATGGGATATCTGGTTTATTCAACGGATATCGTTGATTATCTGATAGAGAAGGGAATGAACTTTGAGGATGCTTATGCGACCGTAAAAAAGTTGTGTGAATTCTCAAAAAGGGAAAATATACCCTTTGACTGCATTACCTTAAAGAAGTATAAGGAATTTTCATCCCTTTTTGAAAAGGATGTTTATCTTATCTTTTCACCTGAAAGTTCGGTGAGAAAAAAGAAAACTTACGGTTCTACTCATCCAGCCTGGGTAAAATTTCAGATTGATAAAGCAAAGGAAGTTTTAAAAAATACAAAGAATAAGTTATAATTAAAAACTGAATGTCAAAATATAAAAAGGTCCTCCTCATAGGTTCTGGTCCTATAGTAATAGGTCAGGCCTGTGAATTTGACTATTCAGGGACACAGGCATTAAAGGCTTTAAAAGAGGAAGAGATTAAAGTAATCCTTATAAATTCAAACCCTGCAACCATAATGACAGACCCTGAATTTTCTCATAAAACCTACATAGAGCCGATAATACCCGAAATTGTTGAACAGGTTATAGAAAAGGAAAGACCCGATGCAATTTTACCCACGATGGGAGGACAGACTGCCTTAAACATCGCGGTTTTATTAAAAGAAAAGGGGATTCTTGATAAATATGGTGTAAAGATGATAGGAGCGAGTTATGAATCAATTAAAAAGGCTGAGGACAGAATTTTGTTTAAAAAATCAATGGAGAAAATAGGGCTTAAAGTTCCACCATCCTTTTATGTTTCCTCTATTGAAGAGGCTTTAAAAAACTATAAAAAAATAGGATTTCCCCTTGTAATAAGACCTTCCTTCACCCTCGGAGGGACAGGAGGAAGAATAGTTAATAATTTGAAAGAGTTCAAGGAAGCTGTGAAAAATGCCTTAAAGATAAGCCCTGTTGAAAAAGCCCTTATAGAAAAATCCCTGATAGGCTGGAAGGAATTTGAACTTGAGGTGGTGAGGGATAAAAATGACAATGTGATTATTGTCTGTTCAATTGAAAACATTGACCCGATGGGTGTTCATACAGGTGATTCAATAACCGTTGCTCCGCAGCAAACTTTAAGGGATAAAGAATATCAGGATTTAAGGGATGCATCAATTGAAATAATGAGGGAGATAGGTGTTGATACAGGAGGTTCAAATATTCAGTTTGCTGTATCACCTGATCACGAGGAGTTTTATGTAATAGAGATGAACCCGCGAGTTTCAAGGTCTTCTGCACTTGCCAGCAAAGCAACAGGATTTCCAATTGCAAAAATTGCTGCAAAACTCGCAATAGGTTATACTCTGGATGAGTTAAAAAACGAAATAACCAAAATAACCCCATCTTCCTTCGAGCCAACCCTTGACTATGTTGCAGTTAAGATTCCGAAGTTTGCCTTTGAAAAATTTCCAGGAGCAGACCCATACCTTTCAACCCAGATGAAATCAGTTGGAGAGGTTCTTGCAATAGGCAGGAATTTTAAAGAGGCACTCCTCAAGGGAATAATTTCCCTTGAGGAAAGATGGACCGGTTTGAATTCCCTTGTTGAAAGATGGCTGAGCGATGGTAAACTGAAGTATTCTGAAGTAAGAGATTATCTTGAAGAGAATCTGAAAAAGTTTTCTCCCTACAGGATGTGGCTTATTGCAGATGCTTTGAGATGGGGTTTTTCCGTTGAAAGAATTTATGAACTGACAAAAATAGACCCCTTTTTCATTGAGCAGATAAAGGACATTGTTCTTCAGGAGGATGAAATTGTTAAAAAAACCATAGGAAGGCTCACAAAGGAAGATATTCACAGGACAAAGGAACTCGGATTTTCTGATAAAAGAATATCAGAACTTCTGGAACTTTCAGAGGAATCCATAAAGGAAATAAGAAGGGAATTAAAAATAAGACCCTGCTTTTACATGGTTGATACCTGTGCAGGTGAATTTCCTGCAAAAACTCCTTATTTTTATTCAACCTATGAAAAAGGGAAAAACGAGGCAAAGCTCTTTGGCAAAAAGGGTGTTGTAATTCTGGGTGCAGGACCATCAAGAATAGGTCAGGGAATAGAATTTGACTATATATGTGTTCAGGGAATATTCGCAATAAAGGAAGAAGATAAAAAGGGAATTTTGATAAATTCAAATCCTGAAACAGTTTCAACAGACTTTGATATTTCTGACAGACTTTATTTTGAACCCATTGAAAAGGAAAGAGTTCTGGAAATACTGGATTTTGAAAATCCCTATGGTGTTATTCTTCAATTCGGTGGACAGACTCCCTTAAACCTTGCAAGGGAAATTGAAAAGGAGGGCTTTAACATTCTGGGAACTTCCCCTTCTCAAATTGAAAGGGCAGAGGACAGAAGATTCTTCAGTGAATTGATTGAAAAACTGGGCTTAAAAAAACCGAGATGCAGGATTGCCTATGATGAAAAGGAAGCAATTGAGGCAATTGGTGAAATAGGTTTTCCAGTTTTAATAAGACCCTCCTATGTTCTTGGCGGAAGAGCAATGTATATTGCCTATGATATGGAGGATGTAAAAGGATTTTTAAAGGAAGTATTTGAGGTTTCAAAGGGAACCTCTGTTTTAATAGACGAATTTTTGCAGGATGCAAAGGAGTTTGATGTTGACGCGATATTCGATGGAAAGGATTTTTATCTATGCGGGATAATAGAACATATCCACGAAGCAGGAATCCACTCGGGTGATTCCTCAATGATTTTCCCACCCCTTTATACCCCTGAAAGGATTTTAAAGGAAATTGAAGAGATTGCCAGATTAATTGCAAAAGAACTTGAAATAAAGGGATTTATAAACCTTCAGATTGCCTTAAGGGACGAAGATATTTATATTCTTGAAGTAAACCCCAGGGCATCAAGAACAGTTCCCTTTTTATCAAAAGCACAGGGAATACCTTTTGCAAAGATAGGGGCAAAGGTTATTCTCGGAAAGAAATTAAAAAACTATTTAAGGGATAGAAAAGAAATAAAACATTATTCGGTAAAGGAGCCTGTTTTTTCCTTTTCAAAACTCCCTGGAACAGACCCTCTTTTAGGACCAGAGATGAGGTCAACAGGTGAGGCGATGGGGACAGATAAAAACCCCTATTCCGCATTTTTAAAGGCTTATACAGGTGCGGGATGGAAGATGAACAAAGGGAAAAAAATTTTTATATCCGTAAGGGATGCCCATAAACCCCTGATTTTGAAAATCGCAGAGATTATAAAAAATATGGGATATGAAATCCTTGCAACAGAGGGAACAGCAAACTATCTGAAAAAGCACGGGATAGAATGCAGGGAGGTCAGAAAAATAAGTGAAGGATTTAATGAGATAATAGAACTTATAAGAAAGGGTGAAATAAGTGCAATAGTAAATACACCTTTAAGAAAAAATGAAATTCAGGATGCAAAAAGGATAAGATGGAATGCAATTCTTTACGGTATCCCCTGCTTTACAACAATATCCCAGGCAGGAATATTTTTTGAAGCAATTAAGAGGGTAAAGCAGTTAAAATTGTTTAAACCACTCTGCAAAATTTAAATGAAAAGGGCTTATCTTTTGCTGGAAAACGGAAAAATTTTTGAAGGAAAACCTTTCGGAAAAAGAGGGAAAAACTTTGGTGAAATAGTTTTCTGCACATCAATGACAGGTTATCAGGAAATTTTAACAGACCCCTCTTATAAAGGGCAGATTGTTGTTTTAACCTACCCTTTAATAGGAAACTACGGAATTCATAAAAATGATGATGAAAGCAGAAAACCCTGGGTTGAGGGATTTGTTATAAAAGAACCCTTTAAAAATCCCTTTCATAGAAGTTCTGTTTCAGACCTTGAAAAATATCTGGTAAAAAATGGAATTACAGCAATATGTGATGTTCCGACAAGGGAAATAACAAAGATAATAAGAGACAAAGGTGCGATGAAGGCATGTATTTTTCAGGAAGGAGAAAGTTTAAATAAAGTTAAAAAGGAACTAAAGGAATTTCCCTCCATTGTCGGAAGGGATCTGGTAAAAGAAGTTACAATAAAAGACGCCCTTGTAAGAAAAAAGGGGAAGCCCTTTATCGCTGTTTATGATTTTGGATGCAAAGAATCAATTTTAAAAAATCTTGAGAAATTAAACCTCGGAATAAGGGTTTATCCTGCTGATTTTCCTGCAGAGGAAATTTTAAAGGAAAAGCCCGAATTTGTAATGCTTTCAAACGGGCCTGGGGACCCTGAGCCTTTAAAGTATGCAATAGAAAATGTGCAGAAAATTATTGGAAAAATAAAAATCTATGGAATTTGTCTGGGACATCAAATTCTGGGGCTTGCCCTGGGTGCAAAAACCTATAAATTGAAATTCGGACACAGGGGTGCAAACCATCCTGTAAAAAATCTAAAAACAAAAGGGGTGAGAGTCACAACCCAGAATCACGGGTTTGCAGTTGATGAAAAGACATTGCCAAAAGACGTCAGAATAACCCATATTTCTTTATTCGATAATACTCTTGAGGGAATGGAGAGCCAAAAATTAAAATTCAAATCAGTTCAATTCCATCCAGAAGCATCCCCTGGTCCGAGGGATGAGATAAGTTTCTTTGGATTTTAAGTCTTTTAAACTCTTATAATAAACAATATGCTAACATTTTTGTTCACAGATATTGAAGGCTCAACAAAAAAATGGGAAAAATTCAAAGATAAAATGGCTGAGGCTCTGAAAAAACATGATGTTATTTTAAAAGAATGTATTAATGAATACAATGGAGAAATAGTAAAGCATACAGGGGATGGAGTATTTGCTGTTTTTAAGAAAAAAAATCCCTTAGAGTGTGCTGTTGAGATTCAGAAGAGATTTTTTAAGGAAAACTGGGAAAGTGTGGGAGGATTGAGAATTCGCATCGCAATTCATGCAGGCATTGCTGAAAAAAGGGGCAATGATTATTATGGCACAGATGTTAATAGAACAGCAAGGGTTTTGCAGGCAGGATGGGGTGGACAGATTTTATTGACAGAGGAAATAGTTAAAAATTCCACCCTTCCTGAAAATGCAGAAATTATTGACCTTGGAACCCATAAGTTAAAAGACCTTTCAGAACCAAAAAAAATTTATCAACTCATTCATTCAGATTTACCTTTAAAAAAATTCCCGCCTCTTAATTCTCTGTCCTGTCATCCAAACAATTTACCCATTCAAACAACACCTTTTATTGGAAGAAAAAAAGAGGTTTCAGAAATTGTGAAAATTTTAAAAAGTCCTGAATGCAGAATTTTAACACTTACAGGCTCAGGTGGAATTGGAAAGACAAGACTTGCAATTCAGGCAGGTGCTGAGATAATTGAGAATTTTCCTGATGGGGTGTTTTTTGTGCCCCTTGAACTTCTGGATTCAAAGGAACTCATTGTGAATAAAATTGCTGATTCCATAGGTTTTAATTTTTATAGCAGGGAAGAACCAGTTATTCAGCTCATAAACTATTTAAAGGAAAAGGAAATGCTTTTAATCATGGACAATTTTGAACATATTATAGAGGGAGCAGAGATTGTTTCACAAGTTTTAAGAAATACAGGAAAAATTAAATTTTTTATAACTTCAAGAGAGGTTTTAAAAATTCATGGTGAATGGATTTATGAATTAAAGGGGCTTGATTTCCCGGGGGATAGAAAAAAGTTTCAGGAATATAGTGGGATTCAAATTTTTATAAATGGGGCAAAGAGAATAAAGCCTGATTTTGTTCCGTCTGATGAGGATAAAGAGTATATTGCTAAAATATGTCAGATTGTTCAGGGATTACCCCTTGCAATAGAAATCGCATCTGCATGGGTAAAAATGCTTTCCTGCAAAGAAATTGCCGAGGAAATTCAGAAAAATATGGATTTTCTTTCAAGTTCCTTGATGGATATACCCGACAGACACAGAAGTTTAAGAGCAGTATTTGATTATTCCTGGAAGCTTTTGAATGAAGATGAAAAAAGAGCAATTTCCTGTTTGTCTGTTTTTAAAGGAGGCTGGACAAAGGAATCCGCAAAGGAAGTTGCAGGTGTCAATTTAGTTCTACTTTTATCCCTTATTAATAAATCTCTTGTAAAAAAAGAGAATTCAAGATATAATATGCTTGATTTAACCATGAAATATGCAGAAGAGAGATTAAAGGAAAATCCTGAGGAATATAAAAGCATTAAACAGAAACATACAAGTTATTACGCTGATTTCATAGATGAGAAAAAAATGTACATGAGAAAGCCTGAACAGAAGGAGAAATTTGAGAAGCCTGTTTTAGAAGAGATTGAGAATATAAGAGAAGCATGGAAGTATGCAATTGAAAGCAGACTAATAGAGGAAATAGACAGATTTATAGAACCCTTACATTTCTTTTATAATGAGAAAGCAAGATATCAGGAGGGGAGGTTGTTTTTTGAAATGGCTGAGAATTGTCTGTGCGATTTAAAAAACGAGAAAGGTGTTGTATTATATTCAAAAATACTTGCAAGGCTTGGAAGCTTTTATTCCTCCATGGGCTTTTACAGGGAAGCTGAAAGGTGTCTTGAAAAGGCTTTAAAAGTTTTTAAAAAGTTTAATCTGGAGAAGGAAACTGCCATGGTATACAGTGAGTTTGGTGGGATTTCCTTTTATCTTCAAGACTATAAAAAGGCAGAGGTTTTTTTTAAAAAGGCTCTTGAAATCGCTGAAAAATTAGATGAAAAATATAATATTTCAGGATTTATAAATAACATAGGTGTGGTGTATCTGCAAACAGGAAAATATGACAGTGCAAAAGATTTATTTGAGAAAAGTCTTGAAATATCTAAGGAATTAAACTATAAAAAGGGGATAGCAATAGGTTTCGGCAATTTAGGACTTATATTTCATCATAAAGGTGACTATAAAAAGGCAGAGGAATTTCTCAAGAAAAGTCTGGAGATTGAGATAGAACTTGAAAATAAACTCGGTGTTGCAAACACATGCCATAATCTCGGTCTTAATTATAAATATATGGGAAATTATGAAAAGGCAAGAGAATATTATGAAAAAGCCCTTGCAATAAGGAAAGAAATAGGAGACAGGATGGGGATAACCATCTCCCTGAATAACCTCGCAAATTTGAGTCTTGAAAAAGGTAATTATGACGATGCAGAGACTTTTTCCAGAAGATGTCTGGAATTAAATGTAGAGCTCGGTAATGCTGTGGGTGAAACAGGAGCTCTTTGTATTCTTGGTAAAACCTTAATTGTTAAAAAAGAACCTGATAAGGCAGTTAAATATATTTATGACGCATTGAAAAAAGCTCTGGAACTGAATGTTGAGATTTACATTAAATATGGAATTTTTGATTCTGCAGACTTTTTTATTATGAAAAAAAACTACGAGACTGCTTTAAAAATTCTCATTTATTTAAAAGAAAATTATAAAGAGGAATTTGAAAAAAAGGTTGAAAAAAAACTTGCAGACCTTAAACTTGATTCAAAAGTTCTGGAAAAAGTTTCAGCAGAAATAAGTGGCAAAAATCTTATGGATTTTGCAAAAGAAATTGTTGAAGAAATTAATTCTTATTTAAAGCATAGTTTTTAGAATTTTATGAAACAGAACCACAAAAAACTTTTAAAAATTGCAAAAGAGGTTTTAAAAAATTCCTATTCTCCCTATTCAAATTTCAAAGTTTCAGCAGTTCTTCTAACAGAAGAAAACAAAATATTCACAGGAATTAATATAGAAAATGCGTCCTATGGACTTACATTATGTGCAGAAAGGGTTGCAATATTTAAAGCAATATCAGAAGGATACAAAAATTTTAAAGCAATCTTAATTTATGCTGATAAAAATCCCTGTTATCCCTGCGGGGCATGTCTTCAGGTGATGGCAGAATTCGATGAAGATATGGAAATTCTTTTATTTGATGGTAAGAAAATCTTAAAGAAAAAACTTAAGGATTTGTATCCTTTTGCCTTTTCTATTTGACAAAAGTTTTTTATTTTCCTTATATTCAGTTTCAAACTATGAAAGCAGAGGATAATAACAAGAGATGCGGGTATTTCCTGAACAAAGAAGAAATCTTAATCTTTCAATATTTTGCATATTTCATGAATATTCTCTAAAACTTTCATCAAAAAAATTCACAGGAGGTTAAAATGGTACAAAAAATATCTCTGGCATTCCAGAATATCGTGCTATCACAAATAGTAAAAATAAGTGAGAGGGTAAGGGAAAAGGCTGTTGAATTTGAAAAAACACATAAAAAGCCCTTTATAAGATTTCAAAGGGGCGATCTGGGAATAGATATTCCTGCATATGTCAGAGATGCAATAAATGAGGGGCTTGAAAAGGGGCTTACAAAATATCCAAAGTCTGGTGGTGAGCCATGGTTCAAGGATGCTGTCATAAACCATCTTGAAGAAATGGGTATTAAAAATATAAAAAGGGATAATGTTATTGCTACTTACGGAGGGCAGGAAGGTCTCCAACTTGTATTTTCCCTTTTCAGGGGTTCAAAATGCCTTGCCTTTTCTCCCTGCTGGAGCTGTATGCTGGATAACATCTTTCCCTATTCTGAAACAGATTATAAACTTTTACCCCTTAAAGAGAATTTTGAAATAGATTTTGATGAGTTTGAAAAAAATTTAAAGCACTCTGATATTTTATACTTAAACAACCCCCATAATCCTACGGGTAAAGTTTTTACCTACGAGGAACTTGAAAGGATAAATCACCTGTGTAAAAAATACGATGTTTTGATTGTTTCTGATGAAGCCTATAAAGACATTATATTTGACAATAACAGATTCCATAGTATGCTGGAATTTGATAATAAAGATGTTGTCTCTGTTTTCACCTTTTCAAAATCCTTTGCAGCAACAGGTTTCAGGGCAGGATACACGGTTTCAAGAAACTCCTTTATAATAGAAAAGATGACACTGGGTGATTATTCCCAGACCGCAGGAGTTGTTACCTTTATCCAGTATGCTTTTAAAGTTGCTCTTGAAAATAAGGAAGAAAAGGATAAGTGGCTCAAATGGTTTTTAAATAAACTTAAAAAAAGAAGGGATATTGCTTATGAGGAGTTAAAGGAATTTGTTAAAGATGTTTATAAACCCGGTGGAACCTTTTACTTTTTTGTAAATTTAAAAGATTTGATCAAAAAGGAAGTTAAAAATTATGATGAATACATCCTTGATTTACTTATTGAAAACGGTGTTGCAGTAACTCCTGGTTCTGCATTCGGAAGAGATTTTGAAGGATTTATAAGAATTTCAACATCAGCCCTTGAAGAAAATTTAATAAAAGAAGGGATTAAGAGAATAGGAGAAATTTTTAAATCTATTTGACATTTAAAACTTACTTACATTAAAAGTAATACACTTTAAAACAGGAGGTGTAATATTTGTTCTGACATGTCTGATATGGATGGCTGTATCAGGTGGCGGAGCAAAAGGATTTGTGCTCTCAAAGGGGAGAAGTGCGTCTTCTTATAAAAATATAAATTTTTCCTTTAAAAATCCCTTATTTCTTCAAAAAAAGCTGAAAGGAGGTGTGTCATGAGGATATACTCTGATGTGACCAAACTATTAGGAAATACTCCACTGGTAAGGATAAATAAATTGACCAGAGGACTGGATGTAAAAGTTTATGCAAAGATGGAATGCTTTAACCCCTTGAGTTCCGCCAAAGATAGAATTGGTGTCAGTATGATTGAAGATGCTGTTATTACAAATTCTAAAAAACTCTATGAGGAATTGAAGTTCCATCAGAATACAGTTGGAGCTGTCCCTGGTCCTTTTGATTGTTTCCTGGTTTTAAGAGGAATAAAAACCCTTTCTTTAAGAATGGGAGGATACTGTGAAAATGCAATGAAAATTGCAGACTTAAAAAAAATTAATGCATTAAAGTTTAAAATAAGTCTTTAAAAAATGAAAAGAAGATTGATTTTAGCAGATGGAGCTTTTGGAACATACCTTTATAAAAAAGGTATTCCCTTAAACAAAAATTTTTCTCTTCTGAATAAAGAAACCCCCGAGTTTATAAAGAGTATTCACAGGGAATATATTCTTGCTGGTGCCCAGCTTATTGAAACAAATACCTTTGGTGGTAATCTTTATAAAATACAGGATGAGAGTCTTTGCTATGAGCTCAATCTTTTTGGAGCAAAAATTGCCAGAGAAGTGGCACAGGATAAGATAATTGTTGCGGGAAGTGCAGGACCTGTAGGGAAGCCTCTTTATCCTTTTTCAGAGATAAAAAAAGAGGATATAAAGAATTACTTTTACTCTCAGATAAAAGGGTTGATTGATGGAGGAGTTGATTTAATAGCGGTCGAAACTCAGATTCTGATAGAGGAAGCAGAAGAAATTCTTAAAACAATAAAAGAGATAAAAAAAGATATACCCATTATTTTAAGTTTTTCATTTACAGAAGAGAAGACAACCCCCTATGGTGTTTCTGTTAAGGATATTGTTGAACTTGGGGAAAGGTTTAAAGTGAACTATGTGGGAGCTAACTGTGGAATAGGCCCTTCTGTGGCAATGGATATAATAAGGGAATTTGTATCAGGCACAAAAATACCTGTTTGCTCAATGCCAAATGCAGGTATGCCAGTTTATGGAAAAAAAGGATTTTTCTATCCTTCTCATCCTGAACATTTTTCAAAATATGCTATTCAGATGGTTAAAGAGGGTGTTGAAATAATAGGTGGTTGTTGTGGAACAGAACCAAAACATATATCAACTATAAAACAGAATCTGATGGAAATAGGTTGTGAAAAAAAGAAAAAAAGGATTTTTATAAAAGAGAAAAAGAAAAAAGAACCAGCGGTTTTAAAAGAGGAAAATCCTTTTAAAGAAAAGATTAAAAGTGAACAGTTTATAATTTCCCTTGAAGTCTATCCTCCAAAGGGAATATTGACAGACAGAAAAATAGAAAGGCTTAAAAGACTTAAAGAAAAAGGACTTATTTTTGTGAATGTGGTTGACCTTCCCCTTGCAAAGATGAAGATGTCAGGTATTGTCTTTGCACATCTTATAAAGGAAAGGATAGGTCTTGAACCAATACTGCATTTTACATGTAGAGATAGAAATGTTTTAAGCATACACGCTGATTTACTTGGCGCAAGAGCACTTGGAATAAAAAACATTCTTGCATTAACCGGTGACCCACCAATTATCGGGGATTACCCCCATGCAACCGCAACCTATGATTTGACATCTGCAGGTCTTTTAAAGCTTATAAAACTTTTTAATCAAGGTAAAGATATTTCAGGGAAAAATATTGATATTAAACTGGATTTTTTTGCAGGAACATCCCTTTCCTTTTCTGACATAGAAGATGAAAAAAGAATTAATGAGAAGATTGATTTTGGGGCAGAATTCTTTTATACCCAACCCCTTTACAACAAAGGTTACATTCAGAAGTTTAAAGAAAAATTTGATTTTCCTGTTTTTGCTGGTCTCCTTTTATGTAAAGATTTTAAGCAATTTGAATATTTTGCAAAAGAGGTTCCGGGAATTGAGATACCTGAAGAAATTTCCATGAAATTTGAAAAGTTTAAGAAAAAATTTTTAAAAGTTCAGATGGAATTTGCTTTGAATTTAATTGATGAGTTTAAAGACATTTTAAATGGGATTTATATCGTATGTCCCGGCGTTGAAACAGAAATAATTGAAAATATAATTAAAAAAGGAGTTTATAATGAAAGCGTATGAGGATGTCACAAAGCTTGTAGGGAACACCCCCCTTGTAAAAATAAATAAGCTCACTGAAGGTCTTTATGCAGAAATATATGCAAAACTGGAGTTTTTTAATCCTTTGAATTCTATAAAGGACAGAGTTGCAGTTGCAATTATTGAAGATGCTGAGAATAAAGGTTTGATTGACAGGGATACTGTGATAATTGAGGCAACAAGTGGGAATATGGGTATAGGACTTGCCTTTGTGTGCGCCTATAAGGGATATAAATTTCTTGCCCTTATGCCGGAGACTGCAAGCAAAGAGAGAATAAAGATTATGAAATTTCTTGGAGCAGAAGTAATTTTAACACCCGGAGAGGAAGGCACAAAAGGTGCTTTTGAAAGAGCGAAAAAAATGATTAAAAGCTACAAGAAAACTTTTATGCCCTCCCAATTTACAAATCCTGTAAATCCTGGAATTCATAGAGAAACAACCGGGCGCGAAATATGGAATGATATGGATGGCAAACTGGACATTTTTGTCGCAGGAGTCGGAACAGGAGGAACAATAACGGGTGTTGGAGAGTTTTTAAAATCAAAGAATGAAAATATAAAAGTTATTGCTGTTGAACCTGAAAAGGCACCTTTGCTCTCAAAAGGAAGATTTTCTCCTCATAAAATTCAGGGAATTGCATCGGGTATGATTCCAGAAGTTTTAAACAGAGAAATAATAGACGAAATAATACTTGTAAAGGAAGAAGATGCCTTTGAGACATCAAGAAGACTTGCAAGAGAGGAGGGAATATTTGCAGGAATTTCATCAGGGGCAAATATGTGTGCAGCTCTTGAGGTTGCGAAAAGAGAAGAAAATAAAAACAAGAAGATAGTTACAATCTTCCCGGATACTGCAGAGAGATATTTATCAACAGAATTGTTTGAAGGCTTTTAAGAAGGAGGTTGGGAATTCAAGAAGACATGCAATTTATTTTTTATATCTGAGTTCATCATAAATTTCTCCAGGAGTCCGAATTCTTATTTTAAATATTTTAAAGGAGGTGAGAGTTGAAGAAAAAAATTCAAGAGATAAATGAGAGAATAAAAAAGGGGAAAGCGTGTGTTTTAAGGGCTGATGAGGTAGTGGAAATGGGGAAGAAGGAAGGAATAAAGGAAGTGCTTAAAAAGGTCGATGTGGTTACAACCGGTACATTCGGTATGATGTGTTCCTCGGGAGCATTCATAAATACAGGACATTTTGAACCACCCACAAAACTTGAAGATGTTAGTTTAAACAACGTTAAGGCATACGGGGGAATTGCAGCAGTTGATATTTACATAGGAGCGACAGAAAGAGCTAATGGGAGGAAAGATTATGGAGGTGCCCATGTTATTGAGGACCTTGTTAAAGGTAAAAAAGTCAGACTTAAAGCAAAGGCTGACCCTACGGACTGTTATCCGGGTAAAGAAGTAGATGTTTATATTTCTCTGAAAAATGTTAATCAGGCATTTTTATTCAACCCCAGAAACTGTTATCAAAATTATAGTGCAGCAACAAATTCAACAAATGAACTTCTTTATACCTACATGGGGTTACTCCTGCCCAATTTTGGAAATGTGGCATTTGCAACATCGGGTGAATTATCTCCACTTTTTAAAGACCCCCATCTGTGCACCATAGGCGTAGGAACGCAAATTTTTCTTGCAGGTGCAAGAGGCTATGTGGTATGGGAAGGAACCCAGTTTAACTCTAAGGCAAAAAGAGATGAGAAAACAGGTATTCCAGAGTCTCCTGCCGGAACACTGGCTTTAACAGGCAATTTAAAGGAAATGAATGCTGAATTTCTAAAGGCTGCCTATATAAAAGGGTATGGAATTTCTCTTTTTGTTGGGATAGGTATTCCGATACCTGTAATTGATGAGGAGATGGCTTTTTATGTTTCAATACCGAATGAGATGATAAAGACAAAAATAATTGATTACGGAGTTAAGAGATTAAAAAGACCTGTTATAAAGGAGGTTAACTATGCTGAACTTTTTTCAGGATGGATTGAGATTAAAAATAAAAAGGTAAAAACAGAACCAAGAACAAGTCTGTATAAATCAAAAAGAATTGCCGAAATCCTGAAAAGATGGATTTTAAAAAAGAAATTTTATTTAACAGAATGTGTTAAAAATTTACCAGTTGAAGGAGTTTTTAAGCCATGGAGAGAAATATAAAAGAAAGAGTGTTTTTACTTTTTTCTAAAAAAGTAGTCAATTACCCTGTTACAGCAACTCTCATAAAGAGAAAGAATGTCATGGTCAACATTCTGAAAGCGGAAATTATGCCCAATGAAGATGGTTACATGCTTGTTGATGTGGAAGGAAGGAAAAAAGATATTGAAGATGCAAAACTTTTTCTTAAACAAAAAGGCGTTTCAATATTTCATGTATCAGAAAAGGTGATTATTCACGAAGAAGAATGTGTCCATTGCGGTTCTTGCACAGGCGTATGCATTCCAGGAGCTCTTTATCTGGATAAAAATCACAGGTTAAAATTTGAACCTCAAAAATGTATCCTCTGCACTTTATGCAGGGAAACCTGTCCAACAAATGCAATTGAGATAATTGGATAGATTTTATAGAAAGATTGTAGATTATACTCTGTCATATCAGATTGAGATAAAATACAAATTCACCAACTTTTTGATCCTGAGTGATAAAAAACTGGATAAGAAGAAAATTCTACGAGAGATAAAAAGAATTTACAAGGAAATTGAGAGTTATACTTTAAAAAAACCTCTTTTTGTTTCTTCTTTAAAACCCCTTAAAGAAGAAAATCCTCCTTTACCTTTAAAAGAGCTTTTTAAATATTCTCAAAAAACAGGTCTTGGCCCCCTTGCGGGAATTGCGGGATTTTTTTCAAAAAGAATTGCTGAATTTATAAAAGATAGATTTAATCTGGAAAATTTAATAATAGAAAACGGAGGTGATATATTTTTAAAAAGGAACAGGGATTCCAGAATACTCATATATGCGGGAGATTCTCCTTTCAGTATGAGAATGGGATTCAAACTTGAAAAGGGAGAATACGGAATTGCAACCTCTTCAAAATCTGTGGGACATTCCCTCTCTTTTGGAAATACAGATGTTGCAACCGTAATATCTGAAAATCCTGTTTTTTCAGACTTTTATGCCACCTATTTTGGAAACATTATAAAAAATGAAAAGGATATAAAAGAAGCCTTAAAAATAGCTCGGAAAACAAAAGAAATTAAAGGGTTAATAGTAATTTTAAAAGACAAAATAGGAATTTATGGAGTTGAAATTTTTAAGATTGACAATAAAAATTGAATTTTCAAACATTTAGATTTTTCAGAATGGTTTTTTATACCTGTTTTATTTTTGATTTACTTTTTAATTCGCACAGCATAAGCAAAAGGGTAAAAGTATTTACGCCATAACTCATCAGAGGATTTGAACTTATTATCAGAGTAAAAATAATCAATTAATGCTTCACGAAGTCTCAAAAGCTCTTTTAATTTTTTTCTGTTTTTAAAATCCTTTATTGTGAGGTCAAGCAGTTCCAGCGCACGTTCAATTGCCTTGAGACTGTATTCTGTTTTCTTATTTCGCCATAATATTGCTCTTTCAACTTCACCACCTATATTTGCCATCTGCTCAAAGAATGATAACTCAAACCATCTTCCATCTGCCAGACTTTTAGGTTGATAATTCATTCTATAACCAGTTTATTAACGATTTCTATTATTTTTTTTCTTATTTCAGGGTTATCTATATCACGGGTTAAATTATTCTGGGAAGGTCTTATGTTTATAAGTGAATCGAACTCAATCCAGCTTTCATCCTGAATTTCTGGATATAGATTAATCCCCCATAAACCTTCCTGTTTTGAACCATTTTCTATAAGCAATGCCTCCTCATCTGAATGAAGTTCACCTCCAACCGCCATAATTCCCCTTTCAATATCCACAACCGCTTTAACAAGGTTGCCAAACATATCTTTTGCCATTTCTTTTAGTTCATCTCTGGATATTCTGTCTCTAATAATTTTCATAATTTAAAATTATAATCTCTGAAACCGAAATTTTCAAATTCTTTTCGTGATGTCTCAATTTCAAATAAAATCTCTCCTCTCTTATCCTCACTCCATCTGTCACAAAATACTTCTAAATCTTTTTACATAAAAAGAGGAAGAATAAATTAAAATTATTTTTAGAATGTCTCCTGGAATAAAGGGCAAAACCCCCATTAACAAAAGGGAATAAAAGGATTTTTTAAATGAGAAAAACACCCCCAGCCCGAGTATTCCGAGAGTATAAATTATTGAAAGGGAAATAAAAGAAACAAAAAATATTTTTGATTTCCTGAAAGGTGGATTTAACAGTTTTCCCATTATAAATGATGCAATGGGGAAGGCAATTAGATAACCACCTGTAGGACCAAACAAAATATTTATTCCTGCACTGGTTTTTGCAAAAACAGGAATTCCCATAACTCCTAAAAAGAGGTAAAATAACTGGGACAGGAACCCTCTGGAAGCTCCTAAGTACATTCCTGAAAGCAAAACAAAGAATACCTGAAGGGTTATTGGAACGGGTGTAAAGGGCAGGGGAATGTAGATATATGCTCCGAATGCAGTAAGAATTGTAAATGTGAAGATTGCAAAAGTCTTTACAAGAATTAAAGGGATTTTCCATTCCCTTTCCTTTAAAAGTGTTTCCATCACTTTAACCTCCTATCTCCTTTAATGCAAGATTTTTGCCTTCAACCATATTTTTTAACTTTTCAAAAGTAATCTCCCATGTTCTTGTTCTCAATCCGCAATCAGGAGCAATAAATATTTTTTCAGGGTCTTTAATTTTCTCATAGGCATATAGGATTCTATCTCTTATAAGTTCTGGAGGTTCAACAAAGTCAGTATGCACATCTATAACACCGAGCCCTATGATAAAGTTGAAATTTTTTAAATCATCAAGGATTTTATAACCGGTCCTCACATTCTCTTTTAATCCCAACTCCCTCGTGTCCCTGTTTGCATATTCAAAATGAAGTTCTTTCACAACACCCTGAATTTTCTCGAGATAGGGAAATAAGAGTTTATAATCAGAAAAGCATATATGAATGCTGAAAAAAGCGTCTTTATGGAGTTCCTTTATAGAATCAATAAGGGAATTTATAAAAATTTCTATTTCATCGGGTTTTGTTGTTGCAGCAGGCTCATCTATCTGCAAAAAATTTGCCCCTTCCTCTTTTAAAGATTTTAGATTGGGATAAATAATATTTTCTGAAAGGTCCTTTAAAAAATTTTCTCTGGCAATCTGTTTTCTTTTAACGAAATTTTTTTCAGGAACATTCTTGATATAGTATTCATCAAAGGACCAGTCCATAAGGGTATAGGCACCGGTAAGGGGTATCTTCACGGGTTTTTTGACAAATGATGAAACTGTTTTATATTCATTTACATGATAGAATTTTTTTAATTTCGGTTTGCCCACGCATGCAGCTTTCTTAAAATATTTATTATCAAAACTTTTGACATATCCTTTAAATTCAAAACCTTCTATATTTTTAACGGGGTATTCGTACATTTCAACTCTGTGCTGTTCACCGTCATAAACAAGGTCAATACCTGTTTTTTCGAGCATCTTTGTTGCAAAAAAAGATGAAAAATAAATTATCTTTTTTCTTTGTTCAGAGGAAAAATCTTCCTTTTTTCGCAAAATTTCAAACAGTTCCTCGCATTCATTCTTTAAATCAAGAAAATCCGCCCATTTACGGGCACTTTTAATATCCTCATCATCAAGTTTTCTTTTAGCAATTGCCTTTACCCTCCATGAGGGCTTTGCAAGAGAACCTATTTCATGGGCTAAAAAGGGTTTCATTTTAACTCTCCACATTTTTTAATAAATTAAATTTTTGATTTGCAACTTTTTGAGGCAGAAATAGAAAATCACAGTTTCCACAGAGGTAAATGTTTTTCGTTATATTTTTTAGATTTTTAACAAGTTCTTCAATTTCCTCTTTTCTTTCAATCCATGAATTTTCACAATCAACTATTCCTGCAACAAGAGTTTTTCCATTATCCCATTTTTTTATATCCTCAATGCTGTTCCTTAAAAGGTCAATTCCTATTCCCTTTAAAGGAAGTGCAAGCAGAAAATCCAGAGCACCGCTAATTTTACCAAAATAGGTTTGAGTTATAACCTCGTATCCCTTTTTGTAAAGTTCTTCATAAAATTTTCTTAAAATGTTTTTTTCTTCATCTTTTATATCCTTTTTAACAATTACAGGGTCTTCAAAAAATACAATTCCTTTTCTTTTTGGAACTATAATTTCACAAATATCCTTTATTAAATCACATAAACTTTTTAAATCAATCCCTTCTGAAAATTCTTTGAATAAAAGGGGAGAGGGTAAAATTAAAAGTCTTTTTAAATCTTTATCCGGCAATTTGAAATACTTCTCAATCCATTCATCAATTTTATTTTCCTTTATTTTGAATTTTCTTTCAAAGTATAAAACCCTGTAAAAGGAATTTGTTTCAAAATATCTTTTAAGACCGCCTGCATTTACACCTTCAATTATTTCTGAAAAGGGTCTTAAAAGGTCCTGCCAGTTTAAAAGTCCATCACTTATGTATTCCATATCCTTTTGCATTTCAAAGATGGTTTTATAATCCTCCTTATATTTTTCAATCACCTCTTCTTCTGAAACTCTTTTCCTCTCAAAATCCATGGTTGCACGCACAAGTTTATCAGACCTTGGATAGATTCCGTTTAAAAATATTTTTTTCATAGCGAGCAGTATTTTAAAGAAATTAAGTTTACAATTTCAAATCTATCCTGTGTTTAATTGATTCTGTCGAAAAATAAAGCAGATATTTGACCTGTGAGTTGTAATTTCAACTCACTTGACAAAAATTTTTAAAATTCTTTAAAATTATATCTTTTTTGAAAAAATGTTTGAAATAGAATTTGAAAGGGGTGATATGGAAGGAGATAACCATGCAAACTGGGAACTGCGTTCACTAAAATCTGCGAGATTTATAGAAAAGAAAATTTTGAGGAACTATACTTTCCTCTTTTAATTCCATTTAATTCAAAATTTAATAATAATTCTGCTCCAAAAATTTTAACTCAGAAAGGAGATGTATTTATTCTTAGGGAGGATATTACCCCTCAGGTAATCCAGAAACTTAAGAAAGAGAAAAACCTCAGAAAAGTCTATTATTTTGACAGGATATTTAGATACTCAAGAGAGGGTGAAATAAAAGAGTTTATTCAGGCTGGTGTTGAAATAATAAATAGAGAAGAAAAATCCAGTTTTGAAGTTGTAAAACTTGCGTTAAAGACACTGAGGTTTCTTGATAAAGATAAATATGTTCTTTCCATAATAGATATTAAGGGCGGGAAAATAGACGAAAAGTTTTTAAAGGGATTCCGTAACAGGAGAGTAATTGTTGATAAGACAATTTCACCGACGAAAAAATACTATACAGGAATTTACTTTGAAGGATTTTTATCCTATCTTCCTTTTGAGATTTTAAGAGGTGGTGAGTATGAAATAGGAGGTAAAAAATGCGTGGGATTTGCAATGGAACTGCCATTAGAATTGGTATACCAAAAGGCAGACTTATGGAAAACACGATAAGACTATTTAAAAAAGCAGGATTGATTAAAAAATTTGATGAAAAAACAAGGAATTTAAAAGTTACAGATGGGGATAAGGAATTTTATATATTAAGAAATTATGATATTCCGCTTTTTGTTGAGCAAAACTCACTCAACATGGGGATTGCAGGATATGATGTTATAATTGAGAGAAAGTGTAATGTTTCAATACTTGCTGATTTAAAATTCGGCTATGGTAAACTTGTTCTTGCTGTTCCTGAAAACTCCAGTACACAGAGCCTTTATGACCTTAAAAATAAAAGAATTGCAACAAAGTATCCTGAAATAGCAAAGAATCTTCTCTCAGATTTAGAGCCTGAAATATTTACCTTAAAGGGTTCTGTTGAAATTGCTCCTTATATCCATCTTTCAGATGCAATACTGGATATAAAGTCAACAGGTAAAACATTGATAGAGAACAGGTTAAAGGTTATAAAGGAATTCTTTGAGATTTCTGCAAAACTTATAGTGAATAAAACTTTTTACAGGTTAAATTATAAAGTTGTTCAGGAGATAAAAAGGAGTGTTGAAAATGGAGTGCGAGAGAGTGGTCAGTAGAGTAATTGAGGATATCAGAAAAAAGGGGGATTATGCACTTATTTATTATGTGGGAAAATACGATAGATACGAAATTAAAGACAGAAAGTTATTTCTTAAGCATGAGGAGATTGAAGATTACAAAAACAGAATTCCTGAAGACTTTCTGATTTATTTTAAAGAAATGAAAAAAAATATTGAAAAATTTGCACACAGGACAAGACTTGAATCATGGGAATATGAAGATGATGAAGTCAGGTTTGGAGAAAAGGTTTTACCTGTAGAGAAATTAGGTGTTTATGTGCCCGGGGGCAAATATCCACTCGTCTCCTCCCTTTTTATGGCATTTGTTCCGGCAAAAATTGCAGGATGTAAGGAAATTATAGTGGCAACTCCTCCTTATCCCTGTGACATTATTCTATATGCCTGTGCTTTTCTTGGGGTTGAAAAAATTCTTCTTGCGGGTGGTGCTCAGGCAATTGCAGCACTTGCAATAGGAACAGAGAGTATTCCGAAGGTTGATAAAATTGTAGGGCCCGGGAATATATATGTGTCAACAGCCAAAAAATTGTTATTTGGTGAAATTGATATTGATATGATTGCAGGTCCCACAGAACTTGTAATTTTATCTGAAGGTATAATGCCCTGTGAATGGTGTGTATATGACCTGCTTGCACAGGCAGAGCATGATGAATTTGCAGAATCAATCCTGATATGCACTGAAAAAGAGTATATCAGAAAGATTGAAGAATTTATAAAAAATAAAGTGATTTACGGTAAAGTCAGGTTTATAAATGTAAAAGACATTGACGAGGGAATTGATATGTTGAATGAGATCGCACCCGAACACGCCCTTATTGATGTCAGAGAACCTTACAGGGTTCTGGATAAGATTGAAAATTGCGGTTGTGTGTTTGTTGGTTCTCTCACCTCCCCTTCTTATGGAGATTATGGGTCAGGCCCAAATCATATTTTACCCACTTCAAAAACTTCAAGATTTTTCTCTGCCCTTACAGTGAGAGATTTTCAAAAGGCAATTTCTTATCTGGAGGTAAAGAAAAAGGGGCTTGTGAGAGCAAGAAATCTTGCCTGGTTTTTTGCAGAAAAAGAAGGTCTTTTATACCATAAAAAATCTGCAGAGGTGAGAGAATGAGATTGCATCTTAACGAAAATCCTTATGATTTCCCCTATTTTCTAAAAAGAAAAATTTTAAAGGCAAAATGGAATATTTACGAAGAA
The DNA here is from genome assembly GCA_002011615.1 of Candidatus Hydrothermus pacificus. Taxonomy (GTDB): domain Bacteria; phylum Hydrothermota; class Hydrothermia; order Hydrothermales; family Hydrothermaceae; genus Hydrothermus; species Hydrothermus pacificus. The sequence goes on along the minus strand of MTOH01000010.1, from coordinate 16,594 downwards.
AAAGATAAGGCAAAAAAGTTGATTTCCGAATACGAAAAATTCCCTGTATCCGGAATTCTGCCAGGAAACGGAGCAGATGAAATTATATTTCTGATAATGCTTGCTTTTAATAAAAAAGTGGTCTCAAATTTTCCTTCTTTCTCAGGATATAAGAATTTCTCACAGATTCTTGACAGAGATTTTATTGAAATTGAACTTGATGAGAATTTTGATATTGATGATAAAAACATTCTTAAAATTAAAGACGGTATACTATTTATAGCAAATCCGAGTAATCCGACCTCTAACCTGTTTTCAGAGGAAAAAATTTTGAAAATAGTGGAGAAATTTAATGGCATTGTGGCAATTGATGAAACCTATATTGATTTTTCAGAAAAAGATTCTTATAAGAAGTTTTTAAACAGGTATAAAAATTTAATAATCATAAAGAGTTTTTCAAAGTCCTTTTCACTGGCAGGAATAAGATTTGGGTATGCAATTTCAAATAGAGAAATAATTGAAAAGCTTGAAAAAAAACAGCTTCCCTACTCTTTAAATTCAATTGCTTTAAGCTCTGTGAAATATATCTTTGAAAACATAGACCTGTTTAAAAACAGAGTATTGAAAATAATAAAAGAAAGAGAAAGGATGATCAGTGAAATAAAAAAAACGGGACTTTTTATTTTGCCCTCAAAGACAAATTTTCTGTTTATAAAAATTAAAAATAGAAGTATTTTAAAAGAACTTAAAAAAGAAAAATTAATGTTCAAAATTTTTGACCTTGGTAAAAAAGGTGAGTTTGTGAGAATTTCAATTGGTAAAAAGAGAGATAATAACAAGATATTAGAAATAACAAGGAGGTATCAAAATGAGGGGAGTTATTTTTGATATGGATGGTGTGCTTCTGGATGTGAGGGACTCCTACTACAGAGCGATATACGAAACCGCAAAGGCATTCATAAAAAGAATGGAAATCAGACAGATAGAAATAAAAAGAATGATTGATTATCTTAAAAATGTTAAAGGTTTTAACTGTGAATGGAGATGCACTGATGCCATAATAAAGTATTTTGAGAACAAGATAAAGTGCGACTTTGAGTTCTTTATAGAAACCTTCTACTCAAGAAGAAAGGTGAAAAAAGAGCTTATGCATAAATTTGAGAGGATTTATAAAAAGTATAGAGATTGTGAAAAACCGATACTGAAAGGGAATTTTCTTAAAAGATTGAAAAGAGATTTTAAAGTGGCTATTTTTACAGGAAGACCCAAAAGTGATGCAGTTTATAGTTTAAAGAAAATTGAGATGAAACCGGATATGGTTGTAACTGTTGAAAACTATAAAAAACCTTCTGGAACCGCAATCAAAGAGATATTTGATAAACTTGGATTAAAAGAAGCAATCTACATAGGTGACTCAATGGATGATTTGCTTTCTGTGAAAGAGGCAAAGGAGAAGTATGGTATAAAAATATGCTTTGTGTCTTTTGGAAGAAAAATAGGTAATTGTAAATTATTTGCTGAGAAACCCGAAGACATTGAAAAGATATTGAAAAAAATGAAGTGGATATGAAAAGAAAAACAAAGGAATGTGAAATTGAGTTAAAGGATGCTAAGAATATAACGGTTAATACTCCTTCTTCATTTTTTTCCCATCTTCTGAAAACTTTTCTTTTTTATATGGATTTGAAACTGGAAATAAATGTAAGAAGCTTTGACAGGGTTCCTCACCATTACATAGAAGATACAGGCTTTATGATAGGAAAATTTATAAAGAATAGAACAAAAAGTTTTAAAGGAATAAATCGATTTTCATGGTGTGTTGTTCCCATGGATGAATCATGTGTGCTGTTTTCAATTGATATTTCAAAAAGAAGCGGATTTTATTTACACAACTTAAAAAAGATTGAATACATGAATTTCTTTGAAGGATTCTCAAGAGGAATGGAAATAACAATTCATCTGAGACCTTTAAGTACAGGGAATTATCATCATTTTATAGAGGCCTGTTTTAAAGGATTTTCGCTATGTTTAAAGGAGGCATTAAAGAAAAAATCCAAAATTTACAGGTCAACAAAAGGCATTCTATGAAAACGGGTATTTTACACTGCGATACAGGAAATCTGTTTTCAATAAAGTCAGCAATTGAAGAAATTGGGGTGAAGCCGATTTTTTTAAAAAGTCCTGTTGAGACTTTCAACTACCCTCTGATCTTGCCGGGTGTTGGTAATTTTGCTCATGTAATCCGGGAAATTAGAAAACGAAATCTGGATGAATTTATATTTGAGAAAATTAAAAAAGGGATACCCCTGCTCGGGATTTGTGTGGGGATGCAGATTCTTTTTGAAAAAAGTGAGGAAGGGAATGAAGCAGGGTTGGGGGTTTTAAAAGGGATAGTTCAGAAAATAAAAGCAGATAGATTGCCACATATAGGCTGGAACAGAATAGAGATTTTAGAAAATTCCCGGATTCTGAAAGGCTTAAAGAACAGATACTTCTATTTTCTTCACAGCTATAAGTGTGTCCCGGAAAATAATATAAAAACATCAGATGTTTTTTATTACGAGAGGTTTGCTGCATCGGTTGAGAGTGAGAATGTTTACGGAGTTCAGTTTCATCCGGAAAAATCAGGAAAAGAAGGTATTTTAATTTTAAAAAATTTTTTTAAAATATGATTTTAATACCCGCAGTTGACCTTTATAGAGGAAAAATTGTGAGATTACGCAGAGGAAATTATAAAGAAATGAAATTCTACAACATAGACCTTTTTGAATATCTTGAAATTTTAAGAAAAGATAGATTCAAAAGGATTCATATAGTGGACCTTTATGGAGCTGAAAAAGGGAATGTATATGAAATGGAATCTCTTAAGCAAATCAAAGAGAATTTTAGTTTTAAAGTGCAGTTTGGTGGAGGAGTGAGGAGTTTTAATGTTTTTAATAAACTTTTGAATTTATGTGATTTTGTTATAATAGGAACAAAAGCCTTTGATAAGCAATTTATTGAGAGTATTGAAAGGTACAAAAAAAGGGTAATAATTGCTCTTGATATTTATAAGAGAAAGGTCTTTGTTAAAGGCTGGAAGCAAAATTCAGGTGTAGGATTCCTGGATGCTTTAGATTTCTTTGCAGAAAAGGGATTTAAAAATTTTTTAATAACCGATATTAAAAGGGATGGAACAATGAGGGGCATTGATAAAAGATTCAGCCTTTTCTTAAAAAATAAAGTCAGGCATAANAAAATAAACTTTTATTATGCAGGAGGTATAAAAGATGATCACGATATAGATTATCTGAGAAAATCAGGGATTTTTAAAGGAGCAGTTTGTGGTAAGTATATGCTTGAAAGGATTTTGAAATGCTTGCCAGAAGAATTATAGCGTGCCTTGATTGCATGGGTGAAAAAGTTGTAAAAGGGGTTAAGTTTAAAAGTCTTAAGGTGCTTGGAGATGCGGTCCGGCTCGCGAAGTTCTATGAAAAAGAAAAAGTTGATGAGATTGTCATGCTGGATATAAATGCATCAGTGGAACACAGAAAGCCTTTTTACAATGCAATTGAAAAAGTTGCCAGTTCCTTAAGGGTGCCTTTCACAGCGGGTGGTGGGGTGAGAACCTTTGAGGACTTCAAGAAGATGTTTTTAAAAGGAGCAGACAAAGTTTCCATAAATACAGGTGCCATAGAGAATCCCGAGATAATAAGAGTATGTTCTGAAAAGTTCGGCTCCCAGAGTGTTGTGGTGGCAATTGATGTAAAAAAAGAGGATGGGAGCTGGAAGGTTTATTCTCATTCAGGTAAAAAACCAGCAGAACTTGATGTTATAGATTGGATTAAGGAGGTTCAAAATCTCGGAGCAGGCGAAATTCTATTAACATCCATAGACAGGGATGGCACAAAAGAGGGATATGACCTTGATTTACTTGAGGAGGTGAAGGCAATTTCAAAAATCCCTGTCATTGCATCAGGTGGTGCTGGAAAACTTGAACATTTTTACACTGCAATAAAATGTGGTGCAGACGCAGTTTTACTTGCATCTCTTTTACATGAAAAAATTTTCAGGATTGTTGAAATTAAAAACTATTTGAGAGAAAGGGGAATAAATGTCAGAATATGATTCAAAACTTTACCCGGTTGTAGTGCAAAATTTCCTAACAGGCGAGATACTTATGCTGGCCTATGCAAATACACAGGCACTTGATCTCACAAGGAAAACAGGTTTTGCCCATTTTTACTCAAGAAAGAGAAAAAAACTCTGGAAAAAGGGAGAGACCTCTAAAAATTTTATTCCTGTTTTTGGTATAATAAAGAATTGCGACAATGACGCATTTATTTATATGACATTTTCACCACCTGAAAAAGTATGTCATCTTAAAAAGAAAAAATGCTTTTTTGAAAAAGAATCACCTTTTCTAATCTATCTGGAAAGATACATTAAAAACAGAAAGAAATCGGAAAATTCCTATACTGCAAAAGCTTTAAAAGAGGATGAAAACTACATTTTGAGAAAAATAGGCGAAGAGGCTCTGGAGGTTGTTCTTGCGAAAAAGGAATGGCTTGAAGAATGTGCTGACCTTCTGTTTCATATAATTCTTTTATGTTTAAAAAGGAAGAAAGGTTTGAAAGATGTAATAGAGGTTCTTTTTGAAAGACATTTAAAGAAATCAGATTTTCTGGAGATATTCAAGGGCTGATAAATAACCTTCAATACCAAGACCACATATAAAACCATCGGCTCTTTTCGCTATTAAGGATTTTCCTCTCCACTCTTCCCTCTTAAAGATTTGAGATATATGAACTTCTATTACTTTCCCTTCAAATGTTTTCAGGGCATCAAGTATTGCCACTGATGTTGTGGTATAACCCGCAGGGTTGATTATTATTCCATCAGCCCATTCAAGATGTTCATGAATTAAGTCAACAATTTCTCCTTCTGAGTTTGATTGGAAAATTTTAATTTCCACACCCAGTTCCTTTGCCTTTTCCTTCAGGCTTTTAACCAGAAAATTATAGTCTTTGTCACCGTATATATTTTTTTCCCTTTTTCCAAGTAAATTCAGGTTTGGACCGTTTATAACAAGAATTTTTTTCATAAGTAAATAAAAATAATGGATTGATATTAAAAAAATCAAATTTGTACTTATTGATTGCTCATGGCACCGATAATTTCCCTTATTATGATGCTCGCGGTCACAGACCAGGCAAGCCCTTCTGAAATCATGGGGTTATACTCGACAACATCAAAACCTGTGATGTTTTCTTTATAATTTGAAAGAAAAATTATTGTGTCAATTAATTCATTGAAATTTATCCCGCCAGGCTCCGGGTTTGTAACAGCGGGAAAAAAAGAAGGGTCAAGAACATCTAAATCCAGGGAGACATAAAATTTTTTATTTTTTAAGACATTTTCTATCTTTTTTATATTTTCATATACTTTGAAAAAATGGACATTATCTGTGACCTTCTCCTCCTTTGCACAGGACCTTGCACCAAAGGTATAAACATTTTCTTCTCCTATCTTTTGTTCAATCTTTTTTATAACCGTTGCGTAATTCAGTTCATCCTCCTCAAACATTTCTCTTCTATCAAGATGGGCATCAATGTGAATTAAAATGAAGTCTTTAATAATTCTGTGAACAGCACATATTGAGGGGTATGTTATTGTGTGGTCACCACCAATAAGAACAAACTTTTTACTCTCCTTTAAAATTTCAAATACTTTTTCTTCAATTTTTTCAAAAATCTCTTCTCTTTTAAGGCCTTTAAAATTTAAATTACCAATGTCCTTGAAATCTTTTACCTCCTTCTTTTGATAGGGGGAATAAAACTCAATTGATTCTGATGCCCATCTTATCTTATCAGGTGCGAGCGAACTTCCCTTTTTAAAAACAACTTTCCCTTCATAAGGAATGCCCAGCAAAAGAATTTCTGAATCCTCTTTACTCCAGTTAAAAAATTTCATTTTAAAAAGTTTGCGATTTCAAAAATTGCTCTGTGAACTTTCCGGGAATAAAATTTTAATCTCCGAGGAATTCTCTTAATTTTACTTTTTAGAGGTTCATAATAATCAGAGCAGAAAAGATAAGCCCAGATACCTCCGGGATAGGTTGGCACAGGAGAAATATAAAATCTGCATATTTTAAAAATTTTTGAGAGTTCTTTATACATCTTTTTTTGAATTTTTCTGTGATAGAGAGGAGATTCAGCCTGCATAACAAGGATACCCTTTTTCTTTAAAACCCTTTTTAAGTTTAAATAAAAATCCCTTTTATAAAGTTTTTTTGCAGGTCCCACAGGGTCAGAAGAATCAATTATAATTAAATCATATCTGTAATCTGCTTCTCTGACAAATTCAACACCATCCTGAATAAATATTTTTAAATTCTTTTTCTTAAAACCTTTTTCCCATTTAAAGAACCTCTCAGAAACCCTTATAACTTCCTCGTCAATTTCAACGAGATGAACTTCCCCGGGTTTGTGCTTGAATATCTCATAAACCGTTTTACCATCACCTCCCCCTATTACAAGGATTTTATCGGGTTTTGAAAGCAATGACAAAGCAGGGTGAACAAGAGATTCGTGATAGAAAAATTCATCTTTCTCTGTAAGCATTACAAGGTCATCAAGAGTTAAAACCCTTCCAAAGGTTTTATTTTCAAATAGAAAAATTTTTTGAAATTTACTCCTTTTATTAAATAAAATTTTATCAACCCTGAAAAAAATGCCCGCGTCCTCTGAATGGAATTCTTTAAACTCTTTCATAGAGAAGTTAATTTTACTCCATACATTTACCTTTATTCAAATTTTAATTGGTTTAACTTTTTAACATTTAATACTTTATAATTTTTATTTATTTTTAAAATTTAAAGGAGGAATTTTTATGAGAAAATATATAATAATGTTTATGCTGGTGATAGGTGTATCATGCATAAAGATACCAAAAGACCAGCCTATATGGTGGGTAACATTGAGGGTCCCAATAGGTGATAGCGTCGTAACAGTGTATGATGTTCTTAAAGAAGACCCTGAAAAGTATGAGATAATATACGATTCCTTACAGCCCATTATAGATTCTGTATATATGCTTCAGACCCATCTGGAGGAGAATGTTCAGGTTCAAACACCACCCCAGTATCAGATATTCTATGCAAGTTTGAGAAGGTCCTTGCCAAAAGAAATTGACACCATTAATTCTCTTTTCAGGTCAATCTTGTTCACAATGATAGGGAAGGTTAAATTCAAAGGTAATGCGTCGGACACAGTTAGTGGTTATATTCATTTCACGCCATGGTACTGGGACACACTTACCGATACATTACAAAAATGGACCAGAACAGGAGATACGATAGTTTATTTCACTTTTCCTCCAGGTCCGGTAGATACTGTAGTTCAAACTGTATATGATAGTTTTCCTTTTGGTCCCCATAAACTTGAAATAAGACCTTATGTAACAACTGGAACTGCCTATTTTGATACTGTCCTCGGTGTAAAAAGAGTTTTAATGGCGGCCCAGCTTCTTGGAGATATAATCTTCACTGTTGAAGATACTTTTGAAACAGAAAAAGAAATAAGAAAGGCTGCCGAAAAAGGGCAGATTGCAAGGGTGAGGGTTGTTTTGAATATAAGACATTCACTTCCTGCAGAAGCTTATGGAACGATTTATCTGAGAGGACTTGAATGGCCACCAGACTCTGTGATAGACGAATTCCCTTTTTATGCCGCTCCGAAGGATACAATTACAGGAAAATCAATAGGGATTATGGAATGGTCAGATACGATAGAACTTTCCCAGCATCATTTCAATGTGTTTCAGGATTCCCTTGTATTTTACAAGGTCAGAATTTTTGTTCCTCAACAGGATAAAGCATATTTGAGGTCAAGAGATAGTTTGAGGGTGAACGGATGGATTGAGGCTACTGTATTGACAGATATTGAATCACTCGAAGAATAAGGGAGGAGAAATGAAAAAAATAATTCTTTTGATTTTACCCGGAATTTTATTTGGATATTACATTCATCCCAACACAGGAATGTGGTATGGTTCCTCTTACGCATACGGCTCTCAGGCACTCTTTTACAACCCTGCACTACTGGCATCAAAATTGAATCCTGAATTTTCCTTTTCCTTTCCAGCATCAGGATTTGCAGGATTTACAAACAACACGTTTTCAATATCTTGGTGGAATAACATGGCACAGAAGGCAAATGACGGTGATACACTGGTTTACGATGAAAAACAGGATTTCTATGGGTCAATCCCTGGAGACTTTTTCAAGTTTCATCTGGGAAGTGATTTAACAGCCCTTTCTTTTGCCTATAAGTATTTTGCCTTTGGAATAAGAAATGTAACAGGAACTTACTTTTCCACCACGAGGGATTTCTGGAGTCTTTCCTTTTTCGGAAATGAATTCGGAAGAATTTACGATTTAAACGATATGGATGGCGAAGCGATTTCCTATATCGAAGGAAGAATAGGAGCAGGTTATTACTACGATATTGACGAAAACCTCAGGTTACTTTATGGTGCTTCATATTCTTACATATACGGGCTTGGATATGCAGAGGTTCTTGACTTCAGAGCTGCACTGAATTCAGGACAGAGGGTTATAAATGGATATGACACTTTAAAGGCAAGGTATGCAGTTGGTGGAAGAGGATATACCTTTGATATAGGAACTGGTTTAAATTACGGTGACAGAGTTGCTCTTGGTATATCTTTAAGTAATTTATACTCCTTTGTAAAATGGGGTGTCGGGCTTCCTTTTGTGGATATGGACGCCTATGCAGAGGAAGGCTATCATTACGGAAGGATCGAGGATTTCAACATATGGAATCTGGTAGACGAGGATAAAAGGGACAGCATAGGTGTTGATACTTCGGATACCTATGAAACCAGGTTCTGGAAAAGATTACCTCCTCTTTTAAGAGTCGGGATTACATATGTTGACCCTGAGAAAATGTGGAAGATATTCTTTGATTATGAACAGGGATTTCAGGAAAGGGCTCTTTCTTCAACAAGACCGAAGGTCTCTATTGGAGGAGAGTATCCACTTTCGGAGTGGTTTGCATTAAGGGGAGGACTCACACTCGGAGGTCATCAGGGAATTGCCCTCTCTTATGGAATGGGTTTAACCTTTGACTGGTTCTACTTTGATCTGGGCTATTCACACTCAAGAGGATTTTTAACAGCAAGCAATGGAGAGGTTTTAAGCCTTTACTGGGGTGTAAGAACACCCATGAAGGGTAAGTTGAGAGGGACAATAGAAGATTCCATAACAGGTGAGCCTCTCATTGCAAAGGTTGATATTTACAAAGGACACAAACTTGTTAAAACCCTTTATTCTGACCAGAAAGGATTTTTCTATATAAGCCTGAAACCAGGAGACTACCTTGTTCAGGCAACAAAAAAGGGCTATTTCCCGAAAAAACTACCTGCTGAAATAAATGCAAACAAAACAACTGACCTTACATTTAAACTCGTTCCCACTTATGGAACACTTGTCTTAAAAATAAAAGATGCTCTCACAGGAGAACCTGTTGTTCCTGATATAACTCTGAAAATAGAAAAAGAGGAGAAAAAGTTAAAACCCGATTCTCTTGGAGTGCTTCAGGCAAAAATGGAAAAAGGAGAATACACATTTATATTTGAACATCCTGATTATTACAAAAGAACCGATGTTGTCATAATTAAACCTGCCTCCACCGTAGAAAAGGAAATCCTTATGAAACCCAATAAAGGACTTGTTCTCGGAAAAGTTTACAATGCTAAAACTCAGGAGCCTCTTGTTGCAAAAATGGTTATAAAGGATTCAACAGGAAAAACTGTTAAAGAACTTACAACAGAGCAGAACGGAACCTATGAGGTTATGCTTTATGCAGGAACTCATCTTTTTGAGGTCACTGTTCCCAAACCAGCAAAAGGACCAAAATACATACCTCAGGCTGCCTATGTAGTCGTAAGGGGTGGTGAGAAGAACATCAAAAATTTTGCAATGCTTCAGGAAAAGATGGTGTTTACATTTAGAAACATTTACTTTGATTTTAACAAAGCTACAATAAGACCTGAATCCTATCCTGTTCTTGATTCAATTGCGCAGGTTCTCAAAGACAACCCGACAATGAGAGTTGAAATAGGTGGACATGCTGATGAAAGAGGTTCAAGAGCTTATAATTACCGGTTAACCGATGCAAGAGCAAATTCTGTCAGGACTTACTTAATTAAGAAACATGGGATAGATTCAAAAAGATTGATTGCTGTGGGCTATGGTGAAGACAGACCCGTTGTTCCTCGTGCAAAGACAGAAGCACAGCATCAGCTTAACAGGAGAGTTGAATTTAAAATCTTAGGAGAAGTTAAATAAATTATTTTTAGGGAGGGGGAGGGTTTATTTAGAAATTGATTTATATAATCGGTGGAATTGTTATCTTTTTAATAACAATATTTCTATACTTTAAATCACGTTTTTTAAAAAAACTTTCCCTTCCTATTTTAAGGGTCTATCTCTTTCTTCATTATTTTTTCCTGATGACAGGTGGTTATTTAATCTCGATTTTTATAAGAAACTACAAAGTAAAAAACATTTCTGAATTCTTTTTGATTTCTTTATCCCTTTTTTTTCTCTTCCAGTCCGCACTTATTTTAAATGACTATTTTGATAGAAAAGGGGATAGATATGTGAGAAAAACAAACCCATTTTTTGAAAGATTTAACAAAAAGGAAGTTATTTTTTATTTCATTTTTTTTACCCTTTCAAGTCTTTTATTACCTTTGTTTTCAAAAAGAGTATTTTTTATTTTTTTACTTTCTCACATCCTCCACATCCTTTATTCTGTGCCCCCTTTCAGGCTAAAGAAATATTTTCCCCTGAACCTTTTATGCCTCGGAATTGCAGCACTTTTTTCCTTTATGATGGGATTTGGAATAAATCTGCCTTTCAGGGAAATACCTTTAAAGATTTACCTTTTAATATTTTTAGCTCTGACGCCCGCAATCTCTTTCAGGGATTTACTCGATGTTGAAGGTGATAGAATTTTAAATGTGAAAACAATACCCGTGATTTTGAGAGGAGAAAAAGGCAGAATTTGCTCGGCTCTTTTAATTCTTTATTCATATCTTATAACTCCTCTGGTCCTGAACTTTTTTTTACTCTATATTGTAGCAATTCTACTCGGAGTTTTATCCTTTTCTGAAGTTAAATCTAAAAAAATGAGTCAGATAAAAGTCTTCAACTTTTATTTTCTTTTTCTTTTCTCCATAATAATTTCCATTGGTATTTATCCTGAAATTATTTTTTAATTCTTTTCAGTGCCTCTTTAAACTTTCTCAGCTGTTTCTTAAAAAATTCGTTATCAGGTTCTTTTTCAAGTGCCTTCTTTTCCCAGTAAACAGCCTTTTCATACATACCGGCGGCATAATATGCCTCTGCAAGGGTGTCCATTATGTTTGCATCCTCGGGCGCAAGTTCGTGGGCTCTTTTTGCTGCAGATAGCGTTTTTTCAGGATACATCTTTCTCAAAGCAAATTCCCACGCCAGATTATTGTAAACTTCAGGATTTTTCAGGTCGCTTTTTAAAGCTTTTTCTAAAAGAGCAAGAGCCCTTTCAAGAAATACCTTTTCATTATCTTTTTCCTCCTTTGCGAGTCTCAAATAGGCAGGAGCAAGGAATGCATACTGCCATAACTCATATTGCCTCCGGAGTTCCTTCACCGGCTCTGGATTATCCACAACTTTGAGTTCAACAAGCCTGTCGTGGGCTCCCTGATAACCACCCCTTTTTCTTACAACATAAAGGGCTGCTGATTGTTTACCCCTTTTATCACCTCCTGCTGATTCTCCTGCTTCAAGAACTAAAAGCAATCTTTCTGCAAGGGGCAGGCCTTTGGTATTTTTAAATACCTTAAACATTGTGTCAACAACTTCAGGACCTGTAAGAATATTTCCCTGAACAGCGACATACTTATCATTTTTATGACCCGCCCATGAAATTGTGTTTTTGCCTGTAAAAGAAACAGAAATTCCATATTTATCAACAATTCCCACCTGCCTATCTTCAGGCGAAGTATCTCTTTCGAGTATTATTTTTAAAACTTCATCTGCTCTTTTACCTTTCTCAAGAAGTTCAAGTGCCCATGGACCATAATAAGGATTTGCAAGAGCCTGAGTTGCAACAGCACCAGCATCTGCTTTAAGCCATGGAACAATATATCCCACATCCAGGACCCTTGATGCAACAGCAACCCCCCATTCTTCTGTTTCAGGGTCCATTGCAACAATTGAAAATGTCCCTGAAACACTTTTTATTGAGATTATTAAAGACAAAATCACAGCCATTTTAACCCCCTAAATGTTTTTTTAATGATTTTATTTTATCTTCAGGAGTTACCTCTTTATCCCTCCTTTCATCAATTTTAATTAAAGTTGAAACCCTTTTTGCCCCCTTCTTAAAAACCGCTTCCTGCATTTCGATTATTGCCTGAAAGATTCTTTCCTTATCTCCAGACATTATTGTAAACATTGAATTAGTATCATGCTGAATGTCAGGATATCTTTCAAGCACCCTGATTGCTGATGCAATGTATTCTGAAAGTCCTGTTTTACCTGTCCCCAGAGGGGTTATACTTACAGCAACCATAGCTTTCATTTTAAATTCCTCCTTAAAAATAGATAATTAATAATTTTGTTAATTATATAGTCTCAATAAAAAATAAAGTCAACCTTCTGGATAAACCGTATAGGGCGATGAGTCAAAAGGGGTTCTTATTCCTTTATTAAAAAGGGAAATTGCCCTTACCCCCACCATGCAGGCATTGTCAGAAGTGTATATCTTTGAAGGAAAATAAACTTCTTTAAATTTCTCTTTAAATTTTTTCCTGAGCCTTTCATTTGCTGAAACACCTCCAACAACTGCAATTTTTTCTATTTTCAACTCGTTTTTTGCCTCTTCTGTCTTTTCAAGGAGCATGTCAACAATTGCTTCCTGATAGGATGAGGCGATATCAGGCAGATTTTCCTTTATGAATTTCTTTGGTCTTTTTTTAACAAAGTATAAAAGGGAAGTTTTTAATCCTGAAAAACTGAATGAAAATAAGGGTGTTTTTGCTCTTGGAAATTCAAACCTTTCAGGGTCTCCCTTATCAGCAATTTCTGCAAGTTTTGCACCTCCCGGGTAGGGAAATCCAAGGATTTTTGCACCTTTATCAAAGGCTTCTCCAGCTGCATCATCAAGGGTTCCACCAGGATATTTTATTTCTTCATCTTCCTCCATTAAAAAGAACTCTGTATGCCCTCCTGAGGCGAGTAAAAATAAAAGGGGCGGCTTTAACTCAGGATAATCTAAGAATATTGAATAAAGGTGGGCTTCAAGATGGTCAACTCCAACAAAAGGCTTTTTGTGAAAATAGGCAAGAGATTTTGCAAAGGTAAATCCTACAAGAAGTGCACCTATAAGACCCGGACCCTGCGTTGCTGAAATCAAATCTATCTCTTCAATATTTACTTTTGATATTTCAAGGGCTGTTTTTAATGAAGGCAGGATAAGTGCTGTATGCGCTCTTGACGCAAGTTCGGGTATAACCCCTCCATATTCTCTGTGCAGGATATGAGTGGTTGTTATGTTTGCAAGAACTTTGTTATCTTCAAGAATTGCACAGGAAGTTTCATCACACGAGGTCTCAAAGGCTAAAACTTTCATTTTTTTATTATAAACCCTTATAATTAAATTATGAAAACAAAAAGAGCAATTATAACAGGGATTACAGGTCAGGATGGTTCTTATCTTGCTGAACTTCTGATTTCAAAGGGATACGAGGTTCATGGAGTTATAAGAAGGTCTTCGACAACATCAACCGCAAGAATTGAACACATATATGTAGACCCTCACACACCCGGTGCACAACTGTTTTTACATTACGGTGATTTATCTGACTCTTCCTATTTAACCAATCTTATTTATGAGATTAAACCTCACGAGATATACAATCTGGGTGCTCAAAGCCATGTGAAAGTCAGTTTTGACCTGCCAGAATATACAGGTGATATAACAGGACTCGGTGCAATTAGAATTCTTGAAGCAATTAAGAAAAGCGGGTTGAAATGCAAATTTTATCAGGCTTCTTCCTCAGAAATGTTTGGTTCAGCTTCTCCGCCTCAGAATGAAGAGACAGTGTTCTGCCCCAGAAGTCCTTATGCAACCGCAAAGGTTTATGCCTGCTGGATGACAAAGATTTACAGAGATGCATATAATCTTTTCGCTGTAAATGGTATCCTGTTTAATCATGAATCGCCAAGAAGAGGAGAAACGTTTGTTACAAGAAAAATCACAATTGGTGTTGTGAATATACTAAAGAAAAAGCAGGATTTTCTATATATGGGAAATATTAATTCAAGAAGAGACTGGGGTTACGCGCCCGAGTATGTTGAGGCAATGTGGATGATGTTACAGCAGGATAAACCTGATGATTATGTTATAGGAACAGGAGAATGGCATTCTGTAAAAGAATTTCTTGAAGAGGCTTTTTCTTATGTTGACCTTAACTGGCAGGATTACGTGAAGATAGATAAAAATTATTTGAGGCCCATAGATGTGGAAAATTTAAGGGCCGATTATTCAAAGGCAAAAGATAAACTTGGATGGAAACCGAAGGTGACATTCAAGGAGCTTGTAAGAATCATGATGGATGCAGAAATGAGAATGAATGGGTTAACGCCCCCGGGAGAAGGAGACAGAGTTCTCAAGGAGAAGTTCCCTGAAAAATGGTGGACACGTGATTGAAATAGTTAAGTTTTTCTGTTATAATTAAACACTCAAAAAAAAGAGGTCCGAAAATGGCAAGATGTTATTTCTGTGATAAGCACACAGTGGCAGGCAGGAATGTTTCCCATTCTCATAATATTACAAAGAGATTGTTTAAACCCAATCTTCACAAAGTTAAAATAAAAGAAGGGAACAAAGTAAAAAGAGTTTATCTCTGCACAAAGTGCTTAAGAAAGGTTGAAAAGGTAGTTGGATAAAAAGTTTCAAGCATTCTGGATATTTTACAAAGATATAATACTGGAAATAAGAACACGAGAAATTACCATGCCCTTTTTCTTGTTTTCTTTTCTGCTGATAATATTTATTGCCTTTACATTACCATCAAAAGAATTCTCACCTTTTATATTCTGGCTTTCTTTTTTATTTTCAGGAATAATAACCCTTTCAAGATATATAATAAGAGAGATGGAAGGAGGTTTTAAAGGTATTTTAACTCTTCCCTTAGAGAGGGAGGATATATATACCGGAAAGGTCTTTTCTCTTTCATTTTTTTTATTTTTCTCCGGGATTTTGCTCTATTTTCTCTTTGTAATATTCTTAAACTTTCCTGTTTCATTAAAAATCTTTGTCTATTTTTTACTCCTGTTAATTTTAGTTTCTTTTTCCTTTTCTGCTCTTGGAATTCTTTTATCTTTTCTTTCTTTCCACACGAAAGCAAGAGAATTTTTTATACCTTTACTTTTTATACCTCTCTTTATACCCCCCTTTGTGTCTGCTCTCTCCCTTACTAAAAAACTTTTGACCGGTGAAAAATTTATCTCTTCTCCCTTTTTCATATTGCTCTTCTTCTCAGTTTTTTATTATTTTTTAAATCAGGTTCTCTTCGGAGAAGTGGTGGTGGAATAAAATGCTAAGCATGACAGGATACGGATATGCCAAAAAAGAGACCAGAAGATATGGAAGTTTTGAAATAGAGGTAATTTCCCTTAACTCAAAAACTCTTGAGATATCACTTACAGGGAACAGAGATATCCTGGGGCTTGAGAAGGAAATAAGAAAACTTGTAAGAAAGTATCTAAAAAAGGGTAAGGTAAAAATAAAATTTTATTTCCCACCTCCTGAAGATTATCATATTGACGAAAAGAAAATAGGGAGACTTATACACAGTTTCAAGAAATTTACAAAAGATAAGAAGATAAATATTTATTTTGATAATGCAGATGTTATAAGGGAAATTATAATAAAGAGAGAAGACCTGACTGAAAAGAAGAAGATATTTATTAAACTTCTTGAAAAGGCAATTAAAAATCTTTTGAACTTCAGGAAAAGAGAAGGAAAGAATCTAAAAAAAGCTGTGATGAAAGAAGTGAAAAAGTTAAAATCCCTGACCCGGCATATAGATGAAGAAAAGTGTAAGGAGGAGAAAATCAGACTTCTATCTCATTTAAAAGCCATTCAGAGAATAATACACCACCCAACCGGTCCCTGCGGCAAAGAGTTAGATTTCCTGGGTCAGGAAATCTTAAGAGAGGGGAACACTATATCTCAGAAAGCAGAAACTCTTCAAGGAGTAAAAGTGGCACTCGCAATAAAAGTCTGCGCGGAGGCCATTCGCGAAATCAGCCGTAACATCGAGTGATTATTTTTTCTTCTTCGCTGATTTCCCGGCTCTTTTTTTGGTAGTTTTTCTTCCTCCGCAGCGTTTTGTTGTCTTTTTAGTGGTTGTTTTTTTTGCCTTTTTCATATTACTTTTTATTGGATAGTTTTTTTACCTATTTTTTCTTTCTGGTGGTCTTCTTTTTTGTTGTCTTCTTTTTTGTTGTTTTTTTCTTGGCTGTCTTTTTCTTTGTTGTTTTCTTCTTTGTTGTTTT
>MTOH01000008.1 GCA_002011615.1 Candidatus Hydrothermus pacificus | reverse complement strand
CCACCTGTATTCTTAATTACAACGATTAAATCGCCCTGTTCATCGGGTTCTAAAACACCGTTACCGTTTCCATCATTTGTCACATATTCCCTTTCCTTTGAGATAACGGGCTTATAAACAGTTAGACTGAAGTTGCTTATCCAGGTGCTGTCATTTGAGTCATGGAATGTTAATGTGAACGAAAGGTTCTGGTTGTTCTGGGCATTTGAAGGAACCTGAAACTGATATACAGGTGAGCCGAGAGAGGAATCACCCGCAGGGATATTACCGAACCATGCGGAGTCCTGAATAACGGTAGCGTCTGTGGATGTGAGAATTCCGTAAACACCGTAGGCAGGGTCAGAACCAACATTTTCAGCATAGACCGAGTAGTCAATGGCCTCACCCGGATTTATAATTCCGTTGTTGTTTCCTGATGGGTCATTTGCAATTGAATAACCTTTTATTACATAAGGTCCTGATGTTACAATAAGTATAAATCCTGTATAAGGTTTGTGATTGTAGGAATTTACATTTACAAAAACTGTATCTGTTGATGTTATGTTTAAATTTAAAGTGGTATTTCCAACAATATCTGTATATTTTGTATCAAGAATTGAATCATTCTGCATTGCACATACAAGAGCATTTTCAACACCACCGTTTATATCACTCACATTTACATCTATCTGAACATTCCCCATCGGGATGGCAGAGGGATGATTCACGGTTAAATCAAGTGGAACATTCGTAAATAAAACAAGGGAAGGGTCCCCAAAAAGATTATACATCTGAAAATATCTGTGAATCATTGGGGTATTCCCATAATGATTATAAAGCTCTATCTTTCCCTCATTTATTGCTCCCATAACCCATACATAATTTGTGTCAAAGAGTTCATCAAATACTCTTCTTTGCAGAATATCATCCTCATCCCAGTAAGAGTAGACCGATGAGCCGAATGAAGCTATTGCTCCTTTTGAAGGTGCTCTTATCCATGCTTCCATGTAGCATTCAGAAAGGTCAAATTTACCTGTCAGACATGCATAGGACTGGACAAAAGAGTATTTGTCCGTGTTCGTCAGGTTGTATACATCATTTATATCAAAAGGAGGACCTGCCCACCCCTGTTCATAGCCGTGACCTGAATATGTTCCTAAGGACCTTCCATCATTAAAAGCCGTTGCTACAGGTGTTCCTGAGTTGTAGTAATAGAAGAGGCTATCCGCGTTCATTCCATGATTTCTGACAATTTGCATACAGTAAACATGGGTTGATTCTGCAACCTGATGAAATCCTCCATCATCCGATGCCATAAAGTATGCCTTCTGTGCCCAGTCCTCTCCCTGTGACCATAGAACCTTCTCATAAGTGATTATTTTATTTGTAACATTTAGAAGTTCAGCAGTATCCAGAACACTTATTCTTCCAACATATATGTCAGGAAAATAATCATTTCCATCAACAAGTCCATATTTTAAATCGTTTACAGGATTATTTGCTTCATTAGACCTGAAATAAGGAATTTTATCCACATCTCCTACAAGAAGGACAAAAGTTAAATTTTTGTCCCATGTGTTGTAAAGATTGATTATATAGTTTCTTATGGAAATTGTATCAGAACCGGTTTCCGAAAGTTTTGCAATTTTTACATAATAACCTTTTTGCTTTTTCCAGTTTGCAAGAGTTGTTATTTCATCAGCCCATTCATCCGGAACAATTATAAGCATACCAACAGGTAGAGGAGGAGGGTTTGGATTAAAAAGAGGGTAGTTTAATATATGGTCTTTAAAAAAATCTTTAAAAACCACATTATCCCTTTCCTGATATGCTTTTAAAGTTTTTGACTGATTCCCGCCCCTGAAAGTTATCTCTATATCACATCCGGTTATAACTATAATCTCATTTTTAACAGGATTATACCTTACAGGATAAAAACATAGTTGTGCTATTTCATGACCTCTTATGACTCCGGCCTGCTTGATTTCAAAAATCTTTTCAGGAAAAAATTTATCTGTAGAGTAAACTTTATTATCAATCACAAACTCCTGTTTTGCTCCTTTTATTTTTGGAACCGATGGTAGTCTTGGCTTTACAAAAGGCAGGTTTAATTCTTTTAGAGATATTTTTTCTTCTTTTAAAGATATTATCTGAAAATCCACCTCTGCATTTTCAGGAATTTCAAAAAGTTTTCTCAAAACAGGTAATTCTGGATAGCCTACTTTTTCGGTTACTCCAACATTTTTCAAATTAAAAGCAGTAAAACTCTCACCTTCGTAATTCTGAATGGAATAGGAGAGTTCTTTCAAAGAGAGTTTGAGAGATAAGTGAGAGAGACTTTTACCGGCGATTGTAATCTCCACTTTTGTTTGGTTCCCTTGATTCAGGATTATTCCTGCAATCATCAATATAGTCAACATTTTAAAAACCTCCTTTAAAATCTTGATAAATCATAAACCATTTTAAGGTATATAAAAAATTTTTGTCAAATATTCCATTAAAATTTTATTGAAACATTTTGCAATATTGTATCGATCTCTTTATCCTTGAGTTTTTCACCCTTTTTAGAAAGAATTATAAGATATGTTGTAATGCCAAACTCTTCAAATTTCAGTATATAGTTTTCTCCTTCATATATATGTTCTATAAGACTTTCAAAAAATTTATCTGCTCCTCTGCCGGTTATACACAAAAGACTTGATTGTTTTAAATGTTTTTTTGCGAGTTTAAAGCCACCACCCTCTGCAACAGAACTTTTCAGGGTCTCCCACATAAATTTAAAAGCCCTTGAGAGTTCTTTTGGTTTTGTTGAAACTCTATAGAACTCATCAAGGCTGTAAAAAAACTTTTTTATATCATTCTGGTCCGCGTCATAGGAATATAAAATTTTCATAATCTCTTCAAGATTCTTTATCTCTAACTGTCTCATCCCTTCATCAAAATCTCTGTAATTTCCCAAGACTTTCTTAAAAATATCTTTTATTTCCCTGTAAAATTCCTCATAGGAGGGTAGATTTTTTCTTGAAGCCCTCAGGTCCACTATATTTATTTCCATACCGTCACTTCTGGTTGGAGGTTTAATTGAGGCAACTGAAACATTTTCATTGTTTTTCAGAATCTGTAAGAGATTTTTAACATAATGTTCCTTACTGTTCCGGGTTACAAACACAGTTTTTATATAGAAATATTCTCTTGTGCTTCCAGACAAGATAAAATAGACATGAGGTATACTCGTTTTCCTGGTTTCTTCAATCAATCTTGGTATAAGAACCCTTCCCACCATTTCCGGGCTTATGCGAACTTTTTCTGGTGGAGGCAAAGTGACCTTTTTTAAATGGGTTTTAATATAGTTCTCTATAAAGGCATGTTTATTCGAAGGAATAGGGTTGTCATTTTCATCAGTGATTTCCAATCTTATTACAGTTATACCTTCGGGTGTGGTAAACAGTTTGTCAAATTTCCTTTTGAAATTTGGTAATACTTCTCTTAAAATATCAAGTAAAAAGTCAAGATATAGAAATCTGTCCCACCAGGCCACAGTAATGCATGTAAGATGTTCTCTTGAAGTTTTTACATTTTCTATGTTTACAGCAATCTCCCCTTTTTCTTTAACTTCCATCTGTAATTCATAGTTGGTCAATATCTGCCTTGCGAGGTCTTCAGACTTTCTTTCATCTATATAAGACCACGACCTGGAAGCAAAGAACTTTTCTATCTCTTTTAAAATTCCTTGCCTGTAATCCTCGCTTTTATCCTTTGTTTTCTCAAATAATAGACTCAAAGTTTCTTTAAATTTTTCAACTTTAATCATACCGCTCTTGAGAATCTCGGTCATACCGGGGTCATATTCTGAAACTAACTCTATTTTTCTTTTAATTTCTTCTTTTTGCCTGACAAAGTTTTTTTTCTCTTCCTGATTTTTAAACTCTATTTCTATTACAAGGCTTGCAATATCTTCCTCCAGAACCTCTCCCTTTATAAATTTTAAGTTGAATTTTCTCCTGTGTAAAAGTCCTGCTACTGCATCTACAAGACCCGCCCAATCCTTAGTTAGAACATATATTAAACAATTCTCTTTGCCAATTTTGAATTCTACAATACTTTTTTTATTAAGAAGAGACTTTTTTAATCTCTCAATAATTTCTTTTTCTTCCTTTATGTTTTCATTGTTTTGCTTCATACTATTCCACTGTCACACTCTTGGCCAGGTTCCTTGGTTTATCAACATCGCATCCTCTGAGCAAAGCAATGTGATAGGCTAATAATTGAAGCGGGATTATTGTGAGTATGGGTTCCAGTATTAAGGATGTTTTTGGTATAGATATTATTTCATCTGCTATTTCTTTTAACCCGGCGACAGGTGGGTTGGTTACTGCTATTATTATGCCATCCCTGGCTTTTACCTCCATTATGTTTGAAATCATTTTAGGATAGAGATAATTTTTTGTGCATATGTTGACTACAGGCCAGTTCTCATCTATCAACGCGATTGGCCCGTGTTTCATTTCTCCTGCAGCATATCCTGTTGCATGAATATAGGAAATTTCTTTTAATTTCAACGCTCCTTCAAGAGCGGTTACATAATTTAATCCTCTACCGAGAAAAAGAGCATTATTAAATGTGTAGTATTTCCTGGCAATTCCAGCTATTTCTTCCTCTTTACCCAGAATATACCTGATTTTATCAGGTAGTGTGAAAAGTTCTTTCAGGGTATCTTTGATGAATTTTTTGGTAACCTTTCTTTTCTTATGTGAGAGGAGCATGCATAGTAAAAGCAGGTATAACAGTTGAGCAGTGTAGGCTTTGGTGGATGCTACACCTATTTCAGGACCCGCATTTATGTAGATTGTGTGGTTTGATTCTCTATCTATTGTGCTACCTTTTACATTTACCAGGGATATAACAGGTATCTTTTTTCTCTTTGCAAGCCTTATGCCTTCAAGGGTATCTGCGGTTTCACCTGATTGAGATACTGCTATCATAATAGAATTTCTGGCAATCAGAGGTTCACGATATCTGAACTCTGAAGAAAGGTCGCTTTCTATAAAGAGTTTCAGATATTTTTCAAAAATATATTTTGCATAAAGAGTTGCATGAAAGCTCGTGCCCGCAGCCTGAAATATTATATGAGTTTTATCCTCAAATAATTTTAGAAATTCATTATTCTGTATGCTGATTTTGCCATTTAAAATTATCCTTTCAAGATTTTCTTCTATTACACGTGGTTGTTCGTGAATCTCTTTAAGCATGAAATGCGCATAACCGCTTTTTTCAATCATATCTTCTTCCCAGTCAACATATCTTACTTTCTTTCTTTTCTCTTTACCTGAGAAATTATACACTTTTACTTTTTCTTTCTCAATTACCGCTATTTCACCATCATGCATTGAGATTATTTTTCTTGTGTGTGATAAAATAGCAGGTATGTCTGAGGCAAGAAGATTTTCCTTTTCTCCCACTCCAATTACAAGAGGACTACCTTTTCTTACACCTATTATTTTATCGGGATGATATTTGGATATAATTGCAAGTGCAAAAGAGCCCTTCAACTCTTTTATAACTTTAAGAACAGCAGAAAGCAGGTCACCCTTATAATTCTCTTCAAGTAGATGGGGAATAATTTCAGTATCAGTTTCTGATAAGAACCTGTGCCCTTTCTTTATTAAGTTTTTTCTTATTCTCTCAAAATTTTCTATAACTCCGTTGTGGACCACTGCAAAATTTTTTTTACAATCAATATGAGGGTGTGCATTGATGTCATTTGGTTTTCCGTGAGTTGCCCATCTTGTGTGTCCTATTCCTACTCGGGCCTTCAAAGGAGTGCCATTAAGTGCCTGTGCAAGGTCTGAAATCCTACCTTTTTTCTTTTTTAAATATATACCATTATCACTAAGTATAGCTATTCCCGCAGAATCATAACCCCTGTATTCTAATTTTTCGAGTCCGACAATCAGAACACTATCTACATTTTTTTTCCCGATATACCCTATAATTCCACACATTAATCTACTCTGACTTTAACGAATATCTAACCTCTATAGGCTTTCCGTATATTGTTATTTCAACTATAACCTCCCTTGCACTTATAGTTTTAACATAACCCCCTCTCACTCTATCTCCCTGTCTAATAAAATAGGCTCTTCCATCGCTTCCTTCAAAAAGAGCGGCATTGCCTTTTACCCCTCTCAGAATCCCAACAAGCTTAAGTGTGGAAAGGTCTATTTCTTTCTGTTCTTCCTTTACAGTGACACCCACAAGGGGCTTTAATGGATCTGACCTCCCGGGAGCCTCATAGGAATAACCTTTTGGCATGAAGGTGTCTTTAATCGCAGCTGTGTCTATTTTTATGTCTTCAGGATTAATTTTAGGAATTTCAAACTTGGCAATTGTCTGGTCTTCTTTCTTCGCTTTTGGACAATGGTAAAAAAATGAAACCAGGATAATTAAAGGGATAATTTTTTTCATTTTGCACCTCCAAATGTATAAATTCTTGCCTGAAGAGTTCCTTCAAGGGTATACCCATCCTCTATTTTGGAGGATATATTTACATTCCATGTTGTTATCAATCTTTGAAGGGTAGAAATTTGTGCCAGAAATCCACACAGGCTGTAAAAGTCAGATTTTATTTTTAAACCGAGAGGTATCTGTTGTATTCTTCCAGGAGATACGGGCGCAGGAGCTCCGGGTTTTTGACCTGCAGGGGCAGGTGTAGGTCGAGCAGTGTATCCAGTAGGGCTACCCCTTGTTAATTCAATAACTTTAACTCCTGATTCCATTGCTCTCTGGGTTATAAGCCTTATGACATCATCTATTTTCTCTTCAGGAGGAAGGAGCCTCTGAGAAAGCTGCCATTTGTACTCAAGAGATTTAATCTCCTTTTCCAGTCTTGGCAGGTCTCGAATTGCCTGTCTTGCAGAAGAAAGCTCTGTTTCCAGTGCATTAAGTTCTTTTTTCAACTGCCCCAGTTCTTTTTGCCATTTTGTATAAAACATGAAGTGATAAATAACAAAAAGAATCAGAGAGATCAAAACACTCACTATTATAAATCTGTATTTTGCAAGATTCATTTAACCCTCCTTTTTTGCAATTTTAAGAACCTGGTCAAAAGCTACATTAATCTCCATCTGGAAAGTAATAACCTCTACTTTTTCCTGCTCTCTTTTGGAGAAAGATTTTAGAGTAACATTTTCAAATAGATTTGATTTTTTTATATTGGTTATGAAATCAGCAAGGGACAGAGCTGAAAAGGTTGTGCCTTCAATTGATATCGTGTTGGCACTACTATTGTGATTAAATTTGTTTATCCACATATAATCTGGTAATATCTTGGATATCTCATCAAGCACAATAACTTCCTGAACCGTGTATGGTTTCAGACCTTCAATCTGGGAAACAAGCCCCTGAAGTTCACTCTTTCTTTTTTTCAAATGATTCACTCTGTTCACCACTTCCTGAAGAGCAGAAAGTTCTTTTTTAACCGTGTTTATACGTGATTTTGTGCCTGCAATGTTTGATTTTGTAATTGTGCAACTGAAGAAAATCCACAGGAGGACTGCGACAAGAACAAGGACACCTACTACATCATATATAGCTATTGGTGGTAAAGCTATTTTAGGTCTCTCTTTAACCCGTTCAACGGGTGGTATTAAATTTATTTTAATCATGCTACACCTCTCATTGAAAGCCCTATTGCCAGAGGAAACAAATAATTATATTTTTCAAGATTACCAAAAGCAAGCAGTTTTTCATCTATATCTATTTTATTAAATACATTAATCTTTTCAGTTGGAACCGCTGACCTTTCCTCTATTTTCTTATCTATATCAGGAACAACCGCACCACCACCGGATATCAGTATTCTCTCAGGTTTTTCCTTACCGGGAAGGTATGCAAAACTTTTAACTATTTCATCACTTAAGATCTCTGAAAAGGATGTACATAGGTCAAGAAGTTCGGTGAGGCTTCTTTCCTCTTTACCCATTATAATTTTTTCGGATTCTGTAGAGGTAATACCATATCTGTCCTGTATCATTCTTATAAGGTCTTTTACTCCTGTGGTTATATCTCTATAAAGAAGAGGTCCTGTATTTCCTGTATATATAATATGGGTAAAGTTTTTGCCGATATGAATAAGTGCTACCACTTCATCTTTACCTTTTTGCATATGATTTATTTCATAAATGTTATGCAATACGAGTATGGATATGTCCAGAATTTGAGGATTCAGGTTTGCCTCTCTTAAAAGAGAGAGGTAGTCAGTGAGTATATCACTTCTTGCTGCGACAAGTATTGCCTCCATCTCGTTTTCACCTGCATTCGGGTTTACTATTGCAACATCAAGAGATACTTCGGATGGGTCATAGGGTATGTACTGGTCAGCATTCCACTTAATGCTTTCTCTGGCTTCTTCTACAGGCATTTTTTCTGTTTTAACTCTTTTCAAAATAACACCTTTATTTGCTGGAAGAAAGGTTGCTACATCTCTTGTTTTTGGTTTCTTTTCATCAATAAATTCCTGTATGAATTGTATAACAGTTTCCCTGTCCATTATTTCTCCCTCTACAATTGTATCCGGAGGAAATTCTTTTTCCCATAATTCCTTTACTACTGGCTGTTTGCCCTTTCTTGCCACTGTTGCTATCTTTAAACTTGAACTCCCTATATCTAATCCTAATAGTCCCTTTTTTCTACCAAGCATATAACCTCCTTTTTATTTGACTTTTTAAACAAAATTTACATTAAAATTATACATAATTAAACATAATTTGTCAATTAAAAGAGGATTTTTGAAATGTTAAAATTATTACTTATTCTCTTTTTTCTGTGGCTGATTGGCTATTTTGTATATAAATATGGTGTAAAAGTTATACTCACAGAGAAGAAAGGTGAAATAATCACGGTGAGAAAGATAGCCTTTAATCCCTTGATAATCGCTATTCTTGTGGGCGGAATTGCACTGCTTTATCTACTACTGAGTTTTAAATATGTTCCGATAGGTCATGCTCTTCTGAAATTCAATGTGTTGACGAAAAAATACAGCGTGACAGGCGAAGGACTTCAAATTGTTCCCTTGTTTTTCTACAAAACTTATATTTATGATATAAGAAGACAGGAATACACAATGACATCTACCCGGACTGAGGAAGAACAGAAGAAAAAGGAGGATTCTCTCTGGTCACCTACAAAAGAGGGACTCCATATAGGTATAGACCTCACCTGCTGGTTCAGACCCAGAAAGGATAAGATAATTGATATTCATAAAAATATAGGTCCTGATTATCTTACAAAAGTTATAAGACCAGCAGTCAGGTCAATAGTGAGACACGTTGTTTCATCTTACTCAGTTACTGAAATTTATTCAATCAGAAGAAAAGAAGCTGAGCATGAGATAGAGGGAAAGGTAAGAGAGATGCTTGAAAAAGATGGATTTATGATAGAAGAAATTATTTTGAGAGATGTAAGGTTTTCGCCTGATTTTGCCCGTGCTATTGAGGAAAAGCAGATTGCCCAGCAGGAAGCAGAAAAAATGGAATATGTTCTGGATAAAGAAAAAAAGGAAGCTGATAGAAAAAAAATAGAAGCAGAGGGTAAGGCAAGAGCCATAAAGATTATAAGTGAAGAGCTCAAAAAAAATCCACAATATATAAAATATCTTTATGTTGACAAACTTTCTGATAAGGTCAAAGTCATAGTTTCTGACCAGGGAACTATCCTGGATTTAAAGGGGATTCTTGAAAAATGAAATCTTTAATAAAAATATTTTATGCACCGGAAGATGCTTTTAAAGAAGTAGAAGAAGCAAAAAGGGAATTATGGATTCCTTTTTTAATTCTTCTTGTCCTTTCTGTTATTATAGCCCTTCTCTATGTTAACTATATTGTTTATCCCAGAAGAATGGAATTCTTGCAATCAGGTCAGATGCCACCGGAAGCCATGGAAAGGGCTCAGAGGTTTATGTCCAGACCCTTCTTAAATATAACCACTTTCCTGCAAACTCTTATAGGACTCCCGGTAGTATTGCTCATTACTGCTCTTGTTTATCATCTCGCAACGGGTTTTCTTGGAGGAGAATCGAAATTTGAATTTACATTTCTTTATGTTGTATATGCGAAGTTTATAAATCTTCTTTCCGCTTACATAAAATTTCCGGTATCACTTCTTGTAAAAAAGGTTCGCATTCACACAGACCTTGCCCTGCTTTTCCCTTTTTTAAAAGGTAAAAACTTTCTTTATATTCTTTTAACACAGGTTGATATTTTTACCCTCTACTCACTTTATGTTACTGCATGTGGTATGGCTGTTTTATCAAAGGTGAAAAAGAAAAATGCCCTCATATTTGTTTATGTTTTATGGTTTTTGATTTCAATTGTTATTTCTATCATAGGTTTTAAAGCAGGAGGGAGATTTACAGGTTGAAACTTTTTAAATAAAAATTTCGTTATAACATAGTATAGAAAATGAAATTTTATGATTTAATATATACAAGTTTTCATGGATTGAGAACCCATAAGTTAAGGTCGGTTCTCACCACTCTCGGCATAATTATAGGTGTTGCAACGGTTATCACAATGGTTGCGATAATAGAAGGGGTTAATGCCTTTGTTTACAGGGCTTTTGGGGGTGTGGGTTCTGATGTGATATATGTTCAGAAATGGAAATGGGCATTTTTTGTCGGAAGCAGGGATAGGGAATGGTGGAGAAAAATGGCCAAAAGAGAGGACCTGACAATTGAGGATGCCCGGGCAATTGAAAACTTAAAAAGCATATCAAAGGTTGCTCCCACTTATCCTGTGTTCAGTGTGGGAGAAGTTAGATATAAGAATAAGACTCTCAATGTTAATGATGTAGCCGGTATTACAGGAGATTACTTTTTTGTTTCAGGAAGAACTGTTGAAGAGGGAAGGAGTTTTGTAGATGCGGATAATGATTTCAAAAGAAAAGTATGTATAATAGGACCTTTTGTGGCAGAAAATCTTTTTGATAAGGAAAACCCAATGGGCAAGGAAATAATAATAGGAAGACATAGATTTACCGTGGTGGGAATAACTGATAAAAAAGGAGAACTCCTTGGAAACAATCTTGACAATGTCATTTTCATTCCCCTGAAAACAGCTCTTTTATATTTTAAACCCCCTGTTCGTGGGTGGAGAGGAGTTTTCCAGAGTTTGCAAATTGCCGCAAAGGTAGAAAAAGGTTTTACAGTTGAACAGGCAAAACAGGATATAAGAAAACTCTTGAGAAAGAGAAGGAATTTGTTTTTTAACCAGGAAGACGATTTTGCTTTAAACACCCAGGAAATGCTTCTTTCAATGTATAAAAATCTAACAATGGGAATATTTTTCGCAATGGTCGGAATAGCCTCTCTTGCACTGATTGTGGGAGGAATAGGAATAATGAATATAATGCTTGTATCGGTTTCTGAGAGAACAAAGGAGATAGGCATAAGAATGGCTGTGGGTGCGAAGAGAAGAGATATTCTCATGCAATTTCTGAGTGAAGCCGTGTTTCTTACAGGAGTTGGAGGTGTTCTCGGGCTTTTTCTCGGCGCCGGGCTTGCAAAGATAGTTGATATTCTCACTCCATTGCCCTCCCATATCCCTGTATGGAGCATACTGATAGCAATCGGATTTTCAATGATTGTGGGGCTTTTCTTCGGTATATACCCTGCAACAAAGGCCTCAAAACTTGACCCTATAGAGGCATTAAGATATGAATAGTTTTTTAATTTTATTTTTAATAACACTGGACACTTTAAATCTTGACTTGCATACAGCTTATAAGATTGCCCTCAGGAACAATCCTGATTACAGGATAGAGATGGAAAAAACCAGTCTTCAGAATGTCTCCTTTTATAAGGCTTTTTTCTCTTACCTCCCCACTTTTTCTGTTTCAGGTAGTTATTCCAGCACTGAAACCCGTTTTGCTCCCACCCCGGGATTGCCGGGATATATCTCTTCTGGAGAAGGTTATTACTTAACTATGAATCTTGCTCAAAAAATATTTTCACCTGTTTCTATCCAGAGAATACTTGATGGTTTTTACTCAAAAAAGTCCCAGAAATTTATGCAGGTTGACAAAAAACTTTCCCTTTTTATCAATGTGCTTTCAAACTATGTGGACTTTTTAAAAGCAGAAAAATTCTTGGAGGTTAAAGAAAAAGCCCTTGAAAGTGCCCGGGAAAATGCAAGAATTTTCAGAGAAAAATACAGATTGAATGCTGTTTCAAAGCTTAACCACTTAAACTCAGAGGTAAATTTAAAACAAAGAGAAATAGAATACAAAGAAGCTTTAAAAAACCTTAATGACACAAAATGGAAATTACTTCTGGTTCTCGGTATAAAAGAAGAAAAAGAGTTAACTCTGCAGGAACTGAACATAAATGTTGAAGACATAGACTATGAATTCAGCGAGCTTATGAAAATCGGTGAATCAAAAAAGAATACAATTCTTTCCTTAAAAGAGGAAAAAAGGAGTGCATTCTTTGATTTTTTATTTACTTCCTTTTCCTTCTTACCCGAAATTGAATGGGGTTATTATATAACCTATCAGGATACTCTCTTTCCAAAAAGTTACAACTATCTCTGGGATAATTCTCAAAGGTCAAAAGGTTTTTATATTTCTCTGGGATTTAAATTCTTTGATTATCCTTTTGATATAATGCAATCTAAAAAAAATTACAATATTCAAAAACTTTATGTTAAAAAAAGTCTATTCGACTTATACAGTCAAATAGAAAATATCCTCAGTTCTTTAAAACTGGAAAAAGAAAGATTTTCCCTTTCTCTTTCCTCTCTTGAGATGGCAGAGGAAGCCTACAAACTTGCAAAGGCTCAGTATGAGCTGGGTAAAATATCTTACGTTGAGTTTTTAAATGCAGAGGAAAACATGTTAAATGCTCGGCTAAGCTATATATCCTCTCAGTTTGATTATCTTAAATACAAGTATAACCTTTTATTTTTAACAGGTTTTCTGGAGGAGGAAATAAGATGAAAAAGAAAATTTTAATAGGAGCTGTGGTCATTCTGGTTCTATTTCTTATAATCCTTTTAAATGTGGTTCAGGGTGAAAAGAGCAAAAACATGCAGGGAGCCATACTGGAGAAAGGTGATATAAAGGAAACTGTCAAGATGGATGGTCAGGTAGAGGCCTACAAACAGGTGGAAGTCGGTTCTGATGTTATGGGAAGAATAGAGAAGATACTTGTTAAAGAAAGACAGAATGTTAAAAAGGGGGACCTTTTATGCATAATTGACCCCGAGACCTATAAAGCAAGAAGAGACGAGATAAAATCCCGTCTTATAGCAGACCTTGCAAGATACAGGGTTTTAAAAAATGACTATGAACGTTCAAAAGAACTCTTTTCAAAAAACCTGATTTCAAAAAGTGAGTTTGAAAAAGTTGAAGCAGACTATCTTTCCACAAAGGCACAACTCCAGTCAGATAGTTTTGCTTTAAAAGAAGCCGAGGAAAATTTAAAAAAGTGTTATATAAAATCTCCTATTGATGGGGAAGTTTTAAGAATAGACAAGGAAGAAGGGGAGATGGTTATTGTGGGGACTATAAGCACTCCTGGTAGTATAATAATGGTTCTGGCAGATAGAAACAGAATGGTTTTGAAAGGAGAGGTGGATGAAACCGAGATCCCGAAAATAAAAAAAGGTAACAGAGCCATAATTAAAGTAGATGCCCTTCCAGGAAAAGAGTTTAAAGGGATGGTTGAAACAGTGGGCGGACTCCCTTTATCCACTTCATTACAGGAAGGAAGCGCTCTTTTTCCGATTGAGGTTATGTTTCTGGAAAAAGATTCTCTTTTAATGCCCGGAATGAATGCAACATGTGAAATCATAACCCGGGAGAAAAACAACATATTAAGGTTACCCTATTCTGCAGTTGGCAAGGAGAAAGAAAAATATTATGTTTTTGTCAAAAAACAGGGCAAAGCGAAAAAAGTATTTATAAAAACAGGGATTCAGGGTAAGGATTATATAGAGGTGATTGAAGGACTTTCAGAAAAAGATACCGTTTTGATTGGTCCTCAGAAAAGCCTTCTTGTCCTTAAAGACGGTGAGAAGGTAGATGTAAAAATAAAGGAAAAGAGTGAAGACAGACAAAAAGAAGAGAATAAAAAGATTAAGAATGAAAAATAAGACAATTCTAAAACTTGAAAATATCCACAAAGTATATCGTATGGGAGAGGTTGAAATTCATGCTTTAAGGGGTGTAAATCTGGAAGTTCATTATGGTGACTATATAGCTCTGATGGGTCCCTCCGGGTCAGGTAAAAGCACGCTCATGCATATAATCGGTTTCCTGGACAGACCCACCAGCGGGAGATATCTTTTTGAGGGCAGTGAGGTTCAGGCATTTGATGACGAGTCCCTGGCAAATATCAGGAATAGGAAAATAGGTTTTGTATTTCAATTTTTTAATTTAATTCCAAGGATAAATGCTTTACAGAATGTTGAACTTCCACTGATGTACATGGGGATGCCGGCAAAAGAGAGGAGAAAAACCGCTTATGAAATGCTTGAAAAAGTGGGACTCGGAAAAAGAGGCTCTCATAGACCAACAGAACTTTCAGGTGGAGAAAATCAAAGAGTTGCAATAGCCAGAGCCCTTGTCACCGGAACCAATTTAGTGCTTGCAGATGAACCCACCGGCAATCTTGATACAAAAACCGGTGAAGAAATAATGGAAATATTTAACCGTTTGAATCATGAAGGAAAGACTATCATTGTTGTCACTCATGACCCTGAAATTGCAAAACATGCAAGAAAGACTTACAGGATGAAAGACGGCCTTATTGAAGAATCTCAGTAGTTTTCCTTATAATAATAAAGTAAAAATGCCCACGTAGCTCAGTCGGCAGAGCACGTCCTTGGTAAGGACGAGGTCGGCGGTTCAATTCCGTCCGTGGGCTTTCTGTTAGTTTTTATGAATGCTCTCACAAGAAAGCTGGAGATAGAGAAAGCAGGTGAAGTTATAAAGAAAGGTGGTGTAATAGCATTACCTACAGATACAGTGATGGGTCTGGGGACCCATTTTTTAAACCTCAAAGGTCAGAAAAAAATATATTCTATAAAAAAAAGAAAATTTGATAAACCTCTCATTATATTTATTAACAGCAAAAATGAATTAAAAAAATTTGTGATGCCTTTAAAGCTCGGAATTTTGAGAGAAAAAATAATTTCCGAATTCTGGCCAGGCCCTCTGACCCTTGTTTTTAAATCAAAACTGAACGCAAATTTTTTATGGATATCAAAGGATAAAAAGGTGGGTATAAGGATTCCTGATTATCCTTTAATCCTTGAATTAATTGATAAAACAGGACCACTTGCGACTACATCAGCCAATGTTTCAGGGAAATCTCCTGTTAGAGGATACAAAAGGATTGATTCACTTATAAAAAAACAGGTTGATTATGTGCTCCCGGAGAATTCCTATGGGCTTCCCCCTTCTACTGTGCTTGATGTTTCAACACACCCCTTTAAACTTTTACGTAAAGGTCCTGTATCAATAGTTACAATAGAAGAAACAATCCTGCGGAAGATTAAACTGAACAGAGATATTACTCTTAATATACTCTTTATATGCACCGGCAATACCTGCAGGTCACCCATGGCAATGGGACTTATGAAAAAATATTTACCCTCTGGTTTAAGGAAAATTGTGAGAATAAAATCAAGGGGCATAAACCCTGTTCCGGGAAGTCGGCTAAGTGAAAATGCCATGAAGGTTCTCAAAGAAATGGGAATGGATTTATCTTTCCATAAAGCGCGACCCATTGATGTTGAGACCCTTGAATGGGCTGATTTTATATTTGTAATGGAAAGAAAACATTTTGCCAGACTCTCCTATCTCGGTTTTGGAGAAAAAGTCAGGCTTCTTTCAGGCTATTCATCAAATAAGATGGATATTTATGACCCCTATGGTAAGGACATTGAAGAATACAGAAAAGTTTTAAAATTAATGAAAAATCCGATAAAAAGAATAGCAGAAGACATAATGTGGAGATATGAAATATAAAGAAGCAGGAGTTGACATAGATTATGCTGATGCGCTGAAGACAAAAATTAAAAAATTTCTTCAGAACATTTCAAAAGAGAGATTTGCCGGCCTCATCAAAATAGAAAAGGATAAATACCTTTCCGCCACAATAGACGGTGTGGGAACCAAGGTTATTCTTGCAAGAGAGGCAGGTTATCTGGAGGGTGTAGGAGTTGATATTGTTAATCACTGTGTGAACGACCTTTTATGTTCCGGTGCAAGACCACTTTTTTTCCTTGATTACATTGCATCCTCAAATCTTAAAGAAGTTGACACTCTCCAGATTGTAAAAGGCATAAACAGGGCATTGAGAGATAACGATGCTTTTCTGCTGGGAGGTGAAAC
The DNA here is from genome assembly GCA_002011615.1 of Candidatus Hydrothermus pacificus. GTDB lineage: Bacteria > Hydrothermota > Hydrothermia > Hydrothermales > Hydrothermaceae > Hydrothermus > Hydrothermus pacificus. The sequence goes on along the minus strand of MTOH01000008.1, from coordinate 54,088 downwards.
TGCTGAGATGCCCGATGTCTATAAAAGTGGTAACTTTGACCTTGTTGGATGCATGGTCGGGATAGCCGGCAGAAAAGAAATCCTGCCAAAGAGGTTAAAACCGGGTGATTTATTATACGGGCTTGCATCTTCGGGTCTGCATACCAACGGTTATTCTCTTGTTAGAAAAATCTTAAAAAACAACAGGATAAATCTGGATTCAAAATTAAAAGGAAAGAAGTTAAAAAACATACTTCTTAAACCCCATAAAAGTTATTACAAACTTGTTTATCCTTTAATTAAAAAGAATTATATTAAAGCTCTTGTCCATATAACAGGCGGTGGTTTTGAAGGAAACCTTAAAAGGGTTTTATCAGAAAATCTCTGTGCTGAAATTGATTTTAAAGATTTTAAATTTCCTGAAATCTTCAAATTTATTAAAGAAAAAGGCAATGTTGAATGGGAAGAAATGTTCAGGGTGTTTAATATGGGAATAGGAATCATAATGATAGTGGATAAAAAAGATAAAATAAAAATAAACAACTATTTTAAAAGAAAAAAAGAACCCTGTTATTTTCTCGGTAAAATCAAAAAATGCAGAGAAAAGTTTGTAAAAATAAATTTTTAAGGAGGTCAGAATATGCCTGAAAAAATAGATCTTGTGTATATAGAAGACGAGATGAAGACCAGTTATATAGATTATGCTATGAGTGTGATAGTTGGAAGGGCTCTTCCCGATGTAAGAGATGGTTTAAAACCTGTTCACAGGAGAATTCTATATGCAATGCTTGAACTCGACTTAACTCCTGATAAGCCCTTTAAAAAATGTGCAAATGTTGTGGGAGAGGTTCTCGGTAAATACCACCCTCACGGAGACATGGCTGTTTACGATGCTCTTGTCAGAATGGCTCAGAATTTCTCACTCAGATACCCTTTAATTAACGGACAGGGGAATTTTGGCTCTGTTGATGGTGACCCGCCTGCTGCTTATAGATATACAGAAGCAAAACTTTCACCTTTTGCCATGTTAATGCTTGAAGATATTGATAAAAACACTGTTGATTTTATCCCGAATTTTGATGGCAAATTAAAAGAGCCTTTTGTCTTGCCTTCAAAGTTTCCAAACCTTCTTGTAAACGGTTCTTCAGGTATAGCTGTAGGAATGGCAACCAATATACCTCCTCACAATATAAAAGAAATAATTGATGCCCTCATCCTTCTTATAAACAATCCTGATGCAGATGATGAAGAGATAATGAAAATAGTTAAAGGACCTGATTTTCCCACAGGTGGAATCATACTGGGCAAATCAGGCATAAGGGACTGTTATCTCACAGGTAGAGGCAGAATTGTTTTAAGAGGAAAAGCAACTGTTGAAGAAGGCACAAGAGGGCACAAAAAGATAGTTATAACAGAAATCCCGTATCAGGTTAACAAGTCATCTCTGATTGAAAAAATAGCCAGGCTTGTCAGGGAAAAAAGAATAGAGGGCATATCTGACCTGAGAGATGAATCTGACAGAGAAGGTATAAGAATTGTTCTGGAGTTAAAAAGAGGGATTAATGAAAATGTTGTTATGAACCTTCTTTACAAATTAGCACCCCTTGAGATTACCTTTGGCGCAATAATGCTTGCCCTTGTGGATGGTGAACCTAAAATCCTGTCTCTTAAGGATATGATTTTTCTTTATTTAAAACACAGAGAAGAAGTTACAAGAAGAAAAATAGAGTTCCTTTTAAAAAAGGCAGAGGAAAGAGCACATATACTGGAAGGCTTCAAGGTTGCAATTGCCAATATAGATAAGGTGGTCAACCTTATAAAAACCTCAAAAGAACCAAAAGAAGCAAGGGAAAAACTGATGAAAGAATTCTCACTCACGGAAAAACAGGCACAGGCGATTCTGGATATGAGACTCCAGAACCTTACAAGGCTTGAGAGAAATAAAATTGAAGAAGAATACGCGAATTTAATTAAGGATATTGAAAAATATAGAACTACCCTGAGAAATAGGAAATTACTACTCGATGTAATCCAGAAGGAGTTTGAAGAAATAAAGAAAAAATATGGAGATGAGAGAAAAACACTTATTCTTGAAAAAGAACGTGAGGAAATAAAGATTGAAGACCTTATCCAGCAGGAAAAAATTATGGTTATCCTTACAGAATCAGGTTTTGTAAAACGCATTCCTGTTTCTTCAATAAGGTCTCAGAGAAAAGGAGGGGTCGGAAGGAGCGGAGTATTTCTCTATGAAGGAGATTTTCCAAAGGTTATATTTACATGTGATACCCATGATTATGTGCTTCTTTTTACTCATAGAGGGAAATGTTATTCTGTAAAGGGGTTTGAAATTCCCGAAGGCAGCCTGCAGAGCAGAGGTAAACACATAAGCACTATTTTCCCTGTTACAGAGGATGAGAAAATAGTTGATATGATAAGCACCACCGCATGGACTTCAGAAGAATATGTGTTCTTTATAACCAAAAGAGGAATTATAAAAAAGACTCCCGTGTATGCATTTAGAAATGCAGGAAGGAGAGGAATTATTTCTCTTTCTCTACCGAAAAATGACGAACTTGTTGATGTTTTGAAACTTAAAAAGAGTGACGAAGTCATATTTGCCAAAAATACAGGACTTGCAATAAAGATAAATTCAGATGAGGTAAGGTCTATGGGCAGGAATGCTTACGGGGTTAAAGGTATAAAAGTTTCTGAAGGTGAGCAGGTTGCAAGAGGAACTGTGGTGAGAGAAGGAGAAGACATAATATCAATAACAGAAAAAGGATTTGGTAAAAGAGTTAAACCAGAGGAGATAAGAGCTTTCCATAGAGGAGGCAAGGGAATCCTGTTTCATAAGATTATTGAAAAGACAGGCAATCTGCTATGGGTAAAAAGTGCAGGTAAAGATGATGAGATTATTTTGATGACAAAAGAAGGTAATGTTTTAAGAATCAAAGTTTCCAGTATAAAAAGACTTAAAAGAGGAGCGTCAGGCATAAAACTTATAAGGCTTAAAAAGAACGATGTTCTTGTTGATGCCTGCGTTATAAAAAAGGAGGAAGAAATTTGAAAGCCTTAATTCTTATGGAGATAATATTTAATTTCAGCATGCCAAAGTTTGAAAATCCTCTGATTTATGCAGGATTTTCAGGAATTGTTCCCGGTCTTGGAAACTACCTTTCAGGAGATAAAGAAGTTGCAAAACTCTTCTTTTTTTCTGAAGCTACCCTTTTATTTTCCTATTTCCTTATGAACAACAATGTTAACAATATTGTGAGCGATTATCGCGTTTTCGCAAATATTTATGCAGATGCCAACCCCGGTATAAAATCCGAGGACTACTGGATAAAGGTTGAGGACTATTTTTCCTATGACCAGTATATTGAATACTTAAGAAGACAGGCAAGAAGTATCTACCCGAACGATTTAAAGGCACAGGAAGAATATGTGGAAAAACACAGGATAAAAGACAAATGGAAATGGTCATCAGAAAGGGAATGGATAAGATTTATCAACCTGAGAGCAAAGGAGAGAAAACTGGAACAACGGAAAAGACTTGTTTTCCTGGGCATTGTTTTAAATCATATCACTTCTTTTATAGAAACCTACTTCCTTTCAAAGAAAAAAATAGAGAAATGGAAAATGGGATTCAGGATGCAAAAGGACAGGGGAAAGATTTTTGTAGAATATAAATTCTAATGGTATACAAAAATTAGAAGTTGTGAAAAAATAGAAAGTCAAAACAAACCCTTTCTCATATTTCTCACTCCTTGATGTAACCGTTCCCTTCCATTTCTCCTGCCTTGATGAGAGCACTTTTTTCTATTCCTTCTCTTTGACAGAGTTACCTTCCTTCACTTCTCCCCCCTTGATGGGGGGAGACAAAGAGGGGGGTGAAAAAATCAAGGCAAATAAAATAACAACCCGCCCACAAAACCTTCTCTGCCTTGATAAGAAGATTAAGGGAAGGTGAAAATATCAAATGGGAGAATGAGTAAAAATATTAAAAACTAAAATAACGAAAAATAAGTGAAAAATACAAAAATTAACAAAATCTTTACAAAATTTTTATAAAGTCTTAATATTTAAATATTATAATTATGCTATACATGTAAAACAGGGCGGAGCCTTTTTAAAATAAATAAAACCAAAGATATTATAATTATATATGATAGTTAAAGTAAATTTACAAGCCCGGACCCAGATATTTTTTAATCCTTCTTGTTGACAAACCGGTTTTTTTTAGTGTATAATTTTTTTTATTCTTAGGAGGTGCAAATGAGGTGCATAAAAAAAGTGGGGTGTGGTGTATTTATAAATCTTTTTATAATATCTTTACTTTTCTCTCAAGCAATCAATTCCAGCACTATTTTCGAGTCCCCTACTGCAAAATTCCCTGTAGAAAACATTTACTGGGAGGCAGGCCTCACATCTTCAATTGCCCTCAAAAATTATGATAAATCTATAGAGCCTCACCCCTCAAACTTTGACCTTTTTGGATATGTCAGTTTCTTTAAAAAGTATATGATAGGATTAAAGATATACACTCTGAGCGAAATATCAGCAGATTTTTCCTACTTGATAATGGAGGAATTTGCCAATTATCCTGCCCTTGCAGTTGGGATAAGAAATATTTCCTATAAAAGGTATATAAATCCGGCAGGTGGAGAGCCTCCTGAAGGTGGTTTCAGAGACGAAAACTATAAAGGCAAATTCAGAAGAAATCCTGAAATATTTTCCCTCTATCTCGTTGCCACAAAGACCTTTGGTGAAAGGTTTGAAATGAGTCTGGGTCTTGGAAGAGGTGAGTTCATAGGATACGGACCCAGAAGCAAATATCTAAATATAGATCACTACATGGACTCCTATCACGACCTTTCTCTGGGACTTTTTGGAGGTGCTAAAATAAACATTCTCCCATATCTTTCATTCATAACCGAGATAGACGGAAGAGACCTGAATATGGGCTTGAAAGTTCAAACAGGTGGATTTAGTTTTGCTCTTGCCTTCACAAAACTTGAAGGACTATTCTTTGTAAAAGAGGAGGAACATCCCTTTTACAGATTCACAGGAGCCTTAACAGTAAATTCAAATATAATACCGACAAAACCCCTTCCTGTGTATGTAACCTTTAGCGTTTACGATAAAGAGATAAAAGAACCCTTAAAAAATGCAATTATAAGCTTTACTGAAACAAAACTTCCTCCTTTAAAAACCGATGAAAAAGGAAATGTTTCTTACGAACTCATGCCAGGAATTTACATGGTTAAAATAAGCATGCCCGAATATAAAACCCTTAAGGTTAAACTGAATATCAAAAAAGGAAGAAAAAGATTAACCGTGAAAATCCCTTTAACTCTAAAAATAACAAGAAAAGAAAGAGCCTTTACCTACATAAAATCAGCGAGGGAGAATGTGGAAAAAGGCAACTTTTATCAGGCAAAAAAGGACTATGAGCAGGCTAAAAAGATATATCCCGCATATCCCGGTCTTTCAAAAGAATATTCTCAATTCCTGACCCTTTATCAGAACAAAATAGTATCTGCAAGAAGTTCTGCTCTTGAATACGAATCAAAAGGGCAATTACAGAATGCAATAAAGGCATGGCAGGAGGTTTTAAAACTTGACCCTGAGAATGAGGAAGCAAGTGCAAAGATAAAATCCCTTTCAGAAGAACTGGCAAGAAAAAAAGTTACACCGAAGAAGCCTGCCAAAAAGCCTTCAAAACCCGCCTATACAAAGTCTCAGATTCAGAGGATGCTCAATCAGGCAATAACGGAATACCAGAAAGCCAATTACGGCAGGGCAAAAGAGCTTCTCAAAAAAGTCCTTGCAGCCGACCCCGGTAATTCAAAGGCAAGAGAATACCTCAAAAAGACTGAAAGAAGATTAAAACTTCTCGGTAAATAGAATCCTATAAATGGAGGGAATGAAGAATTTTTTCTACGAGATAAATTACCCTGTTTGGCTCGTTCTCTACACAAAACCAAATAATGAGAAAAAAGTCTATAATATATTACAGACTTTCCAGATAGAATCATTTCTTCCAACCAGAATTATAAGGTCTAAGAACTTTAAAGAAGTAGAGATTCCTCTTTTTCGCTCTTACGTGTTCTTAAAAACAATTCCAAGAACAAAACACTTTTATATAGCAATGGATTTAAAGGGTTCAATGGGTTATGTAAAATTTAATGGCATTCCTTCTATAATTGATGAAAAAGAAATATTTTCTCTAAAAAGACTTGTTGAGAACAAGAAAGATAAGATTTTCCCTGTTTACAACATAGAAGGAGGTAAAGAAATAACCTTTAGAAATGGTCCTTTTGCAGGTTATACAGTAGTTGTGAAAGAATTTAATGAAAAAAACAACCTCATAATCGCGTGGATAAAAGAAATATTTGCGGGGAGTGCTTTTCAGATAAAAAAAGAAGAGTTTTTAAAATGGATTTGAGCGAAAATTAGAACTAGACCACAGGTTTTAGCAAATGAACAAACCGGACCAGACTAACACAACAAACGCAATGATTGCAATCAGCACAAATGATAGAATCGGCAAAGGCCAGGGTGCTTTTCCTCCCTTTCCCCTTAATGGAGCCATTTTTTCCCATTTCTTCTTTAATAGAAGCACTTTTTCCCACTTCTCTCCCTTTGAAAGAGCCACTTTTTTCTGTTCCCTCTCCTTGATGGAGTTACCTTCTTTCGCTTCTCTCCTCTTAATGGAATCGTTTCCCTCCACTTCTCCCCCCTTGACGGAGTTACCTTCTTCCATTTCTCCCCCCTTGATGGGGGGAGACAAAGAGGGGGGTGAAAAAATCAAGGCAAATAAAACAACAACCTGCCCACAAAATCTTTCCTCTCCTGATGGAAAGGCTGAATGGAGGGTGAAAACAGTGAATGGGAGAATGAATAAATGATTAATGGGTTGAAAAGAAATACGAAGCCAGCTAACGCAAATGATGTAAAAATTTTACATGTAAAAACTTTTAATATAGTTGCAAATATGCAACAAAAAAATTTAAAAAAATGGTATTATTGCTATTGACAAAAAACAATTTACTGAAGTAAAATATTTATCTGTGCTTACTTTATAGGAGTTTAAGAATGGATACCCGTTTTTTAACAAAACGGGATGGGCGGAGTCTAATTTTTTTTAAAAAATATTAAGTAATAGAGACCATGAAAAAATTTCTAATAACTTTGTTTTTGATCTTTCCTCTGTTTGCAGAGGAAGTCTATCACATTGAACCCGGTGATGTGCTTGAGATATTAATTCTCGGTGAGGAGGAACTCTCAAGAACCGTTATGGTAATGCACAATGGAAACATCTCTTTTCCCCTGATAGGTGAAGTAAAAATAGCAGGATTAACAACCGAGGAAGCAGGCAAACTCATTGCACAGAAACTTAAAAACTATTTCACCCATCCTGTTGTATCAGTAATATTAAAAAGCCCCACATTACCTCATGTATCAGTTTTCGGAGAAGTTTTAAGACCCGGAGCAGTTGAATATCAGCGAGGCCTGAAAATCACTGACTACATAGCCCTTGCAGGAGGGCCCACACCCGATGCAAACCTTAAAGGTGTAATGGTTGTCAGATTCGCGGAGGGAAAACCTGTTTCTCTTAAAATAAACGTTGACGAAATCCTTAAAAAGGGTCTTACTGATAAAAACTTTGAACTTAAATCAGGGGACTGGGTTTACATTCCCAAAAAATTCAGGATAAACTGGGGAATAATTTTAAACACCCTTGCCCTTGCAGTCTCGGTCCTCAACCTTTACATAACCCTTGAAAGAGTAAAATGAAGCCCATTTACACCCCCGGGGTGTCAAAATAGGGCAAAATGAATGCAATAATCATCGGTGCTTCGAGCAGTGGTTTATATACAGGCATAAGTCTTGCCAGAAGGGGCATAAAATCAATTGTTTTTGAAAAAAGAGATGATAACCAGGTTCCCTCAAAAAGAACTCTTATAATAACGCCCGAAGTTTCCAGCTTTCTCCACATACCAGAGAACCTCGTCTTAAACAGGGTAAAAACTTTTGAAATCTTTTCAAAGAATCAAAAAATCACGATTCCCTTGAAAGAACCAGACCTTGTTATTCAAAGGAGCGATTTAATAAAATACCTTGAAAAAATTGCAATTTCAAAAGGAGTTTCTTTACTCAAAGGCAGAGAATTTATAAAAATTTTTAATGACCGAAAAAAAACAATAACCGAGTTCAAATTAAAGGGAACCGACAAAAAAGAACACTTTGAAGTCAGCGCCATAGTTGGCGCAGATGGTGTGCAGAGCAGGGTTGCGAAAAGCTTTCACATAACTCCCAAAAAAATCCATCTCATTCAGGCAAAAATTGCATTACCTCCTGAATCAAACTCAGATGTTGTAAAAATATGGTTTGACAAAAGATTTACCGATTACTTCATATGGCTGATACCTGACTCAAAAAAAAACAGGAGTTTGTGGTTTGTGCGCAGATGAAGAAAATGTGAGACAAAAACTTGACCAATTTTTAAAAGAAAGAAATTTTGAAGTAATAGAGTATGAAGAGGGTTTCACATCCTGTTATGAACCTTCCTTCTGCCCCGAAGTCCACTTTAACGGTATAAAAGCCTTTCTGGTGGGAGATGCAGGTTTTCAGGTAAAAATGACAACAGTTGGAGGAACCTTCACGGGTTTCTGGGGCGCCTTCGTAACCTCCCGTGCAATCTCAGAAAACAGGAGTTTAAAAGAACTTTATAAAAACTTAAAAAGGGAAATGGACATACACTTTTACATAAGGAAAGTCCTTTCAAAAATGAATAATGACGAATATGACAGGCTTCTTTTAAAAGTTTCAAAAAAACTTAAATCAATATTCTATCATCTTTCAAGAGACAGGGCAAGAAAATTCTTCTTCCAGATGCTTTTAAAAGAACCCTATTTATTATACCTTGGAATGAGAAAATTGTTAAGTAGAGAAGAAAATGGTGAATGGATAAATGAATAAAACAACAACCTGCCCACAAAATCTTCTCTATAAACGCAAGTAATGCAAATGAAAGAAATTAAAGAAAATTTTTATGAAGAAAAAGAAATAACCCTCAGGGATATATTAAACATATTCCTGAGGAGGAAAGGACTTTTCTTTTCTGTTTCCCTTATCCTTTTCATTGCAATAATCCTTTTCCAGTTTTTAAGACCCCACACCCCCATCTATCTTGCAACCTTTGACATTGGAATATCAGAGGAAAAACCTATGGAAGCCTTTTTCTCACCAGCATCCGAAACGCCTACAATCCAGATAGGAACAGTAACCCAGAGAATAATATCAAACCTCTTATCAACAAATCTTGCAGAAAAAGTTGTTGACAGCCTTTCCCTTTATGCCCATGTAAAAGATGGAGTCAGTGACATAAAAGTTCAGACAAAAATCCTTTACAACTTCAAAGACCCGATAGGACCTTTAAAAATAAAGATAGATGGAAAAAATGTAGAGGTTTACGATGAAAAGGGCAGAAAAATAAAGGAAGGAATTGTTGAAGAATACATAAACCTTGGAGTTTTAAAATTCAGGATAATTCCCCTTGAAAAATCAGAGGAGAAAAAACTTCGAAAAGAATTCAAAGTCACCTTTTATCCCAAAAAGAAAGTAGCCCTTTCATTAAGAAATTCCCTCTCAATAAAAGTTCTTGAAGCAGACAAAATAGAAAAAGAAGTTGGTTTCGGTGGTGTCCCCTTTTCAGGTGAGGCAGCCTCAAAAAAACTGGTAACCGCAAGAACAATATTCCCTGGTCTAAACCTGATAGGAATATTAAGGATAAACGTTTACTGGGGAAATCCTGAAGATGCATTAAAAATAGCACAGGTCCTATCTGACCAGATAATAAAAGAAGATATAAAAGAAAAATCATTGCAGTTCATTCAATCAAGAGAATTCGTGGGGTCCCAGCTTTCCCTTTATCAACAAAAACTCACAGAACTTGAGGAAAAAATCAAAGATTTCAAAGAAAAAAAGAGAATTGCGGATTTAAGAGCCTCCACCCAGAGCCTCATTTCACAGGTTTCCCAGCTTGAATCAAGAAAAAATCAACTGGAAATAGAACAAAAAATACTTAAAGACCTTGGCGAATACCTCGCATCAGGTCATTCAGGTGATACAACCCTGAACTTTGCAGTTGCCCTTGTATCAGACCCTGTTTTACAGAGCTTCTACAGGTTGAAGCCCGGTTAAAAGGGCTCTTAAAAGAATACTCCTCCTCCCACCCAAAAGTTCTTGAAATAAAAGCACAACTTGAGGGTTTAAAAGAACAGATGAAAGAAGAAATAACAAAAAGGATGTCCTCAATAAAAACAGAGATACAGAGCGTAAAAAACCAGATAGCTCTTTTGCAGGTGAGACTCAAAGATGTTCCTCAGGACGAAGTAGAACTTGCAAGACTTGAAAGAGATAAAGAAACAGCAGAAAAACTCTACACCTTTTTTGCAGAAAAACTTGAAGAAATAAGGGTAAAAGAGGCGGGTGTAACAAGTGATTTAAAAATAATAAACCCCCCCATCATATCTCCAAAACCTGTAAATGCAAAAAAACCCCTTTTAATTCTTCTGCTCTCTTTCATAATAAGCCTCCTTGTAGGAGGTTTTGCTGTCTTCATAGCAGAATACATTGACAATACAGTAAAAGCCCCCGACCTTGTAAAAGCAAGAACAGGATTACCCGTATTTGCCTCAATACCCCTTGCTGATAGAGAAAAAAGAAAAATAACCGATTTAATAAGAAGAGAAAAATTAAGTGAAGAATTAAAAATATTCTCTCAGGATTCATCATCAGGAGAATTTGAAGCCTTCAGAAAGCTCTCAATAAACCTTGAATTTGCCCATCCTGAGAAAAAATATAAAGTAATATATGTAACTTCCCTGGGCCCTGAAGAAGGAAAAACCTTTGTTGCCTTAAACCTTTCCGCAGTCCTTTCTCAGGTGGGCAAAAAAATAATAGTAGTTGATACCGATTTCAGAAAGAAAAAAGGACACTTAACCGATATAACAAAACTCAAAAAAGAAGAAGGACTCTTTGATGTATTAAAAGGTGAAATAGACCTCAAAGAAGCCGTCATCACCCTCACTCCCACAAAAAACGCAAATAACGCAATAAACCCTGAAAACCCAACAAACTCAATAAACGCGATTAACGCTTTACCTGTTGGAAACATCCCTCCAAATCCCTTCATCTTTCTCCAGTCAGAAAAAATGAAGGAGTTAATACATACCTTAAAAAAAGAATATGACTATATAATCATAGACGGTGTTCCTGTTCTTCTTTTCGCAGATGCAGCATATCTTGCCCTTTATGCTGATGGAGTGTTAATAACAGCAAGATACGGAAAAACAAACTTCAAAGAACTTGAAGATGCAAGGGATATCCTTCTTGCCTCAAGAGCAGAAATAATAGGGGTTGTGATGAACGCAGTCCCCAAAAAAAGAGGAAGCTATTACTACTATTACCATTACAAATATTACAGTAAATATTATGGGGAAAAAGCAAAATAAGGGAATGGGTGAAAGGGTGAAAGGATGAAAAGGAAATTTGGATTTCGGATTGCGAAATGCAAAACCCAAAAAACGCAATAAACTCAATAAACCCAATAAACACGATAAACGCAATTAACTCAAATGTTGCAATTTACCCCTTTTTCATATTATAATTAGTCTACTCATATTATGAAATTTATAAATCGAGAAGCCGAGATTGATTTTCTGGAGAAGGAATATCTTTCAAGCAGATCCAGTCTTATAATAATGTGGGGAAGGAGAAGGGTGGGTAAAACCGAACTTCTTAAAACATTTTCCAAGAGAAAACCCGCTATTTTTTATATTGCAGACCTTACCGATAGGATGTATCAGATAAACTCCTTTAAGGAAACAGTGGCAGATTTCTTCAAAGATTCTGTATTCAGAGAAAGTAAATTTGATTCCTTTGAACCTATTTTCAGGTATATTTCGCAAAAAATAAAACAAAAAATATTACTTATAATTGATGAATATCCCTATCTTCGGATCGTTGAGCCATCCATAGATTCTATTTTACAGAAAGTATGGGACCTGCATTTAAAAGACAAAAAAATAATGATAATTCTTTGCGGTTCCCATATTTCAATGATGGAAAAGATGATAAATTCCTATGCCCATCCTCTTTATGGCAGAAGAACAGGACAGCTGAAAATCTTACCCTTCAAATTTCTTGATTTTATAAAATTTTTTCCCGGTCATGATTATAAAACTCTTCTCAGATTTTACGGGGTATTCGGAGGTACCCCCAGGTATATCCTTGAGATAGACATAAAAAAAACTCTATGGGAAAATATAAAAGAAAAACTCTTGAATCCCATCTCTCCCCTGTATATGGAACCCCAAATCATACTTCCTGAAGAGATAAGGTCACCTTTCGGTTATTTTACAATTATGAAAAGCATAGGAGAAGGGAAGGTAAAACTATCCGAAATATCCTCTTCCATGCATACCGATTCCCGTGTTGTTTCAAAACACCTTTCTTCTCTTCAGGAAATGGATTTAGTAGAAAGAAAAATTCCGGTTACCGAGAGAAAACGAAAATCAAGAAAGGGAATTTATATCATAAAAGATTACTTCTTCAGATTCTGGTTCAGGTATGTATTCGGTAACTCCCATCTTATAGAAACCGGTAGAAGCGGTGAATTGTTAAACTTTATAAAAAGAGATTTTGATACCTATATGGGTAAAATATTTGAAGAGGTAATATTACAAATTATCAATCAGAGACCCCATCTCATTCCTTTTAAATTCAAAAAAGCAGGAAGTTTCTGGGACGGAAATCTGGAAATTGATATTGTTCTTATCGGAGATAAAGAGTTTCTTCTCGGGGAATGCAAATACAGTAATAAACCCGTTAATGAAAAAGATTTCAAAAAGCTGTGTGAGAAATCAAAGAAATTTCCGCTCAAAGTTAAAAAAATTTACTATGCTTTTTTCTCTCTATCCGGTTTTTCTCCTGAGTTAAGCAAAACCCGTCCTCCAAATCTTATGTTGTATAAATTTGAAGAAATGGTTGATGGGTAGATGAATGAATGGGTGGATGAGTAAAATAACAACCTGCTCACAAAATCTCCCATTCCTTAATAGGAAGGGCAGGGGGTAAGAAAACTGGAAGAGGAGAGGAAAAATTCGGGTTGCTAAATTTGAAATTAATTAACAAGGCTAACGCAATAAATACGAAAAAGGAGGTTTAATGAAAAAAGCACTTGTTTGTGGCGCTGGTGGATTTATAGGTCATCATCTTGTGAAGTGTTTAAAAAACAAAGGATACTGGGTGAGGGGTGTTGATTTAAAGTATCCTGAATTCTCTCCAACACAGGCTGATGAATTTCTGATTCTGGATTTAAGAGAACCTGAAAATTGCAAAAAAGCATTGACCCTTCATGAAGGCAAGTTTGATGAAGTCTATCAACTCGCCGCAGATATGGGAGGCATGGGTTTTATCTCATGGGCAGAATGTGAAACACTCACAAATAATGTTCTTATAAACATTTATATGATAAAAACATCTGCAGAAATGGAAATTCAAAGGTATTTTTTTTCATCCTCTGTATGTATTTACCGTGATATGGAACCCGGTGAACCAAAACTGTATGAAAAAGATGCTTATCCTGCAATGCCCGATAATGAATATGGCTGGGAAAAACTATACTCAGAAAGGGTTGCTCTATCTTATGCAAAGCGTTATGGAATGAAGGTTAGAATAGCAAGATTTGAAAATTGTTTTGGACCTGAGGGCACATATAAAGGAGGGAGAGAAAAAGCTCCTGCTGCAATATGCCGGAAGGTTGCAACCGCAAAGTTAAAAGGCGAGGACCATATAGAGGTTTGGGGTGATGGAAGTGCAATAAGAAATTATGTATATGTAGATGACCTTGTATCTGCAGTTTATATGTTGATGCAATCAGATGTTGAGGAACCTGTAAATATAGGGACAGAAGAATATATTTCTGTAAAGGAACTTGTTGATATGATATTTGAAATAGCAGGAGTGAAATTAAATGTAAAATGGGTTTCAGGTCCTGTAGGAGTTCAATCAAGGAACTTCAGCCATGAGAAAATATATTCCCTTGGCTGGAAACCGGGATACACGATAAAGAAAGGGCTTGAAATAACATATAAATGGATAGAGGAGCGAGTTAAAAAAGATATAGAGGAAGGGAATTTGTGAATATAAAAGAATAATTGAGAATGGTCAAAAATAATTATAAACGATAGGATATTATGATAAAGTAAAGGGCAGAATACAGTTTTATTATCCCAGAGCAATATCTAAATAAAGCATAACAACAACGCCAAGTATTGTTCCAAAGGTTGCGAGTCTTTCATGCCCTTTTCTATGGGTTTCAGGGACTATTTCATCACTTATTACATAGAGCATTGCTCCTGCTGCAAATCCCATTGCATAGGGCAAGACTGCCTTCATTACACTTACAAGCCAGGCTCCCAGAATTGCAAGGGGTATTTCAACAAGCCCCGCCCTTATTCCTACAACCGCAGCATAAAATCTTTTCCCGAATCCAGCACTCATAGAAGATATTGCGACTGAAAATCCCTCGGGAATATTCTGAATCCCTATTGCCATCATCAAAACTATTGCTTCTTTTAATTTCCCTGAACCAAATCCAACCCCAACTGCAAGCCCTTCTGGCATATTGTGAAGGGTTATTGCTATTATAAAGAGCCAGACAGCCTTTAATCTCTCTGATTTAATCCCTTCTTTTCCCTTTATAAAATGCATATGGGGGATTAAATGGTCTCCTAAATCCATTATAAATGCTCCTATCAAAACTCCTGCAAGAACAGGTAGAACACCGCCTATTTCAATCCCTGGAAGAATTAAACTGGTGAAACTTGCTGCGAGCATAATTCCTGCTGCAAAACCGAGCATTGCATCCATAAGTTTCTGAGATACTTTTGTAAAAAAGAGCACAAGAAGTGCCCCTATCATATTCAAAAGGGTGATTACAATTCCTCCATAAAGCCCGAGAAGTATTATATTTCCACCCGATATTTTTAAGAATAAATCAGCAAGAAAATTCATAACTATATATTATAAAGGAATTGAAGTTTTCTTTGTTTTTAAAATTAATTTTTTATTTCTTTAATTTCTCTGCTTCATCCTCTATTTTCTGAAGCGATTCTTTCATCTTTGCCCATCCGTACCAGTGCATGTAATCGGGATTCATGTGAAAGGCACCCTGGAATGTTCTCATTCTGTACTCAAGAAACATAACATAAAGTTCCTGCTCAATTGATGTCTTTGCCTCATAGAACTGCAAGAGGTCAGGAACATATCTCCATCCCTTGGGTGTCTTTAAAGTTCCTTTTTTATAGAGTTCTTTTACGGTTCTTATTGCTTCTGCCATAAGTTTATCTGCTTCCCTGAGAACTTTATCAGCTGATTCAAGTTGTTCTTTTGCATATGTTTTTGAATGACATTTTGAACAGACTTTTATCATCTTATCCCTTTCTTTTTGCCAGTCTTCTTTTGTAAGTCTTGCAACCTTGGCAAGTTTAACCGCCTCAAATCTCTCTGTAGGATTTCCCTTTTCATCAAGAACACCAAGTGCCTGAAGGATTGTTACTCTATCATTCCACCATTCTTTATCATCTTCAGGAACTCTCAACGCTAAGAATCCCCAGGCGGTCATAACCGCATGGTTCCCATTTACCATATGACAGGTCTGGCATGTTGGTGCTCTTCCAGTATTGCCTTCAATTTCCCATATTGTTCCGTGTTTTGAGGTTGACCACATTTCCCATTGAGGATGGTCAAATCCCATATGGCATGTTCTGCATGCTCTCGGGTCCTTTGCTTCTTCCACTGAAAATTTATGCCTTGTATGGCATGCATCACAGGAACCTGACCCATATCTGAATTTACCCTCCTTTATCTCTTCTTCTGTTTTTAAACCTATTTTATGACATCCCGAACATCCTTTAAATCCTCTTTCGCCTGCTATCTGCATTGGCTGATGCATCACCATTGGCATTGCCTTCATTGCCACCCATGCAAGGGCATGCTTCCCTGCTTTAAACTCTTTAACCCTTTCCTCATGACACTGAGCACAGGTTTCAGGAGTTGGCATTTTCAATTTGTCTATATCCTTTATCCCTTTGCTGTGTTCACCGTGACACACAGAGCAATCAACATCATTCTTTGAATGTTTGCTTTCTTTCCACTGCTGAACAATTCTTGGTGTTATTTTTTTATGACAGGTTACACATTTACTCGCTTTCAGAGCCTGCGGGATAAAAAATCCCGCAATTATAAGCACATACATCATTTTTTTACCCATAAAGACCTCCTTTTTAAATTCTCCTCACAGTTAACATTTAAATCAAAATTACCCATTCTCTGTTTTAAAAGTTTACAATAATGGGGCTTTTTTGAGCCCTCAAATTTATTTTTTTCAAAATTTTTACAATTAAAACATATTCTTGCAATGGGAAGTATTCCCCTTTTATTTAAATCCGCAACAAAGTTTATAAGGGAATAAAATAAATTTTCTTTTTGAGCCTTATCAGTATTTTTAATAGACTTCTTTAATATATCTTTGTAGTTTAGATTTGAATTCTTTAAAAGCTTTTTCCCTTTCTCTGTTAGATAAAGAATTTTAAACCTCTTATCCTTGGGGCTGACCTTTTCCTTTATATAGCCTTTTTTAATGAGTGATTTTAATGCCTCTGTAACAGTTGGTCTTGTGATGCCAAGTTCCTCTGCAATTTTTGCAGGGGTTCTTAAATCCCGGGAAGCATTCCCCAGGTACTCTATTATCTGGGCACTTAAAGGAGAAATACCTGTTTTTTTATTTATCTGCCATTGAATATACCTTGTAATCTGTAAAACCTTATCCAGAAGATGAATTATTTTTTCATCGGTGTTTTTCATTTTATTAGGAATTCTAATTATAATATATCCTGGCTGGAAAAGTCAAATTTTTTAAATTATTTAATCAAACATCTAACAAGAATAAAAAG
Source organism: Candidatus Hydrothermus pacificus (assembly GCA_002011615.1). Classification (GTDB taxonomy): domain Bacteria; phylum Hydrothermota; class Hydrothermia; order Hydrothermales; family Hydrothermaceae; genus Hydrothermus; species Hydrothermus pacificus. The sequence goes on along the minus strand of MTOH01000008.1, from coordinate 37,082 downwards.
TTAAATTTTTGTATGGACCTGCGAGTGCAATTTCCTATAAGTATGTTATAAAGAATAGAAAAGTGATTTATAAGTTTATAGGGTTTGCCCTTTATATAAAGACATGGATAAAAAGTATGTATAATTTTTTACTAAAATTTGATATGACTTTTCTTTTTCATTATAATTATAATGCTATCCGAAAACTTAAAGGAATAATTGTGGAAATATAAGTACTGATAATGTATAAAGGTGATGGGTTAACCATTGAGTTCATAAATAAAATATGAGAATATGGTCAATACATCTCAAATATTTGGATAGAATTGGCTTTATTGTTCTCTGGCAAGAAGGTTTGCTGGCTAAAAAAGTTTTGGAAGGGAAAACAAGAGGTTATAAAAACCATCCCCGACTTATAAGATTTAAGAATTATAAAAGACCTTTAGGTGCTATAAATTCATATCTTTTCTGGGTTTTTGAAGAATCAGAGAAAAAAGGACAGCTTAAGTTTGAATTTGAATATCTCATTAAAAAGTTGAAAAATAGAACACCTGATAATTATTTTAAACTTAGAAATCTTAAAGTAAATCTACCTTGTCCGAATCCGATTTTTTTATGTTATTATAGAAGGTAAAAAGGAATTTTGGGAAAAACAAATTTGTAATTTAAAAGGAGGTTTTTAAATGAAATCCTTGTTAAAACTTTTTATTTCAATTTCAATACCATTAATTGTGGGATTTATAGGCTCTTTTTTTACATCCCGGTCGGTTAAAACATGGTATTTAACAATAAAAAAGCCCTTTTTTAATCCACCTGACTGGATTTTTGCACCCGTATGGACTTTGCTTTTTATATTAATGGGGATTGCCTTTTTCATTGTGTGGACAAAAAATTTTGGAAATAGAGCCTGTTTTATTCTGACAATTTATTCTGCTCAGCTCTTATTAAACATTTTATGGTCATTTTTCTTTTTCAAAATGAAAAACCCTTTTCTTGGTTTAATTGATATAATTTTTCTTCTAATTTTAATATTTGTAAATGTTATTGCCTTTCTTAAAATAAATACTTTTGCAGGAGTTCTTTTACTGCCCTACTTTCTATGGGTAAGTTTTGCGACAATTTTAAATTACTCTATTTTTATCCTTAACAGATGAGGTTTCAGAATTTAACTTCTACTCCAAGAACTCCATAGTGAATTAGTGCAAAAGTATAAACAGTTTCACTATCAGAACCACCTTCTAATATACGATAACCCAACTTAAAATTAATTTTGTCGTTCAAATTAAATTTAATTGCAGTAAGAATATCTTCAGCACGTCCCTGAGGTGCCACAAGGGCGTCACCGTCAACAAGAAATGAAAGTTTTGGGTTTAACCTGTAGATAAACCTGAAATGTATGATAGGAACAAACCCAACATTACTGTTTTCTGATTCAATATTTTTACTTTTTATCCTTATCTTTGCATCACGGATTTTCGCAGTAAATCCAAGTCCGAAAACAAGTTTTTCTCTTCTTACAATATCATACCAGTAAAAAATACGATATGAGTTGAATTTAAACATTGCTTCCAGTTCCGTATTTGCAGGAAATGTGTCATTTTGGAATATCAAATTCTTATTCAGTTTTCCGGAAGAGTGGATTTTAAGGGGAGCAAGAAGTAATCCCAGATAATGCCTATTTTTAAATCTGTAAATTGTACGAATTCTATAAAAGAAAGTGGGTTCTGCTTTAAGTTCTTCGGATAAAGAGAACAACGTCCCTCCGTCGTTGGGAATCCGTACATCGTTGTAACCACTGAAAGCTATCCCACTTTCAACATCTAATTTTAGATTCTTGAATTCTTGAGATGCGTATATAACAAAACACATCAGAAATAGAGAAACAGATATTCTCATCATTGTCAACCTCCTTTAAAGTTAAAGATAATATTATATAGGAAAAAATCAGATAAAAAAAATAAAAGCAATATATTTCAAATAAAAAATTATTTCAAAATATACTGTTTGTTTTAAAACCTAAAGCAGTTAAATAGATTTTTTAATAATAAATACCAATCAAAATCAAGGCAAAGGCAATTGATACAGATAGTTCTATAAAACCCACTTCTTTTATAGACAAAGGCCTGTTAAGTTTTCTTAAAACAAAAAAATAAGATTTAAATAATGCGGGTAAAACAGCAATATAGGCAAGGGAGGGCGTGTAATTTTTTAAAGATAGATAAATTGAAATTATAAAGAAAAATGTGTGATATAAAAGAGAATATTTACCCGCTTTTAGTCTTTTTAGAAAATCCTCGGACAGAATATTTTTGCTTCTTACAAGATACCTGACATGAAAAACACTACCTGTGAAAAACAGGAAAGCAAAGATAAATAAAAATACTCCTTCTTTGTCAATAAACCCTTTTGATATATAATAAAAGGCTAAAAGCAAAAGGGAGAGACCGAATATTCCCGTGATTTCCGCGGGAACTGTTAACTCTTTTTTATTTAATGAAAAGTAAAAACTTATAGTTGTTATAAAACCTGCCAGCATTGAGATAGGGATCAAAAGATAAAATCTGTAAAATAGAAGTAAAGGCAAAAGGGTAAGAATTATAAGGAAAAAATAAATTAAAGAAATTTTAAAAACAAATTTTTTTCTTTTGTCCTCTTTCTTTAACTTTAAAAATAAACTTATATTTTCCCTTAAAAGAAAACCTGACAGTGAGGATACAAATAAAAGTAAAAAGGGAACTGGTTTAAAATTTTTTGCGCAAAAGGCTCCTGTAATTATTGAGATAAAAAATATAGACCAGGCTCCGTGTTTTTTGGGGATTAATTTCAAAAAATCTTTAAAAGCCATGTTTACATGTACTTTTTCTCCATCTGGTGCACAAGTTCATGATATTTTTCATGAACCTCTTTGCCTATAACCTCATTTTCAAATTTTTCAAACCTTTCAATGAGATTTTCCTGCACCTTGGATGTTAAATGTGCTTCTGCAATGTTAAAGAGAATATTATCTTCCTTGTAAATGTGCTCTTTTAAAAGATTTATATAATTTCTTGCATTTTCTAAAAAGCTTTTTGCATTGTTTTCCTTAATTCCTGAATCCATTCCCTTTATAAAATTTCTTCCCTGCTTGTGTTCAAAAAGCATAACACCTATGGGACCTCCTTCTTTGGGAACCCCTGCCTTTTCCATTTCCGGAAATAGCATATTTTCTTCCTTTCCGTGATGGCACTTATCTGCAAAGGTTTTAAAAAAGTCAACTATCTTTTGGGCATCTTCCCTTTTGAAGTCTCCCTTTTCTACATTTTTGCAAAAAGCATCGAGCACGGAAATCATTTTTTCTATTACCCTGTGTTCATGTTTTAAAATTTCTGTTGGCTTCATTTTTAACCTCCTTAAAGCTAGGAATACTAACTATTAATTATAAAGGAAATAAAACTGGAAATTCAAATCTACAATCTAAATTAAATGTTTATTTAAAGATATTCTCTGAAAAATCTACTCCGTTATTTCCAGTTCTATCTTATCAGCTTCAAATCTTGCTTCTTTATGACTTCCGTCACAGAAGGGTTTGTTTTTTGATGCACCGCATCTGCATAAGGCTATAACCTGTGTTTCAATTTCTTCTTCTCCATCTTCTCTTTTAAGTTTTGTCCTGGACTTTTCTTTAAGCATTACAACGATGGGTCCATTTTTCTCCATTTTTATTTTCATGGTGTGAACCTCCTTGCAAAAAGATTATTATATTAAAAAATTATTTTAAGGGAGGTATTATTGAAATTTCAATAATTATTTATTTGCTGGGCTCCCTTATCCTTGGTATTATTAAAAATAAAAAGTAAAAAACTGATAAAACTTGCAAAATTACTCCCAAAAGGGATAATAACCTTCAAATATACTTCTTAAAATAGTCCCGAAATTAAAAAAGAGAAATTTTCAAAATACATCAATATTGGGTGGGGAAACAATATGAAGTAATACTACGGGTTTATTTTTAGAGCGATTTTCAAAAAAGTGAGGCTTATCAGGATAAAAAAGATAAGTTTCTCCTCTTTTTATTTTTAATTTCTTTTTACCAAAGTAAAAATAAACTGCCCCTCTTAATACAATGCCCGATTCCTCTCCATCATGTGGAGACTCAACTCTTGTGGATGTAGAAGGTGGTATCCGTATTCTTAAAATATCAAAGGATTTATTACTGCCAAAAGGAGTTAAAAGAAGAAGGTCAATGTCTTCTTTGTCAAGGTATTTATAATCGCTCTTTCTCAAAACAAAAAAACTTTCTTTATCTTCTTTTTCAAAGAATTCAGAAAAACTAACTCCAAGAGCATCAAGAATTGATTTGAAGGTGACTATTGAGGGTGTTATTATTCCCCTTTCAATCTGGGAAAGGGCTGACTTTGTTATACCCGCCCTTGAAGATAGTTCCTTCAAAGTTATGCCTTCACTTTTTCTAATCTTTCTTATTCTATAACCTACTTCCTTTTCGAAATTCATACATTAATTATAAACTTATTTTTGTAAAAATTTCAAATTATACTTGACAAATTTTGTATTATTGAATTATTATTAAAATACTTAAATTTATGTTAAGTAAATTAAAACTTTAAGAGGGAGAAATGAAAAATAAAAAAGGTGAGAAAACTAAAAGGGTGAATAATTTCTCTACCGGTAAAGAAACCGGGGGAGATAAGGAAGAACCCCCTTCCCTTTCTCTCGTCATTGAGAGGGAAGTCTATCCCTGGCAGAAACTCCCTCTTTATAAAAATATTCCTCCTGAAGTGTTTCTTGACTGGAGATGGCAGATAAAGAACATGATAAAAAATCCTTCTCATCTTTTTGAAGCCTTCCCTTATTTAAATTCAGAAGAAAAAGAAAATGTGAAAAGAGTCCACAGGATTTATCCCCTTCTTATTTCCCCCTATTATCTTTCCCTTATAGATCCCTTTGACCCTGATGACCCTGTAAAAAAGCAGGCAATACCAGTTATTGATGAACTACTTGACTATAAGGGCGAAAGAGACCCCCCTTGAGGAAGAAGAGGATGAAGTTGTTCCTGGTCTTGTTCACAGGTACCCTGACAGAGTTCTTTTAATAACAACAAATTTCTGTGCTACCTATTGCAGACACTGCACAAGAAAAAGACTTCTTGGTAAGGGAGGAACAGTAAAAATTTATCAGGAATTTGAAAGAGTTTTAGATTATTTAAAAAATCATCCGGAAATAACAGATGTTATTCTTTCAGGAGGTGACCCTTTAACTCTGCCCTTACTAAAATTAAAATTTATTTTAGATGGTCTTAAAACCATTCCCTCCATAGAGGTTGTTAGAATCGGTTCCAGGATTCCTGTTTTGCTTCCCATGAGACTTTTTGACCGGGAGCTTTTAAACCTTTTATCACAATACGATTTTCTCTGGTTAAATACCCATTTCAATCACCCGAGAGAAATAACAGAATATTCAAAAAGGGCTATTTTAAACCTTCTAAAATGCGGAATACCTGTTAACAATCAGACAGTCCTTTTGAAAGGAATTAATGATAGTGTCCCTGTTATGAGAGAGCTTTTGAAAGGTCTTTTAAAAATAAAGGTAAGACCCTATTATCTTTTTCACTGTGACCCTACAAAAGGAGTCTCCCATTTCAGAACCTCTGTTTACAAGGGAATTGAAATAATTGAGGGATTGAGAGGTCATATTTCAGGACTCTCTGTTCCCACCTATGTAGTAGATATGCCACACGGAGGAGGCAAAATTCCTGTTATGCCCAACTATGTAATTTCAATGTCAGATGGGAAAATAATTTTAAGAAATTATGAAGGAATGATTGTATCATACACCTGGAACAAAAAGAAGGAAGAAGATATTCTATGGGAAAATAAAGAGGGTATATACGGACTTTTAAAGGGAAAAAGGGGTTATTTAATTCCTGAGAAAACAGAAAGAATTGAAAGAAGGAGGAATAGATGAAATTGAAAGAAATTGATTTAAAGAAGGAACTGCTTTTAAAAGCAGAGAAACTTATATTTTCAATGGGAGTTAAGGATGTTGCCGAGGAAATGTGCATTTTGAATACAAGATACGGAATTGCAAAACTCCTTTTTATGCAAAGGGAATTTGGATTAAAAGAGATTCCCCATTTTATAGGAACTCCTGATATGACAATCACAAGAAATAAAACGAGATGGAATCAGGGTTTTGGATATGGAGGCAAGATTGTTTTCGGTTCAAAGGAAAAACTGGAGGTCTTCCCCCTTGATATAAAACCAAATACCTGTGGAATGCTTGTTGGAGGAATAAATTACCTTCCTTCCTATGAAAAGCTTATAAAAAATCTTTTAAAACTTCAAGAAAAAAACATTAAAATTGATGGAATAAAGATAAAATGGGATTTTTATGAATCAAATCACTTTATTGATATCTTTGAGGTAGAACCCCTTGAGGGAAATTCTTTTCCTTCCTATGCTTTTATACTTCATACATCCTCTTCTGAACTTAAGGGGGAAACAAAAAAGGGAATAGGTCTTTACTTTGATGAAAGCAGGGCATTAAAAGAGAAGGCGAAAGTTCTTGATACACCCTTTGGGAAACTCCATTATCTTGAAGGGAAAGATGCACAGGAGTATTATGAGTTTTATTTTTATGCAGATGAGTTTTCAAAAAGAAAAAGGCTTTTGGCTGCTGAAAATCTCTTCGGGTCTTTTGACATTATATCAAATGAAACCCATCAGGGAATTTTAAATAAAGGAGAAATTCTTCTTGGAGCCCATTCTTTTGAGGATGATAAAAAGATTTTCCCCTTTGTTATGAGGTCAGAATTGCCAGCATATCTTGTAAAGGGAATAAAGAATATAAAAAAAGAGGTGATAAAAACTCTCGGATTTGATAAAAGAGCCAAAAAATACAATTTGATGGATTCCCTGAAAAATGCCAATATAATTCCCCATGGTTCCGGATATAATTTCCCCCATATTTTGAAGGTAAAGGGTGTTAAAGAAATAGAAGAAAAAAGACTTTTTGAAATTCTCTTAACATAGGGAACAGAAGGAGTTGAATTCATAAGGTCACCACGGGACCTTCCCTTTGAATACAGGGGGCAAAAGGTATTTATAAGGTCCTTAGAACTTTCCCTCTTTAAACCGGTTGCAAAACTTCATCCTGTTTATGTTTTGAAGTTTTAAAGAATGAAAATCGGAATTTCCTTTGATTTAAAACCAGAAAATATTCCTGAAGGTTTTCCAGAAGATATTTATGAAGAATTTGACTCAGAGAAAGTTGTAGATGCTTTAAAAAAAACAATTGAAGGTTTTGGACATGAAGTTTCACTACTTGGAGGTGGAAAAAGCTTTATTGATAAAATACTCAAAGAAAGACCTGACTTTGTTTTCAACATTGCAGAAGGGTTCGGAACAAGGTCAAGGGAGGGACATGTGCCCTCTGTTTGTGAGATGCTTTCTATTCCCTATTCTGGTTCTGACCCCCTTGCTTTAAACATAACCCTTGATAAGGAAATCTGTAAAAGATTTGCAAAATCTCTTGGAATTAAAACCCCCTTTTTTAAAGTAATTAAAAACAAAAAGGAAATTAAAAATTTTAAATTTAAATATTCTCTATGTGTTTTAAAACTTAAAGATGAGGGTTCAAGCATAGGACTCAGACTATCTTCAAGGGTAAACAGCCTTTCCGAACTGAAAGAAAAAGCAGAGGAACTCTTTAATAAATACAATAAACCTCTCCTGGTTGAAAAATTCATAGGGGGTAAGGAGATTACAGCAGGAATTATAGGAAATGAAAATATAAAATTCTTTGGCTTAATGGAAATAAGCCCGAAAAAACTTAAAAACTCAGAATTTTTATATTCTCTTGAAGTAAAAAGAAATTTTAAAGAAGAGGTAGAGTATATAGTTCCACCGGATATTCCAGAAAGAACTCAAGAAGAGATAAAAAGAGCTGTTTTAAAACTCTTTAAGTTTCTTGGATTAAGAGATTTTTCAAGATTTGATTTCAGACTTGATGAAAACTATAACCCCTATTTTCTTGAAATAAATCCTTTACCTGGTCTTAATCCAGAAACAAGTGATTTACCTATAATGGCCTATAAAATGGGATTTAAATATGAAGAAATTATAAAAAATATTCTGGAAAGCGCCTTTGAAAGATATGGGATTAAAGGATAAAGGAAAAATATGTATCCTTTTTAACAAACCCGAGGAAAGGGATTTACCTGATAGAAAAGGTGTTATGGATGAGGTAAATTTAGTTAAAGAAACCATTTCAGATTTAGGATATTCTTATTTTCTTTTACCTGTTAGTAAAGATTACAGGTGGATTGATATTTTAAAAAAGAAAAACTTTGATTTAGTTTTTAACCTGTGTGAGGACTTTGAAGGAAATTCTGAAGGAGAAGCACACATAGCAGGAATTCTTGAAATTCTAAAAATTCCTTATACAGGTTCTCCGCCTTCAGCTCTTTATCTATGCCTTGATAAAATAAAAGCAAAGATAATTGTTTCTCATTATGGAATAAAAACACCACCCTGTTTTATTCCGGATAAGGAATCCCCTGATTTTTTACCCCTTATTTTAAAACCAAGGAAAAAGGATGCAAGCCTTTTTATTGAAAAGAAAAATGTAATTTTTAAAAAAGAAGAATATTACAAGAGGGTAAGGGAGCTTGAGGGTAAAAATATAGAATTTTCTGCAGAAAAATTTATTGATGGTAGAGAATTCAATGTTTCAGTATTTGATGACAGGGTTATAGCAATAGGTGAGATAGTTTTTAAAACAGAACCCAAAATATTAACATACAGTTCAAAATGGAATAAAAAAAGTAAAGAATATATAGAAACCCCGGTCCATTATCCCGCAATGATTAATGAGAAAGAGAAAAAAGAAATTGAAGAAATTTCAATTAAAATTTTTAAAATTCTTGAGATGAGAGATTACGGAAGGATAGACTTAAGAATGGATAAAAATGGTGAAATTTATTTTATTGAAGCAAATCCAAATCCTGATATTTCAAGAGATTCTGGATTTTATAAGGCACTTTTTTATGCAGGAATTTCCTATAAACTTTTTATAGAACGGTTAATAGAAAAAGCAATGGAAAAAATATGATTTGAAAGAAAAGGTTGTGTTTCCTTTATAATTAACCTCAAAAGGAGAAAAAAATATGTCAAAAATTATTATTATAATGGGTTCAAAATCGGATATAGAGCATTCAAAAAAGATTGCAAAAACTCTTGAGGAATTCGGAATTGATTACAAAATGAGGATTGCATCTGCCCACAAGGTTCCCTTAAAAGTCCTGGAGATTATAAAAGAATACGAAAATCAGGATGTTGTGTTTATAACTGTTGCAGGAAGGAGCAATGCATTGAGCGGGTTTGTGGACGCAAATACTGCAAGTCCTGTTATTGCCTGTCCTCCTTATAGCGAGAAATTCGGTGGTGCTGACATATTTTCCACATTGAGGATGCCTTCAGGTGTTGCTCCCTTAACTGTTTTAGAGCCTGAACAGGCTGGTCTTGCTGCTGCCAAAATAATTGCAATTAAGGATAAAAGTCTAAGAGAAAAAATAAAAGAATACCAGGAAAAAAAGAAAAAGGAAATTGAAGATGCGGATAAGGAGGTAAAGGATGGGTAGTGTTAAAGATTTGGTTTTGATTGAAAAATCCGAAGGCACAAGGCCCGGTAGAGGAAGATTTGTATTCTCTGACAGGTATTCGGTTTTTGACTGGGGAGAAATGCCCGACCATATAGAGGGTAAAGGTAGTGCAATTTGCCTGGTTACAGCATATTTTTTTGAAAAACTGGAAGATATGGGATTTAAAACCCATTACATAGGTCTTGTTGAGGATGGGAAGGTTAAAAGACTTAAAGACTTGGAAAAGCCTTCAAATGTAATGGAGATAAAACTTTTAAGGGTTTTAAAACCCGAAATTAAAAATGGCAGATACGATTATTCAATTTATAAAAGGGAAAGATTTAATTTTTTAATTCCCCTTGAGATTATTTACAGGAATTCCCTTCCTCCTGGCTCATCTGTTTTCAGAAGATTAAAAGAGGGGAGTATTACCTACAGAGATTTAGGTCTTGATTCAGAGCCGGTTCCAGGACAGAAACTTAAAAATCCAGTTCTTGATGTCTCAACAAAACTTGAGGAAACAGACAGATACATTAAGTGGGAGGAGGCAAAAGAGATTGCAGGTTTAACCGATGAGGAATTAAAAGAAATTAAAGAAAAAACTTTATTTATAAATAATTTGATAATAGAGGAAACAAAAAAACTGGGTTTTTTCAACGAGGATGGAAAAGTTGAATACGGTTTTGATGAGAAAAGGAATGTAATACTTGTTGATGCTCTTGGAACCCTTGATGAATGCAGGTTTACCTATGAGGGAATCCCTGTAAGCAAGGAAATCGCAAGGATTTATTACAGAAAAACAGATTGGTATAAAGAGGTTGAATCCGCAAAGAAAAAAGACAGAATAAACTGGAAGGATTATGTTGAAAACCCTCCACCAAAACTTCCTGAAGAACTGAAAGTTCTAATAGAAAATATCTACAAATCCTATGCAAATGAAATAACAAAAAGAAAGTGGTTTAAAACTCCTCCCTTTAAAGAGATTATTGAGGGTGTGAAAAAGTATATATAACTGCTTCTTAAGTGTCGTTTTTCTGGTGGTAAAAAATTTACCTCCTCAGCTCATATAAAATCTAACTTTTTTATTTCAGTTAAATTCTTAATGAGACAATTCAACTCCCTGGCAAAGACCTTAATTGAAAATTCTATTCTATCTCTTTTTTAATCTCGTAAAGAAGGTCAAGGGCTTCCTTGGGCGAAAGTTCGTCAATATTTATGTTTTTTAATCTCTCTTTAATTTTATCTTCTTTTTCAAAAAGTTCGAGTTGAGGATATTCTATTTTTATGTATCTTTTCATCTCCCTTTTGCTTTCAAAAAATTTGAGGATTTCCTTTGCTCTTTTTATTATGCCTTCATGAATTCCCGCAATTTTTGCAACATATATTCCATAACTTTTATCCTGTATTCCCTTTTCAACTTTTCTTAAAAATATTACCTCATCCTTCCATTCCTTTACCAGAACAGTGTAATTTTCCATTCCTTTTTTATTTTCAGCAAGGGATGTTAACTCATGATAATGGGTTGCAAAAAGGGTTCTTGCCCTGAGTTTATCCGCTATTTCCTCTGATACACTCCATGCAAGGGCAAGCCCATCATAGGTTGATGTTCCTCTTCCTATCTCATCGAGTAAAATCAAACTTTTTTCAGTTGCATTGTTCAATATGTTTGCGGTTTCAAGCATTTCAGCATAAAAGGTTGAAACTCCCCTTGATAGGTCATCGGTTGCACCTATTCTTGTGAATATCCTGTCAACAATGCCTATTCTTGCTCTCTCAGCAGGGACAAAACACCCGCACTGAGCTAAAAGGGTTATTAAGGCCACCTGCCTTAAATATGTTGATTTACCCGACATGTTGGGTCCTGTGATTATCCAGAAATATACATCAGGATTTAAATCAGTATCATTGGGAACAAATTCATCTACAAATCTTTCAACAACAGGATGCCTTCCCTTTTCTATGTATATTTCCTTTTCTTCTGTTATCTCGGGCTTTTTATACCCGTATTCCTTTGAAACTTCTGCAAAGGAAAGGAGCATATCAATCAGGGCTATTTTATCAGAAAGTTCCTGTATTTCTATGGATTTTTCAATAATCTTCTCTGCAATTTCCTTTAATATCTGTTTTTCTATCTCTTTTATTCTTTCCTCACCTCCGAGAATCTTTGATTCAATTTCCTTTATCTCATCGGTTATAAATCTCTCTGAGTTTGTAAGAGTTTGTTTCCTTATATAGTTTTCCGGAACAAGATTTAAATAGGACTTTGTTACTTCTATATAATAGCCAAAAACCGAGTTATAACCTATGCGTAATTTTGGAATGCCTGTCTTTTTCCTTTCCCTTTTTTCAATTTCCTTTAAGTTCTTTTTGCTGTTCAGGTTCCATTCCCTGAGTTCATCGAGTTCTTTATTAACCCCCCTTTTTATAACTTCTCCTTCACCTACAACAGGTGGATTTTCATTTATATGATTTAGAATAAGGTTATAGAGTTCTGAAAATTCTGAAATTCCTTTCTCCATTTCTTTAAATATATCAGTTGGAGCATCCTTCAGTATTTCTTTTAATTTTGGAACAAGGGATAGGTTTTCTCCAAGTTTTCTTATATCCTGCGGGTGGTATCTTTCATTTGATATTTTTGAAAGAGTTCTTTCTAAATCACAAAATTCCTCAAATATTTCTTCAATGGATTTTCTTAAAAAAGGATGTTTTATAAGAACCTCAACGCCAGAAATTCTTTCCTCTATTTCTTCTTTGTCCATAAGAGGTGATATAAGGGTTTCCTTAAGGAATCTTTTACCCATAGGTGTTCTTGTCTTGTTTAAAACATCAAAAAGAGTGGCTCCTTTTTCTTCAGGATGTATTCTCTCAATTATTTCAAGATTCCTTTTTGTGAGTCTGTCAAGAACCATTCTGTTCTGTAGGTTCAGGGGTTTTATCTTTTTTATATGCTCAAGTCCTTTTTTCTTTTTGTCTTCAACATAGTCAAGAAGATAAGAACCTGCTATTATGCCGTAATCCTTTTTGACACCAAATCCTTCAAGAGAAGCAACTCCAAAAAATCTTAAAAGTCTCTTTTCCGCATTGTCAATATCGTATATGCCTGTCTCGTAAAAATTCACAGTTATTTCTTTTAAAAAATTTTCAATTTCATTCTCTCTGGGGACTAAAACTTCAGAAGGTCTGTATTTTTCTTTAAGGATGTTTATTTCGTCTATTTTTATTTCACCTGATATAAATTCGCCTGTTGTGATTTCAAGTATAGAAACACCCATTCTATCTTTATGAGTATAAAATGACAAAATGAAGTTTTTTTCATCGGGTTTTAAAAGAGATGGTAGAGTAATTGTTCCAGGTGTTAAAACTTCAATTACTTCCCTTTTGAAAAGTTTTTTACCTTCCTCAACCTGTTCACATATAGCAACTTTAAATCCTTTTTTCAAAAGCTCTTTTATATAAGTTTCAGCAGCTTTTACTGGAACACCTGCCATCGGGATTCTCGTATTTTTGCCCACAGGTTTTGAGGTCAGAACAATCCCCAGAGCTTTTGATGCAACTTTTGCATCTTCATAGAAAAACTCATAGAAATCGCCCATTCTAAAAAGTAATAACTCTTCCGTATATTTTTTCTTTATTGAATTGTATTGTTTAAGAAGAGGAGTTAACTCCATTTAAGTTCTTATAAAAGAAAATTCACCTTCACATTCAGGGCAGAAAAATCTATGATTATTGCTTGTATAACCGCATATTCTACATTCATATTCTTTTGCCTTTGAATTGCTCAAGCCCTTGCTGAATTTTTCTATAAGTGAAATGTTTTTAAGCAGTATTGCTATTTCCAGTCCTTTTTTATTTACTTCTTCTTCAGAACTGTTTAATTCTCGGAGTATCCTTTCTGAATCTTCTTCACTCCCTTTCTGAAAAAGGTATTCTGCAAGGTAGCATTTTGCAAGTTCGTCATCTTCTTGCTCAAGAAATTTATGAAAGGCCTCATAATCTTTTTCCTCAAATAAGAGGGTTTTTACCCTCTCGTACACCATTTTTTTCATATTCCCATCAATTTCAAGGGCTTTTTTGTAATATTCAAGTTTTTTGTTCTTGTTTTTTTCCATTTCCGCAAGATAAAAATAGACCACAGGATTATTGGGATATGTTTTTATTGATTTTATGAAAAAATCTTTTGCCCTTTTGTAATCTCCCTCAAAGTAAAGTATTTCGCCTATCTTTGAAAGATAAAAGGAAAAAGTTTTCTCAGTAAATTTCTTTTCTTGGGTTAAAATATTCTTTTTCAAATCCGCAGCTTCTTCCCACAACCTGTTCTTTTCAAAAGCATAGAGCAATTTCTCCTTTAAAGGTTTTTCCTTCCCTTTATAAAGTTTGTTCGCTTCAACAAGATATTTCAAGGCATTTTTATAATCTCCCATATCCATATAATCAAAACCCAGTTCTTTTTTGATTTGCCTTTCATTCTCTTTTTTTAAATTAGGGATTGCGAGAAGGCTTTTGTGAATCTTTACCGCCTTTTCAGAAAATCCTTCTTCTCTTAATCTTATTCCAAGATTTAGGTATTCCTCCAGAGAAAGATATTTACCTTTATGAAACTTTTTAAATTCCTCAATCAGAAACATCTTCCACACCGCTCTCTGTTTCTTTAATTTCTGGTGTTTCAGGCTCTTCAACAATCATTTTTCTGAGATTATGGACTTCCTTCCTTAGATTTTTTATTTCATTTTTTTGCCTGAATATCTTAACTCTGTAAACAATTTCCTGATATACTGTTATAAGCCAGGCAAAAAATGAGCCAGCGAGAAATGAGAAAAATATTATCCAGAATACATGTAACTGTTCAAAAGTAATGTTAAAGAAATAGAGATTTACTTTTTCAATTGAGTTCTGGAGCATTATGAAGAGGAGAAGGAAGAAGAAGGCAAGATAAATAAAAAGTCTTATAAAATACATTTTTGAGCCTCCTTTAAATTTTCTCCTATTAAACTATGACCTTTTAACTCTTTAATTTTACAGGTTATAAACGCCCCTTTTTCAAATTCACCTTTTATTAATATTTTGACATTTTCCCTTGTTATTCCTTTGCTGTATCCTCTATATTTCTCTGCTTTTTCTAGGATTAAAATTTCATAAACCTTTCCTATTCTCTCTTTTCTCCTTTCAAGAATGCCTTTTGTTACCTCTTTTATAAGTTTATCAAGCCTTTCGGCCTTGACCCTTTCGGACAGCTGATTCTTTAAAAAGGATGCAGGCGTTCTGGGTCTTCTGGAATATTTGAACATAAAAGCCATATCAAATTTAACCTTTCTCACCACATCAAGGGTTTCTTCAAAGTCCTTTTCATCTTCCCCTGGAAATCCTGTTATTGTATCGGTAGTGATAACCGCCTCCGGGAGTTCACCCCTTATCAGGTTTATCAAATCAAGATATTCTTCCTTTGTGTAGTCTCTTTTCATAAGTTTAAGGACTTTTGTTGAGCCTGATTGCAGAGGCATATGAAACCATCTTGATATTTTCTCAGAATTTTTGATTGTTTTTATAACCTTATAAGAAAAATCTCTTGGATTGGGTGAGGAATACTTTACCCAGAATTTGCCCGGAATTTCCTCTATAATTGCAAGGAGTTCTGCAAAGTCATATTTTCCATCAAAGTAAGAGTTTACATTCTGACCTATAAGGGTTATTTCTTTTACTCCCTGTTTTACCAGACATTTTATTTCTTCTATTATTTCAAAAGCATCCCTTGAAACCTCCCTACCCCTTGTATAAGGAACAACACAGAAAGAGCAGAAATTATCGCATCCGTGCATTATATCAACAAAGGTTGATATATCCTCGGGCTTTTTAATCGGCTCAAAAATTTCCTTTTTCGGTGTCCTGTTTAAAAAAGACTCTGGTTTTTTCTGGTTTTGCCATTCTTTAATTATTTTGTGGATAAAAGCATAATTTTTTGTTCCTATTACTATGTCAGCTCCTATTTTTAAAAGATTTTTTTCATCATGATGGGGAATACAGCCCGCAACTATTACTGATTTGCCTTTTTTCTTATATTCCCTTACATAAACCTTTGCTTTATTTTCCGCCTTTTTTCTTACAGAACAGGTGTTTATTACTACAAAATCACAATTTTCAGGACTTTCCTCAATATAGTTTTCTTCTAATAATTTTTCCCTTATAATATGAGAATCCCTCACATTCATCTGACATCCGAAGGTTATTATGCTGAACTTTTTCATTTGTTTAAGTATAAAGGAAATAAAAAACGACTACAAAATGCTCTAAGGTCTGGGTTTAAGGAAAATTTCAAATACTCTGTTTTTCTGTATCACCACTTCTTTTTTTAATCCATGATAGTCTGCCCTGTATGCCTTCAATGTCCCCGCACTTGCAGGTATTGCTTCAAAGAGGAAGTATCCAGAGGAATCCGTAAATGTTGTTTCAGGAGGAGTATTTTCAGAAAAAAGGAAAAGATAGGGGACAATTATCACAGTGGCACTATCAATCGGCAGAAGTGTTGTGGTATCATAAACCCATCCTTCAACTTTATATCTTGGCCAGGCAGGTTCCTGAATAACGTTTTTTTGTTTCCTTAAACAACCATTTTCAATTATTGTAAATAGTATTAAAAGTATAAGGAGATTTCTAACCATATTCTCCTTCCTTCAGAATAGGCCATAGGGTCATTTAATCTTCCTCCTGGATTCCCGTTTCCATCAACCCATAAGACATTTCTTCTGTTTATGATATTGTCAACTGTAAAACTGATAAGCAATTTTTTCCATCTTGTTCCTATTCTGAGTTTACTTTCAAAATTGGGGGGTAATCTTTTTGAATTTGGTTTGCCACTTTCCGGAGAGTAGGGAAGTCCGCTTCCCCATTTTCCATAAAGAGAAATAAAGGATTTATCGGGTTTTCCATAAGTTAGCTCAAAGGCTATTGTGTGTCTCTGGTCCCAGCTTAAAGGATAGGTTTCGCCGGGTTCAATATAGACGCCTTCAAGTTCAGAGGGCTCTTCAAGCCATGTTCCAAAAGTGCCCACTGCATTCATGAGTGTATAGGATAAAACCCATCTCAAAGAAGGATATGAACCCTCCCAGGAAAACTCTATCCCATGAACCGTTGCAGTTCCCACATCTCCATATATGGTAAAACCTGTACTCAGGTCAGTGAGTGATGCTGTATCTGGCATTGCTCTCAATGCGTCAACGAGATTATTTGATTCTCTGTAAAAGAAATTGATGTTTAAGTTCTGATTTCTGTTCATGATATATGTCCATGAGATTTCATAAATGTCTGTCCTGGAAGGTTTTAAATCAGGGTCTCCATAAAGGGGAAGATATCCTGTCTGGATATTGTAGAAAGGGTTGCTGTAAAGGTATTCAAATTGTGGGATTTTAAAATACCTTCCGTAATTCAATCTGAATATGGCATCATACATTCTGATTGATAAACCAATTCTCGGACTTATCTGGTCTTTTGGTTTTGCCTTCACACTGTCTTTTATCTCATAAACCCATTCAGGAGGTGGATATTCAAGAGGTATTTCCACCTTTGGTCTCCATGCTCTCGGATCAAACCTATCGTATCTCAATCCTGCATGTAAAAGGGTTTCTCCGCTTCTTATTTTCCATGATAAAAACATCGCATTCTGATAAGGACGGTAATGATAATGGTTATAATAAGTCATAAAGGAATAAAAATGATAACCTTCTATATAATCTGAGTATAGACGGACTTCTTTAAGATAAAGGTCGTAAAAGCTGTTTTCTGTTCCGAAGTAGAACTCATGGGTTTTTCTTATATACTGAGCTTTTGCTTTTAAAAATATTCTATTTTGAAACCTGTCTGTCCAGATTGGTTTGTCCCCTTTTGTTACAAATCCGAGTGTATCAAATTCATAAACAATGTCATATTCTCTTGTGCCTTTACCTGGTATCTGGTAATTCAGTATATAGTCAAAAGCACTTAAGTCAAGAATCCATCCTGGTCTGAAATTATAGGAATACAAAATCCCGAATCTATGACTTTCCCTTCTTCTTGGAGGTAAACCCTCTGGATATTTGCTCCATAAATGCTCATATTCTCTCCACTCCTTCAAATGTGAAATATCCTGAAGAATGAAGATGTGTTTTCCAAATATAAATGTTTTGTTACCAAGCAAATCAATAGACTTTTCAAAAGGATATGTGTATGACCTTTCCCATGTTTTCCAGAATCTTGTCCCGCTTATAGTTCCTCTTAAAGAGAAAAATCCGGTTTTCCGTGACAGAAAAACACCTGACCTCGCCTCTTTATATCCTTTATCAGACATTACATAATCACTTCTTGATATCAGTCTTAACTCATTCTTGAGATTCAATTTTTTTGTACTGAGATTTATAAGCCCTGAAGTCACATCGCCAAATTCAGGTTCAAAATCACTTGTATAGAGTTCCATTTCTGAAATTGCCCATATCGGAATTTCAAAAGCCACCTCTCTTTTCATATTGTCAATTACAGGAGCTCCATCAAGGGTATAAAGGGCTTCATCAAGTCTTCCGCCTCTTATGTGTCCCTGAATAACTCCTGGATATGAGGATATGCCTTTAAGGGGATTTTCCCATCCTATGAGTTCTATTTCTATACCCTTTTTACTGTAGTAAGTTCCGGTTGTTTGAAATTTTTTTTCCACAGGTGGCGCCCTTACCTCAAAAGCGGGAAGTTCTATGAAAGACTTTTGCATAAATACTCTTATAAATTTTTCTTTAACGACAAGGGTTTCGGGTTTATAGCCTATATGGGAGAATACAAGTGTGTCACCCTTTGATAATTCTGGATGGCTGAAAAAGCCGTTTATATCCGTGAATATTTTGATGTTTTTTGTTTTGTTAAAAATCAGGGCATTTATAACAGGCTTTTTATCCTCTCGATCAAATACCACCCCTTCAATTTTTAAAAACAGAGAAAGAAGTATTAAGACTTTCACTTTCCGTACTTATAATAAGCAGCACATGCTCCTTCAGATGATACCATTGGTGCGCCCAGAGGGTTTTCGGGCGTGCATATTCTCCTGTAGGCTGAACAATCGGTTGGTTTTTTCTTTCCCTGCAAAATTTCGGCTGCAATACACAATTTATTTTCTTCGGATTTTATTTTATCAGCAAGTAAATTTCTTGCATCAAATTTTTTGTATCTTTGTTTTAAAACAAATCCGGAATCAGGAATAACACCTATCCCCCTCCATCTCATATCTCCTGTTTCAAAAATTTTAAGAATTGTTTTCTTTGCCTCTTTATTTCCCTCTCTTCTTACCGATCTTTTGTACTGGTTTATGACTGTGTAATTTTTCTCCTCCAATGCTTTTATCAATAGATAAATCCCTTCAAGCATGTCAAGGGGTTCAAATCCCGTCACAACAATGGGCACATTATACTTCTCGGTAATGGGCTCGTATTCTTCATATCCCATTACAGTGCATACATGTCCTGGTGCCAGGAAACCTTTTATTTCGCAACCCGGTGAATTTAAGATTGCCTCTATTGCAGGGGGAACCCTTACCTGGGATGTAAGCACATAGAAGTTTTCTATTTTTTCTTTTTCAGCAATCTCAATTGCCTTTGCATTCATGGGTGTGGTTGTTTCAAAACCTATGGCAAAAAATACTATTTTTTTATCAGGGTTGTTTTTTGCAATTTCAAGGGCATCAAGGGGTGAGTAAACCATTTTTACATCCCCTCCCTTAGCCTTTGCATCGTTTAAACTTCCTTTTGTCCCCGGGACTCTCAACATGTCGCCGTAGGAACAGAGGATGACGTCTTTTCTTAAAGAAAGTTCATGGGCATAGTCGATTATTTCAAGAGGGGTTACACATACAGGACATCCTGGTCCATGAACCAGAATTACATTTTCTGGCAGAAGTAAATCAATTCCATCTCTTAAAATTGTATGGGTCTGGCTCCCGCATATTTCCATTATAACCCATTTGTTTTTTGCAATTCTCTTTATTTTTTTAGAAAAGGCAAGGGCTATCTCTTTGTTTCTGTATTCAGTTAGAAATTTCATCCTCTATTCTTGAAATTTCTTTAAAGGTTTTAAAAATCTCCATTGCCTCTTTTTCATTGAGTATGCTTATAGCAAAACCAACATGAACTATCACATAATCACCGGGTTTTGCATCAGGAGTAAAGGAAAGGCACACCTCCCTTTTTATCTTACCGAATTCCACCTTTCCCATTTTGGTTCCATCCCTTTCATAGACCTCAATCACTTTTCCAGGTATTCCCAAACACATAGTTTAATTATAAAGCAAAAATATTTTATAATAAAAGGCTATGAAAATAGAAAAGTATGAATTCGGTGAGATTGTTATAGAGAATAAGAAATATACAAAAGATTTAATAATTTTCCCTGATAGAATAAAAGAAAACTGGTGGAGAAAAGAGGGACATTCCTTGTGTATGGACGACTTAGAAGGAGTAGTTGAATACAAACCCGAGGTTTTAATAATAGGAACAGGATATTCAGGGGTTATGAAGGTTCCTGAAGATTTGATTGGAAGGTTGGGGAAAATGGGGATAAGGGTTGAAGTTAAAAAGAGCAGAGAGGCTGTTAAATTATTTAATGAATATGTTAAAAAGGGTAAAAAAGTTGTATGTGCCTTGCATTTAACCTGTTAGAAACATGCTTGAAGTTTATTTTCACATAGGGCTTGGGAAAACAGGAACAAAATATCTCCAGTTTGAATTTTTCCCAAGACTTAAGGGAATAAATTACATCCCCATGACAAAGTTTAAAAAGTCAAAGGAAATTATAAAAAAGAAGGGCAGAGGTAAATTCCTTGTTTCCCGCGAATGTGATGAGAGGTTTGAAGAGATGTTGGGGTGGTTTGCAGAAGATTTTCCTGACGCTGGAATTGTAATGGTTTTAAGAAGACAGGATGAATGGATATACTCTCAATTTAAAAGACTAATTAAGAATGGAAGGACATGGAAATTTGAGGAATTTTTTAATTTTGAAGATAAAGGATACTTTAAAGTAAAGGATTTGTATTTTTATGAAAAGATAAAACTGGTTGAGAGAACTTTTACAAAAAAACCACTTGTTCTTATTTACGATGAACTGAAAGAAAAACCTTTTAATTTTCTTAACAGGATAGCAGAGTATACTGGAACCGAATATGACAGAAGAAATATAACTCTCAGAAAAAAACATAAATCTTATAATGAAAAGCAGTTGAGTATACTTTATAAACTTTCATGTCATATTAATTTAATCCCCAGAGGTTTTTTAAAAAAATACTTTTTTGTTTATCCTGTAAGATATCCTGTTCTTTATCTTGCAAAGTTTTTTCCTGATTTTATTATTCGTAGACCAAACATCTTTCCATCCGATGAAAAATTAAAGAAAATCAGAGAATTTTATGAGGAGGACTGGAGTAAATGTGTGGAATATTCCAGAGGCTTTTAAGAGGTTGTAAAAATTTATACTCTTTAAAATAGTATTATTCATTACATTGACTTTCAGGTAATTAGTATATTAACATAAAAAGACTCAAGTTGTATGAAAAGGTTGAAGATAGCAATAGATGGGACAGCAGGGAGTGGTAAAACCACTACAGCAATGAGGCTTGCTGAAAAACTTGGTTATAAGCCTGTGGAAACAGGTGCTATTTTTAGGGCAATAACTTATTATGTTCTGGAGCAAAGAATTGGTTTGGAGGATAAAGAAAAACTGAAAAAGCTTCTTGAAAAAATCAAAATAACTCAGATTTATGAAAAAGGGAGGATTCGCACATTTCTTAATGATATTGACGTGACTGAAAAATTAAAGGATAGGATTGTTGAACAGAATGTCTCAAAAATTTCAGAAATTAAAGAGGTTAGAAGTAAAATTCTTGAAATAGAGAAAGAACTGGCAGGAGATGGTGGGGTTGTGATGGAAGGAAGAGATATAGGCACTGTTGTTCTCCCTGATGCTGATGTTAAAATATTTCTTGATGCAAAAAGAGAAATAAGGGCAAAAAGGAGAATAAAAGATTTTAAGAGGAAGAGAATAGGAATAAAAGAAGATGAGCTTATTAAAGAGATAGAAAAAAGAGACCGGATGGATTCAAAAAGAGATGTAGCCCCTTTAAAGATTGCAGAAGATGCGATTTATATTGATACAACCGAACTTACAGTAGAAGAGCAGGTTGAAAGGGTTTACAGAATAATCCTCAAAAAAATGGAGAATGAGGCCTAAATGGTTTATACCGTGGTTAATATTGAATTTGATAGCAAAGATACTTATAAATATAAAAGTGTACGGGAGAGAGAAAATCCCGAAAAAGGGAAGGCTTATAATAGCACCAAACCATACTTCCTGGTGGGATCCACCACTTATAGGCCTTGCATCAATAAGAGAGATTTTTTACCTGGCAAAAGAAGAACTTTTTACAGCAAACAGGTTTTTTGGGTGGCTTATAAGGAGCTATAATGCAATACCTCTTAAACGAGAAATGGGTGGAATATCTGCGATGAAAAAGGCAAAGGATTTACTTCAAAAAAATCTATGCCTGTGTATTTTCCCTGAAGGAACAAGGAGTAAAACAGGCAAACTTTTGCCTTTTAAAAAGGGTGTTGCGCTTCTTGCAATAAAAACCAGAAGCCCTGTAATACCTGCTTATATTATGGGTGCGAGAGACGGTTTTTTAAACTGGCTGATTAGAAAGAAAAAGATTGCAATAGCCTTTGGAGACCCTGTATATCCCCCGGAACCTGGCAGGAGAGCGACGGATGAGCTTACAGAAACTTTAAGAAAAAAGGTTCTTGAGTTAAAAGATTTGGTGGAGAAAAAAACCAGAGCCCATTGAGGCTCTGTTCAGGAGGTTTTGAAAGATGGAAGAAGGAATGGAGTTAGGGTCACAGGACTTGGAAAAAATGCTGGAAGCAGGTTTGAGACCTGTTAAAGAGGGTGAAATTGTGGAGGGAAAGGTGTTAAAAATAACCGAGAGAGAAGTGTTTATAGATTTGGGTGCCAA
Organism: Candidatus Hydrothermus pacificus; assembly: GCA_002011615.1. Classification (GTDB taxonomy): domain Bacteria; phylum Hydrothermota; class Hydrothermia; order Hydrothermales; family Hydrothermaceae; genus Hydrothermus; species Hydrothermus pacificus. Next base: position 14,466 of record MTOH01000008.1, on the reverse strand, counting down.
GTCTGAAGGCGTGTGCCCCTTAGAGGAGTTTAAAAATGCAGAGGAATTGAGAAGAGGGGCCATGGTTCATGTGTATGTAGAAGAGCCGGAGGGAGAGGAAGGGTTTATAGTCCTTTCCAAGCATAAGGCGGATTTTCTGCTTGCATGGGATAAGATAAAAAATGCTCATGACGAAGGGAGAAATGTGACTGGAAAGATTATAAGGAAGGTTAAGGGAGGCCTTGTGGTTGATATTTTTGGAGTGGACGCTTTTCTCCCGGGTTCCCATATAGATATTAAACTTGTTAAGAACTTTAATCAATGGGTTGGTAAAGAAGTGCCTGTGAAAATACTTAAATTGAACAGGTTGAGAAAAAATATAGTTGTATCCAGAAAAGCAGCAATTGAGGAAGAACTTGAACAAAAGAGAAAAAGAATGGAGTCTGAATTTAAAGTGGGTGATACTGTTGATGCAGAGGTAAAGGGGATTACAAATTATGCGGTTTTTGTGGATTTGAATGGAATAGATGGAGTGGTCACAATTCAGGAACTCTCTTCGAGAAAGGTAAAACATCCAAAGGAAGTGGTAAATATAGGTGACAAGTTAAAGTTAAAGGTTATATCTCTTGATTTTGAGAATGCCACTGTTGTGCTATCTTTAAAAGCTCTTTTGCCATCTATATGGAGTGATATAGAGAAAAAATACGCTCTGGGTGAAAAAGTGCGAGGTAAGGTTAAAAAGATTCTGGATTATGGAATTCTTGTAGAGCTTGAGCCAGAGGTTATAGGGTTTGTTCATCTCTCTGAAATGTCATGGAGAAAGAGTATCAGACATCCCTCAGAAATAGTGAGTGAGGGCGATTATGTGGATGCAATAGTGCTTGATATTGATAAAGAAAAGGCAAGAATATCACTGGGAATGAAGCAAACACAGCCAGACCCATGGTCAACTGTTGAAGAAAAATTCCCGCCAGGTGTAATTATAAAAGGAGTGGTTAAAGGATTTGATAATTTTGGTGCCTTTATTGAAATAGAAGAAGGAATAGAAGGCTATCTTCATATAGCAGATATTTCATGGACAAGAAGATTCCATTCTCCTGAAGAAGCTTTAAAAGTGGGACAGAGATTAAAGCTGAAGATAGTTGAGGTTGATAAAAAGAACAGACTTCTTTCGCTCTCTCTTAAACATCTGAGACCCAATCCATGGGAAGAACTTAAAAAGAGACTCACTCCTGATACAGTTCTTAAGGCTCCTATAATTGAGATTACCAGTAGAGGTGTTATTGTTGAAATTGATAAAGGACTTGAGGGATTTGTTCCCGGGACGCACCTTGCTCGAAAAGGCAATTTCAAAGAAGTTTATAAGGAGAGAGAAGAACTGAACTTAAAGGTGATGAAAGTTGAACCTCAGAGAAAAAGAATACTGCTTTCCGAAAAAGAATATGAAAAAATTGTTGAGAAAAAAGAAATAGAGAGATTCATAAAGAAAACAGAGGAACCCACAAGAGTTCAGTTAGGAGAAGTGTTAAAAGGAGAATTTGAAAAGTTGTTTAACATAGAAGAAGAAACTGAGGAAGAAACCGAAGAAAAACAAGAAAGTGAGTCTGAAGAAGTTTAAGATATTTACGCATGGTTGCAGAACAAATATATATGAATCCGAGTGGTTAAGAAGTATTTTTGTGGAAGAGGGGTTTTTAGAATGTGAGAGAGAAGAAGACGCGGATATCCTGATTTTGAATTCATGCTGTGTAACTCACAAGGCAGAAAGAGATGCCCGGAAGGTTGTATCCAGATTTCTTAGAAGAGAAAATGCCCTGAAGATTCTTACAGGTTGCTATTCAAAAAAGATAAAGGAGAATGGATGGAAAGGCAAGGTGAATTTTATTCACGATTACAGAGAAATACCCTCTTTGCTGGGAATAAAAAGGAAAAACATAAAAAGATTCCATTTGAAACATACGAGATTTTTCCTTAAAATTCAAGAAGGATGTAATTTTAAATGTTCATACTGTATTATCCCTTTTGTGAGAGGAAAATCGATCTCAAGAAATCCTGATGATATCTTTATGGACTTTGATAATGCCATAAAATCATCGGTTAAAGAAGTCGTTATTTCAGGCACGCAGATAGGTGATTATGGTAAAGAGTTCAAAAAAGACCTTTCATGGTTGCTTGAAAATCTTCTGGAATTCAAAGGAGATTTCCGTATCAGACTTTCCTCGATAGAGCCCATTTATTTAAATAATAGGCTTATAAACATTATGAAAAGCCCTCGAATATGTAAACACTTTCACATACCCCTTCAATCGGGTTCTAACAGGATTCTCAGGGCAATGAGAAGACCCTATAATACATCTTTTTTTAAGGAAAAAATAAACTTGCTTAGAAATGAGATTCCTTATTTCTGTCTCGGAACAGATGTAATCACAGGTTTTCCCCTTGAAAGTGAGGATGATTTTAATCAGACAGTTGAATTTCTGAGAGAAATGGAGTTTTCTCATATCCATGTTTTTACATATTCCAGAAGACCTTTTACAGAACTGGAAAATATAAAAGAATTACCGAATAATGTTAAAAAAGAAAGGACCAGGAAACTAATGGAGCTGGCCAGAACATTGAAGATAAATTTTCTTAATTCAGTTAAGGGCAGAGTTCTTGAAGTTCTCCCTGAAGAAACACAGGATGATTTTTCAAAGGGCACATCTGATGAATACGTAAAAGTTTATTACAGAGGAAAAATTTTAAATAAATTTATTTATGTTAAGTCAGGACAAATTTTTAAAGATGGTTTAAAAGGGGAGGTGTTATGTCCCTGATGGATAAAATTAAAAAGGAAAATGAAAGAAAAAAAAGTGTGCTTGCAAGATGGCTTGTTATAACACCGCCTGAATCTAAAAAAACTGAAGATATTTTAATATTTGAAGAAGGGAGAGGCTCTTTTGATATGGATATTGAAAAAAAAGAACCTCAGAGCGAAAGAGATAGATATAAAAACCTTATCATTTCTTTTATAGATGCAGGCATATATGACGAAGCTATCAAGGTCATAGAGGAAATGAAAGAGAAGGGAATTTGAGAACTCTTGTTACAAATTTCCTTAACTATCTTTTACTGGAAAGGGGTTTTTCTTTAAATACCGTTAAAGGCTATAAAAAAGACCTTGAAAAATTTCTTGATTTTATAAAAAGAAAAAATACAAAGCTTGAAAAAATTTCAGTAAAGGATATAACTGAGTTCATGCAGGAGTTAAAAAATAAAGGTTACAGTTCTGCTACTTTGGAAAGGATATCGTCCTGCCTGAGAAGTTTTTTCAAATATCTTATATGGTCTGAAGAGTGGAATAGGAACCCCGCAGAATTTCTGGAAATTCCCAAGAAAAAGAAGAAATTACCTGAGTTCCTTACGAAGGAAGAGGTTTTAGGTTTTCTTTCTTCTATAAAACCTGAAAAATCTCTGAAAATAAGAGACAGAGCTCTTCTGGAATTTGCGTATGCAACAGGAGCAAGAGTTTCAGAAATAGTAAACTTGAGAATAAAAGATATATTTATTGAAGAGGGTTATGTCAGAATAGTTGGTAAAGGTAATAAGGAAAGGCTTGTTCCTCTTACAAAATTTGCCCTTGATTTTTTAAAACTTTATCTTTTAAAAGCCAGACCCCAGATTAAAAAGCCAGGCTCAGGCGACTTTGTATTCCTGAATAAAAACGGAGGCAAACTTTCAAGGGTTGGATTCTGGAAAATTCTTAAAAATTACGGAAAACTTGCAGGTATAAAAAAAATATATCCACATATACTCAGGCACTCCTTTGCAACCCATATGCTTGAAGGAGGATGTGATTTGAGGACCCTTCAGATTTTGCTGGGTCATTCCTCTCTTTCTACCACCCAGATTTACACCCATCTTGAAATATCTCATTTAAAAAGGACTGTTGAAAAATGTCACCCCAGGTCCTTTTAAAAAACCCCATAATTGTGTTTTTCAAAGAAAAGGCAAAAGAGATGGACCTGAAAATATTTGTGGTCGGTGGTATCCCGAGAGATTTGATTATGGGAAAGGAAAATTTTAAAGATTATGACTTTGTTGTAATGTCTGACCCACTGAGACTTGCAAAAGAATTTAAAAGGTATTTCAATTCAAAAATAGCTTATTACAGTGATTTTAAAACTGTTGAAATAGAGTTTGAAGGTAAAAACATTGATATAGCGATGGCAAGGAGGGAACATTATCTTTATCCGGGGTCTTTACCCTCTGTTGAGAAAACCACGGATATAAATGAAGACCTTTCCAGAAGGGACTTTACAATAAATTCAATAGCCATAGAACTATCACCCGAATTTGGCAGGACCTATGACCCTTTTAAAGGGGAAGAAGATATAAAAGATAAAAAGATAAGAGTTTTAAATAAAAATAGTTTTTATGAAGACCCCACAAGAGCCTTCAGAGCGATCAGGTATAAAAACAGATTGGATTTTCATTACACAGAAGATACTGAAAAAGAGTTCACAAATTATGAGAAATCGATTAAGAATGTTAAATTTCCAAGAATAAAAAAGGAACTTGAGCTGATATCCTGTGAAGAGAAAAGAGATAGAATGTGGAGAGAAATTGCCGTTAAGAATATGCTATATTTTTTTAATGAAAACTTAAATCTTGGTGAGGATTTAATAGATGACCTTTCAGAAATTTTACCCTTTGAAAAAAATTCATGGATATGCTTTTTTTATCTTTTTTTAAATAATAATCCTCCTGCGGTTTTTGATTATCTCTCAAACAAAGAAAAGAAAATAATTGATCAGATAAGAAAAGGTAATAAGAATTTTAACAGGGGAGGGGATGTGCTTGAACTGCATCCTGTTCTGAAGAAATTTGAAGAACTTTCTCTTATGTTTTTAAGTGTAAAAGAAAAAGATATTTTGAGTTATATTGAAAAGAAAAAAAGTTTGAGAAAATTGCTTAAGGGTAACGAGATAATTGAAATGGGTTTTGAAAAAGCACTTGTTGAAAAGATAAAAACTTTGATTGAAATAAAACAAATGAAGGGTGAAATAAAAACAAGGGATGATGCATTTAAATTTTTAAGGGAGAATAGAGATGAATTACAGGGTTCCCTTATTTGACCTTTATTTTGAAAAAAGAGAGATTGAGAGGGTTTTGAAGGTGCTTAATAGAGGATGGATAACCTTTGGACCTGAATGTGAAAGATTTGAGAGAGAATTTTCAAAGTTTATTAACTCTAAATATACTCTCTTTGTGTCTTCAGCAACCGCGGGACTTCATATGACATATTCCGCATGCTTTGAAAGAGGAGATGAGGTTCTTGTTCCTTCATTTACCTTTGTTTCAACAGTTACACCTCTTTTACATATCGGTGTAAAGCCTGTTTTTGTTGATATTGAGTCTATTGAATTTCCTTTACTTTCAATAAAAGATGCGAAAAAGAGGCTTACAAGAAAAACGAAGGGTCTTATCTATATGCACTATGCAGGTTATTTAAGAAATATGAAAGAAGTTATTAATTTTTGCAGAGAACACAAATTAATTCTGATTGAGGATTCAGCACATGCTTTACCGGTAAGCAAAGATAAATATGCCGGAACTTTTGGAAAAGCAGGTGTTTTTTCCTTTTTTTCTAATAAAAACCTGCCAATAGGTGAGGGTGGAGCAGTGGTGACTGACCATAAAAAACTATATGAAAAATTGAAACTTCTGAGGTCTCATGGTATGACAAAAGATACCTTTGAAAGATTTAAAAAGAGTAGCCTTTACGATGTGATTGATATAGGGTTTAATTACAGACCCACAGAAATTCAGGGTGCTCTTGCCTGTGAAATGTTAAAGAGAGTTAAAAAAGATAACAGGAAAAGAGAGAATATCGTTAAAAAATACAGGAACAAACTTTTAAAATATTTGAAAATTCCCTTTGATGAAACTTTTCCTTCTTCTCATTACATATTTCCTGCTTTCTGTAAAAATAAAAAGGAAAGGAATAATTTAAGAAAATTTTTACTGGAAAAAGGTATTCAAACATCTGTTCATTATGTTCCTGTTCATAAATTCACAGTCTTTAAAAAGCTTTATCCGGGTGTAAAGCTACCTGTGACAGAAAAAGCAGGAGACACAGAATTAACTCTGCCTCTTTATCCATCAATGAAAAAAGAACAGGTAGAATATGTTATAGAAAAGATAATAGAATTTTTTAATAGGTGAATTTAAAAACGACAATCCGAAATTATCCATACAATAAAAAAGTTTGGTCAGTTATGCTACATTCCGCATAAGTATCAGATTTTATTTTCCTTGCCTTATAATTAAAATATGTACACAGGTAAAATGAGAATCTATAAGGCCAGATTTTATTCAAAATCCAGAAAGGGTGTTATATGTGAAACATGTGAGAGGAGATGCGATTTAAAGGAGGAACAGGTAGGAGTTTGTAAGACAAGAAAAAATATTGGTGGTAAAATTTACACCCTTGTTTATGGAAATATTTCTTCAATTTCCTTAAACCCCGTTGAAAAAAAACCCTTTTACCACTTTTATCCCGGAACATATGCGATGACTGCTGGAACATGGGGATGTAATTTCCTGTGTCCCTGGTGTCAGAACTGGGAGATAAGCAAATTTCCACCAGAGAATAAATACTTTTTATCTCCTGAGGAATTTGTTGAAATATGTTTAAAATACAAGGCAAACGGGACATCCATAAGTTTCAATGAACCAACACTCTTGTTTGAATGGTCGCTGGATGTTTTCAAAAGTGCAAAAAAACACGGTCTTTATAACACCTATGTTTCAAATGGTTATATGACTGAAAAGGTTCTATACCAGTTAATTGACGCAGGGCTTGATGCAATAAATATAGACTTAAAGGGTGATGAAGAAGTTTATAAAAAATATTGCGGTGCTGATTTTGAAAAGGTGTGGAGAAATATAAAAATTTCTGCAAAAAATATCCATACAGAGGTTGTTTCATTGTGCATAACAGATGTAAATGATTCGGTTGATATATTCAGCAATCTGGCAAAAAGGATGCTTGATGAAATAGGAAATTTTATTCCATGGCACATAACGAGATATTTTCCTGCATATAAATTTAATAATCCTGAAACCGATATCAAAACAATGGAAGAAATAATAGAAAGATTAAAAGAAATCGGAATTAAATATGTATATATAGGGAATGTTCCCTATCATAAATACAATCACACATGGTGTCCTTCATGTGAAAATCTGCTTATAAAAAGGGGTATAATGGAGGTTATTGAAAACAGAGTAAAAAATAATAGATGCCCTTATTGTAGAAATAAAATAGATATTGTTTTTTAAATAGAGAAATCAGGCGACCTTTATTTCTTTTTTGCCTTTACTACAGCAACATATTGATTATAGCCTAACTGAACGGGTTCTTTTTCTATTTCAGCCCATTCTGAGATTTTTTCAAATATTTTATAGAATATTTCTTTACCTTTTGGAAGCATGACTTTTTCTCTGCCTTTAAAAAAGAGTCGCATTTTAACTCTATGCCCATCTTCAAGGAATTCTTTTGCTTTTTTTAGCTTTATTTCAAGGTCGTGTTCAGAGGTGGTTGGTCTGAAGGATATTTCTTTTACCTCGCTATGTGTTTTTTTGGATTCCCTGGCTTTTTTCTTCATTTCATATTTAAATCTACCATAGTCTGTTATTCGACAAACAGGGGGTTTCTGATTGGGGGCAACTTCCACGAGGTCAAGGTCTCTTGAATATGCAATCTCAAGAGCTGAGTTTATATCCATTATTCCGAGATGTTTTCCGTTTTCATCTATCACTCTTACTTCTCTTGACCTTATCCTTTCATTAACTCTATAGGGTTCGGGTTCTCTTCTTACAGGACCCCTGTAGAATCTTTTTCTACCCATATTGTTTAAGTTCCTCCATAAGAGTATTTATAAATTCTTTGATTTGTATCACTCCTTTCTCCCCCTCACCATGTTTTCTGATAGACACTTTATTCTCACTTTTTTCCCTCTTACCAACAATAAGAATGTAAGGGATTTTTTCGTTTTCTGCATTTCTTATTTTATAGGAAATTCTCTCGTTACCCAGGTCCATGTCTGCTCTTATGTTATGTTCTAAGAGCAGTTTGAGAATATGTTCTGCATAGTCATTGATATGCTCGCTTACAGGCAGGACTCTTGCCTGAACAGGTGCCAGCCATAAAGGAAAATTACCTGCATAATGTTCTATAAGAAGACCAAAAAATCTTTCAAAAGAACCGATGAGTGCTCTGTGGATAAGGTACGGTGTTTTATCTTTACCATCTTTATCTCTGTATTTTACTTCAAATCTTTCAGGTATGTTGAAATCAAACTGGATTGTGGTGCATTGCCATTTTCTGCCAAGAGCATCTTCTATTAGAATATCTATTTTAGGACCATAAAAGGCGCCCTCGCCTTCTTCTATTTTAAATTCCATGTTCTTTTCTTTTGCAGATTCTATCAAGGATTTTGTTGCGATTTCCCACATCTGTTCGGTTCCAACATGGTCCTCAGGCATTGTTGAAATGTAGACATGGTACTTTTCAAAGCCAAAACTTTTTAACACAAAGGTCGCAAAATCTATTACCTTTTTAATTTCTTCCTTTACCTGGTTTTCGGTGCAGAATATGTGTGCATCATCCTGGGTAAATCCTCTTACCCTTACAAGACCATGCAAAACCCCACTTCTTTCAAACCTGTAAACATTGCCAAACTCAAAAATTTTAAAAGGTAATTCTCTATAGGAGCGAATCTTTGATTTGTAAATCTGTATATGAAAGGGGCAATTCATGGGTTTTGCAAAGTACCCCTCTTCGTCCTCAAATTTCATCTCAGGAAACATATTTTCTATGTAAAAATCCAGATGCCCTGACCTTTTCCAGAGGTCTTTTTTCCCTATGTGCGGGGTTATTGCAGGCACATATCCTCTTTTTATATGTTCTTTATAAAGAAAATCCTCAATTATTTTTCTTATGGTTGCACCTTTCGGATACCACACCACAAGACCAGGCCCTATGTCTTCTGAAAAAGAAAATAGTTCAAGTTCTTTCCCGAGTTTTCTGTGGTCCCTTTTCTTTGCCTCTTCAAGGAGATGGAGAAAATGTTTTAATTGTTTTTTTGAAGGAAAAGATACGCCATAAATTCTCTGCATTCCGGGATTTCTCTCGTCGCCCTTCCAGTAACTTCCTGACGCAGATAGAATCTTTATTGTCTTTATAAATCCTGTGTTTTTTATATGAGGACCTTTACAGAGGTCTATAAAATCACCATGTTTATAAACCGTTATTTTTTCCTCTTTAAAATCTTCAATAAGTTCAAGTTTGAAATTTTCTCCCTTTTCAGAAAAAATCCTCTTTGCCTCTTCATAGGATATTTCAATCCTCTCAAGGTTTTCTTTTCTTTCTATTATCTCTTTCATTTTTTTCTCTATGTTTTCAAGGTCTTCAGGGGAGAAGGGCTTTTCCACATAAAAGTCGTAGTAAAACCCGTTTTCCACAGGGGGTCCTATACCGAGTTTTGCAGAAGGAAAAAGCTCTTTTACTGCATTTGCAAGAACATGGGATGATGTATGCCAGAACGCTAATTTGCCCTCTTCTGATTCAAAATCACAGAGGAATATTTCTTCTTTACCTTTAATCTCATAAGAAAAATCAGCTATTTGATTATCTGTTTTACCACACAGATATTTTTCGTTTAGAAACTCGCCGAGCCTTTTGCCTTTCTCTACTATCTCGGCTTTTCCATCAGGGTATACTACTTTTGCTCCCACTACCTTATCTTCTCTGATATGCTTTTACCCTGCAGGAAAAGAAGCAGATAATCCCTTCCTCCTGCCTTTGAATCAGTGCCTGACATGTTAAATCCACCGAATGGATGAACATCTACAAGTGCACCGGTGCATTTTCTGTTGATATACAGGTTTCCACAGTGAAAGAGTTTTTTTGCCTTATAAATTTTTTCTCTGTTAAGCGTGTATACAGAACCTGTAAGACCATAAATTGTATTATTTGCTATTTCTATTCCATGATCAAAATTTTTTGCTTTTATGATTGCCAGAACAGGACCAAAAATTTCTTCCTGTGATATTCGTGCCTTTGGGTCAACATCATAAAATGTTGTTGGCTTTATATAAAAACCGTTCCCTTCTGCCTTTTCTCCGCCTGTGAGTAATTTACCTTCTTTCTTACCTATTTCTATGTATTCAAGAATCTTTTTCTCAGCAGATGCGTTTATAACAGGTCCCATAAAATGGTTCTCCTTTGCAGGACCTATCTTTATCTTTTCTATTTTTTCTTTTAATTTAGATACAAATTCATCATAAACCTTTTCGTGAACTATTGCTCTTGAACATGCAGAGCATTTTTGACCCTGATAACCAAATGCAGAGGCAAGAACACCCTGAACCGCATCATCAAGAATACATTCATCATCAACAACTATTGAATCTTTACCTCCCATTTCTGCTATTACCCTTTTGAGCCATATCTGTCCTTCCTGCACCTTTGCAGCCAGTTCATATATGTGACATCCCACCTCTTTTGAGCCTGTGAATGCGATAAATCTTGTTTTTGGATGCCCGACTAAATAGTCTCCGACACTGCTCCCAGGACCTGTCAGGAAGTTTAGAACGCCGTCAGGAAGTCCTGCCTCTTTCATGATCTCAACCAATCTGTAACCTGTTAGTGGAGAGTCAGAGGATGGTTTCAGGATTATACAGTTTCCGGTAACAATTGCTGCTGATGACATACCCGAAAGAATTGCAAGAGGAAAGTTCCACGGAGGTATTACAACTCCCACTCCTAAGGGTATGTAAAAATACTCGTTTATTTCGCCAGGAAAAGGGGTTAAGGGTTGTTTCTCAGCGTATCTGAGCATTTCTCTACCGTAAAATTCAAAGTAATCTATTGTTTCTGCGACATCTGCATCTGCCTCTGCCCAGTTTTTGCCCACTTCCATGACCATTGTTGCAGAAAGTTCAAATTTCCTTTTTCTTGCTATTTCTGCGGCTTTCAGAAGTATGTTTGCTCTTTCTTCTGGAGGGAAAAATCGCCATTCCTCAAAAGCTTTCCACGCTGAATCAAGAGCTTTCTGTGCATCTTCTGATGTTGCCTTCTGAAACACACATACCACTTCATCCTTGTTTGAAGGATTTATAGATTTCAGTTTTTCCTCTTTATAGACTTCTTTTCCTCCTATTATAAGTGGTATTTCTTTCCCCAGTTCTTTTTCCAGTTTTTCTATTGCTTCCAGCATCTTCTTTTTATTTTCAGGAACAGAAAAATCTGTGAATGGTTCGTTTTTGAATACTGGTATCAACTTTTACCTCCTTTTAAATTTAAAGGTAAAATTATAAGCTTTCTTTAAGAATTAAGTCAATTTTATTTTCTTTAATAAACTTAACAAATAAAAAGGGGGAGCCTAAAAAAATTCTGGCTCCCCCTGCAATTCTATTTTACTTTACGAGAATGATTTTATCTTTTGATGAGGTGTAAGGTGTTTTCACATTGATGATATAAATTCCTTCAGGAAGCTCTTTCAGGCTTATTTTTTTCATATTCTCATTTCTTTCAAGAGAAGATGATATACTTTTTACCCTTGCTCCTGCAGAGTTAAATACCGAGATTTCTGCTTTTGCATTCACAGGAAGTACATAATTCAGATAAACTTCTCCCTTTGAGACACTCGGCAGAACTTTAACAAACTTTGTCCTTAGAACAGGTTTTTCTGCAACAGAGACATTCCAGTATCTGTTATAGGCAGTGTCAACATGTTCCTGAAGATTTGAAAGATTTGTTCCACCTGCTATCACATATGCGACAGTTATTGAATCGCCTACAGGGATATCAAAAGGACCTGCTGAAATACAGGTTGACCAGTCATCAGCAGAGCCTGCTGATGGGAATGAATATGTTCCGTCAAGGAATTTAATTTCAATACTATCAGGGAGACCTGCATAGGGATATACATAGGTTGGATTGTTTATCATTGAGACATTTGCAATCTGAGCAGAGCCTCTCATTGGATTGAGTATTGCAGAACCAACATAAGTTCCTGAATAGTACTGATAAGCCATGTTCCTTGTTGCATCAGTGCCACCGTTATCCGCATAGGTTGATGTATTTATATCCCAGTCAAGGAAGATTCCTGCATAAAATCCTGTTACATTCTGTGAGCCATTGTTTTTCAAAACAAATTCAAGGATTACAAAATCATCTCCATTTGCATCGCTCCATGCATAACCTTTCTGGGTAGCTGTTATTCCTTTAACCTGCTCTCCTCCTGAGTCATCATAAATTGCAACTGAGTACTCATCAAAGGGAGGAGAAGGTTCATACATGTGAACATAGCCATCAGGTGAGCTTGTTGTGACCCAGTCATCGTCATCACCCTGGTTTGACTCGTAGTATCTATCAATTACATAGGGCAGGGCTGTTCCCACTGCAAAACTTCCATAGAAAAGTCTTCCGGTAGAACCTATCGGGTACTGAACTCCATGACCTGCTGACTGGTTTGAACCCATGAACCCTATTGCTCCATATCTTGTTACTGTTACAAGGATGTTTCCACAGTCATGGTCAGCCCAGTCAACACCCGGAATACCAATGGTTTCGGTAAAGGAACTTGTGTTTGAATATCCTCCTGTGGCGGTTATATAGACATCAAAGTCAACCTGTGTTCCTGATGGTGCACCTGAAGATGCAACAACTACAAAGGGGTCAGAATTGTTATTTGCGGTTCCACCCTGAGGTATGTTGCCAAAAGAGGAAGAAGAATCCTGAATTGTGACATGGGGTGAGCTTGTTCTTAAAACTGCCTGCACATTGTTTGCATCAACACCTGTGTTTCTCAAGGTAACAGTTATATAAGCAGTTTCTCCGGGGTCCCATACACCGTTACCACCTGCATCCTGAAGAGTGTGAGTTTCAACATAGACATTTGGCATGTTTGGTGTCGGTGTATTTAAAAGGGATTGATAAACATTTAAGATTCCCCATCCATAATCATTATTCGGATATGGAGAACCCTGAGGAACCTCTCTTGCATGATCAAGGAGAAGCGAATAAACTGTTGTAAAGTCTAATGTTGCATTCTTCTGGTAAAGTATTGCAATTCCGCCTGCCACATGAGGACATGCCATTGATGTTCCAGACATGTATCCATAACCACCACCTGGTGTAGAAGATCTTATGTTTACCCCAGGAGCAGAAATATTGGGCTTTATCAAATTCCAGTCACTTCTTGGCCAGTATTGAGGGTCATTCCAGGGGTTCTGGTTGGGTGCAGGACCTCTTGATGAGAATGATGCAATGTTGTCACCTGAGTCTGTTGCACCAACTCCTATAGCTGTGGGAAAGCTTGCGGGTTCCCCAACGGTTCCAGGATTGGGTCCTGAATTACCGTTTGAGAATACAGGAATTATCCCGAGGTTTCTCCAGTTCATAACATCGTCCCAGAAAGTGGTTCCTGAACTTCCACCCCATGAGTTTGAACATGCAACAATGTTTACTCCCTGTCCTTTCCATTCAGCAATTTTCTGAAATCCTGCATGGATTGCAGAAGAGGGACATGAACCACCTGAATTACATATCTTACAGGCAACAAATTGAGCACCAGGAGCAACTCCTATGTCATTTGTGAATGAGCCGAATCCATCTCCACCAAGAATTGTTCCCATTGTATGAGTTCCATGCCCATGGTCATCATAAGGATTTGCCTGTCCGTTAATTCCATCATACCAGTGTCCTTCCCATTTGCCTGAAAGTGCAGGATGATTAACATCAACACCTGTATCCATCTGACCTATTATAACACCTGTTCCATCATAGCCATCCATCCAGCATGAATCAGCTCTTACTCTTAATACACCCCATTCTATAGCATCTATATTTCCACTCTCATCAGCAGGAACTACATCTTCAATCTGTATGACAAAGTCTTCAATTATGTATCCAACATCCGGTCTTTCTGCAAGGTTTTCTATTACCTCTTTTGTTGCTTTTACATAAAATCCGTTGAATATCCAGTAGGGTCTTAATTCTGATATTGCGTCTGAGAAGTTCTCATTAAGATAGCTCAGAATTTCTCTCTGGGAGTTTTCACTGAAACTCTTAAGAAATTCCACATATTCTTTTGGGGGTAATCCTTTGATGGCTTCATAGTTTGGTCTTTCAGCAAGATGTACCAGGATTGCTATTTTCTCATTCTCAGGAGTGTTCTTCATGAATTCCTTCAGGGAAGGCATTATCTTGCTACTCCCCATATTTACCACTATACTGAGCACCACACCGTATATTACACCCATATTATACACCTCCTTTTAGTGTAAATTAATCCTTATTCTACACTTTTAAAAAAAACGTTGTCAAATAAAAAATTTATCTTAAAAGCAAAATCTTTGTTCTGAAAATCTGTTTTTCTGTTTTTATATTCAGGAAATAGACTCCTTCACCAAGTTTTTTCAGGTTAAGTGAAT
>MTOH01000016.1 GCA_002011615.1 Candidatus Hydrothermus pacificus | reverse complement strand
TTCTTTGTTGTTTTCTTCTTTGTTGTTTTTTTCTTTGTTGCCTTTTTCTTTACGGGCATCTTACACCTCCTTTTAAAAGGCTATACATATTATAAGGTAAAAAATTCTTATTTGTCAAATAGAATTGAAAATTTTTTAAAACTTTTCTAAAATTTCATCTACGAAATTTCTGAATTTTGAAATCACTTTAGAAGTAAATTATTCCCTCTTTTAAATCAATAAAATTTTGTGAAAAATGGCATCATGTAAAGGTATTTTTCATTTGAAAATAAAGGAGTATTAAGATTTACCTTTTCAAAAGGATTTATCATCTTCCACCATTTAGGTGTGGGGTACATAACGATTCTTACATCACCTTTTATACCCGCAAGTTTTTTGGCTTCTTTAATTGCATCCAGTAGTCCACCTGTCTGATCAATGAGTTTTACATTTTTTGCATCCTCACCCGAATAAATTCTACCCTGACCCAGTGAGTCAACTTTTTCTTTTGGTAAATTTCTGGAAAAACTAACTCTTTTAATAAACTGCCAGTATCCCCATTCTATTTCTTTTCTAAAGATTTCTCTTTCTTCATCGGTCAACTTTCTTGTGAAACTCCATGCGTCGGCATGAGGAGTTGTTTTGACCCTGTCAAAGGTGATTCCAAGTTTGTTGAAAAAATCTTTCATTACAAACTTAATACCGAGAATACCTATGGAACCTGTAAGTGTTGCTCTATCCGCAAGTATTTTACTTCCAGGACATGCAATGTAGTATCCTCCTGAACCAGCAACCTGTCCCATTGAAACAACAACGGGTTTTTTCTCTTTCAATTTTCTTATGCCATCCCATATAATTTCAGATGCAAGTGCGGAGCCACCAGGTGAGTTTATTCTGAATACAACTGCTTTTATACTTTTATCCTTTTCAATCTTTTCAATAAGTTTACTCATTGTTTCAGACCCCATATTTTTGCCACCGATAATGGGTATAGGGTTTTCACCACTTTCACCGGTTACAATTCCGCCTTCACCAATGAGTATGGCTATCTTTGGTCTTTCGTCTTTAAATTCTCTTCTTAAATATCTTCTTTTTGAAAGTTTTTCATAAGAGTATATTCTCTGTTTTTTATCAAACCATTTCTTACACAGGTTTTCTAAATCACTTTCAAAAGCCTGTGTGTCTGCAAGTCCGGCTTCAACAGCTGATTCTGAATTAAAATATCCTTTATTAATCCACTCATTAACTTTATCTTCTGAAACGCCTTTCCCTTCTGCTATATTCTTAACAATCAAATTGTGAACATCCTTTAAGAATTCCATTCTCTGGAATCGGTCTTCTTCTGACATGTTTTCTCTCAAAAATGGCTCAACCGCGGATTTGTATTTACCGATTCTTTCAATCTCGGGTTCTATTCCCACTTTAGCAAGCATATTTTTCAAATATATATTTTCCATATAAAGGCCTGATATATCAATGTCTCCTGTTGGAACTATGATAATTCTGTCTGAAATAGATGCAATCATATAATCTCTTATATCAAAACTTTCTCCTATGGAAACTATCTTTTTGCCATTTATTTTCAAATCTTTCAGAATGTTGTAAACTTCTTCAGCCTGTGCTGGCGAAAATGCAGGGTTTTTAAAAACGAGAATTATACCCGTAATGTCTTTTTCTTTTTGAATCCTCTTTAACCCATTAATGAAATCGTAAAAAGATTTTTTTGGTCTGAAGCTCAAAAAGCCTTCCATTTTTCGTTCTTCAGGATAGTTTCCTTTGAGTTCAATTTTAACCCATTTCTTCTTTTTAGGAAAGACTGTTGGGTATATTTCTCCTGAAAGAACCACACCTCCACTGTATTCAACTTTCTCATCCTTTATATTAGATGATATAAATCCTTTTAACTGACCGGTTGAGATTTCTATTCCTGCAAAATACCTTGTTTCATTAATCCTTTCGTCAATTCTTGCGCCTCCGTAAAGGTAAAATCCATCAAAGATTTCCAGGACTCCCTGATATGAGTGAGTATTCATAATATCCCAGAAATTAAAATCTGCAGACAGAGTTATCCTGTCTGTAAAAGGTCTTATCGCTATACCTGCTGTAAATGAGCTGTCATATTTTTCAGGCATGTAAAGAATTCCCCCAAATCTAAGAACTTTGAAAGGTGAAATCAAAAACCCTATTCTCTGTTCTTTTATGTCTCCAAAAGAATAAGAGTATCCTAAGGAAAAGCTTTCACCAAAGGGAACTCCGAGCCCAAGAGAGTATATTTCTGTCTTGAGATAATCAGTAAAGGAAAAACCCAGATTACCCATGGATATTGAGTAGTAATATATTTCTCTATCATTGGTTTCTCTTCCATTGAAATAAAATTCAAATCCAGGCTGTATTGCCAGTCCTGCAGGATTCAGAAGAATACCTCCACTTCTTATTGATGTAGCTGCTGAGTTTGTAAATGGGGAGAACACCATATTTAAACAAAGAATTAAACCTGTCATACACACCTCCTTTTGCAATCTAATACGAAAAAATCCTTTAAAAAGTTACCCTTTCACAACACCGAAAGGAACAAGCCTTGCTATCTTTTTTGAAATTCCTGAACCATGAACAGTCTCAACAACCATATCAAGATTTTTATAGGCTTCTGGCATCTCTTCCCATACAGTTTCTCTTGAAGCCGCTCTTAATTTTACTCCTGCTTTTTTTAATTCAACTTCTATATTCCTTCCTCTTGCCCTTCTTATGGCTGCTTTTCTTGAAAGAACTCTGCCCGCACCATGACACGTGGAACCAAAGGTTTCCTGCATTGCTTTTTGAGTTCCGGTAAGAATATATGAACCTGTTCCCATACTACCGGGAATTAAAACAGGCTGACCTATCTCTTTATAAACATCAGGAACATCTTTATGATGCGGTGGAAATGCTCTTGTTGCTCCTTTTCTGTGAACAATAAGATTTATTTCTTTATCATTAACTTTATGAACTTCCTTTTTTGCCATGTTATGGGCAACATCGTAAATCATCTGCATGTCAAGTTCTCTCGCACTCTTTCCAAAGATTTTTTCAAAACTTTCTCTTACCCAGTGAGCTATTATTTGCCTGTTACACCATGCATAGTTTGCAGCACATACCATTGCTGAAAAATAATTCTGTGCCTCACGGGAACTAAAAGGAACGCATGCCAGTTGTCTGTCAGGAATGTGAATACTGTATTTTTCCATTGCTCTCATCATAATTTTTATGTAATCGTCTGCTATCTGGTGTCCAAGTCCTCTTGAACCGCAATGAATCATAACACATACTTGATTTTCAAAAAGTCCCATGACTTCTGCTGTTTTTCTGTCAAAGATTTTCTCAACTCTCTGAATCTCAAGAAAATGGTTTCCGGAGCCGAGTGTGCCAAGTTGAGGAAGCCCTCTCTCAATTGCCCTTCGTGAAACCCTGTCAGGATTTGCACCTTTCATCTCTCCTTTTTCTTCTGTCTTTTCAAGGTCTTCTTCCCATCCGTAGCCTTTTTCAACTGCCCATCTTGCACCCTTTATCATAACATCCCTGAGTTCTCTCTCAGATACTCTTATCTTGCCTTTTGAGCCCACTCCTGATGGGACATTGTAAAAAAGAGCATCAAGAATCTTATCAAGATATTTTAGAGCCTCTTCATACTTTAAATTTGTTCTTAAAATCCTGACACCACAGTTTATATCATACCCGACTCCACCCGGAGATATAACTCCATTCCTTTCATCCATTGCAGCAACACCGCCTATGGGAAAGCCGTATCCCCAGTGAATGTCAGGCATTGCAAGGGAATATTTCTGTATACCTGGCAGGGTTGCCACATTTGCAACCTGTTCAGGAGCCATATCCTGAAGTATTGAGTTTATCATCTTTGAAGAGGCGTATATAATACCATCAACCCTCATCCCTTTTTTATAGCTTCTCGGAATTTTCCACCTGTACTCATCAATTTTTTCAAGATTACCTTTCCATGTTCTATCCATTATATCCTCCTATTTTATATAGCTTTCTACTATCTCGATTAGATTTTTTACATCACCATACTCTTTTTTATTTTTAAGAGACAACTTGCCAAATACATAAGTGCCTTTACTTTTAATATCTATAAAATAGTAAATATCATCTGGAACTATCTCTTCTTTTATATTTCTTATGTTTATTTTTGAAATAATTTCTTTAATATTATTAAAATCCTCTTTCCTCATCTTATTTATTTTAATATGCTGGTTTTTTAAATCTTCAAAAAGGATATAGGCATCAGAATATACTTTCATTCTTTGATTGATTCCCATTATTCCTCCTTTTCTCTGGATAATTATAATTTCGTGAGTAGATTTTTTTGCCTTTGTGCAGGATATAGTTAGTATAGATATTATAAGTATTTTAATTCCTGCTTTTAATAAGTTCTTCATATACTTTCCAGAAAACTTTACCGGGTTTTCCACTGCCTATTTTAAACCCATCTATTTCCACTACTGGCAATATGTCTATGGAAGTCCCTGAAAGAAATACTTCATCAGCAAGAAAAATATCCTGAAGATAAATGTACTCTTCATAAAAGTTTATTTTCAGATTCAGGGCAATTTCTTTAACCTCTTTTCTTGTAACTCCTTCAAGTATGCCATTCAAAGGCGGGGTATAAATTGCTCCATCTTTAACCATAAATAAATTTGCAGATGAAGCTTCAGTTACTTCAAGGTCTTCTCTGAATAGTATTGAATCCCTTACGCCCTTTTTTCTGGCTCGTTCTCTTGCCAGCACATTCGCAAGAAGATTTACCGTTTTAATGTCAACTCTGTCCCACCTTTCATCGGGATGAGTAATACATTTAACTCCTTTTTTTCGCGTCTTTGCGGGGATTGGTTTGAATTTTCTTGCGGTTATTACAAGCTCCGGTATACAAATGGGAGGGAAGGGGTGCTCCCTCCTGGCAACACCCCTTGATATCTGTAAATACAATAAAACTCTATCATAACCTGTTTTTACTGCAATTTTTTCAAGGAGTAGTTTCATCTCTTCAAAGTTAAACTCAAAAGATATCTGAAGCATGTTCAGACTTCTTTTAAGCCTTTCAAGGTGGTCATATATCCTTATGATTTTTCCCTTCTCATATCTGATGCTCTCATACACCGCATCTGCATACTGATATCCCCTATCCTCAACATGTATTTTATAAGCTTTTTCAATGGGATATAATCTACCTCTTATATAAGCGAGCGCTGGCATTATTCCTTTTTTTCTATATATATTTCTACTCTTCTGTTTTTTGCCCTTCCTTCTTCAGTATCATTTGATGCAACCGGTCTTTTCTCGCCATAACCCTTATAGGAAAATATCTTTTCAGGAAGACCTTCAATTTCAACGAAGTAGTCAACAGCTGTTTTTGCTCTCGCCTGTGAAAGCTCTGTATTATCCTTATATTTGTCTTTTAAAAGAGGACCTATCGGTATGTTATCAGTGTGTCCCTCAACTCTTACTTTATAACCGGGATAAGTTTTTATAAAGTTTGCTATTGCTTTAAGAGTTTTTATACCTTTGATATTCAGACCTGTCCCTCCTATCTCAAAGTGAATTGCCTTTTCCTCTGCAGTAATTTTTATATACTCTTTTCGTTCCTCTATCTTTATGCCCTCTATTTTCTTTAAAGTTTCATACGCTTCTTTTCGCAACTTTTCAATCTCTTTTTTCTCCTGTTCCAGTTTTTCCCTTTCTTCTGCTATTTTCCCTTTTTCCTCAAGTATTTTTCTCTCCCTTTCTATTATTTCTTTTTCCTTTTCTTTTATCCTTCTCATATTTTCTTCCACTAATCTTTCTCTTTCTGCAAGCTCTTTTAACTTCTTTTCTCTTTTAATTTTTTCTTTTTCAAATCTGAGATTATCACCAAGAAACATACTCAAAGAAACTGAATGAACTTGATTTTCACCATTTGAAATGAATCCGTAATGAATCCCGAAATCATTTTTTTCAAAATTTGATGTAAAATAGCCCAGTCCAAAAGAAAAATAGGGTGATATACTTTTCTCTTTCATGAATCCTAGAAAAAGCTCATAGTTTTTATAAATTATAAATTCTGAACTCAGCCCAAAGGTGTAATTAAGTTTCTCTTCAATCTGGAATCTTGAGTTTAAAACAGGTTCCACATATTTTAAAGGAGCAAATTTTAAAGAGTAAAGTAAATTTAAAAAAGGAGTTTCTTCTAAGGAACTCACTCCTCCTCCTGAAATGATAAATTTATTCAGACTTCCCATATAATGGAATCTTGTTTCAACCCCTGCTTTAAAAAGAAATCCTGTTGAAAAAGAGTCCTGCGAAATTATATCTCCTCCGAGAAATAAAACAAGATTTTTATTTCCAAAACCACCAAGCAGTCCAATGTTTTCTTTTTCTGCAGAGCTCACAGAGTATAAAAATTTCAGAGAGAACAATGTATCAGGATTCACTCCACCTGTTATAAGTAACTCATTTTCCCCTTCATAGTTTGAAAATCCAAGCAGAAAATAGGGTCTTTCATTTTCATAAGGGAAAAATAGATAGAACGGAGATGATAAGCTGAGAGATGTAAAAGATGTGCCCACATCTTTTGCTCCTTTAAAAGAAAGAATAAAAAAGGGCAGAAGTATTTTTATCATCTATTTATTCCATATAAATGTTTCCTCTGCTTTCTTATTAAGTTCTTTCAGAAGCTTTTCTACACTTTTGACTCCATACTTTTCTACATTTTCTTCTATTGTTCCCCATATAGGTTCACCACAGGCTATAGCGGGTATCCCGTATTTGAAGAATACATTAACCGTTTCAGGATACTTTAAAACAATGTCTTCAATCTTATCCTTAATTGTAATTTCCTTATTCTCCATAAATCCTTATGTGTTCTTTATACATGCATTTATCCTGAACAAATGTTATACCTTTTTTCTCAGCCAGTTTTTTTGCCTCTTCATTTTTTATACCTTCCTGTAACCATATAACTTTGATGTCACCTCTTTTGTCTTTTCTCTCGATCGCTTCCAGCACCACTTCTTTTGCTTCTTCAGAAGGTCTAAAAACTTCCACTATATCTATTTCTTCTTCAACTTCAAGTAAATTATTATAAGATTTTTTGCCAAAAATTTCGTCTGCATGAGGATTCACAGGTATTATGTTGTAGCCTTTTGATAGAAGATATCTGGGTACCCTTCTTGAGGGTTTTTCAGGATTTCTTGATATTCCTACTACTGCTATATTACTGTAATTTTCAAAAATTTCACGGATTCTGTCTTCACTCATTCCTTCTTTTTATAGGTGCTGATTTTCAGAAGTGAGTAAAGAGGGCAGTAGTTGAAAAGGGATGTTAAAACCAGAATTGCACCAACAACAACAAGCACCCATTTTGCCCATCCGACAACAGAAAATACACCGAGTCCAAAGAGTATTGCTCCTATTATCAATCTTATCCAGCTATCAATATTTCCCATGTTTCTCTTCATTTTCCACCTCCTTAATTTTCAATTTCTATATTATAAGCTTTTTCAAGGTAATCAAGAAAATAGTCTTCAGGTACAGCTCCTTCAAATTCCACTTTGTCATTTATTATAGTTTTTGGAACCCCCATAACCTTATATTTCTCTCCAAGATTCGGGAACTCTATAACTTCAACCATGCTCGAGTTTATATTTTCGTTTTCCATTGCAGCCTTATGGGAAAGAATTACCATTCTGGGACAGTAAGGACATGATGGTGTAACAAATACCTGAATGTGCATTTTTTTATCAATCTTTTTGATTGCTTCTTTTGCCTTTTCTGATAGTCCTGAGTCCTTTTTTGAAAGCATAGCTATTGTTTCAATAAGAGAAGTAAATTCGTAGCCTGAAGGGATTCCGTAAAATTTGATTCTGGTGTCTTTTCCCTCTTCTGTTAAAAAAACTGTGGCAGGAACCTTATCAATTCCATATTTCTCTACTTCTTCCTTATCTGTTGCGAAATTCTTTATTTCAAGTTCTATCTTATCAGAAAGTTCGGAAATTTCTTTTAATATTGCCTCTGTATCAGGGCAATAATCGCAGTTTATGTTCTGGGTGAAGAAAAGGATTTTTACCTTGTCTTTCATTTCTTTGCTGAAATATTCAATCAGCATATTTCTCTGCTCTTCGTTCAAAAGTGCCATAATTTTTACCTCCCATGTAAAAACCTAATAATAAGGGTATTTTATAAAAATTTCAAGTGCTAAGTTGATTTATGTTTTGTATCTGATATTTATCTTTTTAATTTCCATCTTCAACTTATAACCTTCTACTTTTCACTCTGTTTTACCTTTTTTACCCTTACAAATTTTATTCTCTGAGGAGTGCTATCAACTATTTCGAACTCTAAGTCTTTGAACCGAAGTTTTTCTCCTCTCTTGGGAACCCTCTGTAAAAAGGATACTATAAAGCCACCCAGGGATACCACCTCTTCTGATTCAAGTTCGGTTTTTAAAAGATTTTCAACATCTTCCAGTTCTATTTTTGAATGAAATACATAACTTCCATCAAGATATCTTCTGTAAAGAGTTTCCGGTCTATCAAGCTCGTCAAGAATTTCACCAACTATTTCTTCAAGTATGTCTTCCATTGTAACAAGACCTATTACACTACCGAATTCATCCACTACAATTGCTATTGATATTCTATTTTTTTGCATAAAGGAGAGAGTATCGAGAACTTTTTTGTATTCAGGGATATAAAAAGCATCCTGAACTATTTCTTTAACCTTTAAATTTAAATTATCTATGTTCTTTAAGATTTCTTTAACATGTAAAATACCGATTATTTCGTCTTTTCTTTCACCTATTACAGGCATTTTGGAAAACCCTTCTTTTTTAAATATTTCAATTGCCTCTTTCAGTATCATATTTTCTTTAACATAAACCATATCCACGCGGGGAATCATTATATCTCCTATGGGTTTTCTCCCTGCTTTTAGAATTTTCAGGATAAGGTCATATTCTATATCTTCGATCTCCCCCCTTTTATACAGCTTTGTGAGGAAATCCTCTAAGACCTTATTCTTTTTTCTTTTTTGTCTTAGAAATTTCCTCAAAAAGTTCATGGTGAAAGATATTCTCCTTTTCAGGAGATATTACAATTCCTCCTGAAATTACCATTTGCATTCCATCCTCTACAGAGAATGGCAGGAATTTTAGCCTTGATTCAGGCACAATTAAGTACCATCCCGAAGTGGGATTTGGTGTTGTGGGGACAAATATATTGTAATGTTTTTCACCATCTATTTCCCAGACCTTGTCTGTGGTCAGGAATCCAATTGCATAACTTTCTTCTTTTGGAAATTCAAGGAGAACAACCTTTCTAAGTGCGGTTTTGCTTTCAAATAGTGCTTTTGAAAATTCTCTTGCAGCCTTGTAAAGACCTCTTACAACAGGGAGATTTATTATTATCTTTTCCCCCATATTAATAATTCTCTTTCCGAGGTAAGTTGTGGCAAATATCCCTGTGATATAAAAGGCAATGAGCACAACTATCAAACCTATAACCGGAAATACAAAAGACGGGAGTTTATCAAAATAAGGGAATTTTTTGAAAAATTTGCCAACACCCCCTCCTATAAAATTAACCATTATATAAGTTATGTATATTGTAACTACAACTGGAAGAAGTGTAACTATTCCTGCAACGAAATTTCTTCTTGCGTTACTCAATTATTCTTTTAAATAAACCCTTATAAGTTTTTGTTTGTCAGAAAAGGTGATTTTTAATTCTCCACCAAAAGCTTTTCTGACACTGTTGCCTATTTTTTTTGCAAGATGTTCGGTTGTGGTTTCTATATAAAGCCTTTTTTCATCAAAGTTTAATTTCATTATTCTCTCAAGAGGATTTCTCCATTCTTCTCTCTCAGTAACATTGGTTATCAGATTTTTCAGTTCTTCTCTTTTAGTTTTTACATATTCTGCCTCAATTTCAAGAATTCCAAGAGGGTAGTTGTCCTTTATTTTTCTGCAGGCAGGACAATCTTTTCTATTAAACTCCACTCCCTGGTCTTTTAGTCTATGGGCAATCTTTTCATCCTTTAGCCATCTCTTTTGATGAAATATAAGACCGCAACCCGGACAGATTGTTGGGTCCCTGTACGAATTTTTATCCATATAGGGGTCCTTTAATTTTTCCCTGTATTTTCTTGTGTCTTTTCCTTTACCCATTATAACCCCCTTCCACAACAGTGTTTATATTTTTTCCCGCTGCCACAGGGGCAGGGGTCATTTCTTCCAACCTTTGGGGTTTTCCTTACAAAAGGCTTTTTCACCATTTCTGGTTGCATCGGAGCCTGTTCCCTGGCTATTCCTGGAGGTCCCTCTTCTTTTCTTGGCTCTGCTTGTTGAGCCTGAACCTTTGCGAGTTCAGGATGTTCTGCCTTTATCCTGCCCGTAACTCTTTGAGGCATCTGTGCAACCTGAACCCTTAAAACTCTATGCACGGTTTCATTTCTTATTCTTCTCATAAGCTCTTCAAACATTCTATAGCTTTCCTGTTTGTACTCAACAAGAGGGTCTTTCTGTCCGTAAGCTCTCAAATATATGCCCTCTCTTAAATGGTCAAGAGAATAAAGATGGTCTCTCCATGCCTCATCAAGGGTATACAGAAGTGCCATTCCTTCCAGTTCTCTCATCTTTTCCTCGCCAAGAATTTCCTCTCTTTCATTATAAAGTGCCTCTACTTCCTTCATTACATAATCCTTCAACTCTGATTTATTTTTTACTACATCTATTCTACTGAAGTCTGAAAGAAAATGAAAACTGAGTTCGGTTCTGAGGTTCTCTATATCCCAATCCTCTTTGTAATCGCTGGGGCAGTATTTATCTGTGATTTCGTCCACTATCTCTTCTATATATTCTTTTATGTATTCTTTGACATTTCCACCATCAAGTATTTCGTTTCTCAGTCCATATATAACCTCTCTCTGCTTGTTCATAACATCATCAAACTCTAAAAGTCTCTTTCTTATCTCAAAGTTCTGCATTTCTACTCTCTTCTGAGCGGTTTCAAGAGCTTTTGTAACCATTTTGCTCTCAATTGGTCCTTCATCCTTTGAACCAAATCTTTCCATTAAGGACATAACTTTGTCCGAACCAAAAAGTCTTAAAAGGTCGTCTTCAAGGGACAGGAAAAACCTTGTTGTTCCGGGGTCTCCCTGTCTTCCTGACCTTCCTCTTAACTGTCTGTCTATTCTTCTTGCTTCATGTTTTTCAGTTCCCACAATTAAAAGACCTCCGAGCTCTTTAACCCCTTCTCCGAGCTTTATATCGGTTCCTCTACCTGCCATATTTGTGGCTATTGTAACAGCATACTTCTCACCCGCTCTTGATACTATTTCTGCCTCTTTTTGATGATGCTTTGCATTTAAAACATGATGGGGGACACCTTCCCTTTTCAGAAGTCTTGATAGAAGTTCAGAAGTATCAACCGATGCTGTTCCTACAAGAACAGGTCTTCCTGCTTTGTGCCACTTCTTAACTTCATCAACAACTGCCCTGTATTTTTGTTTCTTTGTCTTAAAAATTATATCAGGCAGGTCCTCTCTTATACAGGGTTTATTTGTGGGTATTACGACAACATCAAGTTTATATATTTCCCAGAACTCTGCTGCCTCTGTTATTGCTGTTCCTGTCATTCCTGCAAGTTTCTCATACATCCTGAAATAGTTCTGAATTGTTATTGTTGCAAGGGTTTGAGTTTCCCTCTGGATGGTGACATTTTCTTTTGCTTCAACAGCTTCATGAAGACCGTCAGACCATCTTCTTCCATGCATCAGTCTTCCTGTAAACTCATCAACTATGATAACTTTTCCATCCATTACAACATAGTCAACATCCTTTTCAAAAAGTGAATACGCTTTTAAAAGCTGTTTGATGGCGTGAACTTTTTCTGATTTTTCAGAATACTCTCTGAGTATTCTTTCTTTTTCAAAGAATTTTTCTCTGGGAGTTAAATTTTCTTTCTGGTCAACCGCATGCAACTCTGTTGACAGGTCAGGAAGCACGAATAAATCTTTTTCCTTTTTATGGATTTCCTCTCTTCCTTTTTCTGTAATGTCTGCAGAATGAGCTTTTTCATCTATCACATAATAGAGGTTCTGGTCAAATTCGTGCATCTTCTTTTCCTTCATCAATCTGAGTTCAAAGCTTTCAACAAGCCTCATCATGTCAGGTTCCTGTAAGAGTTTAAAAAGTCTTTTTGACCTTGGTGCTCCCCTTTTTGCAAGAAGCAGTTTTTCCGCTGCCTTTTCCCTGTCGCCATTTCTGAGAAGTTTCTCAGATTCCTGAAGAAATTTATTTACAAGTAAATTCTGCTTGCGAACAATTTCTTCAACAACAGGTTTTGCTTTTCTGTAAAGATAATTGCTGGACCTCTCAACAGGACCCGATATTATAAGAGGAGTTCTTGCTTCGTCTACGAGAATTGAGTCCACTTCATCAATTATTGCATAGTAATGGTCTCTCTGGACCCTGTCTTCTGCTCTGAAGACCATGTTGTCTCTCAAATAATCAAATCCAAACTCATTGTTTGTTCCATAAGTTATATCCTTCTCATAATGGGGTTTCCTTTCCTGAGGGTCCATTCCAGCCTGTATGACTCCCACACTGACACCCAGAGATTCATAAACAGGTCCCATCCATTCTCTGTCTCTTCTTGCAAGATAATCATTAACTGTGACGAGATTACAGTTTTTTCCTGTGAGTGCATTCAAATAAAGGGGCATTGTTGCGACAAGGGTTTTTCCTTCACCTGTTGCCATTTCAGCAATTTTACCCTGATGAAGCACAATTGCACCTATAAGCTGGACATCAAAAGGAATCATATTCCACTCGGTTTTTATTCCAACCACATCCCAGGATTTTCCCACAAGCCTTCTGCATGCCTCCTTTACATAAGCATACGCTTCGGGTAGAATTTCATCAAGAGCTACCTCACCTTTTTGAACAGCTTTTCTCCATTCTTCTGTTTTCTTTATTAAATCCTCATCTTTAATGTTATGTATTTTTTCATATATATCATTTATTTTGTAAACTGTTGGCCACAGTTTTTTTAAAACTCTCTCATTTCTCGGAACAAATACTTTTCTGAAAATTTTTGTAAATACATTCATTCTTCTTCACCTCCCAGAAAGATAAATCTCTGTAAATCCCTTTGATATTCGGACCATCTTGCCCCCTCTTTACTGTTTTCTCTTGCTCTTTTAAATTTAAACATCAATGTGTCAATGTAATCAGCAAAATGCAGGAGAAGAGCCTCTTCTGTCATAGGTTCTGTCAGTGCACCCATACTTTTTTCGCCGTGATGGGATGCAATCATATGAAGAATTCTTAATTTTAGATTCTCAGGAAAATCCGATATTTTGTCAATTTTTTCCTGAACCATTATAAGACTGAAATAAACATGGTCTAACAGTCTACCTTTGTCAGATATGTCAATACCTGCTCTGTATTCATAAGTTTTAATTTTCCCTATGTCGTGTAAAAGGGCTCCTGTTATTAGAATATCCTTTGATAAACCCGAGTACATTCTGCTCAAAGATTCTGCAAGAGATTCTGCAATTTCGACTACGTTCAAAGTGTGTTCAAGAAGACCACCTATATAAGCATGATGCATTTTTTTTGCAGCAGGTGCATTTATAAAATTTTCTCTTATCTCCGGATCATTGAAAAAGTAATCCAGTAATTTTTTAAGATGAGGGTTTTGAATGTCTGTGATAATGTTTTCAAGGTTATTTACCATCCTGTCTATTTCTCTTGGAGAGGATGGGAATAGGTCCTTAATCTCCACATCCCTTGCCTTTTTTAGCTCCTTTAGTGTAAATACAATTTCTCCATACAACTCTCGAGCCTCTCCCTTTACCTGATAAACTCCTTCCTTCAGTTTTTTCTCAAACTCCGCTATATTATCAAAAACATAACCCTTCATTTCACCCGTTTTATCTGAGATATAGAGTTCGTAGAAAAATCCCCCATCTTTTCTTTCCTTTTTCTTTATCCTGTTTACTATGAATATATCTTCAAATTCTCCTTTCTCCAGCTCTTTGACAAAAATCTTTTTCATCTAATAATCAAGTATATAAATAATAAGGTATCATATCTATTTTGTCAACTGTGCGAGGAATTTTGGGTTAATGCAGTGAAGTTTTGTTTGACTTGACAAAAAAAACATTTTTGCTTTAAAATTATCTTTTTAAATTTTTGGGGTTAAAAATATGAAAACACTCAGACTCCTGAAAATATATTACTGGTATTTTAGAAAGAGCGGGGGTCTGGGTGTAGAAATTTAACCCCGCCCGAAACCCGAAAACCCAGACCCCCACTTTAAAGTGGGGGTTTTTAATTTTATAAAAAAATGAAAAATTTAAGGAGAGAGTGAAATGATGATGCCCGGGTCCTTACCTCTTTATTATTACTGGTTTATCAGAAGAGGTGGGGGCCCGGGCATTATGGGTTAACCCCTGATTAAGCCCGAACCCGAAGCCCCCACCTTCAAGGTGGGGGCTTTTTATTTTGGAGGTAATTATGAAAAGAATAATTGCAGATGTGGAGACTCCGGTTTCAGCCTTTCTAAAGCTGAAAAACTTTAAGCCTGTTTTCCTGCTGGAAAGTGTTCTGGGTGGTAAAACTCTTGGAAGATACAGCTTCATAGGATTTTCATCGGGTAAAAAGATAGTGTTTGAAAAGCTGGATTCAAAGACAGGGCTCTGGCATGAACTTGAAAAAGAATATTCAATAACAAAGAAAGATAGAGACCTGGATTTAAGATTTACAGGTGGTATAGTCGGATATACGGGTTATGATGCTGTGAGAACAATAGAGAATATACCTGATAAAAATGAAAAGACCTTTGAAATACCCGATGCCCTTTATGTGGTTCCGGAATTCTTACTTGTTTTTGACCATTTGAAACACTCTGTTCAGGTGGTTCACAGGGATGAAGAAGAAAGCAAATATCTTTTGAAACAGATAAAAGAATGTCTTGAAAGAGAGAGAATTAAAGAGGATATTAGAAGGTTTAGAGTTGAAGGACCTTTTTGTCTTGAGAAAAAGGAAGATTTCTTAAAAAAAGTCAGATACTTAAAAACCATGATTAGAAATGGAGAGATATTCCAATGTGTTATGTCAATGAGATTTAAGGGCAGGGTTGATGTTGAACCTTTTAAAATCTACAGGGCACTGCGATTTTTAAACCCCTCGCCCTATCTCTTTTACCTTGATTTTGATGAATATAAGATAATAGGTTCTTCACCTGAAGTGCTGGTGAGAAAAGAGGGGAATAATATACTTACATGTCCAATAGCAGGAACAAGACCTGTTTTTGAAGACGAAAGGAAAAACAGGAAAATGGAAGAGGAACTTTTAAATGATGAGAAAGAAAATGCCGAGCATCTTATGCTTGTTGACCTTGCAAGAAACGATATCGGAAAAGTTGCGATTCCCGGAACCGTTGAGGTGGATAAATTCAGAGTTGTTGAAAGGTTTTCTCATGTGATGCATCTTGTCACCTATGTTAGAGCAAAGATAGATAAAAAAATATCCATTTTTGAACTTTTAAAATCCTGTTTCCCGGCAGGAACCGTGACAGGAGCACCAAAGGTGAGAGCAATGGAGTTAATAGAAGAGGTTGAGGACGCAAGAAGAGGTCCCTATGCAGGTGCTGTCGGATATTTTGATGAAAAGGGCAATATGGATCAGGCAATACTCATAAGAACAATCTTTATGAGAGATAAAGAGTTTTTCTATCAGGCAGGAGCAGGAATTGTTCATGACTCATTGCCCGAGAAAGAATGGGAAGAATGTCATAATAAAGGTGAAGCCCTTAAAAGGGCGATTTTATTATCAGAGGAGGTGTGAAATGAAGGTTCTTCTCATAGACAACTACGATTCTTTTGTTTACAACATATACCAGTACCTTCTTGAGACAGGTTGCAGGACAGTTGTAAAAAGGAACGATGAAATTGGTATTGAAGATGTTAAAAAACTTTCCCCTGATTTTATATTTCTATCACCCGGACCGGGGCATCCCAAAAATGCAGGGATATGTATAAACCTTATCAAAGAATTTTATAAGAGCATACCCATTTTTGGTATATGTTTGGGACATCAGGCAATTGCATATGCATTCGGTGTTGAAATAAAAAAAGCAAAAAATGTTGTTCACGGCAAGATATGTGAAATATATCATGATGGAAAAGGTATTTATACAAACATTGATTCACCTTTCTATGCAACAAGATATCATTCCCTTATCATTGATGAGGCAAATCTGCCAGAGATTTTTGAAATTTCAGCGTTTACAAAGGATGGAGAAATAATGGGTATAAGAATGAGAAATTTTAAGGTCGAAGGAGTTCAATTCCATCCCGAGTCCTTCGGGACAAAATCTGGAAAAAAATTAATTGAGAATTTTCTGGAGGTATAAAAATGAAAGAGTTGATTGAAAAGATAGCAAGAAAGGAAAAAATTGATGAGAGGCTTTCAAAAACTCTGATGCTCAACATTGTTGACAGAGAAGTGCCCGGCGAACAGATAGCAGGTCTTCTTGTTGCTTTAAGGGTAAAAGGAGAATCACCAGAGGAAATTGCGGGTTTTGTGGAAGGAATACTTGAAAAAGCTGTAAAGCCTGAACTGGGTGATTTAAGACCTGATATTGATACCTGTGGAACAGGTGGGGATGGCAAAAATACATGGAACATATCAACCGCTGTTTCTCTTTTACTTGCATCAGATGGAGTTAAAGTGGCAAAACACGGAAATAAGGGAATTTCGAGTAAAAGCGGGAGTGCAGATGTTCTTGAGGCTCTTGGAATAAAAACAAAATTAAACCCTGAAGAGATTTTTCTCTACTTAAAAAAATTCAACTTTGCCTTTATATTTGCTCCTCTTTATCATCCTTCAATGAAGAGGGTTGCTGAGATAAGAAAAAATCTTGGAATAAGAACAATATTTAATCTTTTAGGTCCTTTAACAAATCCCTGTTTTCCAGAGACACAGATAATAGGAGTTCCTGATGCTGATATACTCTTAAAACTATCAAAAGCTGCTAATATTTTAAACAGGAAAATTCTTTTTTACACATCAAAAGCTGGATTTGATGAGGCTATTCCCGGTGATACGGTTTATATAAATAGTTCTGAAGACCCTGATAAAACAATTCAGATTGATACATCTCAGTTTAAACTTTCTATTCCCGGTGAGGATGAACTTAAAGTTTCATCTTCTCAGGAGAGTGCGCAGAGGATTTTTGAGCTATTTTCCAGCCACAGAGAGCCTGATAGAAGTGTTATTGCCCTTAACTCTGCAATTGCATACCTCGCTCTTCAGAAAGTTAAAGATTTAAAACAGGGGATTGAGAGAGCCCTTGAAGTTTTAAAATCAGGTAAACCTCGGGAGTTAATTCAGAGGTTAAGGAGGGAAAATGTTAACAAAGATAATTAAAAAAACCGTTGAAAGGGTTAAAGGTATAAAAGATTTAGAACCCTCTCCAGAATTCCCTCAATTTTTAACTTCACCTCCCCTTTTTATAACCGAGATAAAAAGAAAATCCCCTTCAAGAGGAGTGATTTCAGAAGAGCTCAACATTCTTGAAAAAGTTCAAAAATACATAGAAGGGGGAGCGAATCTCATTTCTGTGGTAACAGAACCTTTCTTTTTTGGTGGGAATATAAAGGATATAGAGACAATTAAAAAAGAATTTAAAATAGGAGTTTTGAGAAAGGATTTTATAATTTCAAAAAAACAGGTGATTGAAAGCCAGAATGCGGGAGCTGATGGTATCCTATTGATTGCAAAAATCCTTGAATATGAAAGGTTAAAAGAACTTATAAAGCTATCCAGGACACTCGGGCTTTTTGCTCTGGTTGAATGCCATTCTGCTTATGAAATTGAAAAATCATTGAGAGCAGGAGCAGAAATTATAGGAATAAATTCCAGAAACCTTGCCACCCTTGAGATAGACTTAACCCTTTTTAAAAAACTGAGAATGTATATTCCTGATAGGGTGATAAAAATAGCAGAAAGTGGTATACAGAACCTGGGAACCATAAAAGAGATAAAATCTCTTGGATACGATGGTTTTCTGGTCGGAACAAGGCTTATGCTCGAGAAAAATCCTGAAAAAATTATAAAAGAATGGATTAGAGAATGGAAAAAATAAAGACCTTTATAAAAATATGCGGAATAAAAAGGATTCAGGATGCAATTACCTGTTATAATGCGGGTATAAATGCAGTCGGATTTGTTTTCTTCAGGAACTCTCCGAGATTTATCTCCTTTGACGATTTAAAAAGCATGATAAAAGATATGCCACCTATTACAAAAATAGGAATTTTCCCTGAAATGGATGAAAGCATCATAAAGGATAAGTGCATGGAGCTTTGTTTGAGTGGTATTCAGGTCTATCACGATTTAAATCAGAACCTTTCGGATTTTTTGAAAATAAGAGGAATTTTCTATCCTGAGAAACAGTTTGAAATGATAGGTTTTGATTTTCTTCTCTTTGATTTCAAAAAATCAGGGTTTGACCATGCTCCTGAAGAACTGGCACTGGATATAAAAAAAGAGTTTTCTTCAATCCCGCTGATATTCGCAGGAAACCTGAACAGAAAGAACATAAAGGGTTTTGTCAAAAAAATAAGACCCTTTGGAGTTGACATCTCAAGAGGTGTTGAGATAGAACCCGGGATAAAAGATAAAAATTTGATTTTTGAAATTGTTGAAAAAATCAAGGAGGCTGAAAATGAGACATGAATATGGAATCTTTGGAGGCATATATGTGCCTGAGACACTTGTGCCTTCACTTTTTGAACTTGAAAGGGCATTTAAAGAATTCAAAAAAAGCAAAAGATATAAAGAGAAA
Organism: Candidatus Hydrothermus pacificus; assembly: GCA_002011615.1. Taxonomy (GTDB): domain Bacteria; phylum Hydrothermota; class Hydrothermia; order Hydrothermales; family Hydrothermaceae; genus Hydrothermus; species Hydrothermus pacificus. The sequence continues at coordinate 54,410 of MTOH01000016.1, read as the reverse complement.
TTCAAAATTTACCTGAAAGAATATGCAGGAAGACCAACTCCCCTTTATCATGCAAAAAATCTTTCAAAAAAATGGGGTAATGAAATTTACTTTAAAAGGGAGGATTTGTGTCATACAGGAGCTCATAAGATAAACAATGCGATTGGTCAAATTCTGCTTGCAAGATTTATGCATAAAAAAAGAATAATTGCCGAAACAGGAGCTGGTCAGCACGGTTTTGCAACATCAGCAGTATGTGCAAAGGAAGGAATTGGATGCACAATATATATGGGTAAAATTGATGCTGAGAGGCAAAGGGAAAATGTTTTAAAGATGAAACTTCTCGGTGCAGATGTTGTGGAAGTTGATAAAGGTTCAAAAACCTTAAAGGATGCAATAAATGAAGCAATAAGGGACTGGATTACAAACTTTGAAAACTCCCATTATCTTCTGGGCTCCTGCGTTGGTCCAAAACCCTACCCGGAAATTGTAAAATATTTTCAATCCATAATAGGAAAAGAAGCAAGAACACAATTTATTAAAAGATGTGGTTCTCTTCCGGATTATGTTATTGCCTGTGTTGGAGGAGGCTCAAATTCCATAGGAATCTTTTCAGCCTTTGTAAAAGATAAAGAGGTTAAAATTCTGGGGGCAGAGGGTGGTGGCACAGACAGGGACAAAACATCAGCAACCCTTTCCTTTGGTAAAAAAGGAGTTCTTCACGGTGCCTTAACGTATATCTTGCAGGATGAAAAGGGTCAGGTCAGAGAAACCCATTCAATCGCGCCCGGGCTTGATTACCCGGGTGTGGGTCCTGAACACAGTTTTTTAAAGCAAGTAAAAAGGGTAAAATACTTTCCTGTTTTTGACGATGAAGCAATTTCTGCATTTGAAGAATGTGCAGAGGAAGAGGGTATTATTCCAGCTCTTGAACCATCTCATGCCCTTGCCCTTGCAAGGAAAATTTCAAAAAATATGAATGGCAAAAGAATTCTCGTATGTCTTTCAGGAAGAGGAGAAAAGGATTTAAATATTTACTGGAGGTATAAAAATGGAAAATAAAAAATATTTTGTTCCCTATATAACAGCAGGTTTTCCTGACAGAAAAAGGTTTTTAAAATATCTGAAATTACTTTCTGAATACGGCGATTATGTTGAGATAGGAATACCCTTTTCAGACCCACTTGCTGATGGCTCTGACCTGCAAATTGCTCATGAAACTGCTTTAAAAGAAAAAGTTGACATTGACTTTATTTTTTCCTCCATTGAAAGAATAAGGAATAAAAAACCTTTTATTATAATGAGTTATTTAAACCCCATTTTAAATTACGGGTTTGAGAAATTTCTTAAAAAGGCCGGGAATAAAGGAGTGGCAGGAGTTGTTATACCCGACCTGCCCCTTGAAGAGGCAGGATATTACCTGCCCCTGTTTAAAAAATGCAATTTGGATTTTGTGCCCCTTGCAAGCCCTTCAACCTCTGTTGAAAGATTTTTAAAAATAGCTGAGATTGCAAACTTATTTATCTATTTTGTCTCTGTTAAGGGGACAACAGGTGCAAGAGAGGATTTCCCGGAATATACCCGCAGGAAATTAAAAGAATTCAGAAACTTAACTGACAGGAAAATTTTTCTCGGTTTTGGGGTTAAAAATCCTCAAAGTGTTAAAAAAATTTTAAATTTAATTGATGGAGTTATAATTGGTTCTGAAATAGCAAGAAGGATTTTAAAAGGAAGAGATTTAAATAAATTCATAAAAAAGCATTTAAATGTTTTAAAAGGAGGATTAAAAAATGGAAGACGGATGGTGGATAAAGGGTGTAAGAGGTGCGATAAAAGTTCAGAAGGATGATAGGAATGAAATCATTGAAAAGGGTAAAAGTATGGTGAATGAGATGATGGCTAAAAATGGTATAAATCCCGAAGATGTTGTTTGTGCCTTTTTTACAATAACCGATGATTTAAAATCAGTTTCTCCCGGTAGAATAATGAGAGAGATGGGTTTTAAGGATGTGCCTGTTCTGTGTTCTCAGGAACCTGTGTATAAGGATTCACTTCCAGGAACAATAAGAGCGCTTATTCTTTACTATTCAAAAAACAAAAGCGTTAACCACATATATATAGGTGAGGCAAAAAAATTAAGACCTGACCTTCAAAGGAGGTGAAAGATGCTCATAATTTTTAAAGAAGAGGTCAATATAAAGAATGTTGCAAAAATAATTCAGAAAATGGAGACACTGGGTTACAGAATAAGAATTTCCAAAAAGAACGGAAAATTTACTGCCTGTGTTCTTGGTGATACAAAAAAATTCCCTGTTCAGAAACTGAAAAGATTTAAAGAAATTGAAACAGTTGTTAAAGAACCCCACCCTTTTAAACTTGTTTCAAGAGATTTTAAAGAGAAAAATACAGTTGTAAGGGTTAATGGTGTTCAGATTGGCAAAGGATTTACCCTGATTGCCGGTCCCTGCTCTGTTGAATCAAGGGAGATGATTGTTGAAATTGCAGAATTTTTAAGAGAAAAAGGAGCACATATGCTCAGAGGAGGAGCCTTTAAACCAAGAACTTCTCCCTACTCATTCCAGGGACTTGGAGTTAAAGGTCTTGAATATCTCTTTGAAGCGAAGAAAAAAACCGGTTTACCTGTTGTCACAGAAATAATTTCACCTGAATACATTGATTTATTTGAAAAATATGTGGATGTCTTGCAAATAGGTGCAAGGAATATGCAGAACTTTGAACTGCTGAAAATAGCAGGAAGGTCATCCAGACCCGTGCTTTTGAAAAGAGGAATGAACTCAACAATTGAAGAATTTCTTTTATCCGCAGAATACATATTGAATGAGGGAAATCAGGATGTTGTTCTCTGTGAAAGGGGAATAAGGACATTTGAAAAATATACAAGGAATACCTTTGATATTTCATGTATTCCCCTCGTTAAAGAAATTTCTCATCTTCCCATAATTGCAGACCCTTCCCATGCTTCAGGTAGAAGGGATTTGATAATTCCTCTTGCAAAATCCGCCCTTGTTACAGGAACAGATGGAATAATTGTTGAGGTTCATCCAGAGCCCAAAAAAGCCCTTTCAGATGGTCCCCAATCCCTTAATTTCAAGGAATTTGAAATACTTGTAAGAGAATTAAAAGAACTGGCAGAAGCCCTTAAAATAAAATGGAATCAGACTTTGCAGACTTTAAAAAGATAGGAATAATAGGTGTGGGACAGATAGGAGGTTCAATTGCACTTGCCCTTAGAAAAAGGATGAAGGGAATAAAAATTTACGGCTGCGATACGGATAGCAGGATTCTTGAGAAAGCCCGCTTTCTGGACTTTAAAACCACCAGGTTTCAGGAAATTCTAAAATGCAAAATCTTAATAATTGCAACCCCTGTTCTTGAAATAATAAAAACTCTTGAAGAGCTTGAGAGAATGAAATATAAGGGAATTGTGATTGATACGGGTAGCACAAAAAAAATTATATGCGAAAGAGCAAAAAATTTGAATCTGAAATTCACAGGCGGTCATCCTCTTGCAGGGAATGAAAAAACTGCCCCTTATGCCTGGGATGAAAATCTTTTTGAAAATAAAATGTTTTTCCTCTGTGATGTCAGAGGAGATAAAAAACTCATTGAGTTTTCTGAAAATTTTGTAAGGAAAATCGGAGCAATACCGTTATTAATAGAACCTGAATATCATGACAGAATGCTTGCCCTGACCTCACACCTGCCCTATCTCATATCCTTTTTGTTTCTCAAAAATTCCAGAAACAAAAATTTTGAAGGTCCTGGTTTTAAATCCTTTACAAGAATAGCAAATCAAAATCCTGAAATGTTTGCAGATGTAATCCTCACAAACAGGTATAACATTATAAAAAATTTTGAAAATATAAAAAATAAAATCGTGGAAATCCTGAAAATAGATAAAAGAGAAAAACTTCTGGAGGTTCTGAATGAAAATAAAAAAACCTGAAAAAATAAGAATTAAAATAGCTCTGCCCCCTGATAAATCAATATCCCACAGGCTTTTGTTTTTCACCCTGCTTGAGCAAGGAAAATATAAAATAAAAAATCTTCTTAATTCAAAAGATGTTAAAAGAACGCTTTATTTTGTCAGGAATCTGGGTATAGAATCAAAAAAAGATAAAGAAAGTATTGTAATTGAAAACAGAGGTTTAAAAGAACCTGAAAAGATTTTATACTGCGGAAACTCAGGAACAACCGCGAGACTGGGAACCGGGATATGTTCTGCTCTTTCCTTTAATTTTTTCCTTGACGGCGATTTTTCCCTGAGGAAAAGACCGATGAAAAGGGTTATAGAGCCTTTGAGGAAAATGGGTGCTCTTGTATACGGAAGAGAAAACGATACAAAACTCCCTGTTTTTATAAAGGGTAAAAAATTAAAGGGTATAAAATATAAAATTCCTGTTGCATCCGCACAGGTAAAATCTTCATTGATACTTGCTTCCTTTTTATCCAAGGTTGAAAGTGAATTTGAGGAAATTCTGAAAACAAGGGACCATACTGAAAGGATTTTAAAATATCTTGGAGCAAAAATAGAATGTGAAGAAGACAGGATAAGGGTTTTCCCATCAAGAATAAATAACTTTTCATTAAAGGTTCCAGGAGATTTTTCATCTGCCAGTTTCTGGATTACCCTGGGAATTTTACATCCTGAGTCAGAAATCCTTATTAAAGATGTTAATTTAAACAAAACAAGAACCTTTTATATGAAGATTTTAAAAGAAATGGGGGCAAGGATTGAAATTGATTTAAAGATAAAAGAGCCTGAGCCCGAGGGTGATATTTATGTTAGAACTTCTGAATTAAAACCAGTAAAGATAGGATTTAAAGAATGCTCAAAAATGATTGATGAACTCCCTTTACTCGCACTTGTATGCTGTTTTGCAGAAGGTGAAAGCATTATAAAAGGGGCAAAGGAATTAAGGGTTAAAGAAAGCGACAGGTTAAGAAATACCACAAGGATTTTAAAAAAAATGGGTGCAGAAATTGAGGAAATAGAAGATGGATGGGTTATAAAGGGAAAAAGTAAATTAAAGGGAACAAGGGTTTTTACCTATAAGGACCATAGAATGGTTATGCTTTCTGTATGTGCAGGGCTTCTTGCAGAAGGAGAAACCGAAGTTGAAGGAGAAAAATGGGTAGAAATTTCATACCCGTGTTTTTTTGAGGAGGTAAAAAAGATTTATGATTAAGTTAGGAATAATAGGCTTTCCTCTGAGACACTCTCTTTCACCTGTTTTCTGGAATCTTTATTTTAAAAGGAAAAATATAAATGCCTTTTATGAAAAAATTGAATTATCACCTGAAAAGAATGTTGATTTAAAAAATTACAGGGGATTGAACATTACCACTCCATGGAAAGAGAAAATTCTTAAATACGCAGAAATTTTTGATGAGGTTGTTATGAATACAAAAAATGCAAATACTCTTTTAATTGAGGAAAAAGTAAAAGCCTATAACACTGATTTTTACGGATTTGCAAAGTTGATGGATGAAATTAAGGCAAATTTTAAAAATATTATAATTCTTGGAACGGGTGGAGCCGCAAAAACCTGTGCCTTTTATTTTAAAAATAAGGGAGTAAAAAACATTCTTTTTTTAAGCAGAAATAAGAAAGATAAAATAATGGGATGTGAGGTAAAAAGTTATAAATGTTATGAAATAGAAGAAATACTTGAAAATGCCGATTTAATAATAAATGCAACTCCCTGCGGATGGAAGGGAAATTTACCTCCTTTAAATATGGATTACATTAAAAAATCTTTTCTGGTTGACCTTCAATACGGAAAGGAAACGCCGTTTTTAAAAGAAGGAAAAAAAAGAGGGCTTGAAGGTGTTGATGGAAAAGAGATGCTTTTGTATCAGGCAATTTATGCAGGAAAAATCTGGTTCTCTGATTTTGATGAAAATACCTTTAAAAATTGCTTTAATAAAACAATGGAAGGTGAAAATGCTTGAAGTTTTAAAACTTATAACCGCAGGTGAATCGCACGGAGAGAAATTAACAGGAATTCTGGAAGGAATGCCTGCAAATTTAAAAATAAGTTATGAAAGGTTAAAAGATTACCTTAAAAGAAGGAGTAAATTTAAAGGAAGAAGTAAAAGGCAAAAACTTGAAGAAGATGAATTTAAAATAACATCAGGCGTTGAAAATGGAATAACAACAGGTGCTCCGATAGCATGCGAAATTGAAAATAAATCAAAAACAAAACCCATTAAACCCGTTTATGTTCCAAGACCAGGACATGCAGATTTTTCAGGATTTTTAAAATATGGTTTCAACGATATAAGACCTGTTATGGAAAGGGCTTCGGCAAGGGAAACAGCCATGAGAACCTTACTCGGTGGAATTGCCTCCGAATTGCCAATTTCATTGGGAGTAAAACTTTTTGGATTCACTCAAAGAATAGGAGATATGGAGGATGAGGAAAAAGAAATTCTGGAATACGATGAGGAGTTTGAAAAAATAAGAAACAGTTCTGATTTTTACTTTATAGATAAAGAAAAAGATAAAGAGGCACAAGAAATTTTAAAAAGGGCTTATGAAAAAAAAGAAACCCTGGGTGGTGCTGTATGTGTTTATGCCTTTAATGTTCCTCCCGGACTCGGCTCCTATGTTCATTTTGAAAAAAGGATTGATTTAAAAATTGCAGGAGTTATGCTTTCAATACCATCGGTTAAAGGAATTGAAATAGGTTCGGCAATTGAGATCTCAAAAAAATACGGTAAAGAAACGGTTGATGAAATTTTTATTGAAGGTAATAAGATAAAAAGAAAAACAAATTATCAGGGAGGGATTGAAGGAGGAATGACAGATGGAAACCCGATAAAGGTAAAACTTTATATAAAACCGATTCCAACACAGTTAAAACCTGTTAATTCGGTTAATCTAAAAGAAAAAAAAGAGGAAAAAACAAAGTATTTAAGGAGCGATGTATGTGTGGTTCCTGCAGTATCTGTAATTGCAGAAGTGTTTTTAGGGCTTATTCTGTGTGATGCAATTTTACAGAAATTCGGAAGCGATAATTTTTATGAAATAAGAGAAGGTTATAAAAATTATCTTCAAAAAATAAGATGGGTATGAAATTTTTAAAAATATTTGAAATTTTATTTTGCGATATGTATAATAAAAACATGAAGAGGTTACTCGCGTTCCTTTTGACGGGTGTCTTATATTCTCAATGGTCGCAGGACCCTTACACCCCCACAACTATTGTAAGAAGTGCTGGTTTAAAACAGAGTATTTATCCTTTATTTACGGGTGATGGCTGGATTGTTGTTTATTCAAATACAATTTATGATGAGGGTGACATACACGCCCAGAAGGTCTCGCTTGATGGTTATATTTTATGGGATTCAGGTGGAGTTGTTGTGAGTGATAATTATCTTAATGAGTTTGACCCGATGGTTTGCGGTGATGGTAAGGGTGGAGTGATAGTTGTGTGGAATGCTTCTGACAAGCCTCCTTCTGTTGAGTCAACCTGTGTATTTGCTCAAAGGATAGATAGATATGGTCAAAAAAGATGGGGAATAAATGGTATAAGGTTAACTGAGTATGGTTGGGGAAGTTTTTCTAGGTCAAAGATAGTGCCTGATGGGAAAGGAGGTGCAATCATCTGCTGGACAGACTACAGAACAGGATATTCAAAGACATTTGCTCAAAGGATAGATTCGATGGGAAATAAATTATGGGGTGAGTGGGGTATTGATGTAGCGCCTGCACTGGATATATCCGCAGGACCTGAAGTTGTTGTACAGGGAAGAAATGGAAAAACTTTTATTTTTTATATGAATCATTATGTTCAGATTTTGGACAATGCGGGTAACAGGCTTCTGGGTGATTCGGGTAGATTTTATACAAATAAATATACTGCATATGCGGTTAAAGATTTCAGGGGAGGTGTTTTTATTAATACAATTGATGACTATGACAGGCTCTATGCCTATCGTCTTGATTCCCTTGCAAATCCTTTGTTTCCTGATACTGGTATTCTGGTTTGCAGGAGGATAGACGGTGGTCCCTGGATGAGGGAGGATGGGCTCGGAGGAGGGCTTTTAGCATGGATGGATACAACCGGAGGTGTACAGCGTATATTATTCCAATTAGTTGATTCTTTGGGCAATCTTGTGTATGATACGAGTGGGGTTCCGCTTCCTGACTGGCCGGATGGAGCGTCAAATTTTATTTATGACAATAATTATGGATGGCATTTTTCAAAAATAAAAAGAGACACCAATACAAACCGACTCTTTCTATATGCTCAGAGGATTTCAAGGGACTGGCAGAGGATGTGGGATTCAGGGGGTGTATTTGTGGCAAGAGGAGTCAACAATATTACTTATGAGGTATCTGCGTGTGCCGATGACAGGGGAGGACTTGCTTTATTTTTCCCTTATGATTTAAATTTGAGTTTAAAAGGTATGTATATAAATTCTGATGGTGAACTTGGAGGACCTTATATCGGTATTAAAGAAAAGATAAAAATTTCGGATTTCGGAATTCGGAATTGGGATTTAAAAAATTATAAAATTTTTGATATAACAGGTAGAAGAGTTAAAAAATTAAAAGATATGAGGATATATTTTTTAAAGAAAAAGAATAAAAGAATTAAGTTTATATTTTTAAGGGGAGGGAAAAGATGAAAAAGGGTGTAAAAGTAGTGGCAATGGTAATGATGGGAGGAGTATTTATGCTCCTCAAAGGTGTGCCCCTTCCGCCCGGTCCTTTTGAATTGAAACAGCCGAACGGGTACACATTTATGGCTGTGGGATACGGAGATGAATTTTACGGAAGAATAGAGACAGAAGACGGATGGACGATTGTCCAGGGAAGGGATTTTTACTGGTATTAGGCAATAAGGGATGAAAACGGTTATCTTGTTCCATCGGATATAAGGGTGGGTGAAGGAGACCCGAGCACACTGGGTGTTGAAAAACACCTTGACTATGCACCCCATGTAAAGGATAGCATGATTCAGGAATGGGAGAATTTCAACAGTTCGTTAAAGCCTGATACCATTACAGGAGATTTACATCTCGGTGTTATCCTTATCCAGTTTTCTGACTGGCAAACAAATCCCTATGCAAGGGGAGGATACAGTTTGGTTCCTCAATGGTATGGAATGCCTTTCACCGCCGATCAATATGATTCCCTTTTCTTCTCAACCGGCTGGTATTTTACGCATCCTGACTCGATCTTTTCTCCTGACTCAGAAAAAGTTTACGGTTCGCTCAATGATTTTTACAGGATAAATTCATCAAATCTTGTGAGGATAAAAGGTGCGATTCTTAATCCTGATACTATAATAAACGGTGAAAGGAGATATATATGGTATACAGCGCAGAATACAAAGGATTATTATGCATTCGGTCCGGGAACCGGATGGGGATTATTTGAAGAAGCAGAGAGTCTTGCAATTGAAAACGGTTTTAATCCTGATACCTTTGATTATCTTGCAATGGTTTATGCGGGGAATGTAGTATATGATTCTCGCTTACATCCTCAAGCTTTGGGAAACAAGTATTTTACATCTGAAAAGGATTTTAGATTATATTTTTCCCACATAGGAGTTCATTGTCACGAGTTCGGACATCTATTAGGCCTCCCCGACCTTTATTATGTGGAAGGAGTAGGAAAGACTTCAAATGATATAGGTAAATGGGGGATTATGGGAACGGGGGTATATAACGGTCCCACAAATGTTGATGCGTCGTGTCCTACACCGCCGAATCCGAGATGTAAAGAGTCTCTGGGATGGGGGATTTTTCATGAAATCCCTCCTGATACAGACGGTATAAGGGTTGTTTTGAAGCCCTCTGCTCAGTTCAATGAATACTGGAAGATAAAGATTACGGATTCCCTTTCTAATTGTTTTTTGTATATAGAAAACAAATATACAACCGGTTACAACGCATATATTCCAGGATGGCAACAACCTGATTTTCAAGGTGGAATAATGATATGGTATTCTAAATCCTATTATCCACCCACTTCTGGGTACGGCTATTGTGATGTTGTTGAGGCTGATTCATCGGATGATATAAGAGACCAGAAAAATGAGGGTGAGAGATGGGATATATTTGATGGTGATACATCAAGGGATGAGATTTCAGCATATACCCAAGTTTATAATACGGATTTTTATTATCAGGGTGAATGGTATCCTTCATTTGTTGCGGTTCTGGATATAACACCTGTTGAAACACTTATTCAGGATTCCTTGGGATTTACAAAGGCAACATTATGGAGGCAGTATATTGATACAACAAAGTTTAAGGTTAAGTTAAGGGACTATTCCTTTTTCAGAATTAGTTTGAACGGTGAAAGGCAAAAGGTGAGTAAAAATGAAAGGGGATATCTTGAAATTGTTTTATGGAACTACTGGGCTGGGATGACCAATGTAAGGGTTAAGGTAAAAGGGTTATACGGTGTAAATGTTATTGATTCTATTGCAAATTACGGTGATATGTCTGCAAATGAGATAAAGTCAAACCTTGAAATTCCTGATAGTTTAATTCTTGTTCCTACATGTGAAATCGGAGATAGTTTTGAAATAAAGGTTCTTGTTCTTTCCAATGAATACATGGATTCTTTTAATCTGAAATTTCTTGTTGAACTTTCATCCCTTGCGGGCTATCCTTTAAAAGCAGGAACAGGGTATGCAGAGGTTTTCTGTTATGATATTGATAATGATGGAAAGGATGAAATTCTCACTTATTCACAGGATACATTGAGGATCTATAAAGGTGAAAATGGGAATCTGTATATGGAAAAAGTTTTGGATCCCATTGAGAGAATATCTTCTGTAATGGTTCAGGATATAAATCTGGATGGAATATTCGAAATAATAGTCGCAGGACATAGAGGTTCAATGATAACGATTACAGAATACTTATATGTACTCAACAATCAAGGAAATATATTGTTTATGGATTCTGTTAATACTCCAGAAGTTCACTTAAAAGTTCAACTTTCCACAAATGATCTGGATTTTGACACAGATTTTGAAATTTTATGGGGCATTGAACAAATAAAGAAAATAAGGGTTTATAGATATCCTTATTCTTTTCTGTTTTCTATAGATGCAAATATTCCTTTCTCAGTTGCTGATTTAAACCGTGATGCAAAGCCTGAGATTGCTGCAATAAGCACGGATTCAAAACTCTCAATACGGGACAATCAAGGAAATCTTATATGGCAGGATGATATTGAATGGAATGAAGTAAATCAGATTATAACTGGTGATATGGATATAGACGGTGATATGGAGATAATCGTTGCAGGAGAGATTGATACCGTGAATAAAATCCTGAAATACGAGTATTCAGGGACGATACCGCCTTTCTGGACATCAACGGTTCTGTTTGAAAGACAGGGTGAAATAACTCCTCCTGCTTGTATTAAGGAAACACAGGAAAAGATTGCAATAATTTTTCAGGTGAATGATACGATATTTTATATTTCATCCGAAGGGAATGTACTAAGAAGTTATCCTATAAGGGAGCAAGAATTTACCCCTTTTGCGCAGATAAGGGCAAGTGAAAAGGATAAGGTGATATATGCGGATGCAAGGCATATATTCGGATATTCTCCGGCTTATAATATTTTTGTAAAGGTTGCAAGTTCATGGAACGGAAATTCAGAAAATGTATTCATTGCTGATATAAACGGTGATTATTTTTATGAAATAGTTTTTCAGGATGGAGGCGGTTTGCTTGAGGTAAGAAAGACCGATGCGGATGTAAAATTTATTCCAGAGTGGCAAACCAGATTTTGCAACCTTTATAACAATCTGAACTATATGCAGAGTTTTATGGGAACAAAAACAACCTCTTTTAGTTTATCGGGAAAGGTTATAATTCCCGGAGATTTAACGGTTTCATCACCTGAGACCTTAAGGATAATCTCACCTTCCCTTATATATTTCCCTCCCTTTGACCTTTCAAACTCAGGATACGATACCTTGAGAAGCGAACTTAAGATAGAGGGTAATCTTCTTACATACGGAAATAAAAAAATATTTTTTGAATCTTTTTCCGACGCTCCGGGAACTTCTGACTGGTACGGTATAATAGGGAAGGGAAATTCTTATATGAACCTTAAGAATGCGGAAATTAAAAACGCCTATAAGGGGATTTACCTTGTGGGAAACAAATTTCAAACAAGTTCAAAACTTGTTGCCGATAACATTTCCTTTAAAGATATTTATCTATACGGAGTGCAGGGGCTCTTCTCGGATTTTGACATAAGGAACTGTGAGTTTTACTATATCCCTTATGGAATATATGTCCAGACATCCAAGGGAATAATAAGGAATAACATTTTTAGTGTTATAGGGAGTAAAGGTATATACCTTGAGACAAATTACGGAGAAATTGTTGTTGATTCCAACAGGATTTCATCAGGAAAAAATTCAACCTACGGAATTTACTGTAAAAACATTGATACGCTGGTTGTTATAAGGGATAATGAAATAAATGACTGGACATGGGGTATTTTTCTGAACGGTTCATCTCCTTATATAAAATACAATACCATCACCTCAAATTATTACGACATAATCTGCTATTCTTACTCTTCTCCTTTTGTTGCAAGAAATGAAATAACGAATTCTCCTTACGGTGTATACACATATCTTGATTCCTATCCTTTGCTCGGTAAAGATGAAGTTTCGGGTTCTGGATACAATTCAATATACGGTCATAGGTATTACGATGTGTGGAACAGATGTCCTGATACCCTCTATGCGGAAAATAACTGGTGGGGAGGACCGCCTGATACCAGCAAGATAGAAGGACCCGTGGATTATATTCCTTATCTGAGAAATCCTCCGGGTGGTATTCAGGGTTTCTCGCTTTATATTCCAAAAATTTTCAAATTGAACAAGATATATCCCAATCCTTTTAGGGAAAAAGCAATTATCAGGTTTCAGATCCCTGAAGAATGCCATCTTGAGATGGAGATATACGATGTTATGGGAAGAAAGATAAAACAGATTTATAAAGGGAAAATAAAACCCGGATTTTATAAACTTTCATGGGATGGGAGAGATGACAAAAATAAAAGGGTGGCACAGGGAGTTTATTTCCTCAGGTTTTACACAAAAAAATATAAGTCGTTCCAGAAAATGATAATCCTAAAATAGGAGGGAAACATGAGAAAAATTATACTGCTTTTCCCTTTTTTACTCTACGCAGGCAAGAATGTATTCAATATAAAGCATTTGACCGTGATTTATAAAAATCAATCAGAGGGAAGAATAATTTTCAAAGTTAATCTCAATTTTCCGAAAAAAGTAACAATAGATGCGGGTTATATAGTTATGGAAAATTTCCCTGTGGATACACTGGAAAGGGAATTTCATATAGAAATTTTTCCGATAAGTAAAAGATGGGAGAAACAGAGTGTAAAATGGGATTTTCCATGGGATACACCCGGTGGCGATTATTATGAAAATATGGGAGAATTTTTCACCTTTCTTGCAGGTGAAAACAAGAATATAAAAATAGATATTTCACCCATTTTAAGAAAATGGAGAGAAGGAGAAATAGAAAATTACGGAATACTGATAAAAGCCCCCGATTTTGAAAACGGAGTATTCCCTGTTGAAAGAATAGTTAAAATCTTCAATGCATTGAAAAAAGCAAAAATCGTAGTTTATACGAGTTTAAAGGAGGATGAAAAAGCAAAATAGAGTTAAAATAGAATAAAAACAAGGAAGAAAGATATACCTAAGGATAAAATTGAGATGAAAAGAATTTTTCTCTGCGGTATGACAGGTTGTGGAAAAACAACAGTTGGCAAAAAACTTGCAAAATTCTTAAGTTTAAAATTTTATGACCTTGATGAAATTATTGAGAGGAGAAAAAAGATGAAAATTGAAGAAATATTTAAAAAATACGGAGAAAGGAAATTCAGAGAAATTGAATATGAAATTTTTAATGAAATTAAGGAGAGAAAAAATTGTGTTATTTCCCTGGGAGGAGGTGCGGTTTTAAATAAAAACATTCTTGATTTTATAAATAAAAATGAAAATTATGCCTTTTACCTTGATGTTACTCTTGAAGAGCTCAAAAAGAGAATAAAAAGGAGTTTTTTAAGACCTGTTTTGAAAAAACTGGATGATGTTGAAATTCTCTATAATAAGAGGAAAAAAATCTATGAGAGGATAAAGTTTAAAATTGACGGAAACAAATCCCCTGAAGAAATTATCCTGCAGATTTTATCAAAGATTGATTTTAAATATTACAAAAGAATATGTGAAAAACCCCATAAATTTTATATAGGTAATATAAAAGAATTTTTTGAAGAAATCAAAAAAGAAGATTCAAGAATTTTTATCATAACCCATGAAAAAATAAAAAATTTAATATCACATTTTTATGATTTATCCAGATTTGAAACCATTATTGTTCCTGAAGGTGAAAGGGCAAAATCCTTTAAATATGCACAGAAGATATTTAAAATTCTGCTTGATAAAAAAGCAGATAGAAATTCGGTGATTCTTGGAATCGGAGGGGGTGTGATAGGTGACCTGTCAGGTTTTATAAGTTCTGTTTATATGAGGGGAATGAGATTATTTTTAGTTCCAACAACGATTTTATCCGCAGTTGATGCGCATCTTGGAGGAAAAAACGCAGTTAATTTTATTGCAAAAAACATAATAGGGACCTTCAAATTTCCTGAAATTGTGTTCTGTGACCCGAGAATTTTTGTCACTTTAAAAAAAGAACATATAATTGATGGATTTGCAGAAATTTTTAAAACAGCCCTTTTTGATGAAAAAATTTATAAAAAATTTAAAAAAGACTTTGATAAACTCACAAATCCTGATTTAAAAACCTATCTTAAATGGGTCCCAATTACAGGAAGAATGAAGTTAAAAATTGTAGAAAAAGACCCCTTTGAAATTAAGGGTGAGCGAATGCTTTTGAACCTCGGTCATACAGTAGGGCATGCAATTGAGGCAGGTTCTGGTTATAAAATTTCCCATGGTAAATCTGTTCTTCTTGGACTTAAAAAAGAAATTGAAATTTCAAAAAATATGGGAATAATTGATAAAGAATTTTATAAAGAGTTTAAAAAAATTTTTAAAAGAATAGAAAAATTTATTCCTGACCATGAAAAAAATAATTTAAAAAAATTTATTTTCATGGACAAAAAGAAAAAGGAAAATTTAATAAAGATATTTTTAATAAAAAGACCCGGTGAATTTGAATTTAAGAAAATTGACTTAAAAAACTTCCCCCTCCTTTAAAGGCTCTTCTATGCTCTACTTTTTCTCCAGTTCCTCAACCTTTTTCCTAAGTTCCTCACTCTCTTTTTTAAGTTTTTCAATTTCCTCTTTATATGAAGGAACAATCATCTTTACTTCCTTTTCAATCTCACCGGGTAATTTATGAAACTCAGGCATTTCAAACTCTTCTCCACAACCGGGCATTTTAAACTTCATTATCTTCTTGATGAACTCTTTTCCTTCTTTCTCACCCAGTTTAACCTTTATACTCTTTTTCTTGCCCTTTCTTAGAATTTCTATTTTAACTTCCTTATTTGGATTTTTCTTTACCAGATAGGTCAAATCCTCCATATCGGTTATTTTCTCGCCCTCAATTTTCAGGATAACATCGCCTTTCTGGATACCCGTCTTTTCTGCAGGAGAATCTTCAATCACCTTTTCAACTATAACTCCATACTCTATCCCGAGGGCAATCTTTACCGCTTCGGATGGTTCATGGGCCCACACACCGAGATATCCCCTTTTTTCCTTTGCATAAAGAGCCCCTGTTAAAAAGGCTCCTCCTACAAGCACTGTCAAAACTTTTTTCATATTAAAACCTCCTTTTGTATTTATGACGAAAGAGATGTTGAAATGGTTTCAGAGTTGACTATCCTATCAAAATATCTGAAATAAACCTTTCTATTTCCTTTTTCTTTTTTTCCTTTGCCTTTATTCCCTCTGCGAGAACAAAGGACTTTATCATGCCGAATATCGCCTCAAGGGTTACCTTTATATCAACATCCTTGAACTCGCCTTTATTTTTTCCCTCCTTTAAAATTCTTCCAAAGTTTTTTACCATATAATCTCTGTATTCCCTTATCCTTTCTTTATCTTTTTCCTCAAGAAAATCAGGAATTGAAGCCGTATAAAGAAACTTTATTAAATCAGGATTTTCAAACACAACTTTAAACAAACTGTCAAGCACATTGAAGAATAACTCCTTTGGACTTTTCTTCTTATCCATTTCCTCTTCCATTGCCTTTTTAAGTTTTTCCCAGCCCTGAAGCAGTATATGAGAAACCAGTTCATTTTTTGACCCAAAGTGGTAATAAAGACTTGCCTTTCCATATCCTATTTCCTTTGCAATATCCTCCATCCTTGCTTCATTAACACCCTTTTTCAGAAAGACCTTTATTGCACTTTCAATAATTTTCCTTTTTTTTATTTCCTTTATTTCCTCTTTTATATCACTCATATTGAATAAAATTATAATGCATTGTAAGGCATAATTGAAAAAAGGAAGTCCTGTTTGATATAATATAGAAAAATAAAGAGGTGAAAATATGGCTGGACATTCAAAATGGGCACAGATCAAACATAAAAAAGCAAAGGTTGATAAAGAAAGAGGTAAAGTTTTTAATAAATTAATAAGAGAAATCACAATTGCTGCAAGGCTTGGCGGTGGAAATCCTGAATTCAATCCCAGATTAAGACTTGCGATTGAAAAGGCAAAAGAGAACAACATGCCCTGGGACAACATTGAAAAAGCCATAAAAAAAGGAACAGGTGAACTTGAAGGTGTAAAATACGAGGAGGTGATATATGAGGGATATGGTCCTGGTGGGGTTGCAATAATGGTTGAGACGACAACTGATAACAGGAACAGAACCACGAATGAAATAAGGCATATATTTTCAAAATATGGAGGAAATCTCGGGACCACAGGATGTGTTGCATGGCAGTTTAAAGAACAGGGAGTGATACATGTTCCTGTGAATGAAATCAGTGAGGAAGAGCTGTTTGAGATGGCTGTTGATGCAGACGCAGATGATATAAAAACAGAGGGAGACACCTATGAAATAATATGCAAAACTGAAGACCTTTACAATTTAAAAAAGATTTTATCTGAAAGAAAATTAAGCGTAGAAGGTGATGTGATGAAAATCCCTTCTACCACAACAAAGGTTGAGGGTAAAAAGGCAGAACAGCTTTTTAAACTTCTCCATGCACTTGAGGAACACGATGATGTTCAGAGAACTTTTTCCAACTTTGAGATAGACGAAAAAGAGTTTGAACTGATAGCAAAAAAAATATGAACATTCTCGGGCTTGACCCCGGTTTAAAAGAAACAGGATATGGAATAATAGACGAAAATAAAAAGGTGCTGGATTTTGGTGTAATAAAGGGTGGAAATCCCTTTTCCCAGACAAAAAAATTTCAGAGTGTAATATCAAAACACAGTCTTGATTTTGCCTTTGTTGAAGATGCTTTTTTCTATAAAAATCCCAGGATGTCTTTAAAACTTGGAGAGGTTAGAGGCGCATTTATATATTTACTTGAATCCAGAGGAATAAAAGTTATTAGCATACCCACCTCAAAAGTTAAAAAAGCATTAACCGGCAATGGAAGGGCCAGCAAAAAACAGGTTCATTTCATGGTCTCAAATTTTCTCTCCCTTAATCTGCCTGATTCATCCCACATAGCAGATGCCTTTGCCTGTGCCCTTGCAGGACTTTTTTCAAATGTTTTTAAAGATTAGAGGAAAAATATCACTGAAAGAACCTTTTAGAACAGGATTAGATGTGAATTTTAGTGAGAGTTCTATAACCTATGAGATTTTTACTCCCTTAAAAATCTATGAAAACTATCAGGAAAATCAGGTTATAGAGCTTTTTATCTATCCTCACTTAAAAGAAGATGAGTTTTCCCTTTATGGATTTGAAAAAAAAGAGGAGAGAGACCTGTTTGAGAAGATAATTTCTGTTCCCGGAATAGGACCCAGAGTTGCTCTTCAGATACTTTCCGATTACAATGTAGAGGAGTTTTTTAATATAATAGAAAAAGATGATATTAAAAGCCTTTCCAGAATAAAAGGTGTGGGAAAGAAAAGGGCAAGCAGAATAATCCTTGAATTAAAAGAAAAAATACCTTCTGTAAGTCCTTTATTAACAAGTATTGAAAAAGAAGCAGTTAGAGTTCTTTTAAATCTCGGTCTCAGGAGAAAAGAGGCAGAGGAAGCAGTTTCAAAAGCCACGAAAGAAAAAAAATTTGAAAATCTTGAAGAACTCTTAAAAGAAGTTTTTAGAAAACAATAAACACATACTCTCAGACCATCAAGGGTTTTGACTTTCTCTCTCCTTACACAATCCATGATGCAGAATTTATGGTGTACTGAATAAAATCAAGACATTGAGCTGTCTCATCAGAAATTTAACCGGAATAACAAAGTTAGATTTTTATGTGAGTTTGAAGGGGAGTGAAAGTTTGGCTTTAAGAACTTTTAGGTGTTTACGAAAATTCGGTTTATTTTTATTTTAGTATTTTACTTATGTATGTTCATAAACTTCAATTCAACCACTTGCAACCCGATGCATTACATACATTGTTGTGGGGAGTGTTTTTTCAATTTATTGCCTATTGTCCGCCAAGTGGTGTTCCAAAGATACCGACTGCTAATTCTGCCCAGATTAGCAGGAGGATTACCAGAAGAACTATACAGATTGCAATTTTTATTCCCTTTTTGTTTACTTTCCTTATTACAAACTCCCACATAAGACCTGTGCCAAGCAGTAAAAACCCGGCAACAGCAAAATCAAACAGAGTCCAGTTCACTTCATCTGTGAACCTCATAGCTATTAATGGTATTAGCAATATAAGTGCTGCTGTTGATAGAATAATCATAAGTCTTTTATTCTTCAATTTTCTCATGAATTCTGTATTTAAGGTGTTATTATTTTAACCTGGTTGTTTATTCATTTACATTTAATATAACGGTTTGCGGGTAAAATAAGTTACTTACTAACACCCCGGGGGTATCAATAAGGTAGGGCGGGATAACATTTATTTTTTATCTATCTTTTTTGTCTTTTTCAAATAAACCCGTGTAAGCGACATATCCATATTTTACAAGTTCATCCTTTGGTATAAAATACAAAGCCGCTGAGTTTATGCAGTAACGCAAGCCAGTGGGTGGAGGACCATCGTGAAAAAGATGCCCCAGATGTGAATCCGCATACCTGCTTCTTACTTCGGTCCTGACCATTCCATGGGAACTGTCAATTCTTTCAACTATATTTTCGGGTTCAAGAGGTTTTTTAAAACTTGGCCATCCTGTTCCAGAATCAAATTTATCCAGGGAACTGAACAATGGTTCTCCTGACACTATGTCCACATATATGCCTTCTCCGTGATGATCCCAGTATTCATTATTGCATGAAGGTTCAGTTCCATTTCCCTAGGTTACTCTGTATTGTAAAGGAGACAGAATTTTTTTCAATTCCTCTCTGGAAGGCTTTTTGTAACCAAGCCAGTATTCCTGCCTCTCAGGGAAAAGTCTGAAACGCTCATAATTTTTCCAGAACCTTGATGTGAAACTTTCTCTTCCAGAAGCTTTATGATAACTTTCAAACCTTAAAGGACATTTCTTATAATAATCCTGATGGTACTCTTCAGCAGAATAAAACTCCTTAGCAGGAAGAATATCGGTTACAATTTTAGAGCCAAATATGTTAGCCATCTCTATCCTTCTCTTTGATTCCTCTGCAAGTTGACGCTGTTCATCGTCAATATAAAATATCGCTGTTTTGTACTGACTCCCTCTATCATAAAACTGTCCTCCGGCATCGGTCGGGTCCACACTTTTCCAGAAAACCTCAAGTAATCTTTCATAAGAAATTTTTGTAGGGTCGTATCTAACAAGAACAGATTCATAGTGTCCTGTTTTACCTGTAGAAACCTGTTCATAGGTTGGATTTTTTACCTTGCCACCTGTATAACCGGATACAACCTCTATAACTCCTGGAAGTTCCTCAAACACATATTCCATACACCAGAAACAACCACCCGCAAATATTGCTTTTTTAATGTTTCCAGAATGTATTGACATATTATTGCCTCCTTCAGGAAAAATTTTCCCTGCCACATTTTCTTTTCTTTCCAGTCCTGCTGACATTTGCAAAATAAAAACTGTGCCCAGCATCACACCAATGAAGACCGCCAGCCCGAACAACTTTGAATGGTTTTTCTTCTGTTTTAATTTCATATCACCACATCCTTATAAATTTTTAAATCCTTGCCAGTACATCCAGAATCTCCTGAATGGGAAGTCCTGACAGCAGTCGAGATTCAGGTGGGTGTAGGCGAACTGCATAACCACTGTTATCTGCCATTGCGATACATTCTGGCTATTATCCTGTTAACCGCATGCTTGTGAGGAATACCACTGGACATACAGTCAAAGATCTCCTCTGTGCAGTATATGATTTCCCAGTCCCAGAAATAACCCATCAACTCACCAGATTTGTAAAGAAAAGCTGACTCTTCGGCGTCTGGTGCTCTCTTAATAAAGGGTTTCTTTACAAACACAGAGAATGCAATGATGCCGTCAGGTGAAGTGTGCTCCTTGTAGTTCTGAAAACGCTGGCTTCTTACTTCAGGCGGTAGATAATGCAAAGTTCCTGTTGAAAAGATGACATCATAGGTATCTTCGAGTTCGTAGGTTATAATATCGGCGTGGATCGTTCTGACATGAACTCCAATTTCCTCGGCGTATCTTCTGGTTTTCTCTAGGCCGGGCAAAGACAAATCAAGACCGGTAACTTCAAAACCGTGTTTGGCAAAATAAACAGCATTTCTTCCCTCACCACAACCCAGGTCCAGCAGTTTGGGGCGAAAGTCTGGACCGGGTCTAATAATCTCTATAATTCTGTCACATATGGCAGAGGGTTTCTTTCCCCAGTAGTATTCCTGATTTGCATATCTCTGGTCATAGGGGTTTCCTTCTCTCAACTTTCACACCTCCCCTGAATTACACTGGCAGACAACTTCTCCATATTTTCTGGATGTGCTCCCGAATCTGAACAACCATTTATTGCTCTTTTTACTCTCGTGTTTCACATCCTTTTACCTCACAATAAAATTTTAAAGCATTTATATAATTAATTCAAAACAGGTGCGACTTTCTTTTAATTTACACAATTTTTGGTAATGGACTTTTAAAGAATTTAAAAAACAAGTTTATAAATCCTGTTTTCAAAAATTTCTTTTATCTGTTGATGAATTATTGAGAACAGGAGCACAGGAAAATAAAATCAGAGAATTTTGTTTTTATTATCAAAAAATATTTCTATAAACCCATCAACCATAAACTATAAGCCACGCCCCTAAGGGCGTATGCAATCCTTTTTTTATGAAGGTTCTGTTTCAACGGAAATAAAAAGAAAAGAGTATTGAAATAGATAGTCAAGAAAAAATTTTTGAATTGAATAAGTTTCATTTTCAAGGAGTAGAGCCTGACATAAGGGTATATGGGGACTTGGGGTATCATACTTTAGGAAGAATACATAAATTTAAAATCTCAAAATTATATATTCAAATTTCAAATACATTTTTCACTTTCTTAAAAGGCAGAGAAATTGAATTTTGTAAATCGGGGAAGATAAAGGCGGATTTGCATGTGTTGAACAGAAATTCTTTAATTTCATAAATAAACTTCTCATGGTCAAGATGATATATTTGTTTAATTTATCAAATTTACTTATAATCATTAGTATAAAAAAAGAGAGCGAGATGGGAGAATAGTGGAAATTGGATGAGAAGGAAAAAGAAGATGCTTTAAATTTATTTAAAATAAAAATTATTGACCAAGTTCCGGAGATTGGTTGTCTTTTTGAAGATAGAAAACTATCAGAAAAAACAATTATGAATGTATGGGATGAGAATTTAGAGAATTATAGAGTCCCTCTTGTGATTTCAATTGGAGAGTATGTATACGGCTTAGCAGGTATTTATAAAGCAAGACATCCTAAATATATTGATAATGATATTCTTACATTTCCTTATGTGTATAAATCTTTATTGTATTATTTTTTAGTTAGAGACCTTTTTTATTTTATTAACAGATTTTATATCAGTATC
The DNA here is from genome assembly GCA_002011615.1 of Candidatus Hydrothermus pacificus. GTDB lineage: Bacteria > Hydrothermota > Hydrothermia > Hydrothermales > Hydrothermaceae > Hydrothermus > Hydrothermus pacificus. Next base: position 32,280 of record MTOH01000016.1, on the reverse strand, counting down.
AATGGAAATTCTTATAAGAGTATTTACGAGGAGATAAAAAATAAATTTGTTTTCTCGAATAAAGAACTGAAAGATGTTTATTCTCAGTTTATAGAACATTATACAAAAATTTCTGAGAAAGACTCAATAAATGAGAAGGAAAGATTATTTTTAGCGCTTCAATTCTTATATGTCTCTTTGAGTGTCGAAGAAATAGAAGAATTACATATATTTTTAGCTGAAAACTTTAACAAGACTTTACTTAAAAATACAGACCGATTAAAAAATTGGTATTATAGATTTAATGAATATTACGATGCTTTCTATTTTTCCTATAAATTGGACGACAAAAAACAAAATGTTTACACCAAGTGCTTTATAGTTACAAAGTATGGGGTTTTTCAAGACATGAGTTATGCTGGGAAAGAAGTAAAAGATCCGGTGAAATTACTTTCAGAAAGTATATATAAAAATATAGATGAGGATATAAAATTTAAAATCTGGCTTGAGGAAGAAATAGAGAGATATAAATATGCCCAAAAAACAGAAGATAAGATATATGAGTATCTTATTGAAACTGATAATCTTGAAAATGGAGAATTTGTTAGAAATTTCTCTTCGTCTCGAATTTGTGAAATTCTTTTACAAAATGCAATAAATAAAAATATCCTTTACGGTTTAGGTGATTTTGAAAACTTTTTTAGACTGCTTAAAAAATTACACACCGATGACTTAAATAAAGAAATTTATATAATCTTAATGTTAATATACGGGTTTGAAATGCCTTCAATCAGAATAGATATCAAAAGACTTCTTCCTAAAAACTTAAGAAATAAACTGGAGAAGTATTTAAAAGATACAGAAGGAGCTATTAGTATAAAGGATAGAAAATTAAAAATAAAACAGTGTTTTCTAAACATTATAAGAGATTTAGAGTATTTTTTGAGATGTATTAATCCTTTTCTTAAATTGTATGTTGATTATAATGGAGACCTTTTAAAATTTGTTAAAGAAGGAAGAAAGCAAATAGAAATTAAAACAAAGTCAAATAAAGAAGGCAAGAAAACACCGGGGAAATTTATCGAGGAATTTCAAAAAATTTATTTTCAATTTCTTGAAAAAACAGCGAAAAAAAAGAAAGCAGTTCAAGAAAAGTTGGAATCAATAAATAATTTAAGAAACCTACTTTTGCATGTTAAATCTCCTGAAGACTATGAAATAAGTGAAAAAGAATTCGAAGAAATATGCAAAAATTTATCAGAAATTTATGATGATTTAAATAAAGACTTTTCAAAATTTCACCTGTTAAAAATTGAGAAAGTTATCGAAGATTGCCACGCAAGGAAATATATAAAGGCAAGAGAATACAATGAAGAAGAGCAAAAAGACTGGTATATAACTTTTTCTACAGATGAAATTTATGAATTAATAGACCCGACATATATTTACTATATGGTGTCTCGTACAAATCCTGTTGCTCACAACCCCTTCATCTTACCTGCACTTATAGGCTTCGAGATAGAGTATGAAGATTCCTCCCCTAAAAGGATCATTGCATAAATTAATTTTTAAAAACGTAAATAATAATAATAAAATACCAAAGAAATTTTCTGTGGAGATTGAAGGGAGTAATTTCCAATATTCTTGTTTTCATAGAAAGAAAGCAATCAACATCTATCTACCCATATAAACCAGAGAAGTGATTTTTGGTTTTTGTTTTTTAGATGAATCCAGCCTATTTCTTCCACATTCATATACTCGTAATCTTTCAGCCTTCCTACAAGAACCCAGTTCCCTTTTATTTTCAGCACTATTCCCAGAAATAAATGCATGTAGAAAGCAAGAATTTTTTATTGTAGTTTTAAATTTTAACTTTTGACTTTTTTTTACCCTGTCTCCAACCCATAATCCCTACCTCTCTTTTTCGCCGTAAACTCTTTTCATTTCTTCATTTCTCGCGCATTTTGCCCATTTATAAACACAATAAACTCCCAGACACTTTCTTAATGCCCCCGTTATCTCCGAAATTGTCATTGGTGTAATTTATAATTTTTATACCCAAACAGGATTCAAGGGATAAAGTGAGATGGGATAATCCCGATGCCACCTTTTATACGAATCCAGATAGGAGAAAATTAATTGAAGCGATAATTAGAGAATGATTATAATTTGAGGATACAAAAGGAGGATTAAAATGGGAATTGAAGAACTGAAGGACAAAATAAAGGAAATTGTAAAGGATGTTTTTACAGAACTGGGTGGTGGAAAATTCTTGGGAGAGGGGGAATTTCAGAGAGCTCTTGCCATCGGGTTTAAGAAAAATGGTCTTAAGTATTTAAGGGAACCGAATGTTGAGATTATATACAAGGGGGAAAGCATACGACCTCAAGGAGGAGAAATAGATTTTATTGTATTTGATGAAAAGGAAGAAAACGGAATTATTCTGGAGATAAAACATGAAGGAGCTAAGGATGAAATATTTGGCAAAGGCGTTTCTCAGGCATGGATTTATTTTAAATCTCTTAAAGATGATGAAAGCACATTCCCCGGATTTATAAGAGAAAAAATAAAAGGTGCACTGGTGATAAACTTTGCGGATGAAGAGAAGCAAATAGGAAAAGTTTTGCTTGAAAGTGAAAAAGTGGATTTTGAACAGACCGAGAGTGGAGAGCAAATTTTGGGAAAATATACAAAGGATATAGAAATCTGGAACATCCATACCGAACTGACAAGGAAGAAAGAAAAAAAGAAGTAGTTTTTGTGTTTATGAAAAATGAATCCCTGAATTCCAGGTTAGTAGCTGGCTTCTGCTTCCTGGCTCTATTCTACTCTTCCAGAGTGTAACAGGGACTGAATAATATTGGTTTGAAAAAGTTTTTTAATTACCTTTAATATTTTATAACTTAATAAATTGCCGGGGTGGCGGAAGCGGTAGACGCTGCGGACTTAAAATCCGCTGGGAGAAATCCCGTGAGGGTTCGAGTCCCTCCCCCGGCAGAATTTTTATTGTGAATAATAAGAAAGGGGTTGTATTTTAAGATTTTTTTGTGCTTTTACTGAACTTTTTTCCTAAGAACTCATAAAGATTTTTCATATCCTCTGGAAGTTCTATTTCAAATTCCATGTTTTCTTTTTTAAAAGGGTGCTTAAAGGAAATGTGGTATGCATGAAGAGCCTGTCTGTCAATTATGTTAAGAATTTCCTGAGCAGTGCTTCTTAAATTACTGGGTATTATTGAGAGTATTTTTCTGGGTTCTCTACCAGAATAAGCAGGGTCACCGACTACGGGATGACCTATGTGTTCAAAATGAACCCTTATCTGGTGAGTTCTGCCTGTTAAAAGTTTTACTTCTGAAAAGGTAATAAAGGTGTCAAAGGTCTTTATTGCAGTGTATTCTGTGATGGCGGGTTTTGAATCAAAAGGGGTAACCGCTCTTTTTTTCCTGTCAACCATATCTCTACCTATGGGCGCTTCTATAACACCTTTTTTTAAAGGTAAAAGTCCCCATACAAACACTTTGTATTTTCTCTTTATTTCTCTTCTTTCCATCATTTCACCGAGTTTTGATATTGACCTGTCTGTTTTTGCAATGAGCAGTAGTCCGGATGTGTCTTTGTCTAATCTGTGGATTATTCCTGGTCTTGTTCTGTCAGAGGTTGTAGGTAGTTCCTGATATTTGAAAACAAGGGCGTTTACAAGAGTTCCTGTAAAATGTCCTCTTGCAGGATGAACAACAAGACCCGGTGGTTTATATATAACCGCAAGGTGCTCGTCTTCATATATTATGTCAACGGGTATGTCTTCCGGTAATATGTCTTTTTTTTCCTCAAGTTCAAATTCTGCAACAATTTTATCACCATCTTTTATCCTGTAACCTGTTTTTTCAACAGGTTTCCCGTTTACTTTAACTTTGCGATTTTCAATCAGATGTTGAACCTGTGACCTTGATAGACCTATACCACTTTTTACAAGATAGACATCAATTCTTTCACCTGCAGATTTTTTCTGGACGACTCTTTCAAATGTTTTAAGCATTAAAAGAAGAGTTTTTTTTCTTCTTCTATTATCAGGTTTATTCCTTTTCTTGCAACTTCTATGAGTTTTATGAGTTCCTGAATATTGAAGTTACTTCCCTCTCCTGTTCCCTGGATATCCACTATTGAACCGTCTTCAAGCATGGATATGTTTAAATCGACCTCTGCGTTTAAGTCTTCCTGATAGTTTAAATCAAGGTATATTTCTCCTCCCACTCTTCCCACACTTATTGAACCGAGAAATTTATCTATGGGGTCGTCGTCTATGAGTTTGTTTTCAATCATATATCTGGTTGCAAGATAGAGAGTAACAAAACCCGCATTTATACATGCAGTCCTTGTTCCGCCGTCAGCCTGCAGAACTTCACAGTCTATTATAATGGTGTGTTCCTTGAGTTTTTTTCTGTTACAGGCCCCTCTTAAACTTCTCGAAATTAACCTGCTTATCTCAATTGACCTTCCGTCTTTACCTCTTAAATCTTTGATGTTTCTTTCAGGGGTTGCTCTTGGATGCATAAAGTATTCAGCAGTTACCCAGCCTTCATCAAGACCTTTTAAAAAACCAGGGACTCTTGGTTCAATGGTTGCTGTTGCAAGGACTTTTGTATTGCCTATTTCAAAAAGACAGCTTCCTTCAGGAAGGTCAAGATAATCAGGATAAAATTTAAATTTTCTTGGCTCTTCTTTGCCTCTGTTCTCTCTTATCATTTAGCCTCAAGTTCTTTTATTTTTTCTTCCAGTTCCTTAATCCTCGTTTTTAGCTTTTCTTTTTCACCTTTTTTCTGCATAGTAAATATTCTGTAAAGCATGCCAAGAACTATGAACAGAAATGCAAGGTCAAAATATGTTCTTATCTGTATATTGATAAAAGAAGAAGGGTTAAACCACATAATTAAATCCATTATAATCTGCAATGCTATTGCTATAAGTATTATTATGATCCATACAATCATTGTTCACCTCCCCTTATTTTTTCGCCGTCTTTAACAACTTTATTTTCTAAATAAACAAAAGGTCCTATCTCACAATTCTTGCCTATTCTTGTCTTACCCTTTAAAAATACAAAGGGGTATATAACGCTATCCCTGCCTATTTCAACTTCAGATTCTATGTAAGTGTTATCCGGGTCCAGGATTGTAACCCCTTTTTCAATGAATTCATCAATTATTCTTTTTTTCATTACTTTAAAAGCCTTTACAAAATCGTCTCTTTTATTTATACCCATGCACTCTTCGTGATCATCGGTTTTAAAGGCAAGAATTTTACCTTTAAGAGAATTTATTATATGGATACAATCGGTAAGGTAGTATTCTCCTTTTTTGTTGTTTGGCTCTATCCTGTTTATTACTTTTTCAAGGATTTCTCTCTTGAATATGTATACCCCTGCATTGACTTCTTTTATCTTCTTTTCTTCTTCACTGGCATCCAGCTCCTCCACAATTTTTATTACCCTTGAATTTTCTTTTATTATTCTGCCATAGCCTTTTGAATTCTGGAACACCGTTGTCATAATTGAGCAATCGGGTTTTTCCTGCAGATGGAATTCAATAAATTTTTTTAGAGTCTCAGCCTTTAAAAGAGGAGCATCGCCCGGGAGGATAAGCACATCTTCGCCTTTTATATCTTTTATTTTTTCAAGAACTTTTTTTACAGCATCTCCTGTACCCAGAGGAATTTTCTGGTCAACCACCTTTACCTCTTTTTGAAATCTGCTCATAATCTCATCTTTGGATTTTCCTCCTACCACTATGTATACATCTTCTATTCCGAGACTTTTTAAGGTGTCTATACTGTAGGATAGAACAGGTTTACCAAGAAGCTCGTGTAAAACCTTACTCTTTTCTGAATTGAATCTTTTACTTTTGCCACCCGCCAGAATTATCCCGATCATTTTTTCTGTTTTATTCTGTTGTTTTCATCAACAACAATTATATCAGGTTTTACCTCTTTATCAGAGAGAACAAAAGAAAAGATTAGCAGTTCGTCTCCAGGATGCCCGAGTCTTGCTGTACCACCATTCAGTTCCACCTTACCCTCTTTTCCTTTAATTGCGTAAGTTTCAAACCTGATGCCGTTATTTTTATTCACGACCATAACAAATTCATAAGGTTTTATATCCGCTTCTTTTAAAAGAGAAGGGGGCAGACTTATACTGCCTTCATAGTTGAGATTTGTTCCTGTAACTCTTGCTCCATGAATTTTACTCTTTAAAAATTTTTTAAGAGTCAAATCATGTCCTCCTTTGATATGTTAAGGTTCTCTCTTAAAATGTTAAGTGCAAGGTCTGTTTTTTCCCTTGATATTATTATTGAAAAAGAGTGGAGAGAGGTTGACAGGAGAAAAATTTTTATGCCATAAAAAGCAAGCAGGTTGAATATTTCGGCCATTATACCCTTTTTTCTTGCCAGTTTTTCTGCAAGAAAGGTGATAAGTGCAACATTCCCGAATTCTTTGAGATATCTGGTTTCGTGAATTTCCGCTATCTCTTCAAGCAGCTGTTGCATCTCCTGTTTTTCACTATCCTGAACAAGGAAGTTAAAACCTATTTTGCCGCCGGGTAGAGGCATTGTGTCCACAAGAAGAAGGTTTATCCCCCTTTCTTTTATAAGGTCAAAGATATCCGAAATTATTCCTATTTTGTCACTTACTTCCTGAAGGGTGAAAAGCACCACTCTCTCATTCTTAAAAAGTTTTATGTCAATGTCAATAAGCATTTTATTTTACTTCAACACCTCCTTCATTGATTTTATATATTCTGTCATCTCCTCTTTTTTTCTCTTTTCTGTAACCGCTATTAGAAGCCAGTTTTTGTTAAAACCGAATTTTTTGAGAGGAACTCCTGCAAGGATGCCCTTGTCCACCATTTTTGCCACAAAGTTTTCTGAATCCACGGGTAGTTCAACTATGAATTCTTTGAAAAAGGGAGAGTTAAAAGGAGATTTAATTCCTTCTTTTAGGAGCATTTCATAAAAAAGGTGCGATTTGTAGAGTATATGTTCCCCGAGTTCTTTTATGCCTTTTTTACCAAGCGTGGCAAGATAAACAAGTGCTGCAAGAGCACATAGCATCTGGTTTGTGCAAATATTGCTGGTTGCTTTTTCTCTTCTTATATGCTGTTCTCTTGTTTGAAGAATCATTGCAAAGGCTCTTTTACCTTCTACATCAACGGTTTCACCGGAAATTCTTCCTGGCATCATTCTGACAAATTTTTCTCTGCATGTGAATATTCCCAGGTAGGGACCTCCAAAACCCATGGGTAAACCCAGACTCTGGCCCTCTGCAACTGCAATGTCCGCATTGTATTCACCAGGAGGTTTTAAAATTCCAAGAGATGTAGGGTCAAAAACCATTATAGAAATTATATCTGTTTTCTCCTTAATTTTCTGAAGTTTTTCCGGCTCTTCAAGAATACCAAAGAAGTTGGGGTGCTGTAATACTACTCCTGCTGTTTTTTCGTCTATCTCCTTCTCCAATTCTTCGTATCTTATCTTGCCTGCTTTGTCATAGGGGATTTCCTTGAGCTCCACCACATGGGAGATATAGGTTTGCACCACTCTTTTGTAAAGAGGATTTAGATTTGCAGGGATTAGTATTTTGTATTTTTTCTTTATTCTGCAGGCCATCAGGATGGCTTCTGCAAGTGCACTACCACCTTCGTACATAGAGCTGTTCGCAACTTCCATTCCTGTTAATTCACATATAAGGGTCTGGTATTCAAACATTGCCTGAAGTGTGCCCCGAGAAACTTCTGCCTGATAGGGAGTGTAAGCAGTGTAGAATTCAGGTCTTGAGATTACATAGTTTACTATTGAGGGGATAAAATGGTCATAGGCGCCACCACCCGCAAAGTTTATAAGGTCCCATTTGTTTGAACGAGCAAGCCCCTCTACGATTTCTCTTACTTCTATTTCACTCTTCCCTTCAGGGATTTTAAGAGGTTCTTTGAGAATTTTTTCCTGAGGAAGAGAAGTCAAAAGGTCTTCAAATTTCTTGATCCCGAGAAATTTGTATATTTCTTCCCTTTCCTCTTCGTTCTTGGGCAAATACTCCATTTTACTCAGCCCCTATAAGTTTTCTATAATCTTCTGGTGATAGGAGTTTTCCAATTTCTTCAGGATTGGTTATTCTTATTTTAACAATCCATCCCTGTCCATAAGGGTCTTCGTTAATCGCACTTGGATTGTTTTCCAGCTCTTCGTTAACTTCCATGATTTCTCCTGATAGGGGGGAATACAGGTCAGCGACTGTTTTTACTGCTTCAATACTTCCGAATGGTTCCATATATTCTACAGCAGAACCTACAGCTGGCAGTTCAACATATACAATGTCTGATAGCTCACTCTGGGCAAAGTCAGTTATACCTATGGTTGCTATATCACCCTCTATTTTTGCCCATTCATGTTCTTTTGTGTATTTTAAATCTTCAGGCACAAGCATTATTAAAACCTCCTTTTTGGTTTTTTTTGCTTTTATCTGGTTTTAAAAGAAATAAATTATAAGCCCTTGATTGAAATACTGTCAATTTTACATTATAATTAAAGTTTAAAAATGAAAGCAAAAGGAAGAACTATTAAGTATATATTCAGGGTGTTAAAAGATGAAGGGGTGGATTTTTCCGATATAAGAGAAAGGCTTCCAGAAGAATATAAAAACCTGATTACAGATATCAATGCTTTAAAGGATGAGGAACTTTTTCCCTTTGAAATGTATATGGAAATTATGAAACTGGTTTGTTTTGAAAAAGGCAGGGAATTTGCAAGGTTTATTGGTAAGAAGTCTGCTGAACTCTTTATCTCAGGAGAATTGAGGGTTGCAAAAAGAATAAAGGATGTTCAATGGATTATTTCAAAGGATTTTCTTATAGGCGATAGTTTTTACGGAGGTTGCAGATATTTGACTAAAAGGCTTTCTGAAAATGAGATTAATGTGAAATTTGAGAATATGGATAAAACCAACGAATTTGTGGAAGAAAAGATAAGAGGTTTCTTAGAAGAGATTTTTAATACAGCAGGGTTAAAAACAGAAGTTTCAATAGTTTCTTCTCCTCTTAAAGGAAGCCCTTTTCTTGAGATAAATGTGAAATGGTAAGAGTTAGGTTTGCCCCTTCTCCTACAGGTGCCTTACATGTTGGGGGTATAAGAACTGCCCTTTATAACTATTTATTTGCAAGAAACAAAGGAGGCAGGTTTCTTTTAAGGATAGAAGATACTGATGTTGAGAGGTCTAAAAAGGAATGGATAGATGTCATTACCGAAGGTTTGAGATGGCTCGGGCTTGAGTGGGATGAAGATATTGTTTTTCAGTCAAAAAGGCTTGGGGTATATCAGGAACATGCCATGAAACTTCTTGAAGAGGGAAAAGCATATTACTGCTACTGCACAGAAGAAGAAATTCAGGAGCATAAAGAGATAGCCAGAACACTTAAAAAACCCTTTAAATATCCCCGAACCTGTCTTAAGAGGAGTAAAGAGGAGATTGAAGCTTTTGAGAGAGAGAAAAGACCAAAGGCTATAAGGTTTAAAGTTCCTGAAGGAAAAACAGTATTTAATGATTTAATACACGGAGAAATAGAATTTGACAACTCTGAAGTAGAGGATTTTGTCCTTTTAAAACAGAATGGGTTCCCAACATACCAGACGGCTGTTGTGATAGACGACCATTTTATGGAGATAACCCATGTGATAAGAGGTGACGACCATATTGCAAATACTCCAAAACAGATATTGCTTTACAGAGCTTTTGGGTGGGAACCTCCAGAATTTGCACACCTTCCCATGATTCTTGGCCCTGATAAAAAAAGACTTTCAAAAAGGCATGGTGCAACTTCTGTGACACAGTTCAGAGAAGAAGGCTTTTTACCGGAAGCTATTTTCAACTTTCTTGCTCTCCTTGGATGGTCACCAGGTGATAACAGGGAAATTATATCAAAAGAGGAAATGATAAAAGTATTTGATATTAAGAATGTGAATAAGAGGGCTTGCGTTTTTGATATAAATAAACTTTTATGGATGAATTCAGAATATATAAAAAAGTTAAATGATGAAGAACTTTTAGAAAAAATACTTCCTTTTTATGAAAAGACAGACTGGTTTAAGGTTGAAGAACACATTGATGTTTTAAGGAAAATAGTCCCTCTTTTTAAAACAAGGGTTAAAACCTTAAGAGAGCTTCCCGAATTCTCAAATTACTTTTTTACAAGGAATTACAGGTATGAGAGAAAAGGGCTTGATAAGCATTTTGTTGACCCGAGAGTGTTTGAGATACTTGAAGAGATTTTAAGTGAGATAATATCCTTGAAGGATTTTGATAAAGAGAGTGCAGAACGTGTGGTAAGAGAGAAGGCGAAACAGAATAATGTTAAGGCGGCATTTATTATTCATCCTTTGAGACTGGTTCTTACGGGTAAAACAGTTGGTCCCGGACTTTTTGATATTATGGATGTACTTGGAAAGGATGAGGTAATATTCAGAATTAAAAGGGCTTTAAAAGAATTAAGGGGATTTGTCCCTGGTAAAACTGCTTACCCTGAAGGGACAATTTAGGAGGTATGAAATGGAAAAGAAAAAAGTTTTTGAAATGAGTAAAATGGAATATAAACCTGTTAAGGCACCGAGAGGCAAAGAGATTTCCTGTAAGGGCTGGATACAGGAAGCTGCAATTAGAATGCTTATGAATAATGTTGACCCTGAAGTTGCTGAAAAGCCTGAAGAGCTTATAGTTTACGGGGGAACAGGAAAAGCTGCAAGAAACTGGGAATGTTTCCATGCAATAGTGGATGCATTAAAAACCCTTAAGAACGATGAAACTCTGCTTGTTCAATCAGGAAAGCCTGTGGGTATTTTTAAAACAAATGAATGGGCACCGAGAGTTTTGATAGCTAATTCACTTCTTGTGCCAGCATGGGCAACTCTTGATTATTTCAGGAAACTTGAAGCAATGGGACTTATAATGTATGGGCAGATGACAGCAGGTTCGTGGATATACATAGGGACACAGGGCATAATACAGGGGACATACGAAACTTTTTCATCCTGTGCTAAAAAACATTTTGGTGGTTCCCTTAAAGGAAAATTTGTTCTGACAGCAGGTATGGGAGGTATGTCAGGAGCCCAGCCCCTTGCTGTTACCATGAATGAGGGTGTTATACTGGATGTTGAGGTTGACCCAAAAAGAATTGAAAGAAGATTAAAACAGGGCTTCTGTGATGTCATGGTGGATAATCTTGAAGAGGCGTTAAAGCTCGTTGATGAAGCGGTGAAGAATAAGATACCCAGGTCAATAGGGCTTGTTGGGAATGCTTCTGATATACATCCCGAGCTTGTTAAAAGAGGTATAATTCCTGATGTGGTTACTGACCAGACATCAGCTCATGACCCCCTGAATGGATATGTGCCCGGGAAAATGACCTTTGAGCAGGCAATTGAACTGAGAAAGAAAAATCCTGAAGAATACCTTAAAAGGTCATACGAATCAATAGCAAGACACATGTCTGCAATTCTTGAAATGCAAAAGGCAGGAGCAATTGCCTTTGATTATGGTAATAATATAAGGGGACAGGCTCAGAAAGCAGGGGTTAAAGATGCTTTTAATGTGCCCGGATTTGTTCTTGAATATATAAGACCCCTTTTCTGTGAGGGCAAAGGTCCTTTTAGATGGGCTGCTCTTTCAGGAGACCCTGAAGATATTTTCCTTACTGACAGGGTTATCCTTGATTTGTTCCCTGAAGATGAACCTCTGAGAAGATGGATAGAACTTGCCCGGGAAAAGGTTCCTTTCCAGGGACTTCCTGCAAGAATATGCTGGCTCGGTTATGGAGAAAGGGATAAGGCAGGACTCGCATTTAACAAACTTGTTAAAGAAGGGAAATTAAAGGCGCCCATTGTTATAGGTAGGGACCATCTTGATACCGGTTCTGTTGCATCTCCTAACAGAGAAACAGAGGGTATGAAGGATGGTTCTGATGCAATTGCTGACTGGCCTATACTGAATGTCCTTTTAAACACTTCATCAGGAGCCTCATGGGTTTCTGTGCATCATGGTGGAGGTGTTGGTATAGGATACAGTATACATGCAGGTCAGGTTATAGTTGCTGATGGTTCAGAACTTTCAGATAAAAAACTTGAAAGAGTTCTGACAAATGACCCCGGTATAGGTATGGCAAGACATGCAGATGCAGGATATGAAAAGGCAATAGAGACTGCCAAAAAGTTCGGTATAAAAATACCCATGTTAAAAGAAGAATGAAAATATATTCCCTTGCAAACCAGAAAGGAGGAGTTGGAAAGACAACAACCTGTCTCAATCTTGCGATGGCATTGAGCAAGATTGGTAAGAGGGTTTGTGTGGTTGATTGTGACCCCCAATCAAATTTGTCTTCAGGACTGGGTGTTAATGGTTCATCGGGAAATATATATGATGTTTTCTCACAGAGAAAAGAGCTTGATGAGATTATAAGAGAGGTCAATCATAATCTGTTCATAGTACCCTCAACCTTTGACCTGGTCGGTTTTGAAACAGAAGTTAAAGAAGAAGAGAAAAAAGAAAAGATTTTAAAGGAAAAGATAATCAAAACTATAAAGAATTTTGATTATGTGCTTATAGATACACCTCCTTCCTTAGGATTGCTTACTTTAAATGCGCTGGTTGCTTCGAATTCGGTCATAATACCCGTGCAGGGAGAATATTATTCTCTTGAAGGTTTGACTCAGCTTTTGAAGACAATAAAAAAGGTTAAAGAACTTTTAAATCCTTCTCTTAGAATAAGAGGTTTTCTTCTTACGCTTTTTGACAGGAGGTTAAGGCTTGCCCATGCTGTTGAGGCTGAGTTGAGGAGGGTTTTTAAAGATAAAGTTTTTAAGACAGTTGTTCCAAGAAGTGTCAGACTTGCAGAGGCACCGAGTTTTGGCAAAAGTGTATTTGATTATGCTCCAAATTCAAAAGGGGCACTGGCTTATATGGAACTGGCAAAGGAGATTTTGAAAGGAGATGAAAAAAAGAGTTCTTGGTAAGGGGCTTGATGCTCTTATAAAAGGTGTTAAAGAGGAAAGTATCAATAGGATACCCGTAGCTAAAATAATGCCGGGAAAATATCAGCCGAGAGTGAAAATCACAAAGGAAAACCTGCGTGAATTAATAGACTCAATAAGAGAAAAGGGTATACTTGAGCCAATAATTGTAAGACCATCAGGAGAAAACTTTGAGATTGTGTCCGGACACAGAAGGTTTTATGCAGCAAAAGAGCTTTCAATGGAAGAAATACCCTGTATAGTAAAAGAAATTTCAGATGAAGAGGCTCTGGAGATTGCACTTATTGAAAACATTCAGAGAGAGGATTTAAACCCTGTTGAGCAGGCAAGAGCTTATAGAGTTTTAAATGAAAAGTTTGGGCTGACCCATGAACAGATAGCCAGAAGAGTGGGTAAAACCAGAAGTGCGGTTACAAATACTATCAGGATTCTGACCCTTTCCCCTGAAATTATTTCTGCGATTGAAAACGGTAAAATAACAGAGGGTCATGCCAGAGCACTGCTTTCTTTAAAGGATGAAAATGAAAGGCGAAGGGTTTTTAAGGGTATGCTCAGGCAGAAAATAAGCGTTAGAAAAGCAGAAAGGATTGTTAAAAAAGATAAGAGTAAAGAGATTATATATCTGGAAGAAAAATTAAAAGAAGACACAGGTTTAAAATTTGAGATTAAAAAGGGTAAGAAAAGCGGGTATGTGAAGATATTTTTTGAAGATGAACAAGATTTTGAGTTTATTTTAAAAAGGTTTTTAAAATGAAAAAAGTGTTTAGTGTTGTTAAGGAGCTTTCCGAGTTTCCTGCACCATCAGGCTATGAGAGATTTCTATCAGAAAAAATAAAGACAAGGATAAGCAAATATGTTGACAGGGTGAAAATTGACGAGGCAGGCGGTCTTATAGCCGTGAAGAAAGGTAAAGGCAGAAAAAAACTTTTACTAACAGCCCATATTGATGAAATATATATGTATGTAAAAAAGATATCCAGTGGTTTTGCCATTATTGAGACTCACGGGATTGATAAAAAACTTCTTCAGGGACAGGAAGTTTATGTTGTAAGGGAAAATGGTGAGAAAATAGAGGGTATTATCGGAATGATTCCGCCCCATCTTAAAGGTGAAGCAAAGGAATCTGATATTTATGTTGATCTGGGTGAAGATGCAGAAAAACTAAATGTTGAAAAGGGAAACATAATCACATTTAAAGGAAAGTTCAGCATTTTAAATGAAACAAGATGCAGTTCTAAATCCTTAGACAACAGAGCAGGTGCATCTGTTTTATTGCTTCTGATTGAAAAATTAAGTAAAACCCCCTATTATAAAGACCTTATTTTCTTCTTTAATGCACAGGAAGAAACAGGAGGCACAGGCGTGGTTGGAAAGGCTTTTGAGATTTATCCCGATGAGAGTATAATAGTGGATGCAACATTCGCGAAGTCTTTTTATACAAAAGAGGAAATTTCTGATATTGAGCTGGGAAAAGGACCCGCAATAGGGGTGGGTCCTTTTATAGACAGGAAAATTAAAGATAGGTTACTCAGGGTCTGTAAAAAGCATAAAATTCCCTATCAGATAGAAGTTCTTTCTTCAGGAACAGGAACAGACCTTGATAAAATTACTCTATTAAGAGAAGGTATACCCTGTGGACTCATATCCATTCCTTTAAGATATATGCATACCCCTTGTGAGGTTGTTGATATAAGAGATATTGAATGGAGTGTGCAGATTTTAAAAAAATATATAGAGGAGGCAAAATGAATGTAATTCTATTTGTAATTTTTTCATCCTTTATTCATAACGAAATACTTGCACCTTCTGATGGTTTTGACCTGATAGGAATCCACGAGATTTCTCTTTTTGAGACCTCTGTTCAAAAATTTCATAATTTTGAAAAAGATATTTTTCTTTTCTCCATATCTGACTGGTTTCTTGATTCAAAAAACTATCATGCAACCTATTACAACAACAAATTCAGAACAGGTTTGAGCATTTCATACTTTGATTTTGGAAAATTTGATTATTATGAAAATGCATCTTCTGAACCTGTTTATTCATACAGGCCATATTCATTGCTTACAGGAGTATACCACTCTTTTAAAATAGACCCGGAACTGTATTTTAATGCAGGAGTAAAGTTTATCAATTCAACCATCTGGGAATATACATCAAACAATTTCATGCTTGATGCCTTTCTGTTCTTTAGGCCCAGAAAAATACCTTTCATAGTAATGGAAGGTGGTGTTAGAAACTTTGGAACCGCATCCAGATTTAATAAGAGATATTATTCAGAACCCTTTTTAGCTTTTTTAACAGCAGAAGCGGATTTAAAAAAGTTTCATTTTAAATTCAGATATACAAGAGGACTGTGGGATAAGGAGGATTTTGAACAGAATTTTAAATTTGCTGTGTCTTACAGCGGGATAAAGTATATATCTCTGCTTGCTGGAATTTCCTATCCTGATGACCTTGGGGTGTTTTCAATAGGGATAGAAATTAAATTACCCTTTATAAACCTGAGATATTCCTATAAGCCATCTGGTTATTTTGATGATATCCATTTTATAGGAATCACAAATGCTGGAATTTGAGAAGAAAATCGGAGAAGTTGAAAGGAAAATAGAGGAGTTAAAAAGTTTACTTTCAGAACATCCTGAATTTAAAAAAGAACTTGATGCACTGGAGGAGAGGAAAAGAGTTTTAATACAGAGGACATTTTCAAATTTAAGTGCATGGCAGATTGTTCAGGTTGCAAGACATCCAAAAAGGCCCCATGCAAAGGACCTCGTTGAAAAAATATTTGATGAATATTTTGAACTTCATGGAGACAGGCTTTTTGCTGATGACCCTGCCATAATTTCAGGAATTGCCAGGCTTGGCAATATTCAGGTTTGCTATATTGGCCAGGAAAAAGGAAGAGATACCAAGGAAAGGACTTTCAGGAACTTTGGCATGCCTCACCCTGAAGGTTACAGAAAGGCTTTAAGAATTTTCAAACTTGCAGAAAAGTTTAATTTTCCTGTTGTATGCCTTGTTGATACACCCGGGGCCTATCCGGGTGTCGGGGCAGAGGAGAGAGGACAGGCATGGGCGATTGCTTTTAACATATTTGAGATGTTAAAATTAAAGGTTCCAATTATAGTTGTTATAATAGGAGAAGGTGGTTCAGGAGGTGCACTGGCAATTGCAGTGGGAGATAAAATTTACGCCCTTGAGTATTCTATCTATTCGGTTATATCACCAGAAGGCTGTGCTTCAATACTCTGGAGAGATAGTAAAAAGGCAGATAAAGCAGCTGAAGCATTAAAATTAACAAGTAACTTTTTAAAAAACTTTAAGATAATAGACGATGTAATAAAGGAGCCAGAAGGTGGAGCTCACAGGGATTGGGATGCAACTGCCATGGAGATAAAAAAAGTTCTATTAAAAGACCTTTTTGAATTAAAGAGTAAAAATATTGACGATTTAATAAAAGAAAGAAGAAAAAGATTCAGAGAAATAGGTTTTTTTGAAAGAGGTTAAAAATGACACTAAAAGGTAATCTTAAGGATTTTGATCTGGGTGATTTACTTCAACTGCTTCACATGAGTAATAAGAATGGTGCTTTAAAAATTAATTCTTCGTCGGGTTCTGCAACAATATATGTTGAAAATGGTATAATAAAACATGTTGAATGCAGTGAGACAGAGGGTGAGGTAGCCATGGCAAAGATAATGCAGTGGAAAGAAGGTCTTTTTGAGTTTTTACCTGGTAACTCTTCCAGTAAAAGCACCATAAACCTGCCCATACCAAATCTTTTGCTTGATATAGCGAGAAAAATAGATGAGTGGAAGGTTGTAGAAAAAGTGATACCATCCTTTGAATCAATATTTGAGATAGAACCCAATCCTGATACTGATGTGGATGAGATAGAGCTTACCCCGAATGAATGGAAGATTTTATCAAGGGTTGATGGAAATAAAAGTATCAAGGAAATAGCAATGTCTTTAAGTATGGATCAGTTTGAAACCGCTAAAATTTTCTATGGTCTCGCAACTTCTGGACTTATCAGGATAAAGCAAAAAGAGTCCCCTGTAAAACAGGAGAAAAAGGAGAAAAAAGAGGACAGAAAAGATAGAGGATTCAGGGGGTTTTTTAGAAGAAAGAAATGAATCTGTTAAAATATCTTTTTAAAGACTGGCCTTTAAAATTGATTTCTCTTATAATTGCAATGATTCTCTGGTTTCATTCTGCCACTGAGAAAATTTATATAGCTGAAAGAGATACAATTATAGAATACCAGAATATTTCTACTGATATAACCTTCAGAGAATTACCACCTGGTAAAATCAAAGCCATGTATGAGGCCAGTGGCAAGGACCTTTTAAGACTATATTTTTTTAAACCTAAAATTGTATTAAATTTAAAAGAGATAAAACCGGGGAAAATCAGTTATGCACTTGATGAAAAAGAGATAAAAATTCCAGAAGGGATAGAAGTTTATCGGATAGTCCTGCCCGAGAATTTTCTTGAGTTATCTCTTGAGGAAAAAGAAAGTAAAGAAGTGCCTGTTAAACTGGGATTTGTGGGTGAACCAAAACAAGGATACAGCGTTGCATCTCTTAATCCTGCTCGTGAAAAAATAACCATAACAGGCCCAAAAAGTCTTATTGAAAAAATAAATGAGGTTAAAGGAAATGAAATAGAAGTGTCAGGAAAAAAAAATTCCTTTTACGAATATATAAAAATCCTTTCCCCGTCTAAACTTATAAATGTAAAACCGGGCTCTTTAAGAGTATATGTTCAGATAGAAAGGGAACTCATAAAAGAAATAGAAAAGGAACCCACCATAATATCACCTGAAGGATATAAGGTTGATGTGAAGCCTGATAGAGTGAAGATAAAGATTAAAGGCACAATAGACAAGGTGGAAGAGGTTAAATCGGATGATGTTACGGTTATGCTCAATCTGATAGGTTTTGGTCATGGAGAATATTATTTGCCTCCAAAAGTGTTTACTCCTGACTCGGTTGAGGTGGAGGAGGTAGAACCATCCTTTATCAGGGTCAAACTTGAAAAAGAGGTTAAATAATCTTTCCGGGATTTAAAATATTTTTCGGGTCCAGGATTTTCTTAATTTTTCTCTGAATAGAGATTACTGTATTATCCTGCTCAATTCCTAAAAAGTCTTTTTTTAATATTCCTATTCCATGTTCACCCGTTATTGTTCCATTCAGTTCAACAACCTTTCTGTAGAGAAATTCTACAGCTCTGTTCAGGGTTTCCTTCTCCTGTTTTTCCCATAAAAGATTGATATGCAGGTTTCCGTCTCCAATGTGTCCAAAAACACATACTTTTAAATCAAAGGTCTTTCTTATTTCATCGGCAATTTTAATCAGGTTTGATGTATGGGCAAAAGGAACACATACATCTTCGGACCTCACTTTGTAGCCTGTTTTTTCAAGAAAAGGCAGAATATCTCTTCTTATTTTCCATAATTTTTGTCTTTCATATTCTTTTATGCCGGTATATATCTCAATTGCATGATTTTTATCAAGAACAGGCAAAATTTTTTCTATGTCCTTTTTTACCTCTTCTTCCTTCCCGTCAAATTCAATTAATAAAAAGGCACGGGTTTTATCAGGAAAAAACCTTTTTATATCATCACCTATGATTTCAAAAACACTTTCATCAACATATTCAATACATCTTGGTATAATTTTATTCCTTATTATCTCTGAAGAACATATACCCGCATAAGCTTTTTCATCAAAAGGAACAAGAAGGGTTTGAATACATTCTGGAAGAGGAATGAGCCTGAGATAGATTTTTGTGAAGACTCCGAGAGTTCCTTCAGAGCCCAGAAAAATTCCAGGTAGGTTATAACCCGCTTTCCATTTCCTTGTTTTCCTTCCTGTAAATATTCTTTCTCCTTCAGAAAGCACAACATCAAGTGCCAGAACATAGTTTGAGGTTACACCGTGTTTTATACATCTTGGACCACCTGCATTGGTTGCGATATTACCTCCTATGGTGCAATTTTCGTAGGATGCAGGGTCAGGTGGATAGAAAAAACCTGATTTTTCAACCTCTTTGAAAATGTTTTCCAGGATAACGCCCGGTTCAACTTCAAGAGTCATATTTTTTTCGTCAATATCAATAATCTTATTCATCTTTGAAAATGAGATAACTATTCCACCTTTTAAAGGAATTGCACCTCCTGAGACTCCTGTTCCACCACCTCTCGGTGTTATCGGGATTTTAAATCTGCTCGCAAATTTTAAAATTCTGGAGACTTCTTTTTCACTCTCAGGAAAAACAACGCAGTCACATAAAGAATCTTCTATTCCGGATTCATCCTTTGAATAAATTCGTCTTGTTTCTATCTCATCTATGACCCTGTCTTTACCGAACTCTTCTTTTAGTCTTTTAATCCATTTCAACTTTTATTTCTTTTTCAGGATTTTTAAGTAACAGAAGATAACAAGTCCGAAAACTATTCCCCAGGAAAAAATAATAAAAATCCATCCTCCTGTTTTCATTCTTTTTTCCTCCTGAAAGCAATATAAACAAGGCCTGCGAGCAGGCTGAGAAGCATTATTATATAAGCTCTTGCAATCCATTTACCGGGTGAACCTGAAATAATATTTTTCCATCCGCTCTGGATAAACCAGCCTAAAAATATTGCCAGAATTATAAGAGGGGTTACATATCTTATCACATAATAAAAGAATTTCGGAACCTTTATATCAGCACCTTTGTTTATCTCTTTCCATGCCTTCTTGGGATTAAAGACCCAGAAGAATATTATAAGTTCTGTTCCTGCAAAAAGGGTTATAAAGAATGTTCCCATCCAGAAGTCCAATTCATCAAGAGCTCCTGATATGAATATGGGTATATGGGCTGAAAGAAATATAAATATTCCTATAAGTATTGCGGCTTTTTTTCTGGGAATTTTAAACTCGTCTTCTAAAAAAGCCATTGCTGGCTGGGTTAAAGCAAGGGATGATGTTATTCCTGCAAAAAAGAGGAGCCCAAACCATAAAAATCCGAATATGTTACCAAGAGGGATGTATGAGAGGACAGCGGGCATTGATACAAACGCAAGATTAAAAGCACCTGCCTGGGCAATCTTTTCTGCGTTCTGATAACCAAAAAATATTACAGCAGCAGGTATGGCTATTGATGCACCCAGAACAACCTCTGCAAATTCGTTTGTTGATGCGGTTGCAAGCCCTGAAAGGGCTATATCATCTTCTTCTCTCAGATAACTTGCATAAACCATTATTGCTCCCATCCCTATGCTCAGGGTAAAGAATATCTGTCCTGCTGCTGAAAGCCAGACATTTAAATCAAGAAGCTTTGAAAAGTCCGGTTCCCATAAAAATGAAAGTCCCTTTAAGGCGTTTGAATCAGGATGAACAGGTGAGCCAAGAGTAAAAATTCTTACAACGAGTATAACAGCAAATATAAAGAGCATGGGCATTGCGACCTTTGCAATTGCTTCAATTCCCTTTGCAACACCTCTTGCTATCACCCATATATTTATAAGTATTGTTATGACAAAAAAGAGATAGGCAAAAAGACTGGGTTTGATAAAGAATTTACCGGTTCCTGTGAACCCTGTGAGGAATCCTTCAAAAGGTTTTAAGATTTCCTCAAAGCCAACTCCCTGAAAGTTTGTAACTTTTGGAATCTTACCAAAAAGAGAGAATATGGCATAAGCAAGTGTCCATGATTCAATATAAGCATAATAGATAACAATTGCAAGAGGACCTGCAACTCCTATTATACCGAGATACTTTGCAAATTTATTCTTCCAGAGCAGGGAGAAGATTCCAGGTGATGTTCCGTGACCTCTAACTCCTCCGTATCTTCCTATTGACCATTCAACCCACATAAGCGGTATACCAAGGAGTAAAAAGGATATAAAGTAGGGAATCATAAAGGCACCACCACCGTGTTTTGCAGCCTGAACAGGAAACCTTAAAAAATTACCCAATCCCACAGCATTACCTGCCATTGCAAGTATTAGACCTATCCTTGTTCCCCATCTTTGTCTTTGTGTCATAATAATTTTCCTTTTTAAAAATTAATTTTAATTCAATAGATGGCTTTAAGTCAAAAAGGAAACAAAATAACTTCCTTGTTTATCTATACACATTTCCAGACTTTTGTTTATCTTTGTTTTTTATTGTAACATCTAAAAACCCTTTAATGAACCTCTCACTCCTATAGTTTTATCACCCTCCCCTTACCCCTCCCATCAAGGGAGAGGGAAAACAGCCTCATTTTTTAGTAGAGAAATTAACAGATAATCTCCTCCCCCTTGATGGGAGTTTTAATTCCCCCGGATAAAGGAGGGGGTGTTAATATATTATGGTATAATCAAATCCGCTTAACAAAAGACTTGCTGAAATATCCAGAAAATCTCATCAACTCAAAGCAGAATATAAAGAGAAAGAATAAGAAGTATAAATTGTTCGGGTTTGAGCAAATTTTTTATTTAAATTCCTTCATTATATTTAACGAATTCATTTCAATCAGATTTTTGATGAGATAACTTGTAATATTGCAAATTTTTTATTAAAACCCATATCTTTATTTACTTATTATGAAACTGATTTTTGTAATTTTATGTCTGTCTCCTGCAAAGTTTTTGAACCTTCTTGAAATGGAGTTGGAATCCAATTTTGAAATTTTAAGAAAAAAAGATGTTAATCCCTATTATATGGAGTATCAGGTTGTGTTTGAACAGAGAAAAGAACTTGAGGCATCCCTTGGTTCTATTACAAAGGATTTTGAGAATAAAAAAGGCTATTTTAGTTCAAGGATAAGGGTGGGGGATTATAGTTTTGACAGCTCAATCTATCCTGATGAGCTTTATTTTCCGGGTGAAGAAGAAAGCGAGATAAGGCAAATTTTAATTCACATGAACATACCCTGTGAGGAAAATAAGTTATGGAAAAAACTGCTTTCAAAATTTTCTTTAAGGAGTTATCAGATTGCAAGGATAAGGTATTTTGATAAAAAGGCTAAAAAAATTCAGGAGTTTTCAGAAGACACGCTGCCTTCTTTTACCCGTGAAAAGGCTGAAACTTTTATTGACACAGGAAAGTATAAACCTGTGGACCTGAAAAAAGTTAGAGAAATTTTAAAGGATGTATCAAAGATTTTTAAAAAAGAACCTGATATACTTTCATCGGGTGTGGCTTTCTACACAATAGAACAGAGGAAATATTTTGTTGATACAGAGGGCAGAAAGATATTTGAGAATCGGAACTACAATTATATATATGTTTATGCAGAAACAAAGGCAATTGACGGGATGTGGGTATCTGATTTTGAAAGTTTTTTCTTCTTTGAAGAAAAAGATATGCCCTCTTCTGACTCTATTATAAGATGTGCCTTAAATATAATCAAGAATGTGAGAAAAATGAAGAGTTGTGAAATTCAGGAGTCCTATAAAGGACCTGTTTTAATAGTTTCCCCGGGAGCAGGTGTTTTCTTTCATGAAATTTTAGGGCACAGGCTTGAAGGGCACAGACAGCGTTCAAGAATTGAAGGAGAAATTTTTAAAGAAAAATTAGGTGAAAGAATTTTACCTGCTTTTCTAAATGTCTATGATGCTCCTGATTTAAAATATTTTAAAAAATTTCCTTTAAGTGGGTTCTACAGGTTTGATGAAGAAGGTATAAAGGCAAAAAAGGTTAATTTAATTGAAAGGGGTGTCTTAAAAAGGTTTTTGCTTTCAAGAAGACCTCTGCTTCAGTTTAAAAATTCTAATGGTCATGGTAGAGCATCTCCTTTTTACCTTTTAAACTCCTTTAATCCACCTGTGCCGAGGCAGGGGAATTTGATAATTGAAAATCTCAATCCTCTACCGGTGGACTCTCTTAAAAAACTTTTAATACAGGAGTGTAAAAAACAGGGTAAAGAATACGGTATAATTATTGAAAAGATTACAGAGGGTAGAACCCAGACAACAAAGTTTACACTTGAAACTTTTGAATCAGAACCAATAGTTGCCAAGAGGTTATGGGTGAACGGGAAAGAGGAGTATATAAGAGGCATAAGATTTGGAGGAACCCCGCTTATTTCTCTTAAAAATATAGTTGCACTTGGTGATGACCCTGGATGTTATAATGGATTCTGTGGTGCAGAGTCTGGAAGCATACCCGTTGGTATAGTTTCTCCATCAGTGCTTATAAGAGAGATGGAACTTGCAAAAAGGGAAAAGAGTTATTTAAAACCCCCGATTATACCACCGCCATGAACACATTATTAATCTCTATTTTAATTTTCTCAGGAACAAAAGACTTTCTAAAAAAGGAACTGCACAGAAATTTTGAGTATCTAAAAAGAAATTCAGAAGTAAAACCCTATTTTATTCTTTACAGGATTACTGAAATAGAGCTTTATTATTTAGAATATGGAAAAGCAGGGCTCTGTGAGGAGAGAAAAACCGTTTCAAGGGCACCCTATGTTGAAGTTAGGGTTGGTGATTACAGGGAAGACGGGGTGAGTTCTAATTTCTTTGGCTCCGGATTTTCAACTCGTTATGATTTTAAAAATCTTGCATATCCAAAGTTTCCCCTTGAAGATGAAGAGTATGCAATAAGGCATACCTTATGGAAAATGACTGATTTTGGCTATAAAAATGCAGTTAGTGATTATTATAAAAGAGAAAAGAGTAAAACCGCTTTTTTACCCGAAGATACATCCGCATCATTCTCAAAAGAAAAACCTGTGAACTACAAGAAAAGAGAGATGAAAAAGGTTAATTATAAGAGAATAAAAGAGATTATGGATAAATTTTATTCCAGAGTCTTAAAGGTTGAATTCCTTTATTCGGGTAAACTATCCTTTTATTTTATAAGAAAAAAACGAATTATTGTTAATACCGAAGGTACTGAAATTGAAGATACAGGTAGTTATTTTCTCATGAGAGTATCTGTGTCCGCTTTTGATAAGGAAGGTAAACGTTACAGTAGCTCAAGGGAATTTTTTGGATATGAGATTGATGAAATTCTTGGTAAAAGATGTTTGCAGGAGGCAATTAGTTTTATTGAAGATTTTAAAAAGCATGTGAATGGGAATGAGATAAAGGGATACAACGGTGATGTTGTTCTGGGTGGTATATCCTCTGCAAAATTTATTTCAAACCTTGTAAAAAATACATTTTTTTTAAGTAAGGATAATTATGATAACTTAAAGAGTTTTATTCAGAAAATAGGTAGAAAAATCACGGCTGACATAGATGTTTATGATAAACCTGATATTGATTATTTTAATAAAAAACCTCTTGCAGGATTTTTGTTATATGATGATGAAGGTGTCAGGTCAGAGCATGTCAATCTGATTGAAAGGGGTATTTTAAAAAATTTTCTTTTAAAGAGAGAACCGGTGAGCGAATTTTCTAATTCAAATGGACATGCAAGGTCAGCTCTTTATTCAAAACCCTTTCCGTTTATGACAAATGTTTTTGTAAAGGATTTGCCTGAAAAGAATCTTTTAAGAGACAGTATATTGATTATTGAAGATATTCAAATAAGGTCTCCTCTTTCTTTTGAAATAACAAAAGGGTTTATACTCTATAAAAATGGAAATAAGAGAGAGATTAAAAATCTTGAAATTAATTTTTCATCTTTTGAAGATATGTGGGGTAAAATAAAAGGTGTTCTGGGAAACATGAGTTCCTTTAATTTTTTTGAAGGGAATCCCTATATTCCTTTCTCAATTACAACCTATGATATAATACTTAAAGATATTAACGTGAATCCTCTTGTGAAGAAAAAAATAAGGAATGATTGATTACCAGGAAGTTCTAAAAGATATCGATTCCTTTTTTAATTTTCTATTAAAGAAGTTTCCAGAAGCACTTCAGTACGAGGAGAAGTGGAAAAAATACCATATGAGCATAATAAAGGAGAGCAGTAAAATCGCTCTTGTTTCAGAAAGGGATTTATATTTTATTGCCAGAAAGCATTTTACAGACTCTGTTTTAATATCCAGGAATATAGATAAACCGAGCATAACCGATATAGGTTCAGGAGCGGGTTTTCCAGGCGTTCCACTCGCAATCCTGAATCCTGAAAAGAGCATTTTTTTAATTGAAAGAAATGTAAAAAAAACAGTGTTTTTAAAAGAAGTGAAACTTGCCTTGGGTTTGAAAAATGTCCGTGTTATAAGGGAAGACCTTTCCCGGATGGATGAAATTCCAGGAGAAGCATTCGTATCAAGAGCAGCAGACTATGAAAAGATTCTGAAAATCTTAAAAGAAAAGAATTTGAAAAACAGGAAATTTTACGCGGTTGTGCCTTTTAAGAAAGATATAAAAGAACCTTTTATAGAAATCCTGAATCCTTTAACAGAAGAAAAATTTAAACTTCTGGATATCGAGCTTTTTTAATAACCTCCGTAACCGCCACCAAGTGCCCAGAAGCCTGTCATCATAGCTATAAGGGTTGCCAGTATTGAAA
Source organism: Candidatus Hydrothermus pacificus (assembly GCA_002011615.1). GTDB lineage: Bacteria > Hydrothermota > Hydrothermia > Hydrothermales > Hydrothermaceae > Hydrothermus > Hydrothermus pacificus. Next base: position 6,791 of record MTOH01000016.1, on the reverse strand, counting down.
AGGCTATTCCCACTATCACTGTTATTCCCATAATTACAAAATATAACCTTAGCTTGGATATGGCTTCTACAAGTTTTATTTCATCTTTTGCAAGCCCCGCGGCAGATGCTGCACTTCCTGCCTGAAAAAGAACAATACCCATCCAGATAGGTAGCCAGGCTATTATGATACCAACAATACTGAGAGCAGAAAGAGCACCACCTATTATTGAAAGTATACCTATAAATTTCATCCATCCCAGAGCACCACCTATTATTGAAAGTATACCTATAAATTTCATCCATCCCGCAGATTTTGACATTTCCTCATATATCTTTTCCTGCATAACTTCCTCCCGGGTTAATTAAATTAAGTTTAAAGAAAAATAATCTTTTATTTCAAATAGATTTTTTGAATTGTCTTTTAAAGTAATCATGTGTGAGTTTTGCTACAAGTGGCGATAGAAATATCAAACCTATTAGATTTGGAAATGCCATCAATCCGTTTGCTATATCTGATAGAGTCCATACAAGGGGCAGTCTGAATACCGCGCCCATGAATATGAAAAGCACAAAAAGCCATCTGTAAGGATAAATTATTTTTTCACCGAACAGATACTCGGCACACTTCTCACCATAATAGCTCCATCCGAGCATTGTTGAGAAGGCAAAAAGGGCAACTCCCACGGATACCACATATTCACCTATCTTAGGGATAAAAAAACCTTTTCCAAAGCCCATTGCTGTTAAAGGTGCTCCTGTTTCACCTGAACTCCATACTCCTGTTGTGATTATAACGAGGGCTGTCATTGAGCATATAAGGAGCGTATCCACAAAAGGACCTATCATTGCAACAAGACCTTCTCTGACCGGTTCTTCTGTTTTTGCTGCTGCATGGGCTATTGGAGCAGAACCCAGACCCGATTCATTTGAAAATATTCCTCTTGCAACTCCCATCCTTATCGTATACAAAACCGTTGAACCTAAAAATCCACCTGTTGCAGCAACAGGATTAAAGGCATATTTAAATATTAAATAAAGTGCATGGGGAATTTTAGGAAGATTTATTAACAGGATAATTATCGCGGTAACAACGTAAAAGACAGTCATTCCCGGGGTTAATCTCTGAGCAACCTGTGCAATTCTTTTTATACCACCTATTATGACAAGGGCAACGAGAATCGCTATGATAAATCCTGAAATCCATACAGGGATATAAAAAGAACTCTTTAATGCATCAGCAACTGTATTTGATTGAACCATATTCCCTATGCCGAATGCAGCAATTGCTCCACATACGGCAAATAAAATTGCAAGAGGTTTAAATCCCAGTCCCTTTTCAATATAATACATAGGACCACCTGAAACGACTCCATCTTTCCTTATTTCTCTAAATCTAAGGGAAAGAGTGCATGAAGTATATTTAAGAGCAGAACCAAAAATTGCAGTAACCCACATCCAGAAAACAGCACCAGGACCTCCTGCTGCTATTGCGGTTGCAACTCCTGCTATGTTACCGACTCCTATTGTTGCTGAAAGTGCGGTTGATAAAGCCTGAAAATGGGTTATCTCACCCGTATCCTCAGGTTTATCATATTTGCCCGTTATTAAGGCTATTGCGTGTTTAAGCCCACGAAACTGGATTAATTTTAATCGAAATGTAAGGTAAATTCCTGTTCCCACAAGCAGTATTATGGTAACCGGTCCCCAGACCCAGTTGGAAATCGTGTTTATTAATTCCATTTATATCCCCCTCAGTTTAATTTCTTTATCGCCTTTTTTTATAAAAGCAGTGGGCATCATCGGGGTATTCATATAGTATCCGAACTCGCAATCTGCACTTATGGCAATAACACCTGCCCTGCCTTTTGTTTTTTCTTCAAGGTAATCTATACCCATTTTACAGGCCTCTGATACACTTTTACCTTCTTCAACTCTGTCGCACACATACTTTGTGAGAACAATTTTCATGATTGATTCACCAAGTCCTGTTGCAGAGGAAGCACAATAAGGAGTCGCGTATGTTCCGCATCCCGGGCAGGGTGTGTCTCCTATCCTTCCTTCCATTTTGAAAAATATACCCCCTGTGGATGTTCCTGCTACTGTAAATCCATCTTTATCAACAGCGCAGGCTCCAACAGTGTCACCTGCAAAAATCCCGTATTTTTGTCTTATCCATTTCCATGTTTCCTTCATTCTATCCTTTAAATGAGTGTCCTCCCCGGAAAGAATTTTTCTATAAAGAGCAAAACGTTCCTCGCTTAAAAGGTTTTCTCGTCTGAAGCCTTCTATTAAAGCAAATTCCTCGGCTCCTTTGCCGGCGAGTAATATATGATCTGTTTTTTCCATGACCTTTCTTGCAATCAGAATCGGGTTTTTGAAACCTCTTATACCTGCAACTCCTCCAAATTTTAATTCATTACCTATCATTATTGCAGCATCAAGTTCAACTTCTCCTGTGGCAGTGAGTGCAGAACCGTAACCTGCATTAAAATAGGGATTGTTCTCCATCTCACAAACAGCAGCACATACAGCATCTATTGCAGCGCCTCCTTTTTCAAGAATCTTGTATCCCTCTTCAGTGGCTTTTATAACACCTTCTTTTGCTTTGTTTTTATCTCTGTGTGTTCCAGCACCTCCATGAACAATTATCCCGAAATCTGCCATTTAAAGCTCCTTTTTAAAAATTGGATTAAATTATAAGGAAATTTAAGCTATGATTTAAAATGTTTTAGAAGTTTTACTCTTCTATTATCTCAATTTTCTCAATGGCATCTTTTTTTCTCAATTTTTTAACAATATCCATACCTTTGATAACTTTTCCAAATACTGTGTAGTTTCCATTAAGATGGGGTGTTGGTGCAAGAGTTATGTAGAACTGGCAGGAACCTGAATTCGGGTCCTGTGACCTTGCCATTCCCAGTGCGCCCTCAACATGTTTTGCATCTTTATGAACTTCTAAGGGAATTGTGTAACCTGCATCTCCGTATCCTGTTCCATAAGGGTCTCCACCCTGAATCACAAAGTTCGAAACATACCTGTGAAATATAAGACCATCATAGAATCCAAGTTTTGAAAGTTTAACAAAATTCTCAACTGTTTTTGGAGCATACTGGGGATAGAGTTCACACAGAATTTCACCCTTATCTGTCTTTATCAGAGCCTTTGTTCCTTCTTTAACTTCTATTTTGACATCCTTATAGTTTTTTGCAACCTCTATCCTTTTTTCAGGCTTTGAGTCTTTGTTTAAAATTCTTTCTATTTTAACTCCCTCTGTCTGGTTTAAGAGCATAAATATAAATATATATTTCATAAACACCTCCTATTCTTTATTTGTTGTATCCCTCTTAAAATCTTTATTTATCACCTTAATTCTGCCTGATTTTCCTCTATTATCCCATTCGTCAATTGCAACCGCACTTAGAAAGTGGATAGAGTCAAAGGGCAGAAATTTAAAGATATAGGGTTCTGAGGAATCCTGTCCCAGGGAATTTTTATCGGCAAATGCTTCCACATATATCACTTTTGATCTGTCTTTTGCATTAACCTTCACAAGTGTTGTTCCTGAAACAAAGGCACCGTTTTCAGGAGAAACTATTTCAACATCAGGAGGGTCTATATCGGGCTTTCCAGGTGGTGGTGCCTTTTTTGCACAGAAAGAAAAACAAAGAAAAAGCAAAAATAAAATTTTTCCCTTTCTAAAGAACATTTTTATCAGCCTTTATAAAATACCCGGGATATTTAACATCAACAAATTTAACAATCTCTTCAAGCCATTTAAAAGTAAAGGTGCTTTGCTTTTTTCTCCTTAATTTTTCAAAATCCTCTCTTCTTTTTAAAGACTTTGCATCCTCTATCATTTCTCTTTTTTCTTCTTCAGATATATGAACCATATTTTTCTTTAAGTGCTTTGAATTCATTGCAGAAGTTAAAAATTTTAAGGCATCGTGCTTCACTCTTTCAATATCCATGCCCTTATCCTTCCTCTATCACCTTTTCTGTGGGAGTAAAATAAATCGTTTCTACAGGATGTGCAATGGGGAAATGAAAATATATTTTCTTTTTTTAATCCCGCATTTAAGAATTTATCTATTATAAATTTTTCAAGGTCAAGATATATTTTTTTATCCCTTTTTTCTATAAATTCTTCAAAGAATTTTGCAACATCCTCTTTTATTTCATAACAGCATTTTTTAATTCCGGGTCCTAAAAATACCCTTGCATCTTTTATATTCCCTCTTTCTTGAAAAATTTTAATTCCTTTCTCAACTATGCCTTTTTTTGCACCTCTCCAGCCAACATGCAAAAGCATAATTAAATTTTTATCAGATATAAAAACTGGAAAACAATCCGCTGTTTTGACTTCAAGAACAACACCTTTGTCAGAGGTGAAAAATCCGTCTCCTTCTTTTTTAAAAAGACTTCCCTTTTTAACCTCTATTATCCTCTCTCCATGGACCTGTTTTAAAGAATGTATCCTTGAATTAAATGGATAAATCCCATCCCAGAGTTTTGTTGTGATGGATATTTTTATATTGTAAAAGTTTGAGTAGAAAATACCTTCTGATAATCTTATTCTGAAATTATTACTCCTCGCACTTTCCACATTCCCATTCACCTTTTTCTAAACTCCCCTTTATATAATCCTCCACAATATCCTTTATCTTTCCGGAGCACCCCATTATTACATGTATTCCCAGTTTTTCAAACCATTCCTGAGCTCTCCTTCCCATACCCCAGCATATCACACACTCAGCACCATTCTGTTTTATCCATTCAGGAATTTGACCGGGTCTGTGTTCTGAAAAAGGAACTTCTTTAACCTCAACCCCTTTTATCTGATTTTCCTCCAGACTCACAAATGTATAATAATAGGACCTTCCAAAATGCTCGTTTATATCATCCTCAAGACCTCTTGGTCCCCTTGATGGTATTGCGATTATCATTCTAATTACCTCCTTTAAAAATTATTTTTATAAAATACATGATAAAAATCCCTGCTAAAAAGAAAATAAAAGAATTTAATGATTTTTTAAAATTCACCTCCTTATGAAGTTCCGGAACAAGGTCAGAAGCAGAAATATAAAAGAAGTTTCCTGCTGCAAAGGGCATTATGTAATGAACATACCGGGTTCCATGAAGGAGATAGTATCCCATAATACCACCTATGATGGCGGTGATTGCAGAGGCAAAATTAAAAAATAGTGCCTTTAACCTTTCCATCCCTCCATAAACCAGTATTGCATAATCACCTATTTCCTGAGGAACCTCGTGTGCCATAACAACGAGAGTTGTTACAACTCCGAAATGAAAACTTACTAAAAAACTCGCAGCAATCACAACGCCATCTATGAAATTATGAAGTCCATCTCCAAGTAAATTTAAGTAGGTAACAGGGTGAATTTCACATCCCCGTTCGTGACAGTGTCTCCACCTTAAAATTCTTTCAAGTAAAAAAAAGAAAATAAATCCTGATATAAAAATCCATGATGCGGTCATCGGAGAAAGATGTTCAAGGGAATGGGGCAAAAGATGCAGAAATGCACCNCCTATTAGTGCTCCTGTTGCAAGGGAAATTAGAATAAAAAGTAATTTATCAAGCGTATTTTTTCTTAAAAAAAGGAAAAATATACCCACAAAAGCCACAAGGCTCACAATCAGTGTTGCAATTATAATCCATATTAAAGTCATATTAACTTTTAAAAAGTTTTTCCTTTAATTGAATTATTGATTTTAAGGTTTTACCCTTTGTGTATTCAATAAAACTTTTCCTTATTGGTCATTNNCATTTCAAATGAGAAATATTGACATTTAATTTGAGAAGTCGGGGAGGGAAATGTTNTCATTTTCTTTAAGAAATTTGGCAAATTTAAAAGATGCAAAAATAAGTAAAAATATTGATAGAGTAGATATACAGGCATCAGAAAAACATAACATTTGTTTATTCAATATGTTATGAAATATTTTTAAAGTTGTTTGTCATGGATTCTCGGCTTCAAAGACAAGTGTGCTGACAAAATTCTCTATTTCCTTGTAGTTTTGTAATGTATCCGGGGTGCAGTGATAGCTGCAAAATTTCTCATGCGACAGGAAGGTAGAGAGGGAAATAAGAATTTCTCTTACTTGAGGATCAAATTTTATCTCAGTTATATGTGATTTTCTGATTAAAACAAGATGTTTGGGATCTTTATACCTTAATATCAGCCATTCTTTTTTATTCATTTTATCCCCCTTTTGGCCCCGAAACTGACACGGATTTTAAAATAGAACTTGATGGCTCGTTGAATATCCGTTTCAAGTGGCATTTTATCAAGCTCTTTAAAAAGTTTCCTGGAGTATAGTAAATATTGAATCTGGCGCACGAGCTCATCAGGATGATATTTGATACACCTGAAAAAGGTAATAAGATCTCCGTCAAGGTCATTCAAGATTTCTACCTTTGATGGGGATTTTGCAAAGAACACATGTTCTGCCCCGAGAAATGGCTCGCAATAGGTAATATGCCCTGGGATACGCTTGAGGATCTCTTTAACAATATAATATTTTCCACCCACACGTGCAATAGGCGGTCTCATGATATATCCCCTCCTCGTAAAGAAAAGAAAATTACCTGTTTTGTTTTTCTCTGTCTTTTAAGTTTTTAAAACAGGAAAAACATACTGCACGCCCATTGTATCGGAATGGTAAAGGATTTGAAAATTTCTTTTTACACTCAAATTTTTCTTTTATTTCATATTGCAACATTTTAGATTTTAGCCATTAAGAGCATATTTAAAATAAGTTTCATCTAAACAGTTTTAATTGAATTGGATT
>MTOH01000003.1 GCA_002011615.1 Candidatus Hydrothermus pacificus | reverse complement strand
CAAAATTTCTGATTTCACCGGATTTAATAAAAATTAAAGAAAAATTAAACCAAAATTTAAAAAAATTAAAGAAATTATGCCAAATTTCTCAAAAAAAATGAGAACAATTTTAATCACAGAAATCCAAAATCCTATTGATTCTCAATCTTTTTACACACCCAACTTAAATTTCCGAACTTCTCAATTCAAATGCAACCCCCCACTTATTTATCACAATTGATTATTTTTATTCCTTTGGATTAAAATTTAATTATGAAATTCTCTGAAAGAATATATAAGATGCCCCTTTATTTTTTTGAGGAACTGGACAGGCTAAAAAAAGAGTACGGTGAAGAGGTAATTGACTTCGGAATAGGAGACCCTGACCTGCCGACCGATGAAAGGATAATTGAGGCACTTTGCGAGGCTTCAAAAAATCCAAGATATCATAAATATTCTCCCTATCAGGGATTTAGAGAATTGAGATTGAAGATAAAGGAATGGTATGAAAAAAGGTTTGAAGTAAAACTTGATGAGGATAAAGAGGTTCTCGTTCTCATAGGAAGTAAGGAAGGACTTTCCCACCTTCCCTATGTAATTCTTGATGAAGGAGATTATGCAATAATTCCCTCACCTTCATATCCTGCATACAAAAATGCCTGTAGAATGGCAAAGGCTGAAATATACGAGGTATTTTTACCCGAGGAAAATGACTTCTACCCTGATTTATCCTCGATACCCGATGAAATTCTTATGAGAACAAAGATATTCTATATAAACTATCCCAATAACCCTACAGGACAGACAACAAATCCTGAATTTTTTAAAGAGATTCTAAAACTTGCTGAGAAATATGATTTCCTTGTTGTAAACGATTTTGTATATTCAGAAATCTATTATAAAGAGCCTCCTGAAAGTATTTTGAAATATGACACCGAGAAAAAATTCTCCATTGAAATTCACTCTTTTTCAAAAACTTTCAATATGACAGGCTGGAGACTGGGATTCTGTGTCGGAAATCATGAAGTAGTGGATAATCTTTTGAAATTTAAATCGACAATTGATAACTGCCAATTTGGAGCAATTCAGGAGGCAGGAATAAAAGCCCTCTCCCTTGCAGATGAGATAGGAAAGAAAATGAGAAATATCTATAAAAAAAGAAAAGAAAAAGTTCTTGAATTTTTGAAAAATAAAAACATTGAATTTTTTGAACCAAAAGCAACATTTTATATATGGGCTAAACCTCCGGAAAACTCGTTTGATTTCTGTATAAATACTTTAAAGAATACAAAAGTTTTAATAACACCCGGTGAAGGATTTGGGGAAGGAGGTAGAGATTTTATGAGATTTTCCCTGACAGTTTCAGATGACAAGATAAAAACTGCTTTAGAAAGACTGGATATGCTCCTTTAAATGAGGATACAGGAAGTTGAGTAAGTATAAACAGATAGTTGTCTTAAAATTTGGCGGAACTTCTGTAGGGAGAATAAAGTTTATAAAAAGAATGTCGTCAAAGATAAAAAAATTTATTGATGAAAATATATTTCCAGTAGTGATTGTTTCTGCAATGGGTGATACGACTGATAAACTTCTTGAAATGGGTGAGAAAATCTCAAAAAAACCTGATAAAAGAGAACTTGATATGCTTCTTTCAGCAGGCGAGAGAATATCCATGGCACTTCTTGCAATGGCTTTAAGAGAGAAAGGGGTGCCTGCAAAATCTTTTACAGGCTCACAGGCTGCAATAATAACCGATACAAGACACGGAAATGCAAAAATAATTGATGTAAAAGGAGATAGGATTAAATCTGCGATAAAAAGTGGTGAAATCCCCATAATCGCAGGTTTTCAGGGGGTGAGTTTTGAAAAGGAGATAACGACTCTGGGAAGGGGCGGTAGTGATTTAACAGCAGTTGCAATTGCAAAGGCACTTGGTGTAAATGAAGTTTTTATATACACCGATGTTGACGGAGTGTATTCATGTGACCCCAGGTTTTTAAAAAATCCAAAAAGAATTAAAAAAATTTCTTATGAAGAGATGCTTGAATTTTCAAAATTTGGTGCAAAGGTTCTGCATCACAGGGCTGTTTCCCTTGCAGGAAAGGAGAACATTAAAATAAAAGTTCTTTCTTCCTTTAATTCAAAAGGAGGAACAGAGGTGGAAAGCATGAAATATATGGAAGAACCAAGAGTTAAAGGAATAGCAATTGATGAAAATAACACCCTTTTTACAATGAGACAGGTCCCCCTAAATCCCGGGTATATATCCCAGGTTCTTACTCAACTGACTGAAAGAGGAACCAATATTAAACTCTTTTTTCACGGAATACCCTTTAAGAATAAGTTTGACATGAGTTTTATAGTGGACAGAAAAGATGAGAAGGAAACAGAGGAGTTTTTAAGAGGAATTCTAAAAAAATTGAAAGGCGAGAGAATTGTTAAGAAAAAAAATCTTGTCCTTTTATCACTTATAGGATACGGGATAGGTGGTTCAACTGATGTGATTAAAAAGGTAATGGAGATATTTGATGAGCAAAAGATTCATGTTGAGGGATTTTTCCCCTCGCAGGTAAGAATATCCTTTTTATTCTCAAAAGAGAATTTAAAAAAAGTTGTGAAGAAAATAGCAAAGGAATTTAGCCTTTCTAAATGAGGAAAATAAGACCCGCAACAGTAATAATTGCAGGTTATTTATTAATAATTCTAACAGGCACCTTTTTCCTCCTTTTACCCTTTTCAAGAAACGGAAATTTGAGTTTTATTGATGCCCTTTTTACTGCGACATCAGCGGTATGCGTAACCGGTTTAATAGTGAAGGATACCCAGAATTTCTTTACCCCTTTTGGTAAGGGGGTAATGCTTTTTTTAATACAGATAGGTGGACTTGGATATATTACATTTGTATTTTTAATATCCGGCTTCCTTGGGAAAAAAATGCCTTATTTCTTAAAATTAACAGCAAGGGAGACTTTTGAAAGACTGAGTCTTGCAAATGTATGGGGCTTTTTTAAAAGAGTTGCAATGGTTTCTCTGTTTTTCGAATTAATAGGGTTTTTATACCTTTTAGTAATTCTTTTGATAAACAAATATCCTGTTTTGTCTGCTTTAGGACACTCAGTTTTTCATACAATTTCAAGTTTCTGTAATGCAGGTTTTTCATCTTTTTCAGAAAATGCAGCAAGATTTGTAAATAATCCATTTTTTTATATTCCTTTATCTTTATTGTTCATACTGGGCGGACTCGGATTTCCGGTAATTGATAATTTATATAGAAAGGTCTTTAAAAAAGAAGAAAGAAAATTAACCCATCATTCAAAGGTGGTTATAAAAACAACCATTTTTTTAATAATAATCGGATGGATTTTTGTGTTTCTGATGGAATACAGGGGTTCACTTTCAAATTTTAGCTTAAAGGATAAAATACTCATCTCATTTTTCCATGCGGTAACACCGAGAACAGCGGGATTCAACCTTATAAATATATCCCTTTTTCATCCTGCAACCTTGCTGTTTGTTGTGTTTTTAATGATTGTGGGAGGGTCTCCTGGAGGAACAGCAGGCGGTATAAAGACAACGGTTTTTGCATATTTTGGCTCATGGGTAAGGAGTGTGTTCAAAGGAGAAGAGGAAGTTGTTTTAAGGGAAAGATTTATTCCCAAAGATGAACTTTTAAGGGCATTTTCAATAATTCTTTTTTACCTTTCCTTTGCATTAATAAGCCTTTTCTTTCTCCTGATAACAGAACATTCAATTTATATTAAAAGAGGTTTTTTATCCGTGTTATTTGAAATTTTCAGTGCACTGGGAACGGTTGGTCTTTCAACAGGTTCTTCAAAGGCTTTGAATGTAAGCCTTGCCCATGACTTTTCTCTCTATGGGAAAATTGTTTTAATAATGCTTATGCTTGCAGGAAGAGCAGGAATGCTAACACTTCATTCTGCATTTATTAAGAAGAAGAAACTACCCTACCGCTATCCGGATGCGGAATGTTATCTGGCGTGACCTGCAGGATACCCCATGTTTGCCACTTCGCAGACAAAAATCAGCAAATTCTCCAGGTTTTCAAATCTGAAGTCCTTCAAATTTTTTAAAAAGTGGTGGGTACAACTGAAAAATAAAGTTATTGCCGACTCAATAAGCTTTTTAATCAACCGACAAACATGGGTTAAATATACCGAAAACGTTATACTAAAAATAAATATTTAAAAAATTTTTTCTATTCGTAAGGGTCGACTCGACTGATTGAAATGACAGGAATAAATGGAATATAATCTAAAAAGAAACGACATGATTAAAAGAGGTGTGATATGAAAAAGAAGTGTTTTAATTGCGGAAAGGAATATAAAAAAGAGATGCGGTTTGTAAAGGTGACCGGGAAAGTTTTTTTATGTGAGGATTGCTTTTTTGAACTTACGCGTGGAGAGGTTTCTGATATAATGCACCTGAGGAATGGATAAAAAAAATTAAAAGAGATATGAAAAAGAAGGATAAAAAATAAACTCTGGAGCTGGGCGGATTCGAACCGCCGACCCCCTGGTTGCAAACCAGATGCTCTCCCGCTGAGCTACAGCCCCAAAAAGAGTTTATAATTATAACATTAAAAAAGCTGTGAAGGCAAGTTTTTATTTACAAATTCATGTAAATCTTTCAAAAAGATGAGTAAATCTTTTAGTTTTGATAGAGGAAACTGCGTTGATGCATCACAGAGGGCACACCTCGGGTCAGGATGAACTTCTATAAAAATACCGTCAACACCTGCTGCAACTCCTGCCCTTGCAAGAAGGGGTATGAATTCGGGTGTTCCGCCTTGCGGAGAAGACGAGGATATTCCATACATCCTGACAGCGTGACCTGCATCAAGAACAACAGGGTATCCAAAAGATTTTAATATTTTTATTGACCTCATATCAACGATTAAATTATTATAGCCAAAGAAATTGCCTCTTTCTGTTAGAATTATGTTATTGTTGCCCTGCCTTTCTATTTTGCCTATAATATTTTTGACATTATGAGGGGATAAAAACTGTCCCTTCTTAATATTTATGGGTTTCCCTGTTTTTGCAAGAGCCAATGTTAAAGAGGTTTGCATTGATAAAAAAGCAGGTAGCTGAATAATATCAAGAACCTTTTTTGCCCTGTCGACTTCATTTATAGAATGGACATCTGATAATACAGGAAGACCTGTTTTATCCTTCACCTTCTTTAATATTTCAAGACCCTTTTCAAGACCCGGTCCCTGATAACTTTGTTCTGATGAGCGATTATCCTTTAAATAAGAAGATTTGAAAATACAGTTTATTTTAAGTTCATCACATATTTCTTTAATTCCCTGTGCTGTTTCAAGGGTTATTTCTTCAGTTTCTATTACACAGGGACCACCGATAAAGAAAAAATTTCCATCCCCAATTTTAAATTTGCCAATATCTATTTTTTTGACTTCCATCTAATTACAGGTTGAACAGGTTCCGCCACCACATGTTGAGCAGGAATTCTTTGATTTTTCTTCAGATTTTTTAGCCTTTTGCTTTTTGTAATCTGTGGAATAAAACCCTGAGCCTTTGAATACAAACCCAACACCCATGGAAATGAGTTTTCTAACAGAACCTCTGCATTTTGGGCATTTATCAGGTTCTTTTTCACTGTTCCTCTTGAAAAATTCAAACCTGTATCCGCATTTTTTACATTCATATTCATATACAGGCATCTTTCAGCCTCCTGAAAAAAAACCCCCTCTCTTTTTTCAGAGAGGGGGTTGAGTTCCTTTTTAGTACTCCTCTAATCCAGGAGGAGCTCCCGGCGTTGCTTTTTCTTTCTCTTTAATTTCTGTTACAAGAGCTTCTGTTGTCAAAAGTAAGGCGGCGACTGATGCAGCATTCTGAAGAGCAATTCTTTCAACCTTTGTCGGGTCAATTATTCCCGCTTCAAACATATCCACATACTCACCGTTATTTGCATTGAATCCTTTGGTGGGAGTATCTGCTTTTTTGACTTCCTCAACAACCAGGCTTCCTTCATATCCTGCATTCTCTGCAATCCATCTCATTGGCTGTTCAAGTGCTTTTTTTACTATATCAACTCCCAGTTTCTGGTCGCCTTTAACTTTTTTCCTCAATTCTTCAAGGGCAGGTATCGCTCTTATATAAGAAACACCTCCACCAGGGACTATACCTTCCTCAACAGCAGCTTTTGTGGCATGAAGTGCATCTTCAATTCTTGCCTTTCTCTCTTTCATTTCTGCTTCTGTGGCGGCGCCTGCATAAATGATTGCAACTCCGCCTGCAAGTTTTGCCAGTCTTTCCTGGAGTTTTTCTCTGTCATAATCGGATTTTGTTTCTTCTATCTGAGCTTTAATTTGAGCCATCCTTGCCTGAATATCCTCTTTTTTACCATAACCTTCTATTATTGTTGTGTCATCCTTGTCAATAACAACTTTCTTTGCTCTTCCGAGGTCAGAAACCTGAGCATTTTCCAGTTTAAGACCCTTCTCTTCTGAAATAACCTGACCACCTGTTAAAATTGCTATATCTTCGAGCATAGCCTTTCTTCTTTCACCGTATCCGGGTGCCTTAACAGCACAGGAAAGCAGAGTGCCCCTTATTTTGTTAACAACCAGTGTTGCAAGTGCTTCACCCTCAACATCCTCTGCTATTACAAGAAGGGGTTTTCCACTCTGGGCAACTTTTTCGAGGACAGGAAGAATTTCTCTTATATTTGAAAGTTTTTTGTCAGTTAGAAGAATGTATGGCTCTTCAAGGACAACCTCCATCTTCTCAGCATTTGTGACAAAATAGGGAGATATGTATCCCCTGTCAAACTGCATTCCCTCAACAACTTCAACATAGGTTTCTATTCCTTTTGCTTCTTCAACAGTTATCACGCCATCTTTCCCGACTTTTTCCATTGCATCAGCAACTTTTTTACCTATCTCTTCATCATTGTTTGCAGAAATTGTTGCAACCTGCTCTATCTCTTTTCTATCTTTTACCTCTTTTGAGATTTTTTTGATTTCATTTATCACAGTGTCAACAGACTTTTCTATTCCTTTTCTGACTTCCATAGGGTTTGCACCGGTGACCATCATTTTATAACCTTCTTTCAGTATATATTCTGCAAGAACAGTTGCAGTTGTTGTTCCATCACCTGCAACATCTGATGTCTTTGAAGCAACTTCTCTTACAAGCTGTGCTCCGAGATTCTCAAAGGGGTCTTTGAGTTCGATTTCCTTTGCCACAGTAACACCATCTTTTGTTACTGTGGGTGAACCAAACTTTTTCTCCAGCACAACGTTTCTTCCTTTTGGACCGAGAGTAACCCTTACAGCCTTTGCAAGGGTGTCCACTCCCTTTAATATGGCTCTCTTTGCCTCATCGTTGTATTTAATGTCTTTTGCTGCCATTTCTTTTACCTCCTTTTATTCCTGAATTATTCCGAGAATATCATCTTCCCTCATTATGAGATATTCTTCATCTTCTATTTTGACTTCTGTACCTGCGTATTTGGAAAAGAGGATTTTATCTCCTTCTTTAACTTCCATGGGGATTCTTTTTCCGTTTTCATCAACTCTACCAGGACCTACAGCAATGACTTCACCTTTCTGGGGTTTTTCTTTTGCAGTATCCGGGATGATTATTCCACCCTTTTTGATTTCCTCTTCCTCAATTCTTTTGACAAGAACCCTATCAGCAAGAGGTTTTATACTTACTTTTTTGGTTTTAGCCATACTTTCTACCTCCTTTTAAGTTCGATTGACTTTGAAGAATATAAATAATACTATTTTTATCAGCTTTTGTCAAGGGGTGTAAAAAGGCAAAAAATGCTTATAAATTAGATGTATAAATGAAACCGGTTATCATATCCCATTACCTTATTTGTTTTTCTGATAATACTTTGAGTAATATTTATAATATTTGTAATAATAGTAATCACCTTTTTTCAGAGGTATCCCATTAAATATTATTCCGATTATGTTGGTTCTTGAAGGTCTCAGGGTGTTTATTGTTTCCTCAAGAGCGTCAAAATGAGTATGTGCGTATTTTATTACAATAAATACACCATCTGTCTGAGGAGAAAGATAAGAAACATCGGCAAATAATAGAACCGGAACGCCGTCTATTAATATATAATCAAATTTATTTTTTAACTCTGATAGCATTTTCTGGAATTTTTCTGATTCGATATAAGTTGCGGGGTCCAGTGGTATTTCTCCTATTCCTATTATATATAAATTTTCATTTAATCCTTTATTAATTATGTCATTGAGTTTTACATTCCCTTTTAAATAGTCAAACAGACCTTTTCCTTCTTTTAATTCAAATACTTCTGTTAAATGTCCTTTCTTTTTCCTGAAATCAGTGTCAAGTATAAGAGTTTTTTTACCTGATAAGGAAAGCACAACACCCAGATTTGAAGTTATGAATGTCTTTCCTTCTTCAGGTCCTGGTGAGGTGATATAAATTACATTATATTTTTTCTCCGGATGAGCGAACCTGATATTTACATACAATTTTCTGAAGGACTCAAACTCATGGGAAGATTTATCATCAAGTATCTTTCTGACAGGCTGTTTTTCAGACCTTTTTAAGATTCTAAACAATAAATTGTTTTTTTGATTTAGTTCGGGAATGAGCCCGAATATGGGGATTCCTGTTCTTGTTCTTATTAACCCTGCATCTTTTATCCTCGTATCAAAGTATTCTATTGTAAGTGCAATTATAACAGATATAATAAAAGATATAAGAAAGTAAAAGGCGAGAAGTAAGAAAGGATTTCTTTTATTTATGGGATTATAGGATACGAAAGGGGGGTTTATTATTTTTAAATCCGAGGTAACACCTGCTTCCTGCACTCTCGTTTCCTCAAGTTTTTCCGCAAAGAAAGAATACAGTTTTTCTGTTCTTTCTTTTTCTCTTTCAAGTTTTGCCAGAATAAGTTCATTTTCAGGTATATTTTCAAGTTTTGATTGTAGAAGAAAAATCTGGTTCTG
Source organism: Candidatus Hydrothermus pacificus (assembly GCA_002011615.1). Classification (GTDB taxonomy): domain Bacteria; phylum Hydrothermota; class Hydrothermia; order Hydrothermales; family Hydrothermaceae; genus Hydrothermus; species Hydrothermus pacificus. The sequence goes on along the minus strand of MTOH01000003.1, from coordinate 73,551 downwards.
GATGCTCTGCTTTTCACTCTTCATTGATTCTATTTTTTTAGAGATTTCATTATTCAACTGGTTCTGAAGGGCTGAGAGTTTTGCGAGGACTTCCCGGACTTTTGGATGTTCCGGTGAGTATTCTTTTGTATAGGCATTGTATTCAGCTTCAATTTCAAGAAGATTTGAATAAAGGTTTTGAAGAACAGGGTCGTTTAAAAGCACGGTTGCAAAACTGGAAAGAGTGTCCCCTATGATTTCTCCTGATGATAGTTTTTCTTTTAAACTGGAGAGCATTTTCTGGTTTATTTCTATTTTATCTTTTCTTGATTCTAAATCAGAGACTCTTGATATAAGTGCCTGTGTCCAGGAACCGAGATTTGCGATTTTTTTGGTCTCCTTGAATTTTTTAATTGCGTCTTCAATTGAATCAAGCTTTGAAGAATAGAGTGAAAGCTGAGATTCTATGAATTTTCTTGATTGAATGTACTGTTTGCTCTTCTCGTATATATCCTGTTTAATTATCAAATCAGAAAGTAATTTTGCTATTTTTAACGCATCCCTGGGGTTACCCCAGTAAAGATTTATCCTCATTATCCCGAGAAGATTTATTGAGGGATAAAGTTCTCCTGATGTTACCAGATTTTTTGAAATTGCTTCGCCTGAATAAGGAATTCCTGATGAAAACTCCTTTTCTATATTACTTGCCTCAAGAACTTTTATATTCACTGAATTTCTCAGGGCAAGAGCAACCCTGTAGGGAGAGTAAAAGGTTATTTTAAAGGGTTGAGTTTTTCTACCATTGGGTATAATTTTAAAATCAATGTAATCTAAACTAAAATATTCATCTGTGTTTCCTTTTCCCAGAATCTTACCTTCCTGTGTTCTAACTTCAAATTCCCTGTTATTTAAAAATTTTATATTGAAAGGGCCTAATACTCCATCAAATTCTTTTCTGACTTTTGATTCAATCTTAATATCAGAGATTCCATTTTCTATTTTTACATAAAGTTCAAGAGAATCTGCCACTTTTCTTGTTATTTCAAGATTCATCAGGCTGGATATTACTTTCTGTATTACACCACCCATCTGATAGAAAGATGAGTAGGGAGATGTTCTCTCTGTAAAAAAAGTTTCTGATGGTCTTTCTCTGGAAACACCTATTTCAAATACTGCTTTGTAAATAGGGGTGTAGGGTTTTCTTAAATTATAAATTAAAAGCGAAATAAAGATAAGACAGAACAATATTAATACCAAGTTTAATCTTCTGAGAATAAGATTCCATAAATATCTTAATGTAAAAATACTCTCTTTTTCCATTTAAAAGACTTTTTAAGATTTAAATAAAAATTATTTCCCCAGAAGTTCGAGTCTTCTTTCTGTTTTATTCAGGTATTCTTTTGCCCTTGTATTTGCGGGGTCTGCTGCCAGAATTTTTTTAAGTAACTCCTTTGCCTTTCCATAGTTTGCCTTCTGGTATTCTGAGATTGCCTGATTAAGCATTTTCTGGATTTGAGATTTTGTATATTGTGGCTTTGATGGTTTTTGGGTTGGTTTTTTAGTGGTAAGTTTCTGTCTTGCAATTTTTTCTGAAAGTTCTTTTATTTTAGCATCTGCTTCTTTGTTTTCAGGGTCAAGTTTTAAAACTGCCTGCCATGCGCTTATTGCACTCTGAAGTTGACCTTTTGCTTCATAATCAAGTGCCCTTGCTTTTTCAGCCTGTATTTTACCCTTCCACTCATTTAAGAATGTCTGATATTCTTTTTTTAAGCCAGAATACTCAGGATATGTTTTAAGAGCAAGTTCATAATTCTTTTTTGCTTCCCAGTGATTGCCTTTTTCTAATTCTGCTCTTGCAGTTTTTAAATACCTGCTTACCATATCTTTTCTCAAAATAAGAGGTGTTAAATAAATTTTTAAATTTAATGCCCTCTTTCGTCTACTTACATTTATTTTTGCCTTTATCTTTTTATAACCTTGTTTTTCTATTTCTACCAGATATACACCTGACATAAGTTCTGACATTATAGTTCCTTTTTCATTTGTATATAAAGGAGGTATTTTGGTTTTAGAGAAACTGACCTTAACTCCTTTAATCGGTCTTTTTATTTCTTTGTCATAAATTTCAAATACAAGTGAAACAGGAACAGGCTTTTCTGGTATCATTTCCGAATTTATGCTCAGGTTAAGAGTTAACCTTGGAGAAAGGGGATGTTCTTTTCCACCCCACAGTATATGTTCTAATTTGTTTGTTGCAAGAGTAAATTGAATGAATTTTCTTTTAAATCTTATTCCCATATTAAAATCTCTTCCATCTGCTTCTAAAATTGCTGAGACAAGGTCGGTTATCATAAAATTTAAACCTCCAAAAATCCCGAAAGTAAAGTCATGGTAGTTGTTTGAAAAATAATCAAAGTTTAGATATCTACTTCTTGGACCATATCCTATAAATTCACCCCTACCTATCCCCGCGTTAATTATTAATCTTTCTGCCAGTTTTTTTGTCGCAACCATATAAAAAGAAAGAATTTCAGGATTCCTGTGCTCATAATTTTCATCCTTGAAACCACCTTCAGGAGGTTCTCCGCCAGCAGGATTTATATATTTTTTATAGGTTATATTCCTTAATCCTATTGCAATTGCAGGAATGTTGCCCATCTCATTTATTATCTGATAAGAAAAATCGAGCCCGATCTCCCTCAGTGTGTACAATTTAAGACCCACAAGATATTTGCCTGCAAAACCGCCCTGTATAAAAAGGTCAAAATCAAAAGGATGGGGTTCAAATTCCTTTTCAAGATTTCTCAATGCCAGTGAAGTGGTGAAGCCACCTTCCCAGAAAGTTAAAGATTTTGGAAAATAAGCGGTAGGAGTTTCCAGAAGAGTGTTTGTACTTATGATCTGGGAGAATAATGAAGATATAAAACCTGTTATTATTAAATATTTTTTCATTTTACCCTCCCAATTTTTAATTTTAATATTTTAATTTTAAGGTAATTAAAACTTCTTGTCAATCATGGAGTATGATTTAATAACGTCAGATTTTTATTACCGCAACAGGAAAAATTACTATAATCAAAGATTTGTTTTTTTCAAATTTGCCTGTATGGTTGACTTATACTTTTGAACAAACTTATAATTAAATTTATGATTTTGACCTTTCTAATATTACTTCAGGTGTCAGCTCAGGGAATACCATCTTTTTCTCCTGAAAATGAGGAGATAAAAAAAGAAGGAAACTCTTCAATCTTCGTGAAATGGGATTCCCTTAACTTTTACCTGAAATATGAAGGAGAGTATGATGAGGTGGTGCTTTTTATAGGTAATGGGACAGGTATGAAAAATTTGAAGCTCGGAGAAGAATATGTATTTATAAAACCCATGAATATGATTCTTTTTTCTGATGGTAAAAAATTTGCTGTTAAAGATTCAATGCTTGTTCCTTTTATAAATGATTCGCTGGTAATCAAAAATGAGTTTTTTAAAATCCCAAAGTCATTTTTCCCTGAAACTACTTTTTACATTTATTTTACTCTTAAAATTAGAAAAAAAGACAGTGTGTATTATTTCCCTGAAAAGAGAAAATATCAATTCATACTCCCGGTTTATAAAGTTCTTGTAGATGCGAATGGTGATTTAGAATGGGATGCTGACATCATTCCAAAAGCCATATGTGAAGAAATATATCCTCCAGAAGAGTTTTACACACTTAAAGTAAAGATAAGCAGAACTATTGTGAAAAAGGGTGAAGTTTCCTATTTTATAGTTTCACCGCAGGAAGATGGTTATGTCACAGTCAGCCTTTTTAATGAAATGGGGCAGAAGATTAAAGAGGTGGCTCCCCCAAAATGGTTTATAAAGGACAGAGATTATCTTATTGAACTAAGACCGGATTATGAGAATTTAAATGCAGGAAGGTATTTCTGTGTCTTCTATTTTAACGGATATCCTGTTTTAAAAGTTCCAATTTTTCTGGTAAAATAGAAAATGGATATTTATAAAAGATTTTATATTTTAAAAGATATAGGAAAAGTTAATTTTGAAAACTTGAGAAACAAAAAGGTATTGATTGTAGGTGCGGGCGCACTGGGTTCAAATATAGCTATATCCCTTGCAAGGCTGGGTTTTAGAAACATAGATATTGTGGATTACGATGTTGTAGAGGAAGAGAACCTTTCGGTTCAGGATTACGATATTGCAGATGTAGAGTCGGGTAAACCCAAAGTATTTGCATTAAAAGAAAAAATTTATAAAATAAATAATGAAATAAAGTTGAATCCGGTACATGAGGAATTCAATCCTGATAATGCTCCAGAGTTTGCAGAGGGCAAAGATATTATAATAGATGCAACAGATAATTTTGATACAAGATTTCTGATCAATGAAGTTGCCTACAGACAGGGGATACCGTGGGTTCATGGAGCTGTTATTGAGGAGAGAGGAGAAGCAGGGATATTTGTCCCGGAAAGGACAGGTTGTTACAGGTGCTTTTTGCCAAAAGCTCCAAAAGGTTATATTGAAACATGTGAGGTAATGGGTGTGCATCCTTCTGTAATAAGATTTGTTACAGGTTTTCAGATGCATCTTACAATAAGATACTTACTTGGAAAAGATATTCCAGAAAATATAATTTATTACTTTGACCTTTCAAATTTGAGATTTGACTCTTTTAGATTTGAAAAAAGAGAGAATTGTCCTGTATGCTCAAAAAGAGAATTCCCCTTTTTAAAAGGTAAAGAAGGTTTTAATGCATGGGGACTGTGTGGTGGTGGAACTGTTCAGGTGAGGCTTGAAAAAAACATAGATATTGAAAACCTTGAAAAAATACTGAGAGATTTTGGGGAATGTGTATTGAAACCTTATTTTTTAAGATTTAAAAAAGATTCTTTTGAAATAATGTTTTTTAAAGATGGCAAAATATATTTGAAGGGCAAGGATATGACCAAGGAAAGGGCAAAGGGGATTTTGAAAAAATATCTTGGTATATGAAAAAGAGGAAATACATATTCGTGACAGGCGGTGTTGTTTCATCACTGGGGAAAGGAGTTGCGACAGCATCAATAGGCCTGCTTTTAAAAAAAAGAGGACTGAAAATAACCCTTCAAAAACTTGACCCCTATATAAATGTTGACCCCGGAACAATGAATCCTTTTCAACACGGCGAGGTCTTCGTTACAGATGATGGTGCTGAAACAGACCTTGACCTTGGCCATTATGAAAGATTCACTGATATAAATCTTTCTCAGATAAATAATGTTACAACAGGTCAGATATATGGGAGTGTCATAGAAAAAGAGAGAAGAGGAGATTATCTTGGAGCAACAGTTCAGGTTGTTCCCCATATTACCAATGAAATCAAGGCAAAAATAAGGAAAGTGGGTGATGTTTATGATGCTGAAATAGTGATAGTTGAAGTTGGTGGTACTGTAGGTGATATAGAATCATTACCTTTTCTTGAAGCAATAAGACAGCTCAGGCTCGAAGAGGATGTTGAAAATACCTGTGCAATCCATCTTACCCTTGTTCCTTTTATAAAAACCGCAGGTGAGTTAAAAACAAAACCCACACAGCACTCTGTTCAGAAACTGAGAGAGATAGGAATACAACCGGACTTCCTTCTATGCAGAACAGATAGACCTCTTTCAAGGGAGGCAAGATATAAGATAGGACTTTTTGCAAATCTTCCTCAGGAAAGAGTTATTGAGGCAAGAGATGTGCAGGCAAGTGTTTATGAAGTTCCTGTGGTATTTCATGAGCAGGAGCTGGATTCAAAAATACTTTCTCATTTAAAAATTTACGCTCCTTTACCTGACCTTTCAGACTGGAAAAAATTTATTGAAGGTATTAAAAAACCATCAAAAGAGGTAAATATTGCAATATGCGGTAAATATACGAATTTGAAAGATTCTTACAAGAGTATAATTGAAGCCTTTAACCATGCGGGATATGAAAATGATGCAAAGGTAAACCTTAAATTTATTGAAACAGAAGTTTTTGAAGAAAAAAATAAACCGGAGGAATTTTTAAAAGATATTCACGGTATCCTTGTGCCAGGAGGGTTTGGAAAAAGAGGAACCGAGGGTAAAATAAAGGGTATAACCTATGCAAGGGAGAAAAAAATTCCCTATTTTGGTATATGTCTCGGGATGCAGCTTGCAGTGATTGAATTTGCGAGAAATGTGTGTAATTTAAATGGTGCCAATTCAACCGAGTTTGATTCTGATACCGAGCATCCTGTGATAACCATACTTCCTGAAAAAAAGGACATAAAATATTATGGAGGGACTTTGAGAAAGGGTAGTTATCCCTGTGTTATTAAAAAAGAAACTCTTGCATATGAGATTTATAAAAAAGATTTAATTCATGAAAGACACAGGCACAGGTATGAGTTCAATCCCGATTATAAAGAAATTCTTGAAAAGAATGGTCTTGTTGTAAGCGGTGAGTCACCTGACGGATACTTGGCTGAAATAGTTGAATTAAAAGACCATCCCTTTTTCATAGGCGTTCAATTCCATCCCGAATTTTTATCACGACCTCTAAAAGCACACCCTATATTTAGAGAATTTGTTAAAAGTTCTCTGGATTATAAAAAGGACAAAAATGTATCCTGAACTTATAAGAATAGGAAATTTTGTTATATCCTCCTACGGGGTAATGGTTGCAATTGCTTTTTTAACTGCTGTAATCCTTGCTGAAAGAGAATGGAAAAGGAATGAACTTAATATAAGAGATTTTAACAATATCTTTATAATAGTTCTGGTTTCAGCGGTTGTTGGTTCAAAGCTTCTCTTTGTTTTTGAAAATTATTCTATTGGAGAGATTTTAAGAAATCCCTTTGGTGTTCTACTTTCAAGGGGGGGATTCACATATTATGGTGGGTTCTTGGGAGCTCTTTTTGCGGTCATAATTTATATAAAAGTAAAGAAACTTGATTTATGGCAGGTGGGAGATATAGTGTCTCCTTCCCTTGCAATAGGATATTCTCTTGGAAGGATAGGGTGTTTTCTGGTGGGAGATGACTATGGAAGACCAACTACATCTTTTCTGGGAATTGCCTTTCCAGAAGGTTCCCCTCCAACCTATGCCGGTTCTTTAAAAGAAAATTTTGGAGATGTAATAAAAATTCCCGAGACCATTCCTGACTCTGCACTTTTAAAAGTATGGCCAACCCAGATTTTTGAAACAATAACCATGTTCATAGTATTTTTAGTTCTCTGGAAATTGAGAAAAAAAATGACTGGAGGTAAACTTTTCGGACTTTATCTTTTACTTTCAGGTATGGAGAGATTTCTGATAGAGTTTTTAAGAATGACAACAAGAAGCTTTATAAGACCCTTGAGTGTTGCCCAGATTATAGCAATTTGCATAATAATTGCAGGAGGTATAATATTTTGGAAGAAATTAAAAGAGCACTAAAGGAAAACAAACTCTTTAAAGACCTTCCTGAAGATGCACTTGATTATATTGCTCCCTATATAAATTTAAGGGAATTTAAAAAAGGAAGGATAATATTTTTTGAAGGTGACAGGGGGAAGATGCTTTATCTTATAAAAAAGGGCAGGGTAGTGGTTTTTAAAAAAGATGATAAAGGGGATGATAAAATTCTTGCATACCTTAAAAGGGGTGACTTTATAGGAGAGATGGCTTTAATTGAAGAGAATTTAAGGTCTGCAAGCTGCAGAACAGAGGAGGACACCGAACTTCTGCTTTTTACAAAAAGGGCATTTGATGAGATTGTTGAAAAAAGCCCCGGGATTGCATGTTTAATTTTAAAGGAAATTGCAAAGACTCTTTCTGAAAGATTGAGAGAAACGAGCACAAAAATTCTTTAATGAGAAGAATAATACTTTTTACAGGTAAAGGGGGGGTTGGTAAGACGACCATAGCAGCTGCAACTGCAGGCTTGCTCTCTGAAAAAGGTTTTAAAACTCTGGTGATATCAATAGACCCTGCTCATTCTCTGGGTGATGTCTTTGAGAAAGAACTTTCTCCTGAACCTGTGAAAATTCAAAAAAATCTTTATGCTCAGGAGATAGATGTTTACTATTCTGTCGAGAAATACTGGGGTGCCCTGAAAAAATATTTAAAGGCGCTTTTTGAATGGAGAGGTATAGAGGAGATAATGGCAGAAGAGCTTTCCATTCTACCGGGTATGGAGGAAATAGCGGGTTTTTTATGGGTTGATTATCATTTCAAAAAGGGTGAATACGATGTGATAATACTTGATTCAGCACCAACTGGTGAAACTTTAAGATTCCTGTCCCTGCCGGAAATTGCTGAATGGTGGTTCAGGAAGATATTCCCGATTCAGAAAAAAGTGGTTCAGGTGGTTCGACCCGCTGTTAAAAAAGTGACAAATTTTCCGCTTCCTGAAGATGAAACCTATGATGCTGGTGAAAAACTTTTTGAATCCCTTTATTCTCTTCACAAATTGATGCAGAATCACGAGATATCAACAATAAGAATTGTGACCAATCCAGAGAAGATGGTTTTAAAAGAAACCCAGAGGGCATTCACATATCTGCACCTTTTTGGGTACCCTATTGATGCTATTGTTGTAAACCGTATTATAAAGGGGAAGTTATTTAAAGGTCTGAGCAAGATTCAAAGGGAATATCTTTTAAAAATTGAAGATTTTTTTTCACCTATACCCATTTTAAAAGTCCCCTTTTATGGAGAAGAAATCACAGGTATTAAAAAACTTTTAAAGCTGGGAAAAGATTTGTATAAGGATAAAAACCCTGCAGATATTTTTTATAAAGACATTCCACTTGAATTTAAAAAGGATAAAAAAGGTTATAAAATAATTTTGAAAATAAAGGAAATAAAAAAAGATAAGGTCAATATCCTTCAAAAAGATGAAGAAATAACACTGACTGTGGGTAATTTCAGGAAATATATATATTTGCCCAGAAATCTAATTAATTACAGAGCAACACAGGCAAAGATACAGCACGATAATCTTGTTATTTTTCTCGAAAAATAAGTATTAACTCAGCGTGTGATTATCAGTTTTCTTGTTATTTTTTCAGTGTTGTTTTCAAAAGTGCAGAAGTAAATTCCTGATTTTATTTTATCCTTTTTCAAATTCCATACCTTGGTGTAAAATCCTTTTTGTCTGATACCCTCATCAAGTTTTTTTATCAGTCTACCAGAAAGGTCAAATACTTTGATATTTATGTGAGATTTTCTCGGCAACTCATAATAGAATTTTACGATATTTTTTGCAGGATTCAAACTCACACTGAAGCGTGAATTTTTAACAGGCTTTCTAAATTCCTCAATTCCTGCATAAACATACTTAATTCCGACAAGCATATCAACCTCTGAAACATCGCCCTGTCCCTGCCATACAAATCCAGGGTCGTCGTCAAGATAAACTCCCCATATAACCCTATCGTATCCATATAAAGAATCAAGGACAGGAGAGATTACAGGAAATCTGAGCCATTCATTGTTGTCCCAGAAGTTATCGCTTTCGAGAAGTGTATCAATATTCCATGTTAATCCATTATTAAAGGACCATGCAAGTTTTATTCTGGTGGGAGCAAGAGTATCATCTGTTGAGCTCACAACAAATCTTCCTGGTTCCTGTATAAACTCTTCCCATACAGCATATAGATGACCGTTTTCCCTGACCTGACCTATCTGACTCCTTCCTGCTCCGAGGCTGTTTATTGATATGAGATAATAATAATCAACAACACTGTCAATTATTGTGCAGGATGCGGTCTCGGCACGGGGATTATAGAAAACATGGACAACATACACAGGAATTGTATTGGTTCCATCCGAGCAGAAAGTGATATAGTGAATATTTCTATCCCTGTCAACAAAGGGATTACCATCTCCTACAAAACCCGTTGGATTCGGCAGGGGAACGCAATTTTCAGCCAGGGTATCCAGGTCTACTGTTATTGGATTTCCTGCATAAAACATATCACCTGCAAGTGTGTCAATTAGCATTATGATGTGGTTATCAGAAGAGCTTCTGCAGTATGTTACCACTACTGTATTACCGAAAGGGTCAGCATAAAGAGCGTAAAAAGGAGCATCTCCTGTTTGAACAATATGGATAAGGCTATCCCATACCGGGTTTGTAAAATCACATCTTGAGTACAGAATTTCATAGTTGGAATCATAATCTGTTGCTATTAAATGTAAATATCCATTTGAAGTTATTCCTATAAGTGGCCATGGTGCTACGCTGTCAGGTCCCGGAATCACAACATAATCTCCATTAAAGTTGTTGGGGTCAAAGGGGGTATCAGGATACCAGATATCGGGGCTGTAATTGGCTGTGTCATTATGAGCAGTGAAGAAAGGAAAATACTGGAAATTTGAAGTATAGTTTACGCACATGCCTCCGTATCCACCGGGTATACCAGGTTCATATCCATCTGTATCCGCAACCCATGTCATTGTTGAGAAATTAAAAAAGTTCCATCTCAGTCCTCTTCCCATAGTGCCCTGATACATCATACACGCATAGATACCGTTCATTTCAGGAACCGACCATAATCTTATAGGTGTTGGTCCATTTGTCTGAAAATCCCTATTACTCGGATTATTTTTAAATGCTGTTGTGAGTGTGTCATTCTGAGCAATTAACGAGACAGAGAGAAAGATTATAAAAATAATTACTTTATATATTATTTTATACATCCACCACCTCCTTTAAATTATTTTAAAATCAATTTATATTATAAAATAAAATTATTTTAATGTCAAGTTTTTTCTACCTGATCCTTATCCACTTTAAGACTTTTTTCTTGTTTTCTGTTTTTGCCTGAATAAAATAAATACTTGAGGGAATGTCTTTGAGGTTGAGGTTGATTTCATGGATTCTTGGATTTTTAATTCCTTCAAATATCTTTTTAATTCTTTTGCCGGTTATGTCATACATGTTTATAAAAACACAGGTTTTATAAGGCACCTGAAGCAGGATTTTTTCACTTTTGCCAATGAGTTTAAAATTAAATTCAGAGTTTATCAGTTTCGGTTTTTCTTCAATATGGAGATATTCCTTTTTCCCTACAAGCATCGAAACTCTTGAGACATCACCCTGTCCGTACCATGTAAATCCCGGGTCATCGTCATCATATACTCCCCACCATACATTGTCAAGGGAGCCGAAACGCGGAATAACGGGCGAAATCACCGGGAATCTTAACCAGTCATTACTATCCCTTATCATATCACTTTCAAGAAGTGTATCAAGGTTCCATGTTAATCCATTATCAAAGGACTTGGCAAGTATTATCCTTGTTGGTGCAAGGGTATCATCAGTTGAGCTTACAACAAATCTGTTTGGTTCTTGAATAAATTCTTCCCATATTGCATAAAGAGTTCCTGTTTCCCTGACCTGACCTATCTGACTTCTTCCTGCAAGCAGTGTATTTATTCCGATAGGATAATAAATTTCATTCAGGGTTTTTATAAGAGTTACATTCATGGTGTCAGCATTTAAATCCCAGAAAAAATGATAAATCTCGGTGGGAGCATAATTTTGACCATCCCATGTAAATGTTATAAGGTGAATATTTCCATCTCTATCAACAAAAGGAAGACCGTCTCCAACAAAACCTGTGTTATAAGGGGTTCCTGTTTTTGCATATATAAAAGAATCTATATCAACCCTTAAGGGTAGATTTGCGTAAAACATATCTCCTGCCATTGTATCAACGAACATGATAATCTGATTATTAGAAGAAGTTCTGCAATAGGTTAAGACAAGTGTGTTTGAAAAAGGGTCAGCATAAAAGCCATACCAGGGTGAATCACCTGTAGATATTACTGTAACATAGCCATCCCAGATAAAAGGTCTTGACTCCTGGTATATATTGTGGCATATTGTATCCCTGACATATGACCGTCATAATCACAGAATATTTGATGAAGGTATCCATTCTGTGTAATTCCTATGCAAGGCCAGGTTTGATTTGTATCCTGCTCTTCAAGAGTTGTGTAATTTGGACTGGGATTTAAAGGGTCAAAAGGTGTATCAGGCCATTGAACATCTGCCTGATATCCATAATTATCAGAATGAAAAGTTACGAAAAAGTGATATTGATATCCATTAACACTGGAATAGTTTACTGTCCATGCTCCGTATCCACCGAGTCTTAAACCGGTAGTATCATATCCGTCTGTATCAGCCACCCATGTGTTTGTAGCCCAGTCAAAAAAATTTGTTACCTCTCTTCTCCCATCCGGAAATTGATAGAGCATATGAGCGTATGTGCCGTTTATCTCCTTAACAGCCCATATTCTGAATGGTGTTACCCTGCATATCTGAAAATCCCTATTAGTCGGATTATTGACAAATGCCTCTGTGAGTGTGTCCCTGTCAAAAGTTACTACAGGTGAGTTTGAACAGGGCATGGTAAGGGGGGCTGTTGTGTTCATACTGTCATTAAGGGGAGGAATTAAAGGCTTTAGCGCGAATAGATTTTCGAGTATAACGATACTTATAATATATTGATTCATTTACCACCTCCTCTCTAAATTTTACTTTGCAATAATTATTATAAAGTGTTTTTCCTGATAAGTCAATAATACAGATTAAGATGAGCCCCTGGTTAAGATGAGCCCAGTTTATACACTTTTTTGGATTTTATACTTTTGAACAAATTTCTTGCATCGAATATAAGTTTAGAGTTTTTTAAGATAAATTCTGGTTCAAAAACAGAATGGTTGGTAAGGATTATAGAGATATCAAATTTTTTAATATTTGATGAGGTCATTTTTAAAGACCTTAATTTTTTACCTTTTACTTCAATCTCTGGAATATAAGGGTCCATGTAAGAAAGTTTTTTAACCTTGTTCATGAGTATCTCTATTACTTTTAAAGCGGGTGAATTTCTCGGGTCTCCTACATCTTTTTTAAATGCAACACCGAATACAAGAACTTTTGCCTTCCCGGGTAAAATGTTATTATGGTTCAAGGTTTGTAGAATTCTGTTTACAGTGTGGTAAGGCATTGATTCGTTAATTCTTGCTGCAAGGTTTATAAAATCAAGTTCAACATCGTATTCCCATGCCTTATAGGAAAGATAATAAGGGTCAACAGGAATACAGTGACCACCAACTCCGGGCCCTGGATAAAAGGGCATAAAACCAAAGAGCTTTGTTTTTGCAGCGAAAATAACCTCCCATATATCTATCCCCATTCTTTCACACAAAAGCGCAAGTTCATTTACAAGGGCAATATTTACATTCCTGAAAATGTTTTCAAGAAGTTTTGTCATTTCAGCAACTTTTGGAGAAGATACAGGGACTACCTGATTTGTTATATAAGAATATATTTCCTTTATAAAAATGAGAGATTTTTTACTCACTCCGGATACAACCGCAGGAGTATTTTTAATCGTATGGATTTTGTCTCCAGGATTTACTCTTTCCGGGGAAAATCCAAGATAAAAATCCTTTCCTTCTTTAAAATTTTTGTCTTCAAATACAGGAAGCAAAACCTTTTCAGTCGTTTCCGGAAATGTCGTGCTTTTAAGAATGATTATATGCCCTTTTTTTATGTTCTTTTTAATAATTTTCGCAGCAGATATCACATATTTTAAATCAGGGACTCTGTTTTTATCAACAGGAGTGGGAACGCATATGAATATTACGTCAGCTTTCTTAATGATTTTTTCGTCATAAGATGCTCTGAATATCCCTTTTTTAAGAGAGTTTTTTATGATTTCATCAGGAACATCTTCAACATAACTTTTTCCTCTGTTAAGCATCCTTACCCTTTGTTTTGATATATCAAACCCGAGAACTTTAAATCCCTTTTTTAAGAGAACTTCTGCAAGGGGAAGTCCTACATATCCCAGACCTGTAACACAAAAGATAATTTCACGATTTTTGAGTTTTCTTTTTAATGTCTTTGTGTTCATAGTAGTTAATTATAAAGAAAGGATATATTGATTTTAAAGCCCCTCATCTTTATAATTAAAAACTCTTTTTCAGGAGGTTTTTATGATAGATAAGGAAAAAATTCAGAGAATACTTGCAACTGATTGTGGGTCTACAACAACAAAGGCGATTCTGATTGAGAAGAAGGAAGAAGGGTTCCGTTTGATTGCAAGGGGTGAGGCGCCGACCACTGTTGAAAAACCTTTTGAAGATGTGACAAGAGGTGTGCTTAATGCTGTTAGAGAACTTGAAGAACTCACAGGGATTCATATACTTGAAGGCGAGAAGATAATTAAAAATTCTCATGGAAACAAAGGTGTAGACCTTTATGTTTCTACGTCCTCTGCCGGTGGTGGACTTCAAATGATGGTTGCAGGTGTTGTTAAATCAATGACTGCAGAGTCTGCAGCAAGAGCAGCACTTGGAGCAGGAGCGATAGTTATGGAGACTATTGCATCAAATGATGGAAGAATGCCTTATCAGAGAGTTGAACTTATAAGAAGATTAAGACCCGATATGATTTTGCTTTCAGGTGGAGTTGATGGGGGGACAGTAAAGCATGTTGTAGAACTTGCGGAGTTAATAAAAGCTGCTGATCCCAAACCCAGATTCGGTGTGGGATATGAACTGCCTGTAATATATGCAGGAAATAGAGATGCAAGAGGAGAGATTAAAAAGATACTTGATAAAAAAGTCTCTCTTTCAGTTGTTGATAACCTGAGACCTGTTCTTGAAAGAGAAAATCTTATGCCTGCGAGACATAAGATACATGACCTCTTTATGGAGCATGTAATGGCTCATGCTCCGGGATATAAAAAACTCATGACATGGACAGATGTGCCCATAATGCCTACACCAGGAGCCGTGGGACTGCTTATGGAAATGACTTCTAAAATAGAAAATCTTGAGGTGCTCGGGGTTGACATAGGTGGTGCAACAACTGATATTTTTTCTGTATTTCAGGGCATATTTAACAGGACAGTAAGTGCCAACCTCGGAATGAGCTATTCAATTTCCAATGTCCTTGTAGAGGCAGGTATAGATAATATATTGCGATGGGTACCCTTTGAGATGGATGAGTATGAGATTAAAAATAGAATAAGAAATAAGATGATAAGACCCACTACAATTCCCCAGACTCTTGAAGACCTGATAGTTGAACAGGCAATTGCAAGAGAAGCTTTAAGACTTGCTTTAGAACAACACAAGCTTATGGCAGTTGGTTTAAAGGGGGTTCAGCAGGAAAGAACAATCTCCGATGCTTTTGCACAAACAATGACAGGAGAAACTCTTGTGAATATGATGACTCTTGGACTTGTAATAGGTTCTGGTGGTGTTTTATCTCATGCGCCGAGAAGGAATCAGTCTGCTCTTATGATGATAGATGCATTCCAGCCAGAAGGGGTTACCTATCTTGCTGTTGATTCAATCTTTATGATGCCACATCTCGGTGTATTGACAACGGTCCATGCTGATGCAGGTATGGAGGTTTTTAAAAGAGATTGTCTTATATGGCTCGGTACATGTATAGCACCCAGAGGAAAGGGCAAAGAAGGCAAACCTGTTATGAAAGTTAAAATTGTATTTGACGATGGAAGAGAAATTGAAAAAGAAGTAATGTTTGGGAAACTGGAGAGGATACCCCTTGAAGCTGGGAAAATTGCTAAAGCTATAATAGAACCTGCCAAGGGTTTTGATGCAGGAGAGGGGAATGGTAAAAGAGTGGAGAAAGAATTAAAAGGAGGTGTTGTAGGTATAGTGCTTGATGGGAGAGGAAGACCTTTTGAGATGCCCCAGGAGCCTAAGAAGAGAGTCGAACTTTTATCAGATTGGATTTTATCCATGGATGTTTACCCTGAAAAACCATTTCTTGAACTGGTTAAAAAATTTGCCTGACTTGAAAAATTAGTTAATTTGATTTATAATAAATAAAAATTTTTGAGGTGAAATTATGATAGAAGGGTTACCACCTGAAATTAAAAGGTTGTATGATAAATGGGAAAAAGATAAGTCTTCAAAAATATTTGCCGCTCTTGCAAACGGTTTAAGAAAAATGGGTTTTTATGATGATGCTCTGAATATTGTTAAAGAGGGGCTTTTAAGAAATCCTGATTATCCTGAAGGATATCTTGTGCTGGGTAGAATAAATCTTGAAAAAGGTGATACTCAGGGAGCAATTGAGGCTTTTGAAAAAACTGTGGAACTTGACCCCTATAATGCAGTGGCAGTTAGATTTCTCGCTGAATGTTTTGAATCACAGGGAGACACAGGAAAATCTCTTGAATACTATAAAAAATTAAAGGATCTGGACCCTTTCTTTGAAGATATAGATAAAAAGATTGAAAGTATGGAAAGAAGGGCGAGCATTCCTGATACCCATGTTGAGGAAATATCTCAATTAGAAGAAGCACCGGCTGAAGAACCTCCTCTTATACCTGAAGAAGAGAAAATATTTGAATTTGAGGAATCGGTAAAGGAAGAGAAAAAAGAGGAAGAAGTAAAAGAGAAACCTTTGCTTCTTGATGAATTTAAAACAGAAGAGGTTCCTCCTTTTCTTGCAGAAGAGGGTGAAAAAGTATCTATCCTTGATGAGCTTGAAAAAGGACCTTCAGAAGATACTGTTACAATAGAGAAAGAAAAGGAAGAGAAAAAAGAGGAAATACCTGAACTTGAAAGTGCAAAAATTTTTGAAGAACAGGGTTTCATTGCAAAAGCACTTGAAAGCTATAAAAAGGCGCTGGAAAAATATCCTGAAAACGAGGAATTGCGCACAAAGGTGCGTGAACTGGAAAACAAATTGAAACCAGTAGAAAAACCTGAAGAGAAAAAAATAGAGGAAGAGCCAGAAATAGAAGAAGAAGAAATTGTTCCTCCTGAAATACCCGAGGAGGCAATTAAAGTTTTTGAAGAGATAGAAGAGTTACCTCCTGTTGAGGAAATATTTGGTGAAGAGAAATTAAAACCCGAGAAGACTCCTCCTGTTGAGGAGATGGTTGAAGATGAGGGGATTAAATATTCTCCACACCCATTCAAAATAGAAGAACAGGAAAAAAAAGAAGATAAAGAGAAAGTAGAAGAAGTACCCGAAGTTTTAGAAGAAAAAGAGGAAAAAAGTGTTCTTCCTTCAATAGAAGAAGAAACCTCAGAAGATATCTTTAAAATATTCACAGAAGAAGAAACCGCTGCACCTGTTTTACCAGAAGAGGAAAAACCATTAGAAACTCCTGAGGATATGGTAAAAGAGGAAAAAGAGGAGGAACCCGAAAGGGTTGAGGAAGAGAAAAAAGAGTTTGTGCCAACTTCTGCAGTTGGTATGGAAGAGGAGAGCGTAGACACATCTGTGGAAGAACTGATGGCGGAAGAAACTTTTGAACCAGTCCCTGATGAAACCGCTTTATATAAGCCTTTTTATGAAATTGAAGCGGAGATCGGAAAACCTGAACCCGAAAAAATAACAGAAGAAACAGTCCAGGAAGAACCCCTTTCAAGAAAAGATGAACTTGAAGCTTTACTGCAAAAGATGCATGAAGAAAAGAGAAAAGAAGAGAGCGTAAAAAGAGAAATGGAAGAAAAAATTAAAGAGGAGGAAAAAATAAAGGATGAAGAGAATTACAGAACTTTCCTTGAGTGGATTGAAAAACTCAAAAAGTAGAATTAAGTTTATTCAAAGAGAGTTAAAAAATCTAAAGGTTGATGCTTACTTTGTTTACTATCTTCCCAATGTTGCTTATCTAACCGGATTCAAGGGGTCTTCAGGTTATGTTCTAATCACAAAAAAAAATGCATTTTTTATAACTGATTTCAGATACAAAGAAGCGTCTCAAAAAGAGGTTGATAAAAACTTTGAGATAATAATACACTCGGGTCTTACAAAAACACTTAAAAATCTAAGATTTATAAGATATATAAAGAAGATTGGATTTGAGAAGGCATGGATGCCCTATGGGGTTTACAGAAGTTTTCAGAAAGAACTGGGCAAAAAATTTGTTCCATGTCCTGACCTTGTCAGGAAAATAAGGGTTTATAAAAATGAGAATGAAATAAAAAAAATAATAAAGGCTCAGAGATTAAATGAAAAGGTGTTTGAAGAGATAATAAATTTTATAAAGCCAGGGAAAACAAAGGAACTTGACCTGGCAGCCGAGATAGAGTACAGAATGAAAAAAATTGGTGGGGAAAGTGCATTCTCTCCTATAGTTGCTACAGGAACTAACTCTGCGTTACCTCATGCAAAACCCGGCAACCGTACAATCAAAAGAGGCAAGCCGTTGAAAATAGATATGGGAATTAAATATAAGGGCTGGTGTTCAGATATGACCAGAACAATATGGATAGGGAAAAAGCCTGACAGTAGATTTAAAAAAATATATCAGATTGTTCTTGATGCTAACAATAAAGCAATTGATGCTGTAAAGGACGGGATTAATGGGAAGAGTGTGGATGCTGTTGCAAGAAAACACATAGAAGAGGCCGGGTATGGAAAGTACTTTGGTCATGGACTTGGGCACGGAATAGGGGTGGAGGTTCATGAATCACCCTCACTTTCACCTCTATCAAAAGACAGACTTGAAGAGGGTATGGTATTTACAATAGAACCGGGTATATATATTCCAGGTTATGGTGGGGTGAGGATAGAAGATTTGGTTTGCATAAGAAATGGAGATAAATTTGTGATTACAAAAACACCAAAGGACTTGATTACATTGTGAAAAGGAGGTTGTATGCCTGAATTCAGAAGGGGAATGGTTATAGAATATGAAGGGGAATATTATATGGTTTTAGATTTCCAACATGTTATGCTGGGAAGAGGGTCTGCTCATGTGAAAGCAAAATTAAAAAATGTTCAAACCGGGAATGTTATAGAAAGAACAATAAGGGAAAGTGACTCTTTTGAAGAGGTGAGACTGTTCAAGAAACCTGCAATTTTTTCCTATTCTGATTCAGATGTATTTCATTTCTACGATAAAGAGACCTACGAAGAAGTCGTAATGGATAAAGATATTATAGGTGATGCCCTTGAATACCTGAAGGAAAATATGGAGGTAAGTTTACTCTACATAGAAGATAAGCCTGTAGGTATAGAGTTACCCTATTTCGTAGAACTGCAGGTCCTTGAAACAGAACCTGGCGTAAAAGGAGATACGGTTTCCGGTGGTTCGAAACCAGCAAAACTTGAAACGGGTAAAATGATTCAGGTTCCTCTTTTTATAAATACAGGAGATGTTGTTAAAGTTGATACCAGAACAGGTAAATATATAGAAAGGGCATGAGAAAAAAAGATTTTGAAATGATAAAAAAAATTATAGAGATAATGAAACAGGAGAACCTCTCAGAAATAGAAATAAAAAAGCCCTTTTTGAAGATAAAACTAACAAAAGAAAATATTATTAAGACCAGAAGTTCTGTGCCTGAGATAAAAACCGTGGAAAAAAGGGAAATCAAAGAAAGTTTACCTGTAAAAGAAGAGAAGGAAATAAAAGCCGAAAATAAGATAATTCCTGAGGATAACCTTTATATTTTAAAATCCCCACTTGTAGGGACTTTTTACAGGGCACCATCTCCTGAATCTCCTCCCTATGTCGAGGTTGGAGATGATGTTAAAAAAGGGCAGGTTCTGTGTATAATAGAGGCTATGAAAATAATGAATGAGATAGAAAGTGAAGTGCAGGGGAAAATAGTGGAGATAATGGTAAAGAATGCTGAACCTGTTGAATTCGGGCAACCTTTGTTTAAAATAGAGGTGAGAAAATGACCGATGTTAAAAGTTATATAAAAACTCTTTTAAAGAGAATGATTGAGGAAGAAGCCTCAGACCTTCATTTGAAAGCAGGTAACCCGCCGATTTTTAGAATTCATGGAAGACTTATGAGAACGAATCTTGAGCCTCTTTCACCAAAAGACCTGAAGGACATAGCGGCTGAGATCATGACACAGCCACAACAGAGGATATTTGTTGCAAGAAAAGAACTTGATTTTGCAATAGGTGTTCCCGGACTCGGAAGATTCAGGGTTAATTCCTACATTCAGAGAGGAAGTGTATCAATAGTCATGCGTGCGATTCCTTCAAGAATAAGGAATTTTGAAGAGCTCAACCTGCCTCCTATTATAGCTGAACTTTCCTTAAAGCCCAGAGGCCTGATTATTGTTACAGGAACTACAGGTAGTGGAAAGTCTACAACCCTTGCAGCAATGATAAATCACATAAATAGAGAACAGGCAAGAAATATAATAACAATAGAGGACCCTATAGAATACCTTTTTAGAGATGAGAAATCAATCATTTCCCAGAGAGAAGTTGGTGGAGATACTGCGTCTTTTTCAAGTGCCTTAAAGCACGTTTTGAGACAGGACCCTGATGTTATAATGATTGGAGAAATAAGAGATAAGGCAACCATAGATGTTGCTTTAAAGGCAGCTGATACAGGTCATCTTGTTATGTCCACTCTCCATACTCTTAATGCTACAGAAACCGTAAACAGAATAATATCCTTTTACCCCCCTCATCAGCATGAGCATGTCAGAGTCTTGCTTGCCAGCACTCTTGTCGGTTCAATCTCTCAAAGATTGATACCCACCGCAGATGGTAAGGGCAGAGTTCCCGCAGTTGAAATTCTCATAAACACCGCAAGGGTCAGAGAGCTGATACTTGACGCCAAGAGAACCATGTTAATTCAACAGGCAATGGAGGAAGGATATTATGAGTATGGAATGCAAACATTTGACCAGAGTACACTCAGACTCTATAAACAGGGACTTATAACCCTTGAGGATGCCCTTGCCAATGTTTCCAATCCTGATGAATTTATGTTAAGACTCAAAGGTATTAAAACTACATCTGAGAGATGGGAAGAAGAAGATGTGATGAAAAAAGAAACACGGAAAACCGAAGAAGATTGGATAGACAGACTTGACAAATAGGTATGAAATTCTGTATAATTAAAAAGTTATTATTTGATTAATATCCCCACTTCCCCCTCCTCGGTCCTCCCCGCTCTGGGGAGGNCCGTGTTTTATATAGGGAAAATTTTCAGGATTTATTTTTCAATCAAGATTTATTATTGAGTGGTCACCGAGCACAAATTTTTTAACTGTTCTTTTAGAATCGTTTCTTTTGATTAAAACTTCTTTGCCTATTATACTTTCTTCTATTCTTCCATTAATATCCAATATCCTGCTCCCTTCCATTATTATGCAATCTTCTAATTCTGTCTTTATCACCTCGCATTTATTATTTATTGACGTAAAAGGGCCTATATAACTTTCTTTTATAATACAATTTTTACCTATTACAACAGGTCCTCTTATATGAGAGTTTTCAATAGTTGAATTTTCCTCTATAATAACTCTTCCCTTTATACTGGAGTTCACAACTTTGCCTTTTATTTCCCTTGTAATGTCCTCAAGCAGGATTCTGTTTGCTTCTAAAAGGTCTTCGGGTCTTCCTGTATCTTTCCACCAGCCTTTCACCCTTAAATGATTAACTTTATATTTTTTGTTCAGGAGCCAGTTTATAGCATCTGTTATTTCATATTCTCCTCTCCATGACGGTTTTAAGTTTTTAACCGCCTCAAATATCTGACTGGTAAATATATATACCCCTACAAGAGCAAGATTAGAAGGTGGTTTTTTGGGTTTCTCAATTAATTTTGTTATTCTGTTATCCTTGATAACCACAACCCCGAAATCCTGAGGGTTAGTCACTTCTGCAACAAATATCTGGGCATCAGGTAGGTCTCTTTCAAATTCATTGACAAATCTCTTTATACCTTCTTTAAGAATATTATCCCCTAAATACATTACAAAAGGCTCTTTTCCCAGAAAATCTTGAGAAATCATCACAGCATGAGCAAGACCCAGAGGAGCTTCCTGATGTATATAAGTTATATTCAGGTTCCATTTGTTACCATCACCTACGCTTTCCTTTATCTCTTTCCATGTGTCTCCGACAACTATACCCACTTCTTTAATACCTGCTTCCTGCATTGCTTCAAGGCTGTAGAATAAAATGGGTTTATTTGCAACAGGTATTAACTGCTTGGCAGAGGTATGGGTAATGGGTCTTAGCCTGGTGCCTTTACCACCTGAAAGAATCAAGCCTTTCATTTTATAAAAATCCTTTTTATATCCAGAAAAGTTACAAATATTGCTATTGCGATTATTATTCCAAATCCTATTGCCTGGATTATCATCTGAACGCTTTTTGAAAGCCTTCTTCTTATTACTTTTTCAATTGTAAAAATTGTTAGCTGTCCTCCATCAAGAGCGGGAATTGGTAATAAGTTTATAATCGCAAGTTCGGTTGATATAAATGCGACAAAAGAGATAAGAGCATCAAGCCCTATTCTGGCACTTTCCCCTATCATTTTGCCTATCAGGATTGGACCCCCGAGACTGGAAAGAGGATATTTTCTTATAAAAAGTCCCCCTATTACAAGGAATGTTCTGTAAATTATATCCCATATTTTTAAAAGAGCAAGCAGCATGGATCCGAAAAAAGAATGTTTTTCAACTTTAAATGGAGGATATATTCCCAGTTTGCCCACCTCTTTATTTTCTATTTTATGAATTTCAGGGACAGCCTCTATGTTGATTATCTTGTTCTCCCTTTTTACTTCAAGAACGACCTTTTTACCGGCCAGAGTTTCCACAATGCTTACCATATCGTCCCATTTTATAATTTTTTCTCCATTTATACTCAGAAATGTGTCACCTTCCATTATACCTGCGTTAAAAGCAGGAGAGTTTTTGACAATTTCCCCTGCTACAGGAGGTATCAATGGATAAAGACCTGTTTCATAAATCCCCTTTTTTTCATCAAAAAAGGGAGTTATTTCAAATAAAAGGGTATCCTTTTGCCTTTCAATCGAGATTTTTAATTTTTCCCCTTTCTGAATCTGTGCCAGAAATTTTTCCCATGATTCAAATTCCTTACCATTACAGGAAATTATTCTATCTCCCTCTTTTATTCCTGCTTTTTGTGCAGGGGAGTTCTCAGGAGGTGGTGCAATTAGATTGGTTTTTATACTCTTTGTTCCTATAAATGTATAAAAGATAGTATAGAGGCACCATGCGAAGATAAAGTTAAAAAGTGCCCCTCCGATGATTACCAGAACCTTTGTTGAATAGGGTTTCATAAAGAAGCTGTCTTTTTTCTCCCTATCCTCTTCATTTTCTCCAAATAACTTAACATATCCTCCAAAAGGGATAAGGGAGAGGCTGAACTCGGTTTCTCCAAAACGCTTTTTTATAAGTTTTGGACCAAAACCTATACTGAAAGCAAGAACTCTGCATCCCTTAAATTTGGCAATTATAAAATGTCCAAATTCATGAACAATTATGAGTAATCCAAATACAATTATCGCGACTAAAATTGTCATTTTACAAATTCCCTGATTTTATTTCTTGTCCATTTTTCAATTCCATATATATCATCAAGGGTTTTTACCTTAAATGGTTTGTAACTGTTTATTGTCTTTTCAACCAGTGGGATTATCTGATTAAATTTTATTTTACCTTTCAAAAAAAACTTTACTGCTTCTTCATTTGCAAAGTTTAAAACTGCCGGATATCCTTTTTTATTTTCAATAGAAAAATAACCCATATCTATTGCCTTGTTCTCCTTTCTATTTAGAGTATAGAAATTCATTTTCAAATTTTCAAAATCTATTTTCCTGAAGTTGTTTGGTTTTCTCTCTGGAAATCCCAGCGCATAGAGTATCGGATATTTCATATCAGGATAAAACATATTGGCAAATACAGTGTCATCATTGGTGAAAACAAGGGAGTGCACAATGCTCTGAGGATGGACTATAACATCTATTTTAGAAGGAGGTATTTTAAAAAGGTAGTGAGCCTCAATTATTTCTAAGCTTTTGTTCATCATTGTTGCAGAGTCAATTGTTATTTTTTTGCCCATTCTCCATACAGGGTGTTTTAGAGCTTGTTTTATGGTTATTCTTTTTAAACTTTTCCTTCTAAAAAAAGGTCCTCCTGAAGCGGTTATTGCCACCTTTTTTATCTCAGAAAATTTGAATTTTTTCAGGAGCTGAAAAAGAGATGAATGTTCTGAATCAATGGGCAGGATTTTTTTTATGTATTTTTGAGACATTATTTCTCCGAAAGAGACAATAATTTCTTTGTTTGATAAGAGGATTTTTTTATTTTTCTCAAGAGCGTAAAACAGATATCTTGCAAGAGATGTCCCTGCACAGGCAAACAATATAACATCGGATTCCTCAATTAAATCCGGTATTTTTTCTGTTCCATAGAATAACTCTCTGTATTTACCTGTTTTTTTCCCTGTAACAACACCGTATTTTGCTTTCCATTTCTTTAAAATTTTAAGAAGTCTGTCCTCTTTTCTGTTTGCGGTCAGAGCAAAGACCTGATATTCAGAAGCAATTTTTCCTAAGACTTCAAGGACTTGTTTCCCTATCCATCCTGTTGCCCCAAAGAGAAATAATTTCATCCCGGTTCTATCCTCAAAAACTTTCTCTTTCCAACTTTCAAAATGCCTTTTCTCGAAATTATATAATTTATATCCTTCACAGTTTCTTTTTCAAACTTTACAGCTGATTGTGCTATCAATCGCCTTGCCTCTGATTTTGATGAAACAAGTTTTGCTTCAACCATAATTTCAACAAGAGGTTTACCCGATACAGTTTTATATACCGGGACATCATCGGGCACTGTTTTTTCCCTGAAAATTTTTATGAATTTATCCCTTGCACTTCTGGCAGATTCAGAGCCGTGAAATATCTGAGTAATTTCCATTGCAAGTTTTTCTTTTGCGTCTCTGGGATTTTCTTCTATAAATTTTTCAAGTTTTTCATCCCACTTCCTTAGCACAACCCTGTAGTATTTTTGTATTAGTTCATCGGGTATGGACATTATTTTGCCGAACATTTCATCAGCACTCTCTGTCAGTCCTATTGCGTTATCATAGGATTTTGACATTTTTAATTTTCCATCTATGCCTTCAATAAGAGGCATTGTTATGAAGACCTGAGGTTCCTGGCCGAAATTCCTCTGAACCTCTCTGGTTAACGCAAAGTTAAAGTGTTGATCAGAACCGCCAATTTCTACATCTATTTCAAGATACACAGAATCATAAGCCTGAAAAAGAGGGTATAGAAACTCATGGACTGATATCGGAATTTGAGAATTAAATCTCGCCCTGAAATCATCTCTTTCCAGCATTCTTGCAACTGTGTATCTGGCTGAAAGTTCTATCACATCCTTTGAAGAGAGTCTGGAAAGCCATTGGCTGTTAAAGACGACTTCGGTTTTATCCGGGTCAAGAACCTTAAATACCTGGTCCATGTAAGTTTTTGAATTTTCTTTTACTTCCTCCTCTGTAAGTCGTGGTCTTGTCTTGT
Source organism: Candidatus Hydrothermus pacificus (assembly GCA_002011615.1). GTDB lineage: Bacteria > Hydrothermota > Hydrothermia > Hydrothermales > Hydrothermaceae > Hydrothermus > Hydrothermus pacificus. Next base: position 48,277 of record MTOH01000003.1, on the reverse strand, counting down.
TCCTGCCTGAAGGGTCACCTATTATTGCAGTAAAGTCTCCTATTATAAATATAATCCTGTGTCCCAGTTCCTGAAAATCTTTAAGCTTTTTAAGACATACATAATGACCAAGATGGAGGTCAGGTCTGGAAGGGTCTGCTCCATATTTTACTTTTAAAACCTTTTTAGTTTTTAGTTTTTGTTCAAGGTCTTCCGGAGTAACACAGCTTTCTATGCCTTCGATAAACTTCTCTATCATTTCTCTTTTTTTAGATAATTTTCAGGATTATATTTTTCTTTTAACCTCTTTATGAAATTCTGCCAGGTTTCCCTTTTTTTGATGGTTGAAAGTCTGTTTTTTATAATGTTTTCAACCTCTTCAAGGGGTCTTATTTTTTCGGGTATTTTTTCTATAAATTTTATAATTCCGTAAATTTTTCTGGATTTTATAAAAATAGGACCCTTTACTTCACCGGGTTTCATGTTCACGAGATATTCATAGTATTCCTGAGGAAAACTCCCCTTTGTATAAGCTTCTACAATCCCACCCTTTTTTGCATCAGGCGCAGTTGAGTATTTGAAGGCAAGGGATTCAGCGGGTTCTCCTTTTTTCAGTTTTAAAAGAATTTCATCTGCCAGTTTTTTGTCTTTAACTTCTATCCTTGCAAATTTGAATTTCTCGGGAATTCTATATTCATCAAGATGCTCCTGATAATAAATATTGATCTCTTCCGTCGTTACCTCTACCTGATTTGTTATCTCTTCGGACAATACATTTATCAGGAGATTTTCTTTTACATCATAGAGCTTTTCCAAATAGGAACTTTTAAGATACATTTTTCTTTCTTTTGCTTCCAGTGCAAGCATCTTTCTTTCAAGGATTCTATCAACAAACTCTACTTTATCTTTATTGGTCCTGGGTTTTGCAAAGGCAGGAACATTTTCCAGTATTTTTTCAAATTCAGGAACTGTTATATATATGCTTCCCACTTTTCCCACGTATTCAGGCACATTTTTTCTGAAAACCCTTTCAACTGCATCAAAGGCATCCTGCCAGTACTTACTCTTTCTGTATTTTGTTACAACCGTCTGGTAAAACTCTGCTGCCTTTTTATAATCTCCCATTTTCTCATAAAGAATGCCCAGCCTGTAAAACACTTCTGCCTGAAAATGGGCATTTTTGCTGAAAAGGCTTTTTGCATAAAGCAGATTTTTGAGTGCATCGTCGTACATATCCAGATGTTCTATTTCGATGTCCACAAGTTCCATTATGGTCCTGTATTCTTCCAGTGGGTGAAGTTTTTCTGTGTTCAGAGCTTTTTCATACATTTCACGGGCAATTTCGTATTTCCCTTCTTTTACAAGGTTTCTTGCATCCTGTATAAGACTCTGTGGATTCTGCAGGAAAAGAAGAATCATCATTGTTTTTATCATCATATACCTCCTTTTATGTTAAAATTTCCAGTATTCCCCCGGTTACAAGGGGGACTAAAAGATTGTCGTCAAGTGGCAAAGGTGTTATCTCAACTAAGGTTCCCAGAAAACTTGCGAATATTTTTAAGGAAAAGCTCAGGTTAAAAAACATAGTTATAAAAAAAGATGAGATAAGGAAACATATACTACCTTCAAGAGTTTTATCAAATATTTTATATTTACCAATAAATTTCCCTATCATAGATGCTATGCTATCGGACACACTCATAAAAAGCAGTGCCATGATTGCGATTTCTTTTTTAAAGAGAGCAATGCATAAAAAATTTGATAGCATAACCCATGTTGCTCCTGTGATTCTGTTTTTTTCTTCTTTCTTTAACATTTCTCCAAAAACCCTATTAAATATTCGTTTAAAATTACTGGATTTGAATCTCATTATCTCTACAAGTATAGAAACGATTAGAATTAATAAAACTGCTGTTAGAATAACTCTTTTGTTAAGCACTATATAGCTTAAAGGTATCAATGAAGATAAAAGATGGATTAGCTTTCTTGATAGAAAAAACATCATTTGCTATAGGATAGGGTAATTATATGAGAGTCTCCCAGGTCAAGGGAATACCTTAAGGCATAGTTGATTTCAAAATTTTTAAAATTAAATCCCAGCCCCAGAGTGGGCAGAGATTCCTCCATCCCTCCTCTTAAATTTAAGGATTTAAATAAGTTCCATTCAAATCCTATTCTGGGGTGAATAGACAGGAAGGATAGTGAAAAAAACGAAGAACTTCTTATATTTTCGGTTTTAATTGATACATCAAAATTGGTGTTGAGATTCTTCACAGGTGAAAGGGAAATTCCTATGTTCAAGAATGGATTAAAAGCCTCTTTTCTTCCTGTTGTCCATATCATGTAAGTTCCGAAGGCATTCTGCAGGGAAAGTCCTATTCTTGTCCTTTGATTTAATGTTTTTATCAAACCTATGTCAAAGCCGATTCCCTTACCATTTTCATCAAGTATATCTTCGTATACCATTTTCATATTTGCTCCGAGTGTAAAATTTCCTGCACTTTTTGAAAATGATAAATTAAATATATAGGTGTAAGAAGAGAAGTATCCCCTGAGTATTATATCGTCAAAGTTGTTTACAGAATCAGGGTCTGTTACTTCCGTATGAGGAATATCAGGAACCTGGAGAAAAAATACCGAGAGACCAATATTATAATTTTCCTGAGGTATGCACAGATTCACAGAACCCGATGAGAAAAGGTTCCCATAATAAATTGAATAGGAGCCTTCAGCTTTCAGAGAATTTATTGAAGATAATACCGCGGGATTCAGGAAAACACCTGTTAAGTCTTTTTCACCCGCTGAAAATGCAGAACCCATTGCCTGAACCCTTGCACTGTACCCAAACTCAAATCTCTCACTTCCATACTTACCTGCATCAGCAAATATACAAAATATGCTAACCCCTATTATTAAAATTTTTCTCATAAGATATTTATATTAATATAAATCCAGTGGGCAAGTCAAAAAAAATGCTATTTCAGAATGATTATTTTTTTACCTTTTCTCTGTTTATTCAATCTTATAAAATAGGTTCCACTTCTGATTTCATTTAATTTGATGTAGTTATAGCCCTTTTTAACTTTTACAGTAAAAGATTGACTTTTTCTACCCGTAGGGTCATAGATGTGAAAGAATATTTTCTGTTTTCCTTCAGTGTCAGTATATAATCTGACCCGGGAGCTAATCAAAATAGATGGTGAACATATTTCAATTTTTGTCTTTATACAGTTTCTGAGATTTTTTTCTTTCACATAAACGGGTGAAGGCAGGACAGGTATGATAATATGCGAAGGCATTGTTGTTGTTCTGTATATTTTCTGGGTTGCAACAACAAATACTGAATCATCTCTTTTAAAGGGATTTCCTGTGTTTGGATTTTTTTCAAATCTCGGATAATTTGAGGATGAAAGTATCACACGTAACCTGTGACCCGCATTAAAAACATAGGCAGTGCTCCATAAATCAATTATGAATGTATCAGGGACATCAGGGATAAGAGAATCTTCCCTGTCAAATCCGTGTCTGTGTCTTGCCATTAAGATATGGTCTGTTACAAGAATTGACCTTCCATCAGGATAAACATCTGTAACTCTTACTGTCCAGTCTGTATCATATCTATCAGAGGCTGCATACAGTACCATGGTTAACTTTCCTGTAACAGTTAGAGGTGAGGGAAGTGGTGGAGTTGAGTAAATTAATACATCGGACCTGTTCTCAATCGGTCTCTGGTCAATAGGGCCATACCCATGGTCAAGTCCTATATATTCTCTTCCACCATAAGTGGTGCATGGATTGGCAGGGTCATATATAAAGGTGTCTATTTCATCGGTTAAAGGAGGGAAGGTATCAAGAAGACCATTTTCCCTCAAATAGAATGACTTGTGATTAACATCGGGTAAAGGCCATGTGTCAGCTGTGACCCAGTGATTCCAGTATGTTGTATCCTGGGTGTCACAATCCCCCATCAGATAAAATTTTACTTTTGGAGGAGGGACAGGTCCACCACCATTTTTCATCCAGTAGTCATACCATTCAAGAAGCATATTCATCATGTCAAGTTCATTTAATTCAGCATTGGGAGGAAATACAAGGTCTCCCTGTTCTCTTGCTCCAAAAGCATAATGTCCCCACGGTCCCATAAATAGTTTCTGGTTATGAAATCGACTTTGAAGCTCTGAAAATGCTTCGAGCTGTCCATCAGTATAGAGGTCAAACCATCCGGATATGTGAAACATTGGATAATTTGCAACATCATATTTTTCTCTTAAATTAACAACAGACCATATTGAGTCATAATTTGGATGGTTACATACAGTATCAATCAACCAGGGAGTCCCAACACCCTGAAGCCATGTTTCAACAAGTGCTTTTCTAAATTCTCCACCGTTGAAAGCACATTGATGATAAAGGGAAGGTGCTGCAACTGTTGGAGCACAGCATACAAGATGTGGTGGTTGGGCTCCTGCTGCATAATACTGGGTCATTCCATGTGCAGATACACCTATCATACCGATTTTACCATCTGACCATAATCTATCTGCAATCCATTCTATTGCATCATATCCATCCTGCAATTCTCCCCATCCATCACTCAAAAATACCATCGGCTCACCTTCAGAATCTCCGTATCCCCTTACATTCTGGACAGCAAGGACATATCCGAAGACATCAGTAATAAGAAAAATATAAAGGCTGTCCCACCCTCTATCATAAGGTGTCCTCTGCAGAAGTGTGGGCCATGGAGGAAGTGAAGTTACAGGGTAATATATATCTGTTCCAAGATGAATACCATCTCTCATAGGAACACCCACACTGTCCCTTATATATGCATAACCTGTGGATAAAATAGATACTACCATTATTGTTTTTAATAATTTCATTAAACATCACCCCCATCTTATTTTTTTATAATTTCTGGATAAATTTTCTTTAAATTCTCAAATCCTCCTGAAAAACTCTTTGCATTCAAACCGAGCTCTTTCATTTTCCTTGCAATTTCCTGTGACCTCAAACCAAACTCACATATTATAAGGTAAAATTTATCCTTATTCAAATTATCCATTTCTGTAAATAAATCAAAAAAGTCCATTTCAATTGCATCTTTTATTTTTTCTTCTCTTTCTTCCCTTATATCTATTAAAATATCTGCATCTTTTATCTGATCTGTCTCTATTATAAAATCGTCTATATCTTTCTCAAGTTCAAACTCTGTAATATAAGATAGAACATATTCTATCAATCCTGAAGGGATTTTCTTTTCCTCCTGTTCAATTTCTTCCAGTCTGGCTTTTGTAACAGGTTTTTCAGGAACCAGCATGCAGTATTCTTTTACCTTTTCTGATATCCCGTAGGTTTCTATTTTTTTTGAAAGTTCAACAATTTCCATTTTATCAAGGCCTAAAAGGGGATGAAAAACACTCACCGAGATTCCCTGCTGTGAGATTGATAGATTTCTCAAAGTCTGAGAGGAGACCTGTCCAACAGAAGAGCCCGTTATAAAACCTTCATGATTTTGTTTGCTTACAATTCTTTCTGCAATTTTGAACATAAATCTTTTTAAAAGGACATTCCAGTACCTTTCAGAAGTTTTGTTCTTCAATTCTATGACAAGAGGTCTTAAATCAACCATAAAAAACCTCTGTTTTATTCCATATCCCCATTTTTTCCAGAGAGTTTTTGCAACATCAAAGGATGCTTTTAAATGGCTAAACCCACCCAGATTGAAGAACAGGAAATCGACATGCACCCCTTTCCTCATCATAAACCAGGAAGCAACAGCAGAGTCGTATCCCCCTGATATAAGTGAGATTGCCTTTTCTTCACTTCCAAGAGGAAGTCCCCCCGCTCCTTTTATAATTTCTGTGAAAAAATAAGCATTATTATTTCTGATTTCAACATAACATGTGATTTCAGGATTTTCAAGGTCAACACCTTTTGATAAATCATAGAGCAGAGAACCCAGTTCCTTTTCAATTTTTCTGGAACTCAAATCATTTGAACTTACTCTTGCTCTTACAGCAAATTTTTTGTCTTTAACATGGGAACCAAAAACTTTTTTTGCTTTCTCAAGCAGGTTCTCTAAGGAATCAAAATCAACCCTTTCACATTCAGAAAAAGAAACTATTCCAAATACTCTTTTTAAAACATCATTACACCTTTTATCATCCGAATCAAAAAATATCCTTGACCATTCATGATGAAGGTTTTCATATTTTATATTTTCTCTTTCAAGAGCATCTTTTAAATTGTCGAGGAGTATCCTCAGGAAATTTAATCTTGTCTTTTTACCTTTGGTTGTAATTTCTCCAAGTCTTAAAAGATATGTTTTCATATATGAAACTCCACTATATCTTTATCTTTCAGAACATAGTCTCTTGGGACTCTCTGTCCCTCAAATCTTACAGAGCCCCATATTCTCGCATACTTCAAATTTTTTGCAAAATCTTTGTGAAGTTTTTCACCAGCTTCTATTACTCGAGAACCTGAGGGTAAAATTAAAGGGTCTTTTAAATCAGGCGGTTTTCCAGGTTCTTTTGTATACACCCTTATAATTTCAAGATTTTTGAATATTAACTCTTTTAACGGTTCAAGGTTTGTGTTATTCTTACAGGAAATCTCTATCAAATCAAATTTTTCCTTTAAAAATTCCTTTAAGATTTCAAATCTTTTCATTGCATTTTTCTCATCTGCTTTGTTTCCAATCACAACCGTTTTCTTTCTTGCAGGACCTGCAAATTCCTCTTCCTTTTTTTCATCCTTCCCCACAAGAAAAATATTTTTACCTTCAAAATAATTCTTTATATTCTCAAAATCTTCTAGCAGGTTGTCTGATGATAAATCCAGAAGAAAAAGAACAAGGTCTCCCATTCTAACAATTTCTCTCTGCCACCATAAAACCTCATCACCTGTGAAAGGGGGTAAATCAATTATCTGAATCTGTATATCCTCATAAGGCATCATCCCCACTTTTGGCATCTGCGTTGTAAAAGGATAGTCTGCAATCTGAGGATTTGCATTTGTTAAAGATTTCAAAAGGCTTGATTTCCCTGAATTCGGTGGACCGACGAGTGTAGCCTGTCCTGCTCCTTCTTTTTCCGGAAAAGCAAATCCTGTCCCCTTTCTTTTTTTCTTTTGAATCTCAAGTTCCTCTTTTAACTGAGCCATTTTTCTTTTTATTTCAGCCTGAAGTTTGTCGGTTCCTTTATGCTTTGGCATAACCGCCCACATTTCTTTTAAAGCAGAGAGTTTTTCCTCTATTGTTTTTGCCTCTCTGTATTTCTGATAGGCAGCATGATACTGAGGTGGTAGATTCGCAGGCATATATAAATTATAAAATCAAAAAACCTCCGAGTTCAAGGCTAATGATGTTTATACTTGCTTTTCTACTTTCACAAAATTTATAATTAAATTATGATGAGAAGTTTTTTTATTTTTCTTTCCAGAAAAAATGGTGTAAAAAAAATAATTGAAGGGTTCCCCCCCTCTAAAAGACTTGTTGATAGATTTATATCCGGTGAAACCCTGGATGATGCGGTCAATGCGGTTAAAAGGTTGAATCAGGAAAATATAATGGTGACTCTTGACCATCTCGGAGAAAATGTTGGGAATGAAGAGGAAGCAAAAAAGTCTGCTGATGCATACATAGAAATTCTTGAAAGAATTGATAAAGAAAAGATAAATTCCAGTATTTCTCTTAAATTAACTCAGATGGGACTTGATATAGGTGATGAATTTTGCTATGAAAATGTGAAAAGAATTGTGAAAAGGGCAAAGGATTTTAAAAACTTTGTAAGAGTGGATATGGAAAGTTCTGAATATACTGACAGGACGATAAATGTATACAACAGGTTGAGAAAAGAATTTCCTGAAAATGTCGGAATAGTTTTTCAGGCATATCTTTACAGAGCCGAAAAAGACATATTGAATCTTTCAAATAACGGGTTTTTAAATGTGAGACTCTGCAAAGGTGCTTATAAAGAACCAAAAGAAGTGGCATTCCCCAGGAAAAAAGATGTGGATGAAAATTTCAAGAAGCTTATAAGGATTTCCTTTGAAAATACTGACAGGATTTATCCCGCGATTGCAACCCATGATGAGAAGATTATAACCTGGACAATTGATTATGTTAAGAAAAACAAAATACCAGAGGATAGGTTTGAGTTCCAGATGCTTTATGGAATAAGGTATGAGCTTCAGAAGGAACTTGTCCGGGAAGGATACAGGGTGAGGGTCTATGTTCCTTACGGGAAAGAGTGGTATCCATACTTTATGAGAAGATTGGGTGAGAGACCTGCAAATCTTTTCTTTATAATTAAAAATATATTTAAAAAATAGTGAGAATAGATGAGAGTATAATACAGAAATTAAAAAGACTTGAATTCAGAGCAAAGAATGTGGTTGAAGGTTTTTTGCTGGGGCTTCACCCTTCTCCCTATCATGGTTATTCCTCTGAATTTAAAGAACACAGAGAATATCACCCCTTTGATGAAATAAAATACATTGACTGGAAATTAACTGCAAGAAGGGAGAGGATTTTTGTTAAAAAATTTCAGGAGGAAACAAATACCAAGGTTTATATACTCCTTGATGCATCTAATTCAATGGATTATGGAGAACCTGTAAAAAAAATTGATACTGCCAGTGAAATATGCGCTATATTTTCTTATCTTTCCTTTATGCAAAGAGACGCACCGGGCTTATATGTTTTTTCTGAAAAAATAGAAAAAATTTTACCCCCAAGAGCAACAAAAAAACATATTTCCATTATGTTCAGAACCCTTGTTGAACTAAAGCCTTATGGCAAAACAGAACCTGTAAGGATATTTAGAGGGCTTTCTGAAAAAATAAAGCGAAAAGGGGTGGTTATAATTATTTCTGATTTTTTAAAAAAACCCGAAGAATTCTTGAAATCAATCAGGTATTTTAAGGCCAAGAAACATCTGGTCCTCGTTTTTCATATTCTTTCAAAAGAGGAGATAACCCTTAAATGGAGAGGTCCTGTGACCCTTAAGGATATGGAGTACAAACAGGAATATCGTGTGTCAGAGAGAAGTGAGGTAAATTATTTAAAAAGAGAATTCCTGAGAAATATAAACTTTTTTGAAAATGAACTCCTTAAATCAAAAATTTTCTATACCCGTGTTCTAACAGACCAGAATATAGAAAAGGTTTTCCTGAACTTTTTATATAAATACAGAAGATATGCTATTTAAAAATGTTTTATTTCTATATTTGCTACCCCTTATTTTTCTACCTCTGTTATTACACCTTTTCTTTATAAAATTTATCAAAGTTTATCTATTTCCTTGGCTTGGATTTATACCGGAAAAAGAAGATGAAATGCGAAAAAGAAAAAAAATAAAAGAGCTCTTGCTGTTGATTTCAAGAACATTGTTTTTATTCTTTTTATTGATATCTTTATCTTCCCCCTTTTTTAAAAAAGGACCTTTCCCTGATTTTATAGTCTTTGATTCTTCAGAAAGCACACTTCTATACAGAAATAAATTTAGAGATATGGAAAAGAGAATATCAAACACTTTTGGCAGAGAAAACCTGTTGAAGGAGAAATCTCTTATAACAGAAGACAAAAAAGGCACCATATTTGTCATAACTGATGGAGATGAGGATTTCTTTGAGAATATAAGAGTGAATACAGCCAGATTTTTCATATTCTTACCGGATTATAAAGAGCAGGATATTGGAATATGGAAGGCTGTCCTGAAAGATGGTAAAATTGATGTCAGCGTATATTCCTATAGAGATATTCCGGATGCTGTTCTCAAGGTGATAGCAGATGGCAATCCCTTTTCCTTTAATGTTAAGTTGAAAAAAGGCATAACCGACTTAAGTGTTCCTATTAAGGTGGATAATTTCAGGTTATTGAAAGTCCAGATTTTACCTTATGATTCTTTACCAGAGGATAATCTTTACTTTATATCCAGACCTTTAATAAAAAAATATTATAAAGTTTTTGGTAATCCTTCTGATTATCTTGAAAAGCTTTTAACAAATATGGGTTATAAAAAAATTGGAGAAATTGTAGATTCTTCAATTTATATATTTTATGGTATTCCTCACAACAGAGAGAATTTAAAAATTTTGAATGAATTTATAAATTCCAATAAACCATGTGTTTTATTTATTGACAGAGAAAATGAACTCATGGAAACTTCTCTTAAAGAAAGTGTTAATATCAGGATAAAAAATGAAATTATTTATTTTTCAGAAATATTTGATATAAATGAAGGAAAGCCAATTTTTGAGCAGGAAGGAATTACCTATGCTTCCCTTTATAAGAACACGCTGGTTTTTGGATTTTTACCCGAGCCTGAATACACCCAGATTGTTTATTCGCCTTCCTTTCTACATATTTTAAAACAGGGAATAAAGAACTTAAAGATTAAAACTCCAGAAGTTATAAATGTTACCAGGGATACTTTTGTTTATTTTGATAGCAGAGATTACAGGATTTACGATTCTGAAGGTAATTTTTTGAAAAAGGACAGGACAGGTCAGGGAAAGATAAATTTTAATGGATTACCTTATGGAAGTTATATCATAAGGAATGCAGAAGAATTATATATTGACCTCAATTTTTCAAAAAAAGAAATCCCCATTAAAAAGGTAACTCTTCAGGAGATAAAAGATGTGCTGCCTAATGCTGAGGTCCACAGATGGAACGAGCTGGGGAAATTTATGCCTGTCTCAATTAAAGGATTTTCTTTTTTCCTGGCTCTATTCTTTATTTTAATAGAAATTTTCCTTATTGTTTTGTTATAATTTAAGGTTCAAAATGAGCAGAAAAGTTAGAGTTTTAATTGTCGAAGATTCATTTTTAATGAGGAAATTTCTAAAAGAAATACTTGAAGAAGACCCTGACATAAAGGTTGTGGGTATGGCAAAGGATGGTAAAGAGGCACTGAAACTTCTTGAAAATCTGGATCCGGATGTTATAACTCTTGATTATGAGATGCCTGGACTGAATGGGATAGAGGTTCTGGAAAGGATAATGAAAAAGAGACCAATACCCTGTATAATGGTTTCCGCTTATACAAAAGAGGGTGCAGAAGTTACCTTAGAGGCCCTTTCAAGAGGAGCTTTTGACTTTGTTCCAAAACCTTCAGGAGAATTATCTCTTGACATCATAAAAGTTAGAGATGAGCTTATAGGAAAAATAAAAGCAAGTAAAGGTGCAAAACTTAAAAATATTGTAAAAGAATATGAAGATTTAAAAAGACCTCTTTCAGGAACCCCTGCTTCCATTGATGCAGTGGGTATTGCCTCTTCGACCGGTGGCACCACAGTGGTTGAATATCTGTTCAGAAACCTGCCCGGAGACTTAAATATTCCTGTATTTGTTGTTCAACACATGCCTGTGGTGTTTACAAAGAAATTTGCAAAGAGGTTGAGTGAAATCACAGGTAAGGATGTTAGAGAAACAGAGCATGGAGAAAAGGTGGAGAAGAATACTTATTATATTGCAAAAGGTGGGACCCACATGGCCTTGAAGAAAAAAGGTAGAGATATTTACATAGTTCACAGAGACCTGCTACCAAAGAATGGTGTTAAACCATCTGCAGATTATCTTTTTGAATCAATGGCAGAAGTTTATGGTGAAAGGTCTCTTGGGATAATACTTACCGGAATGGGTAAAGACGGAGTCGAAGGTGCAAAAAAGATAAAAAACAAAGGCGGTCTTATATGGACACAGAGTAAGGAGACCTGTTTGATTTTTGGGATGCCAAAGAACGCAATAAAAGAGAAAATAGTTGACAAGGTTTTTTCTCCAGAAGAAATTGTTAAAAATCTTGTAAAAATGTAGGAGGTGAAGATGATTGATGCGATAAAAATAAGAGAGGATTTCCCCATTTTTAAAAACAGTCCCAGTTTAATATACCTTGACTCTGCTGCGACCTCTCAAAGACCAGAAGTTGTAATTGATACCTTAAAGGAATTTTATGAGAATTACAATTCAAACATACACAGGGGTGTTTATTCACTTTCTTTTGAAGCTTCCAGGAGATACGAAAAGGCACATTATAAGGTTGCAGAACTTATAAATGCGGAAGGAAGAGAAATAGTTTTTACAAAAAATACAACAGAGGCGATAAACCTTGTTGCCTATGCCTATGGCCTTTACAATATAAAGGAAGGGGATGAAATTGTTACCACAATAATGGAGCATCATTCAAACTTCATACCATGGCAGAAAATGGCAGAGTTAAGAAAAGCAAATTTAAAATTAATTCCTGTAAATAAAAGTACCTGCGAACTTGAATTTGATGAGAGAATTATAACTGAGAAAACAAAGATAGTTGCACTTTCTCTTGCTTCAAATTTTATGGGAACGATAAACCCTGTCAAAGAGATAATAAAAGTTGCAAAGGAAAAGGGCTCAATCACGGTTGTTGATGCTGCACAGGCTGTCCCTCACATTCCGGTTGATGTTAAAGATTTGGGTTGTGATTTTCTTGCAGCATCGGGACATAAGATGCTGGGTCCTACCGGAACGGGTTTTTTATACGGTAGAAAAGAGCTCCTTGAAAGTATAGAGCCTTTTATAATGGGTGGAGGAATGATTGAGGATGTTACAGTGGAAGATTCAAAATGGGCTGAAATTCCCTGGAAGTTTGAAGCAGGAACTCCAGATATTGCGGGTGGAATTGCTCTTGGAGAGGCTGCCGAGTATTTGAAAAATCTGGGTATGGAAGATATTTTTGAACATGAGAAAAAATTGACATCTGTTTGCCTTGAGAAAATGAAAGAGATAGAAGAGGTTGAACTTTACGGACCCGCACCTGAAAAAAGGGTTGGTGTTATTTCTTTTAATGTTAAGGATGCGGATTTTCATGATATTGCGGGTATGCTCGATTCAGAGGGAGTGTGTGCGAGAAGTGGCAGGCACTGTGTTCATCCCCTTTTAAATTTTCTCGGAATAGAAGGAAGTGTTAGGGTTAGCTTTTATATTTACAATACAGAGGAGGAAATAGAGAGATTCATAGAAATTTTAAAAAAAATAATCTCTTATCTTAAATGAGAGTTTTCAAAAAACTTCTGCCCTCCGCAAACCTTTACCTTGTTATCTTAAAACAACACGCAATTCTTATTGATACAGGGGACCCCCGTTCAAAGACAAAAGTGCTAAACTTTCTGAAATGGAATTTAAACAATAAAAACCTTGAGTATATTCTTATAACCCATTCTCACTGGGATCACATAGGAAATGTTAGATTCTTAAAAAACATTTTCTCTCCCAGAGTTTTAATTGGTAAAAGAGAAGCTCGATGGGTCAGGAAAGGTTACATTGATGTTCCTCGACCCAAAGGAACTCTTTACTCCATAGTTTTATACAATTTTTTGAATTTTTTTTCAAAATTTGAAACTATAGAGAAATTCAAACCCGATATAGAAATTTTAGAATATGATAGCATAGATATTGAGAATAAAAGTATTGAGATTTTTCCGACGCCGGGTCATACCCCTGGCTCTTTGACATTCAAAATAGAAAAATGGGCTTTTACAGGGGATACCCTTTTGGGACCAAATCCCTTTATAAGAAGACCAAGACTCTCAATGTTTTTACATAAGAGAGAGGAAATATTCAAATCAATAGACTTTCTAAAAAACCTTGATGTGGAAATATATTTCCCGGGGCATGGACTTCCCTTTACAAAAAAAGAACTTTATAAGTTTGCTAAATCTCCTTTATAATAAGAAGGTCTATGAGATACGCAAAAGTTCTGTTTTCTGATATTAAAGGAGAATATACTTATCAGATTCCTGAAAATTTTTCCTTAAAAAAAGGAGATATTATCCTTGTTCCGTTGAGAGACAGGAAAAAATTCGGTATTGTTTGGAAAATAAGCAATAAAAAAGACTATGAAGGAAAAATCAAAAAAATAGAGAATAAAACGGATTTCTTTTTACCTGAAAATATCATGGAATTGGCAGGGAAAGTTGCAGATTATTACTTTACCCATATTTCTAAGATTCTAAAATTCTTTTTGCCTCCTCTTGGTGAAGTTAAAAGAAGATATTTTTTAAAACATAAGGAGTATCAAACTGAAAATGAAAAAGAACAGAAGGTGATAGAAATCCTAAAAAATGCGAAAAACCCTTTACTTTCCAGAACAGTGAGACAAAAAACAGGTTTTTCTTCTGATTATTATATTAAAAAACTTCTAAAAAAGGATATCATAGGAATTACTCATTACCTGTTGAAAAAACCTTCCCTTAAAAAATTTATTATTGAGCCTTTTGAAAAGATAGAGATTCCCGAGAGATTTACGCCAGAACAGGAAAAAATATATCGTGAAATACTTGAGAAAATTTCTGAATTCAAGGTTCATTTAATTCACGGGGTAACAGGTAGTGGTAAGACATTTTTGTATCTCAAACTTGTAGAAAAGGTCCTGGAGAAGGGGAAGTCTGTTATTTTGCTGATTCCTGAAATATCCCTTGTGCCTCAGATTTATTTTATTTTTAAAAAATATTTCAAAGAAGATTGTATAATACTCTGGGGCTCAGCTCTTTCAAGGGCAGAAAGGCTTTATTCTTTTAAAAGTGTGCTTTCAGGAAAACCCTGTATTGTTATGGGGCCACGTTCAGCAGTATTCGCTCCTTTAAAAAATACCGGAATCATTGTAATTGATGAAGAACAGGAAAATTCCTATAAGGAAGATGAAAGATTTCCCTATTACCATGCAAAAGAGATTGCAAAGATAAGGGCTGAAATAGAAAATATACCCTTAATTTTAGGAACAGCAACACCTCAATCAGAAACATACTACTTTGCGAAAAAGAGTGAGTATAAACTTTATCCCATTAAAGAAAGGGTGAGAGGTTATTATTTCCCTAAAGTTGAAATTCTTGATATGAGAGAAGAAAGATTCCCCTTTTTCCTTTCTGCAAAGATTATAGAGGAGATTGAACGAACAGTTAAAAACAGAAAACAGGTTATATTGTTTTTAAACAGAAGAGGTTTTGCTCATTTTATGCAATGTATGGACTGTGGATATATTTTTGAGTGCAAAAATTGCAGTATCCCTTATGTTTATCATAAAAAAAGGCGAAAACTTGTATGTCATTTTTGCGGAGATGAATTAAAGTCACCTGATTTCTGTCCTTTATGCGGAGGAACAGATGTTAAATATTCTGGCTATGGAACCGAAAAAATAGAGGAAGGATTAAAAGATATTTTTCCTGATTTCAGAATAATAAGAATGGACCTTGACACGACAAGACAGAGAAAGAGAGTCTTTGAGATATTCAGAAGATTGAAAAACAGAGAAGCGGATGTGCTTCTCGGAACCCAGATGATAATAAAGGGTTTTGATTTTCCAGAAGTTTCACTCATAGGGATACTCTATGCAGATTTGACCCTTAATTTACCTGATTTCAGAGCAAGAGAGAGGACATTTATAATGCTCAATCAGGTTATAGGAAGAGCCAGAAAAGGGGGAAAGGTTATAATTCAAACCATGAATCCTGAAAATCCTGTGATAAGACATATTAAAGAGGGCAATATGGATAAATTTTATGAGGAGGAATTAAAAGAAAGGGAAATGCTTTCCTATCCTCCTTTTTCGCATCTCATGCTTGTAGAAACCAGAAACAGAAAAAGAAAAAAAGCAATGGAGCAGGGAGAAGAAATAAGAGAAATTGTGGATGAAGACCTTGAGATTCTGGGCCCTTCTTTTGCACCGATTGAAAAAATAAGAAATCTTTATAGAGTAAGACTTCTTATAAAATCTAAAAAAAGAGAAAAACTTGGAAGGGTTTTTGAAAATATAAGTAAATTGGACAAAAAATATCCTTTCAGGGTTGAAATAAATCCCTATAACTTTTTATAATTTAGATTAAAAAAGGAGGATAATTTATGGAAGTTTTAATGAGTATTTTTATTTTTACACAGTTTTCAATTGATTCAATTATTGAAAAATGTAAAATAAAATGGGATGCAATAGAAACCTATACATGCACCTATGAGAGTTATCAGAAAAAGGGAAAAGAAGAGGATAAAAGAACCTATTTTGTTGAATTTAAAAAACCTCTATGGATAAGGCTGAAGGTATTAAAGGGTAAGGACAGGGGGAGTGAGGTTATGTATAATCCCGAAAAGGACATTGTCAGAGGTAGAAAAGGAGGACTTTTAAGAGGAATAGTTCTGACATTAAAACCCGATGATAAAAAGGTTGTATCTTTAAGAGGTTACAGGGTTTATCATGCAGGTATAGGTGAGATATATAGAAGAATTTTTGAATATTATGAAAAAGGTTATCCTGTAAAACTTATAGGTAAATTTAAAGAGGAAGGTTTTGAAGGCTGGAAAATAGAATTTGAAGTTAAAGAGCCTGGAGAATTTTTTGGATGTGCAAGAGAAGTTTTCTGGATAAGGAATGACTTTATACCTTATAAATGTGAACAATGGAATGAGAATGGAGAATATGTTCTTTATTCGAGATTTTTTAAAGTGGACATAAATGTTTCAATAAAGGAGGAAAGATTTAAGTTGTGAGAGTTTTAGTAGGTCTTTCAGGTGGAGTTGATTCATCTGTAAGCGCCTTTCTGCTTAAAAAAGCAGGATATGAGGTTATAGGTGCTACCCTTTTGATGTGGGAGGACATTAAAAATCCCAGGTCCTGTTGCAGTCTGGAAGCAATAAATTTTGCAAGAAGGGTCGCTTTTAAACTGAAATTTCCCCACTATACATACGATGTAAGAAAAGAGTTTAAAAATAAGATAGTGAATTATTTTGTTGAAAGCTATTCAAAGGGCAAAACCCCCAACCCATGTGCTCTCTGTAACAGGCTTTTTAAATTTGGTATCCTTTTTGAGAAAGCAAAGGAACTTGGTTGTGAATATGTTGCGACAGGACATTACGCAGGAAAACAGGAGAACTTCATAAAAGTTGCGAGAGATAAAAAAAGAGACCAGTCCTATTTTCTTTCTCTTGTTGAAAAGGAAAAAATAGGTAAAATTATATTCCCTCTGGGTGAATTTAGAAAAGAAAAAATAAGAGAGATAGCAGATAAAGAAGGGCTCATTTCCGC
Organism: Candidatus Hydrothermus pacificus; assembly: GCA_002011615.1. Lineage (GTDB taxonomy): Bacteria > Hydrothermota > Hydrothermia > Hydrothermales > Hydrothermaceae > Hydrothermus > Hydrothermus pacificus. The sequence goes on along the minus strand of MTOH01000003.1, from coordinate 31,244 downwards.
ATATCGTCCGGATTCTCAGGATCTGTGCTTTGTTAACGGGAATTATAGAGAATTCCTGAGAGCATTTATAGGTAAAAAAGAGGGATACATAGTTGATGAAAAAAACAATATTCAGGGAAAGCATGAAGGGTTTTTTAACTTTACCATAGGTCAGAGAAAAAAACTGGGTGTTTCTGGGAAAAAAAGACTTTATGTAAAGAAATTGATACCCGAGAAGAACCTGGTTGTTGTGGGTAATAGAGAGAAGGTTTATAAAAAGGAAATATATGTTCAAAAAATTAACTGGCATTTAGAACCTGAAAAAGAATTTACCGCTTATGTTAAGATAAGACAGCTCCATGTTCCTGCAAAATCTAAGGTTTTTGTTAAAGGAGAAGATGCAAAAATTGTTTTTGAAACTCCTCAATTCGCACCGACGCCGGGTCAGGTTGCAGCTTTTTATAAAGATGATATTCTTTTAGGAGGCGGATGGATAAAATAGTTATAATAGATTTTGGCTCCCAGTATACCCAGCTTATTGCAAGAAGAATAAGGGAGATGAACGTTTATTCTGAAATAATTTCTCCCTATGAAAATTACCTTGAAAAAATAAAAAATAACGATGTTAAAGGAATAATCTTATCAGGTGGTCCAAAATCTGTTTATAAGAAGGATTCGCCAGGCGTGACAAAAGACCTTTTTGAAGTTAAAAAACCAATTCTTGGTGTATGTTATGGTTTGCAGTTGATTTCCTATATTCTAAAAGGCAGGGTAAAGCCCGCAAAGGAAAGAGAATATGGTTTTGCGGAATTTAAGATAAGGAGAAAAAGTGTTCTTTTCGAAGGAATAAATAAAAGAGTTTTTAGAGTATGGATGAGTCACGGAGACTCTGTTTCCTCAATACCTGAGGGTTTTTTAAAAACAGGAGAAACCCCTTCCTGTTTTTATGCCAGTATAGAGAACAAAAGAAGAAAAATATATGGGGTTCAGTTCCATCCAGAGGTTGTTCATACCGATTTTGGTAAAAGTATTTTAAAGAACTTTGTTTTCAAAGTATGCAGAGCAAAAAAGAACTGGTATTTAAAAGATTTTATAAATATAACCAGAGAGGAATTAAAATCAAAATACACGGATAAATCCTGCTTTCTTGCCCTTTCAGGAGGTGTTGATTCTTCAGTGCTTGCTTTCCTTTTAAAGCCTGTTTTTAAAAATAATCTTTTTCCAATCTTTGTAAACACCGGGCTTTTAAGGAAAGGTGAGGAAGAAAGAGTTAGAAAACTGTTTAAAAGCTTCAGAAATTTGAGAATTGTCAGGGCTGAAAAAGAGTTTTTTAAAAGTTTGAAAGGAATAACTCACCCTGAAAGAAAAAGGAAAATAATAGGAAAACTTTTTATTGATATCTTTATAAAAGAAACCCTTAAAATAATGAAGATAAAAAAACCGAAACACAAGATTGCCTATCTTGCTCAGGGAACCCTGTATCCCGATGTTATCGAATCACGGCCCTTTGTAGGACCTTCATCAACAATAAAAACCCATCACAATGTCGGAGGTTTGCCTTCAAAACACCCTTATATTCTTGTAGAACCCTTTAAAGAACTTTTTAAGGATGAGGTTAGAGAAATAGGTAGAAAACTCGGATTACCCAATGAAATAATTGAAAAACATCCTTTTCCAGGACCGGGACTCGCTGTAAGAATTATCGGTGAAATAGATAGAAGAAAAGTTAAAATCCTTCAGGAAGCAGATGCGATTTTAGAGGAAGAAATAAAGAAAGAGGGGCTTTATTCGAAATTATGGCAGGCATTCTGTGTATTCTTGCCTGTGAAATCAGTTGGTGTTATGGGTGATGAACGGACTTATGAAAATGTAATTGCTCTGAGGATTGTTGAATCTGTTGATGCAATGACCGCTGACTGGGCAAAAATCCGATATTCTGTTCTTGATAAGATTGCAAGAAGAATAGTGGGTGAAATAAAGGGTATAAATAGAGTTGTTTATGATATAACATCAAAACCACCTGCAACCATAGAATGGGAATAATAAAATTTTTATACAAATCATTAATTTTTACTCTTCCTCTACCTGCGGAAAGAGAAATAAAAGAGATACCATTTGAAAATTATGCTTATTTTCATGCTTCTTCAATGGGTGAAGTAATGAGTTTAAAGCCCCTTGTTAAAAAATTTTCACAGGATTATCCATGTGTTGTAACAGTATTTACAAAGCCGGGCAAAAAAAGAGCAGAGGAATTTTTCAAGAGGAAAACACTGATATATTATTTTCCATGGGATAAACAATGTGAGATTGAAAAGGTCTTGAGAAATGCAAAGTTTGTGGTTCTTGCAGAGAGTGAATTCTGGCCTAACCTCCTTGAAATAGCTTTTAAGAGAAAGAAAAAACTTTTTTTAGTAAATGGTAAAATTTCAAAACAGAGTTTTTATTTTTATAACAATATTTTTAAAGATATCAAGAAATACATAGGAGCATTTGAGTTTGCATTTTTGCAGGACAAAAAATACGAAAAGTTTTATAAAATGCTTGGTATTCCTGAACATAGAATTGCAACTTTAAAAAACTTGAAATACGATTCAATAGAAAAAGATGTAGAACCTCTTTTTGAAAAAAAAGATTTTATAGTAACCTTTGGGAGTGTAAGAAGGGATGAGGTAAATATTTTTATAGATGTTATAGAAAAAATTTTAAATAAAAATAAAAATTTAAAGGTCATAATTGCACCAAGACATCTTATAAATACAGGCTTTATTGAATCAAAACTAAAAGACAGAGGTATTGAATATGAAAAAAGAAGTGAGAAGAAGGTTCCTTCCAAAAGGGTATTTATTCTTGACACACTTGGTGAGCTCATAAGAGTCTGGAAGATAACTGATGTTGCAATTGTTGGTGGAACTTTCGGAAATCACGGAGGACATAACCTTGCAGAGCCTGCTTCTCTGGGAGTTCCTGTTGTGTTTGGAAACAGTGTTCATAATGTGGAGGAAGTGGCAAATAAACTCATAAAAAAAAGAGGTGGAGTTAAGGTTGAAGGTGAGGAACTTTTCAATACTTTAGAAAAATTAATCGAAGATGACGTTACAAGGGAAAATACGGGCAGGAATGCAGGTAAAACGATTGAATCTTTAAAAGGGGCTTCTGAAATAATATATAATAAAATCAAAGAAATGGTTTAACATTGAAGACGGTAAACCTTATAGAACTTGGTCTGTGTGATTATAAAAAAGCATGGGAAATACAGAAGCTTTTGCATCAGAAGAGAGTAGAAGGCAGGATAGAGGATACCTTTATATTTGTTCAACACCCTCATGTTTATACTCTGGGTAAAGGTGGAAAAGAACAAAATTTCAAGGTGAATGTTGAGTTTTTAAAACAAAAGGGAATTCCTGTTCACAGAATTGAAAGGGGAGGTGATGTTACATATCATGGTCCAGGACAGATAGTGGGATATTTGATATTCAACATAAAGAAAAGGCTTGCAGGAATAAAAAATTTTGTGGACAAGATAGAAGATGCAATCATTTTTATGCTCAAAGAATACGGAATAGATGGTCGTAAGAATGAGAATATGATAGGCGTGTGGGTAAATGATGAGAAAATATGTGCTCTTGGTATAGCTGTTAAAAGATGGGTTTCCTTTCATGGATTTGCTCTCAATGTTAATACTGATTTAAAATACTTTGATTACATATTCCCCTGCGGTTTAAACAAGGGAGTAACATCATTGAAACAAATTCTGGGAAAGGATATTGATTTTGATGAGGTTAAAAATAATTTGAAGAAATCCTTTGAAAGAGTTTTTGAAATCGAATTTAAACCAGAAAATTTAGATACAATTCTAAATAAATAATCTATTGCCTTTGTGTTGTGGAGCCTTATAGAGTTGCCAGAATATCTGTAACATCAACTCTTTTTCCCCATCCAAAGTGTTCTTCGCTTAAAAGATATATTTTTTTTACTTCAAATTCAAAAAAGGAAAACTCCTTTCTTTTTTTTAAAAGTTCCTTTAAATAGGGTAACCTCTCTCTGACTCCTGGAAATCTCTTGGTATAAATTTTAAGAGCCTTTAAATTTTCTTTACCCTTTAAAACTTTAACCTTTCCTTCCATCTGAATTCCCCTTAAGGGTCTTAACTCTTTGGGGTATATGCTGGCTGACATATTCTCATTTTTTAAAATGTTTTGAGCATGTCTTGTGGATTTTCTCGAGAGAAAATAAAATTTTTTATCTCCGTCCCATGCATAGATTACGGGTGTTGCCCATGGTATGTCTTTGAAGGAGGTGGCAAGAACCATTATTTTTTCGCCTTCAAGAATTTCTTTTAAAACCTCACCGATGCTTTTCTTCATCAATTAACTTATCTTTTCGATTTTTACTGCACAAACTTTGTATTCAGGAATTTTTGCAACCGGATCCAAAACAGGATTTGTTAGAATGTTTGCGTTCGCATCTTTAAAATGAAAGCTGATAAAAACCACTCCCTTTTTTGGTCTATCTGATATTTTTGCATGTATTTCCACACTGCCCCTTCTGCTTGAGACTCGCACGATTTCTCCATGTTTTATTCCAATCCTTTCTGCATCTTCTGGGTTTATCTCAACATAGTTTCTCGGAACAAAGGTTTCAAGAGCCTTCACCCTTCTTGTTTCATTCCTTGTGTGATAATGAAAGAGTATTCTTCCTGTTGTCAGAATAAAGGGATATTCTTCATCGGGCAATTCTTCTGGAGGAATATATTCAACAGGTGATATCAGTGCTTTTTTATTCGGTCTTTTTACTTTGCCATCTTTATGAAGTATTTTAGTCCCGGGATGGTCATAGGAAGGGCAGGGCCACATAATTCCTTCTTTTTCAAGTCTTTTATGACTTATGCCTGCATATGAAGGTGTTAAACTTGCTATTTCATCCATTATTTCTTCAGTATTTTTATAGTTCATTTCATATCCCATTCTCTTTGCCACTTCACAAACTATTTCCCAGTCATATTTTGTGCCTTTCGGTTTTTGTTTTGCAGGTCTTAAAATCTGAACTCTTCTTTCTGTATTTGTGAATGTTCCATCCTTTTCATAGGCTGCAGCAGCAGGTAAAACCACATGAGCAAGTTCTGCACTCTCTGACAGGAATATTTCCTGGGTTACAAAAAATTCCAGTTTCTCAAAAGCCTTTCTCACTCTGTTTACATCAGGGTCTGTCATCACCGGGTTTTCTCCCATTGAATAAACTGCTTTTAACTTGCCTTCAAAAATAAGGTCAGCAAACTCTGATACAGCATATCCAACCTTACCAGAAAGTTTAACACCCCAAGCCTTTTCAAACTTTCTTCTTACTTCCTCATCAGTAACTTTTTGATAACCGGGAAATACATCGGGGAGACATCCAAGGTCACACGCACCCTGAACATTTGCCTGTCCTCTTAGAGGCATTATGCCGTTACCTTCACTGCCAAGATGTCCTGTGATTAAGGCAAGATTTGCTATACTCAAAACATTGTCGGTTCCTGTTGTATGCTGGGTTATCCCCATCGTGTAAAAAATAGTTGCTCTTTTTGCACTTCCGTAGATTATTGCCGCTTTTTCTATTAAATCAGCTGGAACACCTGTGATTTTTGAAACCTTATCAAGGTCGTATTTTGAAACAACTTTTAAAAATTCTTCAAAACCCTCTGTATTTTCTTCTATGAATTTTTTGTTTATTAATCCTTTATCTATTATAACCTTCATTATGCCATTTAAAAGAGCGACATCAGTTCCCGGGTAATGCTGAATGTATATATCAGCGTATTCGGCAAGGTCTATTTTTCTGGGGTCACATACAACGAGCTTTGCACCTGTCTTTTTTTTGTGTTCTTTAACAAACTGTGAGATTACAGGGTGGGTTTCTGTCATGTTGGAACCTATGACAAACATAACATCTATGTTTTTTATATCTTCAATATAGTTGGTTGCAGCACCTGCTCCGAGTGCCTTACCAAGACCTGTTACGGTTGAAGCATGGCATAATCTTGCGCAGTTGTCAACATTGTTTGTTCCAATTACCGCTCTTGCAAACTTCTGTAAGACATAGTTATCTTCGTTTGTGCATCTTGAAGAGCCGAGCAATCCTATGGAATCAGACCCGTATTTTTCCTTTATTTCCTTAAGCCTTTTAGCTACATAATCAAGGGCTTCCTCCCATTCGGCTTCCCTGAATTTACCGTTTTCTTTTATTAAAGGTTTTGTAAGTCTTTCAGGACTGTTTACATATTCAAATCCATATCTTCCCTTTACGCAGAGTTTTCCTTTATTGACAGGTGAGTCTTCTTTACCCTTTGCCCGAACTATTCTGTTTTTTGAATCAGTATAAAGCACAAGTTCACAGCCAACTCCACAGTAAGCACAAACTGTTTCTGTTTTTTTAAGATGAAAAACTTTACCTTTTCCTATTCTTGGTTTTTCAATTAAGGCTCCTGTTGGACACGCCTGTATGCATGCTCCGCAGAACTGACATTTTGTTTTTTCAAGAGGGATTTCAAAGGGTGTTGTTATTTTTGTTTTATATCCTCTATTTACAATTCCTATAACATCAATAATTGCCTGATTTTTGCAGGCATTTACACATCTTCTGCACAGGATGCATTTATCAGGGTAAAACTTTATAAAAGGATTTGTGTCCCATGCCTCGGTATACTTGTATCCTGTCCTTAAATTTTCCTGGAGAACACCTGTTTTTTTATAAAGAATTTCTCTCTCAATAAATCTACTTCTTGATACACCGTATCTGTATGCTAAATCCTGCAGGAGACAATCGCCATCTGCATCACAGGTGATACATTCAGCAGGATGTATCGATAAAATAAATTCCAGATTCATTTTCCTGACTTTATGGATTTTCTCAGAATCCGTAATAATTTCCATACCATCTGTAATTTCTGTAATACAAGCCCTTTGAAGTGTTTTAGAGCCTTTTACCTCAACAACGCATAAACCACATGTTCCCTCTTCTGATATTTCTTCCAGATAGCATAGCGCAGGTATTTCAATACCTATTTCTTTGCACGCATCTATTATTTTGATGCCTTGAGGAAATGAGTATTCTTTTCCATCAATTTTTATTCTAACCCTATTATTCATTCCCACACACTCCCAGAGGACAAACCTTTTCTTTTATATGAGTATCCCATTCTTCTCTAAATTCCAGAATTAATTCCTTAATCACCTTTAATGCGGTTTGACCAAGAGGGCAGAAGGAAGAAAGTTCCATGGTTTCTGCAATTTCAAAAAGAAGTTCTATATCTCTCTGAATTCCGTTTCCTTCCCATATATCCCTTATTATTCTTGCAGATTCCTCGGTTCCTCTCATGCAGGGAATACATTTACCACAACTTTCGTGTCTAAAAAACTCAATTATGTTTTTTGCAACATCCACAGAACATCTTTTTTCATTGAGGGCAATTATTGCACCTGAACCCAAAGATTTGTTGATTCCGTATAAATCCTCGTAGTCCAATTTTACATCTACATCGTGAGGGAGAATGATATTTCCTGAAACACCTCCTAAAATCAAAAATTTTAATTTTCCGTCTTTTATTCCCTTCCCGATTTCATTTACAACATACTCAAGGGATGTTCCAAGAGGAATTTCACATACCCCCTTCCAGTTAAAATCACAGGAAAGGCTTAACAACACTGTTCCCCTCTTATTAAACCATTCTGAGCCCTTTAATAAAATAAGAGGAACATTTGCAAGGGTTTCAACATTGTTTATAAGAGTTGGTTTTCCATAAAGACCTTTGTTTGAAGGATAGGGCGGTTTTTTTCTCGGTTCACCCCTTTTCCCTTCAACAGATTCAATAAGTGCGGTTTCCTCACCGCATACATAACTTCCTGCTCCCTTTACAATTTCTATGTCAAAGCAAAAATCACTCCCTGAGATGTTTTCACCGAGAAAACCCTTTTCCCGCGCCTGGTTAATCGCATTTTCAAGAATCCTGAAACCCATCTCATATTCCCCCCTTATATAAATGATACCTTTTTCTGCTCCGATTGCAAACCCTGCTATTATCATACCCTCAATCACTGAATAGGGGTCATTTTCAATGAGAATTCTATCCTTAAAGGTTCCGGGTTCTCCCTCATCTGCATTGCATATCACAAATTTTGGTTTTTCCTTCTCCTTTTTTACAAATTCCCATTTAAGTCCGGTTGGAAATCCTGCTCCTCCCCGTCCTCTAAGACCCGAATTTTTTATTTCCTCTATTATAAAAGAATCTTTCCTTTCCAGAGCCTTTTTAAGAGCCTGATATCCGCCTTTTTTGATATATTCTTCAATATCAAAGGGGTCTATTTCATAAACATTCCTTAAAAGAAACTTTCCATAAGGAGCAGAGATGGGTATTTTTAAGGGCTTTATTTTTTGTTTTTTAAACTCTTTGATCAATAGAGGAATCATATCTGGTGTTACATTGGCGAAAGTTATTTCATCTATCATTAAGGCAGGGGATAGGGCACATGCTCCAAGGCAACTGGTTTCCTCAAGAGCAAATTCACCATCAGGAGTTCTCTCTCTAGGGTCAACTCCAAGGGTCTCCTTTAATTTCTCCAGAATTTTATTTCCATTATCCACATGACAGGAAAGATTTTTACAAACCCTTACAGTGTGTTTGGCTTTTTCTTTTGTTTTAAAAAGTGTATAAAAGGAAAGAAATTCGTAGAGGCTGGAAAAGGTCTTTTTTTCTTCCCCTGCTATTTTTTCTGCCTTTTTCTTTGATACAAATCCTTTTTCTTTGTGTATTCTGTTTATTAAATATTTACCAGAAGCCATGCAGTTATAAAAAATAAAATTGAAAAAATAACTCCGTATCTTTTATAAAAAAACGCAAGTGTCTTAAATTCTCTTTCTGAAAGTTTTTTTGCAAGAATTAATGCCAGGTTAAAGGCAAGGATTGAAAGGAGAAAGGCAATTGAACCGTTTACAAAAATATAATGGTTTATACCCGAAATTCCCCTTTTAACCCATCCTGAAATCCTTAAAATATAAACTGCTGACAGAGCAAATCCTGCATAACTCAAATATGTTGCAAATAAGGGTATTAAAATACTTTTAAAATAAGGTATTAATAAAAATCCTGCTTCAAAGGAAAGGGCTTCTATCATTACCGCGATAAACTGGCATGGGAAAATCGGTGAGTGCAGGAATTTAAAGGAAACTGCAATCAATCCTGTTAAAACCGAAAGCCCCTTTTTGTTATAGAGCATTCTTGAAACTGCGAGAATAAAAATCCCGTAGGCAAAAACAAAAGGGGATTTCATTCCCACATTTGCGATTTTCAGGAGATTCCATATCAAAACCTCACCTGCTCCCCACAGAGAACCCGCAAGAATTGAGATTGCAAGAAAATTCATAAGGGAAATTATAAAGAAAAGAAAAGAGTGATATCAAATTAATACCGTGTTCTTAAATTCCGCAAGGTTTTACAGAAATTTAAAGGAAAGAGGCAAGAAGGTGGATGAATTTTATATTGAAAAAAGCAGGACAATTTTTTGCTTTCTACTTGACAAATTACTTTTAAATACATTATACTTTTTATTTCAAAGTTAATTATGAAAAATATAAAACTGTATCTTGTATTTGCAAACTTTAAAAGGGAGGATATATGAAATTTAATTCTTTAAAAGTTTCTATAATTACCATTTTAGCCTTTGGGGTTTCAATGTATTCTTATAAAGTTATTTTCATTTTTTACGGTAGTATTCTTAAAAATTTTAATCCTCTGATTCTTAACTTTGTTCGCTATATAACCTGGTTAATTCCTGTATTTATAGCCATGGTTCTATTTCATGGATTTAATATAAAAATCTTTTTGAGAGAACTTGGTTTAGATTGCAGATTAATAAAAGGTATTTCTTTTTCATTTTTCTCAACTTTACCAATGTTAATAGGGTACTTTGTTTTATTTGGAAATCCTGTGTTTTCTTTTAGAGAAATCTTAATGGGTGCCCTGTTTCCTGCTTTTATGGAGGAAATTCTTTTCAGAGGTTTTTTATTTGGATACCTTTACAGAAAAGCAGGATGGGGATTTGTGCCAGCAGTGGCTATAAGTTCTATTTTTTTTGCGATAGGGCATTTTTATCAGAGTCAGAATATTACCGGTGCATTGATAATATTTTTTATCACTTTTACAGGAGGGGCCTGGTTCTCATGGTTATTTATAGAGTGGGACAAAAATCTCTGGGTTCCGATTGGCATACATTTATTTATGAATTTATGGTGGATTGTTTTTTCTGCAGGTGAAAATGTAATGGGAGGTAAAGTGGCAAATGTTTTTAGACTGGTGACAATTGCTATAACTGTTGTTTTAACAATATATATGAGAAAGGGAAAAATGAAACTCACAAAGGAAAAATTGTTACAGGGTAAAAAATTTATTGACATTAAATTTATTTAAACTTTAAAAAGGAGGAAAGAATATGAAACCAAAAAGACCGGTTGCCTTTATCTCGGGTATGGTGCTTTTTATTCTGGGGGTTATATCACTTATGAGTACAAAAAATCCTGGTTCTTCGTTCATCCCTTTTTTAATCGGGGCATCACTTGTTTATTTAGGATGGCGTGGAGGAAGAGCTGCCCTTGTTATCTTTGGTCATACCTGTATAATACTGGGAGCTTTTTTGATTACATGGGGCGTATATCTTCTGCCCAGTTTCAAGCCTGTTTTTTCCCATATTGTTGGTGGTCCTCTTTTCTGGGGGTTTATATCCATGATGGGAGGTGTATGTGCAAATTATCATGGGTTTTGCAATTGTGTGCGAAAATGGGAATAAAAAATTTAAAAATTATAAACAATAAATTGTTTACCATTAACAGCCACGACTCTGTCGGGGCAGGAGGTGAAAAATGATTGGTGCAATCATATATGTGCTGGTTCTAAAAGTCTCCCTCAGCGGGGGGACTGGTGGATTTGGAGTGTGGGGCATAATGCCTCGGGTAAGCGAACTGAATAAATCCTTAGAAGCTCACGAAATTTCTAAGGTAAAGGATATCTCTTATGGATGGGGTGGAGCAGGATGGGCTGTTATTGAAAATCTTCTGTTAGGCGGAGGAGGATTTGGCGCATCTTCAAGTTCATCTTCAGAAGATTTGACCCTTGAATTTTCATATGGAAGCGGATTTTTTGATATAGGGTATATTGTCTTACACACAAAGTTCTTTTTTCTTGCTCCTTCTCTGGGGCTCGGTGGTTCTGGAATAAGCATAAAATTAATACCAGAAAGCGGTGATATTCCTTTTGATTCTCTGCTTGAAAATCCTGCAAGGATTTCTGAAATCAGCATAAGTGGTATTACGGTTTCTCCTTCCCTGAACATATTTATTCCCGTTAAAAAGTTCACTGGGATTTTACTGAGAGCGGGTTATTCTCATTCTTTTTCCTCCTCATGGAAACTCAACGGTGGCTACAGGGTTCTTTCTCATCCTGATTTTACACCTTCTGGTTTTTATTTTAACTTTAACTTTACATTCGGTGCATTTAAAAGAGAAGAGGAGTAGAAATGGAGTTTAAAAACCTTGACCCTGTAATTCATGAAAAAACACGATTTGCAATTTTAATTTATCTTCTCCAGAATGAAGAATCCGATTTTAACAGTCTTAAAGAATTTACGGGTGCAACAGAGGGGAACCTTGCATCCCATTTAAGAACCCTTGAAGAGAAAAAATATATAAGTGTAAGGAAAACCTTTGTTGGTAGAAGACCGAGAACCTTTTATAAATTGACAAAGGAGAGGAGGAAAAAACTTTCAGGGTATCTTGAAAATTTAAAAGAAATTTTAAAAAACATAGGAAGTTAAAATGGAGAAAAAAGAAATAAAAGAGGTGATGGAAGTTGTGGATTTGCTTAAGATGCTTGCTGAAAGAGGTAAAAGAGAAATCAAGGGGTTTGCAATATACATGATTGTCTTTGGATTTTACATTGCAATCAATACCCTGATTACCTTAATAACAGAAAGATATCTCTTGTGGTTTGAGACCCTTCCCCTTGCATTTTTCCTCTGCACAATACATGTATCGGGCTTTTTGCTTTCCTTTATATCCTGGTTTATAGTTGCACTTGCGTTTTTCCTTTCTGTGTATGTCTTCAAACTTCCCTTTATTTTTATAATTCTGATTTTGATAATCCTTTCCATAATTGCATTTAATGTAATTTATGGATATGCTTACGGGAGAAAAAGGAAAAGACTTTCTGTTAAATACCCCATTGCTTCAAGAATAGGCATTCTCTGGGGAGTTATAATGGCGGGTATGGCAATATTCTATGTTATAAGCGGTTATGTTGCTGGATGGAAAACTGTTGGACATCTTGCCACCCTTTACTGGGGATACGCAACAGGTGTGGGATTTTTTATATCAGGTCTTGTTGCTCCCTTTTTCTATGTCCTTGGAATCCTTGAATTTATCCTGGTTCCCTTTCTTGCCCTTAAGAGTTTATCCCTTTCCTACGGCGCTTTTGGATTTCTCGGTTTTTTAATGGGAATATACGGAATAGTTTTATGGAGAAGAGGTGACTGAATAAGATAGAAAAAATATTAAAGGGATAAATTTGTTACTTTTTATGACAAGTCTTTATAATTGAAATCTTTATGCCAGAAGCAGTTGAACAGATTTTAATATACCTTCATCTTTTATCTGCCCTTTACTGGGTGGGAGGAAACCTTTTGTTTATCTCTTTTGGGATGAGCATGAGGCATGTTTATAAAAGTGCTTCGCTTGTTCCGGGTTTCAGGGCACTGGGCAGAACCTTCAGGGTTGGCACATGGATTTCTGTATTTTTATTAGTGCTTACAGGAACGCTTCTTTTAATATACCGATGGGGTGGTGTTGATACTGATATGGTTATAAAATTAGTCCTTTTTGGTATTCTTTTACCTTTAAAGGCTCTTCATGACTTTTACATAGCATCCAGAGCTGCAAAAGAAAATCCACCTGCCTTTTATTTTAAACTCACAATGCTTGTAGCAAGGCTTAACCTTTTAATTGCACTTCTTATAATTTATTTTTCAATGAGGTTTGTTAGATGAAAAAAGATTTTATAAAAGCGTGTTTGAGGGAAAAACCTGACAGGGTCCCTGTATGGTTTATGAGACAGGCCGGGAGATATATCCCGGAATATCTTGAATTGAGGAAAAAGTATTCCATGAGGGAACTTGTTAAAAATCCTGAACTTTCAGCAAAAATAACCCTTATGCCCTTCAAATATCTTGACCTTGATGCAGCGATTCTTTTTTCTGACCTGCTTGTTATTCTCTGGGGATTTGGTATTGATTTTGAATGGGGAAAAGGAGAAGGTCCTTTTGTTAAAGATAAAAAAATAGAAAGTTTTTCATTAATGCCTTTTAATTTTTTAAAAAAGGAGATAGAAATCCTCAAAAAAGAACTTGATGTTCCTTTAATAGGTTTCACATCAGCGCCCTTTACCCTTCTGTCTTATTTAATTGAAGGTAGATTCCAGAGGGATTTCCCTGAAACAAGAAAGTTCATTTATAAAAAATCATTGGAATGGCATGATTTAATGGAAAAAATATCTCATGGGATTGCTGAATTTCTGAAATTTCAGGCCGATTCAGGATGTGATGCTTTGATGCTCTTTGATTCATGGGCAGGTGCTTTATCCACAGAGGTCTATTCAAAAATGATTTTCCCTTACACACAGAAAATCTTTAAATCTATTGAGGGTAAAATAAGAATTTATTTCTCTGTTGCAAGCACCCATCTTATAACCATAATTAATGGATATTCCTGTGAGGTAATAGGGGTTGACTGGAGAGTTCCGCTTCATTTTGCAATTGATTTTCTCGGTAAAGAACATGCGGTTCAGGGAAATTTAGACCCCGCAATTCTGTTTTCAAATTTTGATATGATAAAAAAGGAACTTGATAAAATAAAAGATGTAAGGAGAGGAATTAACGGATTTATATTTAATCTCGGACACGGAATATTGCCCGGAACCCCTATTGATAATTTAAAAAAAATCATTCAGGAAGTTCACACATGGCAAATTTGATTTTTAATTTTTAAAATTTATATAATTAAATTATGATTTTGTTTATAATTTCTTTTTCTTTAAACCTTCTCAGGATTTCAGAAGTCCCCGAAAATGCAATACCCCTTAAAAACCCTGCCTTTTATTACACTCCCGTGGTGCAGGGAAAGGGGTTTGAATTTTCTGTTTTAAGTCTTGATATATTCAAAGAGAATGAAAAAATCTTTTCAGTTAACACAAAGGGTGAAACGGGTTTTTATTTTTCAGATGATTTAAGATACATTGCGGGAATCAAAAAGGGCATTCTCAATTTTTATAAAAACGGTAAATTTTTAAAATCCTTTAATATAAACTTCTTTTCAGGAGGGCATTTTTCAGGAGATAAATTTATTGCAAGAGTTGAAGATGGTGTTTTGGTTCTGGCTGAGAATTATAAGAAATTTTATAAGGGTTTGATTGATTTTTATTATCTGAATGAAGGAGTTTTAAAAATATCACCTCGCAAAATATGGATTGAGGGAAAATCTTTTAAAAAGTTTTTACCTTCCCCTTCTTACATAAGAAAGATTTCTGTTTCAGAAAACATTGTTACCTATTCTACAAAAAACGAAATTTATATTTATGATGTAAAAGGGGATTTTTATAAAAAAATAAAAATTAAAGGCTCTATAACATCCCTTTATGCGGGAAAGAAATTTGTTTATACAGGAATTTTATATAAAGAGGAAAGTTTTATAAAGGTCTTTGATTTAAAAGGAAATCAGGTTTTTGAAGATGATTTAGGAGAAGGCTTTATTTCAGAAATATATAAAAAGGGAAACAAACTTTTTGTTTTAAAAGATAAAAAACTTGTGGAATTTGAGATAAGATGAAAATAATTTTGGTGATTTTATTAAATACAGGCTGGCCCTTTGCTCCTCAAAATGAATCCCATCCCCTCGGAAATAACTGGGGTGAATACCAGAACTACGGGGGTTCTCCCTATCTACATCCAGGAATAGATGTTATGAGTTATCCCCAGCAGGGAATACCTGTTTACTCGGTCTCCTTTGGTTATGTGAAAGCATGGCTGACGATTTCAGGAGACTGGCACTGGAGAGTGGGAGTGGGTGATAACCCGGGACCTGATTCAACAGAGGGCTGGCTTTATGCGCACATAGACCCTTATTCCTATCATGCTGATATAGGCGATACTGTTTATCCGGGTGATTTAATAGGTTATCTTGTTATATGGCCTGTTACCGGTTTTGACCACCTGCATTTTGCAAGAATTAAAGATGAGGGCACTGTATGGTATACAGGAGACTGGGCATTTGTAAGAAATCCTTTAAAGATTATAGAGCCTTTAAATGATACTGTAAAGCCGAAATTTGAGAATGCCCTCACCAATCAGAAATTTGCCCTTTGCATTAACAACACTTCAACCTATCTTTCATCTGATAGCATTTTTGGAAATGTTGATGTGATTATCAGAGCATACGATGAGTACGGTGATTATACCCTTTACAATCCTGTATGGAAAAGGGTGAATGTGTTTAAAATTTCCTATTATGTGAGGGAAAACGGGGGCAATGTTGTTATTCCTGAAAAATTATCCTTTAAATTCGGCGGAAGGCTTGAATATACTCAGAATGTGAATGTTATATTCAAGGACGATTATGTTTGTGATACAAGAGGAGATTATAGTGAAAGAGTTTATTATTTTATTGTAACAAATACAGATGGTGATACCATAGTAGAATCCTCTGATGCGAGTTATTCCTTTCAAACGACAAATCTTGCTGATGGTTATTACTGGATTGTTGTTAGACTGGAAGATGAGGCAGGGAATTTAAACAGGGATTCAATGCTTGTGAGAATTAAAAATCTCGGAGTAGAGGAATCAGAAATCCCTGAGATAAAAACAGGTAGATTGAGTATCAATAAATTCAAAATAACTTACAATTTCCAGACAAAAAATCCTCTTGAAATTCTTGACGTTTCAGGAAGGGTTTATAAAAAAATTTCACCCTGTATAGAAGGCAAACAAACAGTTTATACTGTTCGTAATATAAAGCCAGGGATTTATATTCTAAAATTAAAGGATAGAAAAGTTTTAATGACAAAAAAGGCGTTCTTCATAAAATTTTAATGCAAATCTTTGTCGGAACCTCTGGGTGGTATTACTCATGGAATGAAGGTGGTAATTTTGACTGGTTTGTGAGGGAATCTGGTTTAAATGCAGTTGAGCTCAATGCCTCTTTTTACAGGTTTCCTTTTCCCTCACATGTAAAATCATGGACAGAAAAGGGTAGGAATTTAAGATGGGCTATAAAGGTCAATAAGTTCATAACCCATGTTTTTAAATTCTCTGGAAAGGCAAAAAACACCTGGAGAAAGTTTGAAAGACTCTTTAAACCCCTTGATAAATTTATAGATTTTTATCTTTTTCAAACTCCTCCCAATTTCGGTGATAAACATAAAGAAAGAGTGGAGGAGTTTTTTAAATTCACAGGACTTGGAAAGAGATTTGCCTTTGAACCAAGACATATATCCTGGTTCAAAAAACAAAACTTTGAATGGGCAAAGTCTTTAAGTTTAACATGGGTTTCAATGGATTCTCCTGATTTCCCAAAAGAAGTAATAAATACAAATGGAATAGTTTATTTAAGAATGCATGGAAGAACCGAATGGTATTCCCATTACTATTATGATGATGAACTTATGGAGGTTGCAGAAAAGATTTTAAAAGCAAATCCGGAAAAAGTTTATGTATTTTTCAACAACAACCATGCAATGCTGGAAAATGCAAAGAGGATGAGGGAGATTTTAGGAGGATAGATTATTTTAATCTATTATTTAAAATTTCACAGAGATATTTTAAACTTTTCCATATAAGAAAAAGAACTAATGTGAAGGGATATTTAAGGTTTTTCAGGATACTTTAACACAAATTTGAACCGAAAAAATATTTTATGTTATAATTGCAAATATGAAAACAAAAATTTTGTCAATTTTATTCTTACTTTTTATCATCTCGTGTAAAAAAATAGAACTCAAAGTAAAACTTGAGCCCGAGAAACCTCTTCAGGGACAGAAAGTTAAATTAAAACTCTCCCAAAGCTTTAAAGGATACATCTGGTGGGCTGAATTTTCCGGAGGTGACCCCTATAAGATAATTCCCCATGTGGAAGAGGTAAAAGGAGAAAAAGAGATTGAAATAAGGCCACTTGATACAAATACATCCCTTGTACTTTTTGCCTTTGAAGAGAGCAATGGAAACCTGAGGGTAGATTCCACTTATTATATCGTTTACTATACAAAATAAGAGAAACCTGCCCCCTTTGCCCTATCAATGCTCGGCTTTTTCTATTTTAATAAAGATGCTCCTTTTGAAAATTTGAGAAAATTTTCCTCTTTATGGTTAAAAGAAAATGAATATTATGAAGACCACTATGATTTCATGGATAATAAGTTTTATTTTGCAATTCAGGAGGGTGCAGAAACTCCTGAAGAAGTAAGAAGGGAAATAGAGGAGAAACTTGAAGAGGAAAAGGAAAATCCATCTTTTCTACATTCAGCCTATCTAACTGCAAAATGGGTTTTAAAGGATACAGTTCTTGCAAATAAAATTTTTAGATATTTTGAAGATTTACCCGAAGATAATTATAAAATAAGCGCATATATAACTTATTTAAAAGATAAGGGAATTGATAAGGTTACTTCCTATTTGAAAGAGAAAAAAATTGATTATTTTATAAAAGATTTCAGATATTATGCATACCTAAAATTTTTTTATCCTGTTCCTGAAATCCATAAGGCAATTGAATACATAAAGGAAAGAAAAAAAGAAGGATTCGTGTGGCTTCCAGAGATTGGTAGTCTTATAAGGATTTTATTTAATAGAAAGGAATGGGATAAAGTAAAAATGCTTATTGAAATGGAGAAAGAAATTGTTAATGACCCTATTAAATTCAGAAAACATTCAGCTTTCAGTCGTTTTCCTCCGAGAACTAATAATATTCTTGAGGCATTGAAGGAAATGAAAAATGGTTTGTACTCTGTTTTAGCAGGTTTTTATCTCAGAACAAATAAGCTTGACTCTTCATATTTTTATGTTAAAAAAATTGTTGAGGGTAAAAGATTCGAAGAAATAGACCCTGGTATTCTTGGACTATTTGCAAAATCAGCATGGAAAAACAAGAAAACAGAAAAGGCAGTAAAAGCATATTCTTATCTTGTTTATTACTACGGACATACAGAATATGAGGATACACTTAAAAGTATTCTTGGAAAAGATTATGAAGAGAAAATTGATAAAATAAAGAAAGAAATAATGTCAAAACTTAAAAAAGTTTCAGATTTTGAACTTACTCTTATTGACGGTTCAAAGTTCAAATACGAGGAAAATAAAGGGAAAATTGTTGTTCTTAACTTCTGGGCAACATGGTGTGGACCATGTAAGGCAGAAATTCCTGAATTAAATGAGCTTGTGGAAAAATTTAAAGAGAGTAAAGATGTTATATTCCTGGCAATAACAGATGAGGATAAAGAACCTGTTCAGAATTTCCTGAAAAAACAGAAATTTTTGTATAAATTGGCAATTAACGGCAGAGAACTGGGAAGGGAATTCAAGGTAAACGCATTCCCCACACATTTTATAGTTGATAAAAAGGGAAGAATTGTTTTCAAACAGATAGGATATTTAAAGGGCACAGGTGAGAGATTAAAAGATAAAATAGAGGAACTTTTAAAGATAAATCAGTAAAGAATAAAATACAAAAAATTACTTTTTCTTAAATTTTTCTTTCTTTGGTTTTGCTTTTTTCTCTTCTTCTTTCTTTATAAAGTAATCTTTTGTTTTTCTCAAAGCATTTTCAACATAGGTTTTACTTAAAGTATAGACATATTTTTTATTCTTATCTGTCACATACCATGTCATACCACCTTCAGGGGTATTTCCGAAAATTAAAGCATGATATCCCCCGTCTTTTGTAGTTACTTCAAAAATCCCCTGTGGTTTGTCAAGACCCGCATCTTTAATGGAAAGAGTATCAATGATGTCCATCGCAATTATGTTCCCTATCATTCTCAGATACTGAATTACTCTTATTGAATCGAGTTTTATGGTATCTCCCTCGTAGTAATATTTACCGTCTTTTTTGATTATTGTGAATTCATCACCGAACTTATGATGAAATTCAACAACATCCTCTCCTTTAAAGTTAGTTAGTTTTTTGTTTATCCAGCTTCCTTTGTACATAGGAAAATTGGCTCTGAGATATTTTTCTACAACTACAACCTCATTTTTGTTATTTTCTCTTACATAGTTTGACGAGAAGTCAGGACCCATTTTACCTATGAAAAAGTCTGCAAGAGTGTTTCCTTTATTGTCATAAGCAGTAACATGGATTCCATTTTCCTCATCTACCTGATAGAGTTCAAAATCATCGGGATTTGTTCCCACCACTTCTCCCTCTATGTTTTCAAAAGCCTTTAAAGTTCTTTCAATTCTGACAGAGTCAACGGGCAGGAATACAGTATCCCTTTGTAAAAACCATTTGTCTCCTCTTTTTGTGAGTGTGAACTCTTTATCCTTTGATTTTAAGTCTATTTTTGCAATCTCTGATATTCTAAAATCAGAAAAACTGATTCTTTTTGGTGTCCGCACTCTTTTTGACCAGGGAGATTCCACAAAAAAGAATATTACAACTAAGATTGCAAAAATTCCGCCCCATAATTTTGCATTGTATCTCATTTTACTCTCTCCTCATTTTCCTTTTCTGCCTGTATGTAAATCTCAGGATTCCGAGAATTATTATAATCAGAGCCATCCCAAAGGTATTACCCCATTTAAACAATCCTTTTTGCCAGTCTGAAATCTGTTTTAAAGGTCTTTCTGTTTTTCCTCTTGACCTTATTTCAATTAATTCTCTCCCGAATCCAAGAGCGTCAGATAGGTTCAGTAAAAACAGTATGTTTTCAGGGTACATCTGTAAAAATCTGTCGTCAATGAATTTCAGGTTTGAAACAAATGCAACCTGATTTAGTTGTTCGCAGGCTTTTATGAATTTTGTGGTATCAACTCCCTGTGGAAGTTCCCTGTCAGAAAAATAAGACTCAAAACTGCCGCTTATTAATACCGCAAGGTTGAACTGTTTTCTCTCCTCCGGGGGTTTAAAAAAGGGATTTGGCATAAGATTGGAAAAGTTCTTTGTTTCCCATGCCTTTGGAGTTGTTTTCACAAGGATTACAACTTTTTGGTTTTTCAAAACATCCGCAATTGTATCAAGGGATGATGGCCAGGGAAAAACAATATCTTCAAGTTTGTTTACAATCGGATTTTCTCTATTTAAGAATTTATTTACAGCCTTTACCCAGTAAGGATAGGGTATGAGAAAAGCCATTCCTCCCTGAGCAAAGGGTGCTGATTCGTGGGACACATCCTGAACCAGCGAGGTGTTTACTTTAATACCATAAGCTTTGAAAAATTCCATGTCCTTTTCTTTTAAAGCCCTTGCTCTCAATTCATCATTTACATTTACGGCGTCAATCAGGAATATAGAACTTTTTCCTCTCATTATATGCTGGTCAATGTTGTATAAGGCTTTTGGGTCAAGTTCTTTCCAGCCCAGAACCAGTAGAAGGTTTATATCATCGGGTATGAAGTTGGGAGAAACTTCTCTCACAGAATAATGTTTTGAAAGTTCATCTTTGAAAATAGTATAATTGTCTTTTTTATCCTTTGACAGGAACATCACCCCTATTTTTACTTCCTCTCTTTTTGTAAGTTTTAAAATCCTTGATGTTATTTCATATTCAAGGTTTTCAGGAGTTTCTATTACAGGGATTAGTTCTTTTTTATCCTTATAGAAAATTCCCATTCCCAAAAAACCGCCTATGACCTGTAACTTATCCTTTTCAAATATGTTCATCTGAACCTTTGGAATCCCCATTCTGGTAACTTTTGTTTCAATTTCTTTGTTTTCTGCAGGGTCTATAAATTCAAATCTTAATTTTCCTTTTGAATAGATCCTGTATTCTTCAAGAATGTCCTCCACCTGTCTTTTTACAGGAACCAGATTCGGAGGCAACTTTTTTGAAAAATAAGCTTTTATGGTTACTATATCATCAAGTTTAGAAAGGACATTCTTTGTGGAACCGGAGAGAGTATATATCCTGTCCTCTGTGAGGTCAACTCTGAAAACCAGTTTTCTCAGAATAAGGTTGAGGAAAATCATGCTTCCCATGATAAAAACCAGTGATAAGATTATTTCTGTATCTTTTCTTTTCATCTTCTTCTATCCATCACCCAGAGGTTTAAATAAAGGAAAAATCCCATAAATGAAATGTAATAAATTATATCTCTTATATCAAGTATTCCTCTTGTTATGCTTTCAAATCTTGTTTTCAGAGAGAAAAATTTGAATACATTTATCCAGAAAGTTGAAAAGTTTGCAATAATTGCATCTTCACCTATTATGTAGAAGAAAAAGCAGATTGTCACAGAAAGTATGTAGGCGACTATCTGGTTCTGGGTGAAGCTTGAAAGGAAAATACCCAGTGAAAGGTATGCACCTCCCAGGAACAGGGCACCTATGTAGCCTGACAGGGTGGCTCCCCAGTCCAGGTCTCCTATAAATGAAAGGGTAATGGGTAGGGGGAGTGTCAGGATTATTGAAATTGCAAAAAATGTGAGTGCAGAGAAAAATTTACCGAGAAGAATCTCATAATCCTTAACAGGCAGAGTAAAAAGAATTTCAAGCGTGTTTGTCTTTCTCTCCTCTGCCCACAGTCTCATTGTTAGACCGGGTATAAACAGAACGAGCAAAATCGGAAAAAGAGCAAAAAGGTCTCTCAGGGTTGTCTGGGGAAATATGAAAAAGTTTCTCAGGAAAATCCACTGGCTGAGAACCAGAAATACCACTATGTATATATAACCTATGGGTGAATTAAAATAACTTTTTAACTCCTTTTTATATATTGACCAAACTCTTTTCATTCTTCTGTAACAAGTTGCAGGAAAATTTCTTCAAGCCCGGCTTTTTCAGGATAAAGTTCATAAATTTTCCATTTATTTTCAACACAGAAATCAAAAAATCTCTCCCTTGCATCTTCACCTTCCTTAAATAAAACCTTTCCCTCTACAAAATCGTCCAGTGCTCTCAGAGAATAAGAATCAATATCCTCTTTTTGTTTTAATTTGGTTTCAAATTCATCTTTTTTTGCCTTTACAAGAAACTTTACGCTGCCCTTTGCCTTTGTTCTCTCACCGAGTTCATGAGGTTTTCCCTCGGCAACTATTTTACCTTTATGAATTATCACGACTCTTTCACACAATGCCTCAACTTCAGGTAATATGTGGGTTGATAGGATAACGGTTTTTTCCTTACCCAGCTTTTTTATAAGGTTTCTTATCTCAACTATCTGTGCGGGGTCAAGTCCTGTTGTAGGTTCATCAAGTATCAGAATATCAGGATTGTGCAGAAGTGCCTGTGCAAGCCCCACTCTTTGCCTGTATCCCTTTGATAATTCTCCTATGGGTCTGTTCAGGACATTTTCTATACCTGTATCAGAAATTACCTTTTCAAAGGCATTTTTAAATTCATCTTTATCAATTTCCCTTATTTCACCTATAAATTGAAGATATTCCTTTGGTGTAACATCAGTATAAAGGGGATTATCCTCGGCGAGATACCCTATCTTCTTTTTTACATCCTCGGGTTTTTCCATTACATTGATACCTTCAATATATGCAGTTCCTGATGTGGGTATCAGAAAACCTGTTATAATTCTCATTGTAGTTGTTTTTCCAGCAGCATTTGGTCCGAGAAATCCAAGAATTTCTCCCTTTTGAACATTAAATGAAATATTGTCAACCGCCTTTACCTGTCCAAAGTATTTTGAAAGCTCTTTTACTTCAATCATTTTTCAGAAAAGTTAAAAATGAAGAAGATTAATTATATAAAAAAAGATAATTTTTTGTCAAGTGAAAAAAGGGTTTTAAGGTGGAAGTAAAAGAGTGCATGGAATTGGGACTGGAATGCGGAACCTGGAATCAGTCAACGCAACAAACATGACCAGCACAAAAAATGCGATAAACACAAATTGTGTGATAAATAAAATCCTGATTGACTTTTAGGTTTTCAAAATTATATAATTTATGTGTGTTTGGTGATTTAATCTCTGATATTCTTTCTGAAGAACACAAACTCCTGAGGGAAACTGTAAGAAAATTTGTTAAGGAGAGAATTGCTCCAGTTGCTTCTGAAATTGATGAAAAGGATGAATTCCCTGAAAACTTATTTAAAGAAATGGCAGGACTCGGTTTTACAGGAATCCTTGTTCCTGAGGAATATGGGGGATTTGGTGATGACCTTTTATCAGCTGTCATTGTTCTGGAAGAAATATCAAGGGAAAGTGCATCTCTGGCTCTTTCTTTACTTGCCCACTCTGTTTTATGTGCTCACCCCATAATGAGGTTCGGAAACGAAAAGCAAAAGAAGAAATATCTTCCGAAACTCGCAAGCGGAGAAATAATAGGGGGTCTTGCAATTACAGAGCCGGATGCAGGCTCTGACACCGCGAGTATTAAAACCATTGCAAAAGAAAAAACTGATAGATTTATCATCTGTGGAAGCAAAATTTTTATAACAAACGGTTCAATTGCAGATGTTTTGATTCTTTATGCAAAAACCTCTCCTGAAAAGGAAAGGAAAGGGATTTCGGCATTTATTTATGAGACAAAATCTCCTGGTTTTTCTGTGAGTAAAAAGTTTGAAAAAATTGGAATGAGAGGTTCTCCGACTGCAGGGCTTTTCTTTGAAAACTCTCCCTGTTCTAAGGAGAATTTACTGGGTGAGAAGGATAAAGGATTTGATATTCTGGTTAAATGTTTTGAAGTTGAAAGAATAACAATTGCTGCAATCTCAACAGGAATCGCAATTTCTGCTCTTGAATGGCAGATAGGACATTCAAGGGAGAGAAAACAGTTTGGAGCTCCGATAGGTAATTTTGAAATGATCCAGCAGAAAATTGCAGATGATTCTGCAAATCTTGAAGTAATAAGGACATATCTTTATTTGCTGGCTAAAAACTATGATTTTAAAAAAGATAATAGAATAGAAACCGCTACGGTTAAACTTCTTGCAGGAGAACTGGGTGTTAAAGCGTCCCTTGATGCAATCCAGATTCTTGGGGGCTACGGTTATACAAAGGAATATCCTGTTGAAAGATATTTAAGGGATGCAAAGTTAATGGACATAGGAGCAGGAACAGCAGAGATTATGAGATATATTATTGCAAGGGTTCTTTTAAAAAAATATATTTTTTAGCTCTATGTGAAAAATGAAAGCTAAAAGGTCATGCATATATGGTAAGGGAGTTTGTTTTTTAACCATTAACCATAAGTTATACACCATAAGCCATACGCTATGAGCCATGTGCCATACGCTATAAGCCATAAGCCATATGCCATAAGTGTTTCAATGAAATTGAAACCAAGGAGGTTTTTATGAATGAAAGGGTTGCAATAATAGGTGTGGGTTATACACAGCTCAGACCCGTATCCTCTGATGTTTCTTTCAGAGAAATGATTTACGAGGCGGCGGTTCGTGCCTATGAGGATGCGGGTATTGAGCCACGTGATGTTGACACTTTTGTCGCTATCTCAGAAGATTATCACGAAGGAACAGCAATATTTGACGAGTATGTTCCTGACCAGCTTGGTGCGGTATTAAAACCTGTTCATACAATAACTCAGGATGGATTAACAGCTCTTGCTTCATGTGTAATGCAGATAAAAACAGGACTCTTTAACATAGCTGTTCTTGAAGGTCATTCAAAGGCTTCAAATATTCTGTATCCTTCTCATATAGATGCCTTTGCCCTTGACCCTGTAACAGTGAGACCGCTGGGGTTTAATCCTGTATTCCTCGCAGGACTGGAGATGCAGAGATTTCTTGTTGAAACAGGAAACACTGAATATCATTGTGGACTGGTTGTAGCCAAAAATAGAGCAACCGCGATAAAGAATCCCATTGCAGCCTATCCTGCAGAAATTTCAATTGAGGATGTTCTTTCCTCAAACCCTGTTTCCTTTCCCTTAAAAGAGCTTGATATTGCCAGAAAAGCTGATGGTGCATTTGTAATAGTTCTTGCAAAAGAAAGTGTTGCAAAGAGGTTATCTCCATATCCTGTATATGTTGAGGGAGTTGGCTGGCTCCAGGATACACCCAATATAGAGATGCGAGACCTTGTGTCCTCTCTTTACTTAACAGGTGCTGCAAATATGGCTTACAGAGAGGCAGGAATAAGAAATCCCATCAGGGAAATTGATTTTGCAGAAATTGATGATACATTCTCCTATAAAGAACTCCAGCATATAGAATTTCTCGGAATTGCAAGACCCGGTGAAAGTGGAGAGATGCTTGAAGAAGGATATTTTGACATTGATGGTGAGTTTCCTGTAAATCCTTCTGGTGGGAACATAGGATGTGGTTATATGTATGATTCAAGTTCTTTAAGAGGAGTATACGAAGCTGTTCTGCAGTTAAGAGGTTTTGCAGCCGAAAGACAGATTCCTGATGTTGAAACCGCTCTTATTGCTTCATGGAGAGGAATACCCACCGCGTCCGGTGGAGTGGTAATTTTATCAAACAGAGAATAAAGGAGGGTAAAATGCATTTTCCACAAAAAGTGGCTGTTTTAGGGGCAGGCTTGACAAAGTTTATGAGAAGAGCCCAAGAAACCCCAAAAGAACTTGCCTTTGAAGCAGCAAAGATGGCTTTAGATGAAGCGGGTCTTACAATAGATGATATTGATGCCGTTGTTCTTGTTACTGCACCTGATGCCTTTGATGGAGTTCATATGAATGGTGAATATCTTGCGGATGGAGCAGGAGGTTCTAAAAAACCCTATATGAGAAGTTTTGTTGGAGGAGGCTCAGGAGTTTTCGGAATAATTAACGGATGGTATCATATTGCGTCAGGGCACTTCAGAACCTGTCTGGTTGTAGCTGAGGAAAAAATGTCTTCTTCAATGCCCCATCCTCAGGGAACTTTCAATGCAATATATGACCAGTTTACTGAAAGACCCCTCGGTGTCAACCTTCTCTGGATATTTTCCCTTGAAATGAACAGGTACATGAGTGTTCACAAAGTTCCGCTTGAAACAATTGCACTTGTTGCAAAGAAGAATAAAAAGAATGGGCTCGACCATCCCTGTACACAGGCAGGAATAGCAGGTGACTATACAGTTGAAGAAATAGTTAATTCTGAAATAATGTGCTGGCCTGTTACAAGACTTATGGTTTCAACTGTAAGCGACGGTGCGGGTGCTCTTGTTCTTGCATCAGAAGATTTTGCAAAAAAGGTTACTGATAAACCAATATGGATTGAAGGTGTAGGCTGGTGTCTTGACACATCCTACTGGACAAACAGAGACCTTTACTATCCCAAGTATGTGGAATACGCAGCAAGGATGGCTTATGATATGGCTGGTATAAAAGACCCGAGAAAAGAAATTCATGTTGTTGAACCCTATGACCCCTTTGCCTATAAAGAACTCCACCATCTTGAAGGACTTTTGCTTGCTGATAAAGGAGAGGCACCAAAGCTCCTTGAAAAAGGTTTCTGGGACAGAGATACTGAGACAGGTATTCCGTCCTCTCCTTCAGGCGGACTTCTGGGTGTTGGTAATCCAATTGCTGCTGCAGGTTTAATGAAAGTTGCTGAAATATTCTGGCAGGTTAAGGGAACCGCTGGAAAAAGACAGGCTAAAAGGGAAGTTAAAAGAGGGCTTGCACAGGCATGGGGAGACCTGATGCAGGTTGGAACTGTTGTAATACTGGGAAAATAGGAGGGTAAAATGGAATTTAAAGGAAAATCTTTGAAAGATAGAGATTTTAAGGAGAAGAATATACTTTATACTGACTGGCATGTTAAAGCTCATTATGCGTGGGATTGTGGAGTTGCACTCTCAAAGTTCTTTGAAGGTTTAAAAGAAGGAAAACTTTATGGAAGAAGTTGTCCTGAATGCGGAAGGGTTGTGATTCCACCAAGAATGTTCTGTGAACTGTGTTTTAAACCAACCGATAAATGGGTTCTTTTAAAAGATGAGGGCAGGATAAACACCTTTTCTGTATCTTATGTTAATACTGATGCTTCAAGAAGAGAAAAACCCAATGTTCCGGCAGTTATTGAAATAGAAGGTGCTTCAGAAGGAATGGGAATTTTACACCTTGTTGCTCATCCTGAAAAAATAGAATGGGAAAATCTTGAAGAGGTCCTGTCAATGATAAAAATAGGAACAAAAGTTAAGGCAGTGTGGAAACCATCCAATGAAAGAGAAGGAGCGATAACTGATATAAAATATTTTGTTCCTGTAAAGGAGGAATAGAAAATGTTTGAAAAAATAGAAAAATTTGACAAAATAAGAGTCTGGAAAGGTGAAAAAACAGGCTGGCACAGATATACCTATGGAATTGCAGGTGAAATGTTTTTCAGAAAGCTCATGGAAAAAAAGTTTGTTGCAGGAAAATGTCCTGAATGTGAAA
Source organism: Candidatus Hydrothermus pacificus (assembly GCA_002011615.1). Lineage (GTDB taxonomy): Bacteria > Hydrothermota > Hydrothermia > Hydrothermales > Hydrothermaceae > Hydrothermus > Hydrothermus pacificus. Next base: position 3,705 of record MTOH01000003.1, on the reverse strand, counting down.
GACTCTTTATACCGCCCAGAATTTACTGTGAGGATTGCTTCGTGGAAATAAAGGAGTTTGTTGAGATAAAGGAACTCCCAAGGGTTTACTCCTTCACCTTTTTATTTAAAGACCTTGAAGATAACCTTTTAAAAGAGCCTGAAATAGTGGTATTTTTAAAATGGGACAATATTGAGGGCGGTTTAATCCACAGATTAAAAGAAGTAAACATAGAAGATGTAAACTTTGGACTTGTTGTTGAACCTGTTTTTAAAGAAAAGCCCGAGGGAAACATAAACGATATCCTTTACTGGAGACCAAAGAAATAGGGTAAAATTAAGATTTCGGGACCGTCCTGATTTTTTGCCCATATCACCTATTTTACGTAAATACTTTTTGGAAAAAAGTGAAAGTTTTAAAAATATTTTGGATTTAACGAAATAAAGGTTAATCCTTTGTCTGCATCTACCCTTTAAGAGAGTTAAGTGCAAAAGATTTTATAAAGATGGAAGTGAATTCGCGGGTAATTTTGAAAACTTGATAAATATATGCTCTGGTATAACACCAAAAAGCCCCATTCAGGAATAGGTAAAAAAGAGCCTTTAAAATATTTCTTTAAATTCCCCTGGTAACGAACTCCTGGCTCAAATAAAAATTGATCTTGACAGATAAAAATTTTTTATATATAATGAAAATATGATTTTTAAAACTGGAGGTGGGTTATGAAAAAATTAATATGGGTTATAGGGATGGTGGTGTGTTTATATGCAGGTGATACAATAATCTATGTGGGTGAGTTTGATCCTGTAGACAAGGGAATATACGATGCCTATGTTAAGGGAGATATTGGATATCTTTCGTTATATCCTGCGGTTGGGTCAGATAGTTCACAGGGTATACTTTTTGTTGATTTAACAGACAGAGCTAATCCCCAGGAAATAAATCATCTTTATCTTCCAACTATGTGTTTTGGTATAGAGATTAAGGACACACTTGCGTATTTAGGTTCAAAGCAGGGTTTGTGGGTAATAAATATAAAGGATCCATTAAATCCTCAAATTGTAAGTTCTATAAATCCGTATGCTTTAGAGTATTTGAAAGTTATTGATACAATATGTTATGCCACCACTGGTGATAATGGGTTATACATAATAGATATAAAAGACCCTTCTTCTCCGAGTGTAATCTCCCATTATACTTCTTTTAATCCTAATTATCATTTTTTGAGTGTATATAACAATGTTGTTTTTACAAGTGCTGGCGACCAGATACACTCCATTGATGTGAGTAATCCTTCAAATCCTGTGCTTTTAGATACATTATATACTCCTTATATTCCTGGTCAGGGATGGTTAACCGCATATGGTATGGACGTTTTTTATCCTTATCTTTATGTAGCTGTTGCGCGTGGTTTCTGGATAGTTGACATTTCTGAGCCTTCCAATTTAAAAAGCGAGACTTTAATAGTTGATACCCCGAGGTATAGTTATGATGTTGTGATAAAGGATACATTGTTATTTACAGGTGGTCCTGCTGCATGGAATTTAAATCCTGACCCTTCAAGCCCGGTTAAAATTGCGCAGTACGCATCTATGGGTTATAGTCAAGATTTATTTGTAGATTCTTCCTTGTATATTTATGAAGGACCGCGAGCGGTTATTTATCCCTGGAGAATTTACAAATTTGAGTATGTAGGTATTAAGGAGTCAGGGAGTGAAGGAGGTTATTTTGATTTTAAAAAAAGTAAAGATGGTATGGAGATTTTATATGGATTTCCATATGAGGTATACGGAAAAATTTATATAACAGATAAATCAGGTAGGATTTTAAAGATTTTAAAAAAGGGTATTCTTTCTAAAGGAAAACTATTCTGGGAAGCTAAAAAACCCGGGACTTATTTTCTAATCCTTGATACAGAAAACAAGAAGATAAGGAGAAAGATAAATATTGTAAAATAGGAGGGGAAATGAATTTTCTTTTAAGTTCTGTGATTTTTTATACACCAGTTTATAATGTAATTTTTGTTTCTGATTCTACAATTTCGAACAGATTCCTGCAATCCTTTATTCCTAATGCTGATTCTATTTATTCTGTTTCTTTGCCTGTTTTTCATATTCCCCAGAATAGTGATTTTATAAAAATAAGGGTTCTTGATGAGAATCAGAGTATAATTGCGGAAGAAATTTTACCTTTACCTGCGGGTAAAAATCTTGTAAAGGCAGTATTTTCACCTCCTGTTTCTGTGGAAAGAGGGCATGGGTATTATATAGAAATTATAAGTAATGCAAGTTTTTACGGCTATTTAGACTCCACTGATTCATATCCTTATGGTAATTTAATTTATCCCGCTCTTCCACAACCACTTGATGGGATAGATTTGGTTATGAAGATCGAAGGTATAAACTGGGTGAGGGAAGATTATTTTGGTATAGGTATGTATTTCACATGGGGTTTTCATCCAGAGAGATATCCTGATTTAATAGAGCTTGCAAAAAGGGCTGATATTCCTATGAGCAGGGATTACTGGCAATGGGATTTATTAAATCCTATAATCGACTCTTTTAACTTTTCATTTTCAGATACAATTCTTTATTATGTTCTTGATACTCTTTGTGCAGAGGAGCTTGCATGTATATTTTATTCTCCGTATTGGGCAAGCAGTGCCCCGATGCCATTTTGGCAGGATTCAACCCAATATATTGAATGTGCTGATTATTGTGGATACAGAGTGTATAATCCGGGTGATGAAGAATTTCATTACAAATTTTTTCCACCAAAAAATCTTTTTGAAGAGATTTCAAATCCAGAAAACTATTTTTCTGTTTTTATAGATACGCTTATAAAAATTTATAGAGGCAAGGTTAAATACTGGGAGATATGGAACGAGCCTGAATGGATAGGTTATTTTCATCTGCCGAGGAAGAATACATATCCTACCTGGTTTCCATGTCCTCCTGCGAATTCACATGAGGAGGATTTTGAGACAGGCAGGGTAATGCTTTACAAGAGGATGTGTGAGATTGCAGACAGTGTAATTAAAAGTTATGACCCTTTAGCAAAGATTTTGGTGGGTTCATTAGAAGGTGGTATAACCTATGAGAACAATGAGCAATGCATTTACAATGATGCTCCTTATGAGTTTTTAAAAGAATACTTTGAGATAGGTGGCTCACAATATGGTGATATTGTTTCAATACATCCTTACAATGGTGTTCGCGATTTTTCAGATAGTTATTTCAAAGAAACCGTTGATTTCTTCAGAAACTTAATGTCCAGGTATGGTTGGGAGGACAGGGAATTATGGATTACAGAAGCAGGTATTCGTGCAACTGAGCCTCCTATACCTGGACAATCTGTAAGTTTAGAGGTTCATAGGGGCTTTTCAGGGCTTTTCAGGGTCAGACCCTGACATAAGGACATATATGTGATAAAGGGTGTTCAGGAGTATATAAAAGGGAAAATGCGGGATGCAGAATTTCATCTTTCAAGGCTTGTAAATGCAATTTCTCTTGCTGAAAAAATGGGAGTGAAAAAGGAGATAATTGATTCTGCAAGGGTTTTACATTCAAAAGCTCATCTTTTATGGGAGTGGTGGACAGCAGAGAACAGCGATGGCTTTCACGACCCTGATGAAGCTTTTATAACTCTTGGTGATGCTTCAAGACTTGCTGAAAAAGGCTGGTGGATGCTTGAAGAAGCTATAAAAGAAGCTGTTAAAAAATAGAG
>MTOH01000013.1 GCA_002011615.1 Candidatus Hydrothermus pacificus | reverse complement strand
AATCCAATTCAATTAAAACTGTTTAGATGAAACTTATTTTAAATATGCTCTTAATGGCTAAAATCTAAAATGTTGCAATATGAAATAAAAGAAAAATTTGAATAAACAAATGTTATGTTTTTCTGATGCCTGTATATCTACTCTATCAATATTTTTACTTATTTTCGCATCTTTTAAATTTGCCAAATTTCTTAAAGAAAATGAAAACATTTCCCTCCCCGACTTCTCAAATTAAATGATAATATTTCTCATTTGAAATGCAAATGACCAATAAATTAAATAAACTTAAGCTCAATATGTTATGGAATCGCACACCTTATTTGACTTAAAAATTTCAAAACATTTATAATTAAAAAACTTCAATTAAATTAAAATTGAGAATTTTGAAATGAGAGGAAAAAGAAAGGAAAGGGTTGGTGTTGTTTTAAGTAACAGGATGCAAAAAACCGTGATTGTGCAGGTGCAAAGAATTTTTATGCATCCCTTATACAAAAAAGAAGTCAGAATAGGTAAAAAATATTACGCCCATGATGAAAAGAACGAATGCGAAATAGGTGATGTGGTCAGGATAATGGAAACAAGACCCCTGTCAAAACTCAAGAGATGGAGAGTGGTGGAAGTTGTTAAAAAAGCGAAAAAGACATGATACAACAGCAATCCAGGCTCAAAGTGGCTGATAACACGGGTGCTCAGGAAATAATGGTAATAAGAGTTACAGGAGGTAGTAGGAGAAGATACGGTTATCTGGGTGATATTGTTGTTGCAAGTGTTAAAAAAGCTGTGCCAAACTCATCCATTAAAAAAGGCGAAATTGTTAAAGCAGTGATAGTAAGAACAAAAAAAGGATATAGAAGAAAAGACGGCACAAGTATTAAATTTGACGATAATGCTGCTGTAATAATAGGTCCTGCAGGTGAGCCAAGAGGTACAAGAGTCTTCGGACCTGTTGCCAAGGAGCTGAGAGACAAAAGATTTATGAGAATAGTTTCCCTTGCCCCGGAGGTGGTATAATGGCAAGAAAAATTAAAAAAGGTGATCAGATAATAGTTATTTCAGGTGATGAAAAAGGGAAAATGGGTAAAGTAATAAAAGTTTTTCCAGAAGAAAACAAAGTTTTGATTGAAAAGGTGAATATTGTAAAAAAGCACGAAAGATTCAGAAGTCCGCAGGAACCCTCAGGAATTGTGGATAAGGAAGCACCGATACATATTTCAAATGTGGCAATTATATGCCCGAATTGTGGAGAGAGGGCAAAAGTTGGTTTCAGAATAGAAGGTGAAAGAAAAATAAGATACTGTAAAAAATGTGATCAATCAGTGGAAACATAATGGCTACAAGACTTTTAGAATATTATAAGAGTGAGATTGTAAAAAAGTTAAAAAAGGAGTTTAAATACAGAAACACCTATGAGGTACCTAAAATTGAAAAAATCGTGGTGAATGTTGGATATGGTGAAGCAGTTCAGGACCCCAAATCAATAGAGCTTGTTCAGAAGGAACTTGCGAATATTACAGGTCAGTGGCCTATAATAAGAAGAGCAAGAAAGCATGTGGCTGGCTATAAATTGAGAAAAGGTATGCCAATAGGTGTAAAAGTAACACTAAGAGGAGAAAGGGCTTACACTTTCCTGGACAAAACTATAACCTTTGCTCTCCCCAGAACAAGAGATTTTAGAGGATTACCAAGAGACTCTTTTGATGGCAGAGGCAATTACAATTTTGGTATAGATGAACATGTGGTGTTCCCTGAAGTGAATATAGACAAAGTAAAGGTCCATTTTGGAATGGATATAGCGATTGTCACAACTGCAAAAACTGATTACGAAGCTTTAAGGCTCCTTGAAGAACTTGGTTTTCCTTTTAAAAGAAAATAGGAGGTTAAATTGGCAAGAAAGGCAAAATTTCTAAGAGCTTTCACTGTTGAACCAAAGTTTAAGGTGAGAAAAAGAAACAGGTGCAAAAGATGCGGGAGACCAAGAGGATATTTAAGGAAATTTGGACTTTGCAGGATTTGTTTCAGAGAACTTGCTTTAAGGGGTGAGATCCCCGGTGTAAAAAAGGCGAGCTGGTAAAATGATGACAGACCCTATTGCTGATATGCTTGCAAGAATTAAGAATGCAATAATGGCAGAATATAAAGAAGTAAGAATACCTCACTCCAAGATGAAAGAAGGTGTGGTTCAGATTCTCAAAAAAGAAGGTTTTATTTCAGAATACAGCGTAGAGGGAGAAATTCCAAAAAAAGAAATTGTTATAAAGTTTAAAATTTCTCAAGAGGGAAAAAATGTAATTAGCGAGCTGAAAAGAATAAGCAAACCGGGCAGGAGAGTTTATGTATCAAAGAACGAAATCCCATGGGTAATGAATGGTCTTGGTATAGCAATAATTTCAACTTCTAAGGGGCTTATGAGTGACAGAGAGGCACGCAGGAATAAAACAGGTGGTGAGGTTATATGTTATGTATGGTAACAATTTGCAAGGTAACAGTCAAAATCTTAAAAGCTCAGACATAGGGAGGTAAAATGTCAAAGGTAGGCAAAAAACCCATCACTATACCGGGTGGAGTGAATGTTGAAATAAAAGGAAATACAGTAACAGTTAAAGGACCAAAAGGCACTCTCAATTATGAATTTCACCCAATGATGGATGTTAAAGTCAAAGAAAATCAAATATGGATAAAAAGACCCAATGACGAAAAAATATTCTGCTCTCTGCACGGAACAGTAAGACAAATAATAAACAACATGGTCATAGGCGTAACTCAGGGTTATAAAAAAACATTAATAGTAGAAGGCACAGGTTATAAAGCAAGCATGCAGGGTAATAAATTAATTTTAAATGTAGGTTATTCCCATCCTGTTGAGTACACTCCTCCTGAAGGTATTACAATAAAAGTGGAAGGAAACAACAAAATAATTGTGGAAGGTATTGATAAACAGAAAGTTGGACAGGTTGCTGCAGAATTGAGAAGAGTGAGAGAGCCTGATTCTTATAAAGGAAAAGGGCTAAGATATGAAGGTGAAAGAATAAAATTAAAGCCTGGTAAAGCTGCTGCTGGTAAAGGGGCTGCATAATATGAAAAGAACTGAAAAGATAAAAAGAAGAAAAAGAAGGCATATGAGAGTAAGGAAAAAGGTTTCGGGTTCTCCTGAAAGACCGAGACTGTGTATTTATAAATCTATCAAACATATTTATGCCCAAATTGTAATTGACCCACCCATAGGTTCCTGCAAGGTGCTTACAGGTGCATCAACCCTTTCCCCGGAAATACAGGAAAAAATAAAGAATTCCAAGGGTAAAATTTCAAAAGCAAAAGAAGTAGGCAAACTACTGGCTGAAAGAGCCAAAAAACTGGGAATTACAAAAGTCACCTTTGACAGAGCGGGTTATAAATATCATGGAAGGATAAAAGCTGTTGCTGAGGGTACAAGGGAAGGGGGACTTGAATTTTGATAAAATTCAAAAGGACCCTGGGTCATCTAAATGTTAAAGAATATTTAAAACGTCTTTTAAATTCCGAGACACTCCCCTCCTCCATACTATTTGCAGGTCCTGAAGGTGTTGGAAAAGCCACCTGTGCCTTTGAATTTGTGAAAATATATTTCTGTGAAGGCGATGAAAAACCCTGTGAGAAATGCACCTATTGTTTGAGGATGAATCATTTTAATTTTCCGGGATTCAGGCTTGTCTTACCAGCGGATATAGAAAAAAAGATTGTTGAAGAAATAAATTCTGGAAGTATATCTCCTGAAAATTTAAGAGGGGAATCATTTTCAAGAAACTCAAGTATTAAAATAGAACAGATTAGAAATTTGAAAGAGGAAATAATTTACCCACCTCATGAAAGAGACAGAATATTCTACCTGTTTCTTGATGCGGACCTCATGGGAAGAGAAACTCAGAATGCGTTCTTAAAAACTCTTGAAGAACCACCACCCTACATAACCTTTATACTCATCTCATCCCATCCAGAGCTTGTCCTGCCTACAATAAGGTCAAGAACCCATAAGGTGATTTTTTCATCCCTTTCTTTTGAAGATTTCTCAAAATACAGTTTTCCAAAAGGTTATAACATAGAATATTTATATAATTTATCCGCTGGAAGCATAGGAAAGGCAAAATCTATGATTTCATGGAATATAGAGGAATTAAAGAAAAAGATTCTGCAAATACTCGTTAGAGGGAAGAATCCCTATAATATATTGAGAGGCGAAATAACAAGGGACCAGCTGGTGCTTATGTGTGGCATAATACAGTTTATGCTTAAAGACCTTCTGTATATAAAATCAGGTGTACAGGAGGGTATAGTATTTCAGGAAATGCTACCTTTCTATGCAAGATATAAGGATAAATTGAGCAGGCAAGAAATAGAAAAAAGGTTTTATCAGATTCTTGAACTGGAAGATGCAATTAAAAGGAGGGTAAATTTATCACTCATTGTTTTAAGTTTGCCTAAATTTGCTTTTGTGTAAAGGAGGCAAAATGGCAGAAATTCATGAATTGAGAAATTTTTATGGGATTGAAGATTATTACACCCAGGAAGAGAAAATGTTGAGAAATACGGTCAGGGAATTTGTAAAGGATAAAATATTACCCTATATAGGAGAATGGTGGCTTAAAGGGGAATTTCCAAAACATCTTATACCCGAGATGGCCAAACTCGGACTGTTTGGAATAACATTACCTGAAAAATACGGTGGCCTGGGGCTCGGACCTGTGTCTTACGGACTGATAATGGAAGAACTTGAATATGGAGACTCCGGAATAAGAAGTTTTTGCTCTGTTCATAACTCTCTGGCAATGTACTCAATATATACCTTTGGTTCAGAGGAACAAAAAAACAAATATTTACCTGAAATGGTAAAGGGCAAACTCATAGGCTGTTATGGACTTACAGAGCCAAATGCTGGAAGCGACCCATTTTCAATGGAAACAAAAGCAATTAAAAAAGGGAGCAAATGGATATTAAATGGGACAAAGATGTGGATAACAAATGGCTCACTTGCCGATATTGCTATAGTATGGGCAAAGGACGAAGAAAAAAACTTTCACGGTTTTATTCTTGAAAAAGGAATTAAAGGATTCTCATCAAATGAAATAAAGACAAAAATATCAATGAGAGCATCTGATACATCTGAGTTAATTATGGAGGATGTAGAAATTGATGATTCATATAGATTACCTGATACAGTGGGTTTTAAAAGTTGTTTGATGCCTTTAAATGAAGCAAGATATGGAATCACATGGGGCTGTGTGGGTTCTGCATGGGCCTGCTTTGAAGAAGCTCTAAATCACTCAAAAGAGAGAATCCAGTTTAAAAAACCGATTGCCTCATTCCAGCTAACCCAGAAAAAACTTGTTGATATGTTTGAAGATATTATTAAAGCAGAACTTTTATGCCTGCATTTAGGAAGACTTAAAGAAAAAGGGAAATCAAAACACTATCATGTTTCTCTTGTTAAAAGAAATAATACGAGAGTGGCTCTTGAAATTGCAAGAACAGCAAGGGAGATACTCGGAGCCTATGGCATAACAACCGAATACCAGTCAATGAGGCACTCTGCAAATCTTGAAAGTGTGCACACTTATGAGGGAACCTATGAAATTCATACACTTATAGTGGGTAAAAAACTCACTGACATAGATGCAGTTGAATAATATATGGAATAATAAAAAAGTCCTTATAACAGGTATAAAAGGATTCGTTGCCCCATATCTTGCGGAAAAACTGTTAAATCTGGGTTCAGAAGTTTACGGGATTGACCTGCCAGGCGAGGTAAAAAGACACCCTTTAAAACATATATTTAAAAACATAAAGATTTTTGAAGGTAATCTGACAGAAAAGGACTTTGTTTTCAGAACGTTCAGGCAAATAAAACCTGATTTCATATTTCATCTTGCCGCAAAATCATCTGTTAGAAAATCCTTTGAAGACCCCTATGGTTTTCTTGAAGTGAATTGCATCGGGACATTAAACCTACTCGATGGGTTAAAGCAACACTCAATACCATGCACCTTTATCTTCGCAGGCTCTTCTGATGAATACGGAACAGTTATCTTTTCACAAAAACAATATCAAAACTTAAAAAATAAATACGGTAAGGTAACTCCCTCTCCCCTTAAAATACCAGAACTCCCTGTAAATGAAGACAATCCTCTAAGGCCTTTATCTCCTTATGCACTTACAAAGATTTATGGTGATTTTTTAACAAGGCAATATTCAACATTTTCAGAAATAAAAGGGATTGTTTCAAGAGCTTTTAACCATGAAGGTCCGGGAAGGGGCAAAGGATTCGTAAGTACCGATATTATAGAACAGATAGTAGACATCAAAAAAGGTATTACAGATGAAGTAAAAGTGGGTAATATTATTGCAATGAGAGACTGGTCTCATGTGAAGGATATTATAAAAGGATACCTGTTAATTGCTGAAAAAGGTAAAGAGGGAAACATTTATAACATTGGTTCAGGGAAGACTAATTCTGTGCTGTCTTTTATTCTTCTTTCATTAGAATGTGCAGGTTTTGAAACTCTTGAAATCCAGAGTGAAAAATACCCTGAGAAAAAAGTTGAAAAACCTCTTGAGCCAGAGGAGATCGAAATTGGGGATTTTAAATTTAAAGCCTTTAAGATTGATAAACTAATATTAGATGAAGAAATAAATTTTGGTATAGAAGATGAAAAAATAATTGTTAAAACTCACCAAAAAAATATAAAAATCAAGTTTGCCCATGAAAAATTCAGACCAACCGACATTCCTGTACTTTTGTGTGATAATACCAGAATAAAAAATATGGGGTTTAAAGTTAAACACGATTTAAAGGACATAATAAAAGACCTGCTTGATTATCGCCTGAGTTCTTTGGAGTAGACCCTGAATCTTTTGTAAGGATTACCACCAAGCCTTTTAATTAAATTGTTTATTGCATAATTATTTTCAAGGGTTAAAGAGCCTTCTGCCTGCTTATACCCCAGTTTTCTACCCACCTCTATAACTCTTGTGGCAAGTATAACACCCACCCCTTCCCTGTATTTCTCAAGGACCCCGAGAATCAAAAGTCTCCCTGTCTTAAGCCGCGGCAATGTTGGAAAAGGTATTTTACCGAGTCTGTAAAGCAGTCTTATTATATTCAATGGGTTCAACTTTCCATTCATATCCCTTATTGCCTCAAAAATATTCGGGATTCCAACAGCAATTCCAACAGGTTCATCATTAAACTCCGCAATCTGAATTGCATCCGGGATTAAAACAGGTTTTAATTCATTCTTAATATGCTCAATATCATCATCATCAAGCAGAACAGTTCCCCAGTTATCCTCCCACGCTTTATTGTATATCCTTTTTACTATATCCATTTCTTCTTGCAAATTCCTCATATTAGCAGGTCTTATCAAAAGTTTACCCTTTGAATTTATTATTTTTTCTATTTTTTTGGCCTTATTGATTCTTTCCAGTGGTGCATTTTCTAAATCAAAATGCCATGCAAAAAAATCTATTTTTTTTCTAAATCCACATCTTTTAATCAGGTCCTTGTAATAGGGAGGATGAAAAGGAATCATTATCATCTGCATTCTGTCAAACCCATCAATCTGAATACCCCATAACCCATCGTAGGCAAAACTTGCGGGACCTACAATCTCTTTTCTACCTCTCCTTTTTAAAAACTCCTCAGCTTTTTCAAGAAGTTTTTGTGCCACATCAAAGTCATTTATACAATCAAAATACCCAAAAAAACCTGTTTTACTCAAATCAATTCCCACAACAGGGTGTGTCGCGGTATAGGTAGTTATTCTACCAACAGGTTCTCCATTTTTATATGCAATAAAATAGGAAAAGTCCATTTTTTTAAAAACAGGGTTTTTCCCGTCAGGATTTAAACTATCCATTTCCATTACTTTTAAAAGAGGAACAAAGTTATATTTTTTATAAATTTTATAGGGCATTTCTATAAATTTTTTTAAATCATTTTTATCCTGAACTTCTCTTATTTCTATCATGAAGAAATTAATATAAAGTAAAAAAATTCTCTAAATCAAGAAAAAGGCAAAAGAAGATAGAATAAAAAAATATCAGCATAAGTTATAAAATACATCTATCAGATTAATTATATAAAATATTACTCACTCCTTATTCAGTATCATTTCCGTATAACATTATAATAAATACACTTTGAGAAAAGTTTTAACCGCTATTTTTGTTTTTGTTTTTATCGGATTTTTAATTTACATAGGATACCTGCTCTATCCCTACAACAAGTCTCATATTCTTGAAATAGTTTCAAAAACAGGTATTTTTGCTCCTTTGATACTCGTTTTACTTCATTCATTTCAGGTAATTGCTGCTCCTATCCCGGGTCAGGTTTTTCCCTTTTTAATGGGATTTTTATACGGAATTTACTGGGGAAGTTTTATGGCAATAGTGGGCAATTTTCTGGGTTCGTTCACGGGATTTTTTCTGGGAAAACTTGGCGAAAAAAGAATTTTTGAGATCGAAAAAATTAAAAAATTTGATAAATATAGAGAAAAAATTGCTGAAAAAAGTATATTATGGTTTGTGTTTTTATTTATACTGCCTTTACCGGGAATCCCAAAGGACCTTTTATGCTATTTTGCAGGTATAATAGGGGTAAGGAACAGAGATTTCTTAATATCCCTTCTACTTGGAAGACTGCCTCTTGAAATTCTGTGGGTTCTGATGGGCGCAGGAGTTTTCAGATTCTTTATTCCACAATAACTTTCAAAAAGTATCCTTATTAATATATATTAACATATTCAGGACAGGCACAGTAAATAAATTATCAAAAGCATAAATGCTCTGCCTTTCAAATCCAATAAAGTCTTATTTACACATTTTAAAAACATTCATACAATTCCCTCTTACAATAATTTCATGTCAACTAATTTTTGAATAGTTCCAAATTATTTATTTTAATTTCACTTATATAAATCTTTATAATTAACTCTTTATGAAAAGAAAATTCTTAGGGCTTGTTCTTTCTGGTGGTGCAGCAAGAGGGCTTGTTCATATAGGAATATTAAAAGGATTTGAACAGGAAAAAATTAGAATTGATGTAATAGGTGGGGCAAGTATGGGTGGGATAATATCCATTCTTTATGCAACAAAGTTATCATGGGAATATGTATATGACAAAGTTGTTCAGGCAAAAGAGGAAGGGCTCTTTAAAAAGCTGGGTTTTGATGTATTTTCAAACGAAGAAAAAAACATTTTTAAGAAATTTCAGGATGCAGTGAAGGAAAAGATAATCCTTGCAAAAGCTTTTTTAAATGACGGGATTCTTCCCCTTGAAGAATTAAAGGAAAGTCTTGAAAAGTTTTTAGACATTAAAAGTTTTGAGGAGTTAAAAATACCTGTTTATGTAAGTGCGCTGGAATTAACAGAAGGGAAATATGTTTATTTTAACAAAGGGGCATTGGTAGATGCGATTATATCAACATCCGCAATTCCTGGTTATCTTCCACCTTTGAGGAAAAATGGAAAAATATATGTTGATGGAGGAGCATTCTCAAATATCCCTGTTATTTTTATGAAAGAACTTTTTAATCCAAAAGTTATAATTGCATCTGCTCTTGACCGTGAACTTGATAAAAAGGAAAATCTAAAAGGTGGATACGAATTTACTATAAGAATAAGTCATATCATGAAAAACAAAAATGAGAATGAGGAAATAAAATACGCAGATATTGTGATAGAACATGACATAAAAGATATATCATGGGCAGATTTCCATGAAATTGATAAATTCTTACAAAGAGGATATGAGAAATTTATTGAAAATAAAAATAAAATAAAAAATCTTATTAGAAAGAGAAAGATATTTTTCTTTTTAAGATAACTCTGGCTTCAGGCAAAAAGTTTCATCTTATGGATCAAAAATTGAACAATTACAAAAAATAAATGTCAGATTAATAGAGGATAACACCACACTCTCCCCTTTATCCTCCCCCCATCAAGGGAGTGGAGATTAAAGCTTTGAGATTATTTAGAAATTATAAGGTTATATTTAATCTAAATTATTATCTGGTCTTATTGCCAAAAATAAGATACCCGGTATGAGTTATATGATATTCCTTTGGTCTCGTTCCTTCCCCTCTCACAAGAATTTCTCTCAAAATTATCTCATAAACTCTTATTCTTACAAAACCCACCTCTATCATTTTATCCTTTGTTTTTTTTATCTGTTCAACATGGGGGGATAAACTTCCGAGAATACGACCTGGCTTTAAAACCTCTTTCACATTTGATATCAACTTCCATGGTTCAGGAACATCTATGAACGCAGAATCAACCTCTATATCAGGTATATTCTTCTCTAAATCCATATTGTAGAATGAAACATTCTTAAACTTTGAAAAGTTTTCAAAATTCTTTTTAGCATTTTCAAGAAAATTTTTTCTTCTCTCAAAAGAATAGACTCTTCCATCTTTACCCACTGCATTAGAAAGAATTATCGTAAGAGCTCCAGAACCTGTTCCCACCTCTAAAACGCTGTCACCAGATTTTACCCCTAAATTGAGTAATATAAAACCTGCATCCTTTGGATAAACAATGGTTGTTTTTCTCCTGACCTTAATTGAAAGATATGCAGTATCAGGGTAAAGAACATAAAAGGGCAAATTTTTGCTGGAATAAACCACATCTCCGTAAGATAATTTAGCAGGTAAAACTATTTTCCCTTTGTGAGTATGAATTTCTTTGTTTTTTTCATAACTTACAAGATAATTTGCTTTTTCATCACAGTATAAAAGTATAATCTCATCTTTTTTCATTTCTTTTCCTGTAAATAAAGTTGCTTATAAAAGAAAAATCTTTTGCAGATAAATTTTCACCTCTCTGGTCAAGAGGATAAAACTCTTCAAGTTCTGTAAGTCCTTTTTTATCAATAAATTCCTTTAAAACATTTCTAAGCTGTTTTCTTCTCTTTGAAAATGTTTTTCTCGTAATTTCAAAGAATAGATTTTCATCTTTTAATTCAAAAGGTGGTTCTGCTTTTGGTTTCAATCTTATAAAAACCGAACTCACTCCTGGAACAGGTCTGAAAAAAAATCTCGGAATAGGAAAAAGAACTTCAACATCCATGAAATAATTCACAAAAATAGTTAACGAACCATATGTTTTATTTCCCGGCTTCGCAGTAATTCTATCAACAACTTCTTTTTGAAGGGTGAGATATACTTCTTTGAATAAATCTTTTTCTTCTATGATTTTTTCAATAAAAGGAGTTGTAATATGATAAGGAAGATTTGAAACAAGTTTTACATTTTCTATGTTATAGTTCTTAAACAGCTCCCTGAAATTCACTTTCAGGACATCAGCCTGTTCAAGAAAAAAGTCAAGGTCTATTACATTCTCCTTGAGATATTGATACAGTTTTCTATCAATTTCTATTGCCAGAACCTTAACCTTCCTGGAAAGCAATTCTTTTGTCAGGAATCCTCTTCCCGGTCCTATCTCAATTACCCATTCTCCCTTTTTAAGATTCATTGAATTTACAATATTTTCAGCAATCTTATGCTTTACAAGAAATATCTGAGAAAATTTCCTTTTCATTTAGCAAAAAATATTTTAAAGCAAAAAATCTTAAATTACCAAACCACAGTTGTTTTAAAAGTTCTAATAAATATTTTACCTTTTTTAAGCTACTCTGTTTCATCTATTTTTTGCGTTTATTGCGTCTGGAGGAGAAATAAAAATCTTTTAACTTTTTACTTTTCATCATTTTCTTTTTCAATCACCCCATCTCGTAATTCAACCACTCTCTTTGCAGATTTTATAACTCTGGGGTCATGGGAGGAGAAAATGAATGTAACTTTTAACTTTTCACTCATATCCCTCATTATATCCATTATCTTCATCCCTGTTTTTGAATCAAGATTTGCAGTGGGTTCATCAGCAAGAACCAGTTTTGGCTCTGTTACCAGTGCCCTTGCTATTGCAACCCTCTGTTGCTGTCCACCCGAGAGTTCTGCGGGTCTTCTGTGCATCATATCAGCAAGTCCCACCATCTTTAAAAATTCCTCTGCCCTTTCCCTTCTTTCCTTTTTCAGAACTCTTAAGAGCAAAAGTGGAAATTCAACATTTTCAAGGGCTGTTAAGACTTCAATTAAGTTGTAAGTCTGAAATATAAAACCTATGTTTTTGAGTCTGAATTCTGCGAGTTGCGACTCTTTCCACTCGTATATGTTTTCACCTTCTATCAAAACCTTACCCTGTGTTGGCAAATCAAGCCCGCCTATGAGGTTTAAAAGGGTTGTCTTTCCAGAGCCTGAAGGACCTTCTATACAAACAAATTCTCCCTTTTCAATTTCAAGGCTTACACCCCTTAATGCATGGACCTCTGTTTTTTTATCCTTATACACTTTATGAAGATTTATAATCTCTAAAAATTTCATCTTATCTCCCTTAATGCCTCAACAGGTTTCACTTTCCCTGCCTTAAAGGCAGGATATAAACCCGATAAAACCCCGAAAAAGTAAGCCATAAGCAAACTACTTATTATCCCGTAAATATCCATTGAAGGATAGACCTTTGTTTCAAGCCCTATAAATTCCATACCCTTTGCAAATGCAGATAAATCAAGTCCGTAAACCTGCCACAAATGATAAACTATTAAACTGAAAATAACTCCACCTATTATTGAGATTGTAACAAGAATAAAGATTTCAAGCAATATCAAATTCAGAATATCCTTCCCCTTCATTCCTATTGCTCTCATGATTCCTATCTCTCTTTTCCTCTCAGAAACATTCATATAAACGATGTTTAAAATTCCTATTGCTGCTGTTAAAAATATAAATCCCAGATAAAATATTGCAACAATTCTTGTAAGTTTATACATACTCTTAATATAGGGCATCCTTTCCTCCCATGTTTTAACAGAGAAATTTTTATCAAAAATTTTTAAAAGTTCATTTTTAATTTCATTCATCATTTTCTTATCCTTTGTATTTATAAAATAGGAAGTAAATCTATTTTCGAGTCTCGTTATCTCCTGAAGTTTTTTTATATCCAGCATAACAAAGTTTTTAAAACCCGCTATGTTTAAAATTCCCTTTACATAAAAATTTTTTGATTCTATGTTGTTATCCTTATCCTGAAGCATAAGAACAACCCTTGAACCTATATCAAGATTTAATTTCTCAGCGGTCTCCTTATCAATCAAAACATAATCTCCTTCCCCGTTTAAATACTCTCCCTTATAAACCCCTTTAAACCAGTTTGAGATATATTTTTCTCTTTTTGGCTCCATTCCTATTATTAAACAGTTTCTCCAGTTCTCTGCGGTTGAGACCATTCCGTATAAAAGCAATCTCTTTGAAAAATAAATACTTTTAATTTCAGAAAGTTCTCTGTCAAAATCCTTTTCCATGAGATTTTTATAGGGTCTTAATTCAATATATCCCTCCTTTTGAGCCCTTATATCAGCCATAAAGTTAAGAACTATATTCTTTACAAACTGTTCCATATAACCCAGAAAAAAAGCATAGTATAAAAATACGAAGGAAAACCCGAAAAGAATTAAAAGGAAGGATATAATATTTCTCCTTTTGTTCCTTAAAATATTTCTTATAGCCAGTTTAAACATGTCTCAATGCCTCAGCAGGTTTTAACCTGGATATTCTCCTTGCAGGGAAAAAGGATGCTATAAGGGAAAAGATTGAGAGAGCAAGAAAGGTATAAACAAAGTGGGAAAACAAAATCCTCGACATTATTCTGAACTCTGAATAACCAATAAATTCTGCATACATTTCTGTTTTAAATATAAGTGGTTTCAGGTAAAAGGGAAACGAAAGCGCAAAACCCAGAATAACACCGATAATTCCCCCGAGAATCCCTATTATTATTCCTTCAAGGATTACAATAACTCTTATATGAAAGGATTTTGCACCTATGGACATCATAACTCCGTATTCCCTTGTTCTTTCTGTTGCATTCATAAATATGGTCGTGAAAATTATAAGGATAACCAGAAAACCGAGCATGTAGATTACAACCCATGCACCCCCTGAATCAAGTTCAAGAAGTTGTTTTAAATCCGGCATATCCTCTTTCCAGGAAAGAACCTGAGCATCATTGAAAATTGCCTTTATATCTTTTATCAAATCCTCACCTGCATAAAGTTCCTCTGTAAAAATTCCTATCTCACTCATCATATCATGGGCAAGAATAAAATTCTGCAAACTCTTCAAATCCATTATCAGGGTAAATTTCTCAAGTTGTGGAGAGGAGGATACAAATACTCCCCCAACCTTAAAGAAATCAACTGACAGAGAACCGTAATAATCCTGAGTTAAAATTAAAACCGTATCATGTGTTTTAACACCCATAAGTTCTGAAAGTTTTTTGCCTATGAGGATTGAAAAACTGTCTTTAAAGGGATAATTACCTTCTATAATTTTAATCCTTCCCATTTTTAAAATTTCAGGCACATTTACCCCCTCTATGCCAACTCCGAGCGTATTCTCATCCTTTGAGACAAGCCCTGCGGTTGCCAGTTTTAAAATAATTCTCTTAACCCTTTTTATCTTTCGGAGTTCTTCTATTTTCTCCTTATCAAGAGTAATTGTATTTCTTATACCCGGATTTTCTTTGTAATCTTTATGATAAATATTTATAACTCCCTTCCCGAAACTTTTTAGCCCATCTTCAAGCATTGTATAATGGGAACCTTCTATTATTGTTAAATTCGTAAAGAAAAACATACCACATAAGGAAACTGCAATAAGTGTGAAAATAAACCTCGCTCTGTGTTTTAAAAGATTTCTGAAGGCAAGGGAAAAAAGAAGTTTCATAAGTTTTATTATAATGGCTTGAAGGCGACATTAACAATTGTATTCATCCATGTTTTTAATTTATAATTATAGAATGAAATACAAGAAGGTTAAGCCTTGCATTTATAAGTTTAAAACACTAAAAGAACAGAATGAATGGGAATTAAAAAAATATTTAGAAGAGGGGAAAGATGTTCATGAAATCAACAGGTTCGAAAATATAAGGTTGAGAGTAAAAATATACCCAAAAGGTATCTATAAATTCAAAACACTCGAAGAAAAATGGGAATACGAGTTCAGAAAAGTATTGGAAATATGGGATAAAAAGGTAAAAAGTGCAAGTTGATAAAAAATTTCTTGAAATCTGCAAAAAATTTAATGAGAACAGAGTTGAATATATAGTTTGTGGTGCCTATGCGTGTAAATTGCATGGAATAGAAAAAATATCAGGTCAGCAAAGGTTCACAAATGATTATGATTTTATCGTTGACCCCTCAGAGGAAAATATAAAAAAGATAAAAAGAGCCCTTAAAAAAATTAATCCTGATGTGAAAGATTTACATAATGACGATTTAAAAAAGTACCGGGTCATAAAAATTGTCGGTGAGGCAGAAATTGACCTTATTGCGAAATTATGGCAGATAGATTATAAAATCGCAATAGATGACGCTGTTATAAAGGGAATTCAAGGGATTAAAATCCCTGTTTTATCCCTCGATAAACTGATCGAAACAAAAATAAATTCCTTCAGGGAAAGAGATAAAGCCGATGTCTACTGGCTTAAAAAATTGAAAAAGAAACCAAAATAATGTTATCTTATCTTTTTCACAAGACTTTCAAGATTTTCAATGGTAAATATTTTATCGGATAAAGGAATATCAAATTTTACATCCTCCAGGATTAAAATTGTTTTATGCCCCTCTTTTTTTAAAGGTATTGCGGACATCTTTGAGGGCAACTTCCTTTCCCCGAATTTTTTAACTTCTGAAAAAACCACCTTTCTTACAGGCTCATTTTTCTCATTATAATAAACCGCACTCAGAGGCATATTTGGAAGCAAAACCCTGAATACAATTTTATCCCATACCACTGCCCTATCCTGTTTCGGTTTCAATTCCAGAATCACCGTATCCTTTTTCTGCTCAAGAATTTTCGCATTATAATCCTCTGAAATTGAACTTTCCCTTGTTATATCATCATTTGTGAAATCCGAACCCATCCATGAGTTGAGCATCATTGAAGGGGGTATTTTTATTGTCTTTTTGACTTTCGGGATATACATCCACAAACTGTTTTTTATCTTTAAATAACTAACTCCCCTGTCTTTTTTTGGATAGAGAACAAATATGAGTGATTTATCTCCCTTTCTCTTATCCCAGAATTTAAATCTGACTTCCCTTTTAAAATCGGGTCTTTCAAGAATCATGGTATATGTGCCCTGAGAAGTATTTCCCCTTAAAAGGTCTTCAACATTTTTTATAATCTTTTCTGCTGAAAAGGAAATCAGAATTACAAGAAAAACATTCATAACTTTTAATTATAAGGTAAATCTTTTTAAAAATTAAAGATAAAGGAAAAATAAGAAATTAAATCCCATATCCCTGAGCTTTCATAATAGTCATAAAAAAATCCTGCTTTTAAATTTATATCATCTGTCATATCATAAAGAGTTTCATTTAAAATTCCGTAAAGTTTATTTTCAGAAAAATAAAATCCTGCAATGGAAAATGTCCAGAAATCTATGCTTTTATCAATTTTAAAAGAAAAAACATCATCCTCAATTCCCTGAAACTCATAATCCTTTGAGAATTCAAAAAGAACATAAAAATTTTTCGGGAAAAATCTGTCATAGGAAAATCCCCATTTAAATTTATTTTGCTTTAAAAGAACTTCAAGCCTTAAAACCCCTTCAAATAAATTAAAGGAAACTCCCCCACCCTGATTTTTATTTTTAAATAAAAATAAAAAGTCAATGTTTTTAAAAGTTGTCTTAATCCTTGTCCCCCATCTCAATGTATCATTTTTTAAAGGTAGCCAGTAAACCTCTGCTTTTGAAAATTCTCTTTGAAAAATAATGCCCGCACCGTCAATACCGTTAAATTCCGAAAGAAAAGGGGAGAACCTGTCAAGATATGTCCAGAAGTTAAGATGAGAAAAGAAATAGTTTAACTGCCAGGGCAGAAGGAATCTTCCTGCACGGAAAGTTATAAAGGAGTAATTTAAATCAAAGTAAACTTCCTCTGGCATAAGAAAAATGTATCTGTCATTTTCAGTATTTAAATTGTATTTTGAGGAAAACCAGGAAATATTTTCAGGGAAATAAATATCCCTATAATACTTTGCATCTTTTATTGAATAATTTATCAAAAGTAAATCCGCTTCAAGATAAAAAAACTTTTTTGAAAATGTATACTCTGTATTTAAAGAAGAATAAAGAGCAGGTGTTTTAAAATTTTTGCTTAAATAAATATAAGGGGTAAAATTAATCTCAGAACTCATATAAAGAAATAAAAGGTATAATATTTTCACTTTAAGAAATTAAGAATAACAAATTTTTTGGATAAAAGTCAATATTTTACATTATAATTTATTAACATTTATGAACAAAAAAACCTTTTTGACTTTTTTCTCTTTATTCATTGCAGGAAACTTTCTTATCTTTTTACTTTGTTTTGAAAGAGGGATAAATGTAACTCCTGATTCCACTCAATATGTGGGTGCTGCAAAATACCTGGCTGAATTTAAAGGATTTAGAAATCCCCTGACTTACTGGAATATTGAAGAAGAGAGTATGCCCATGACCCACTGGCCTCCTTTTTACCCTGTCGCGATTTCTTTATTTATCTTTCTTAAAATTCCACCTTTTACATCACCAATTCTTCTCAACATGCTTCTTTTTGGGTTGCTCACTGCCTTCTCCTTTTTTATAATGCTTCAATTAACACGGGATTTTAAAATCTCTTTATTGACCGGTCTTTTCTTTTTATTCTCTTATCCCATAATAGAAATATATACCTTTGCATGAAGTGAAACCCTGTTTGTTTTCCTTTTACTTATTAACATATTTCTCTTACATGAATATCTGAATGGAAAAGAAATTTTCAAGGGTGCACTTATTCCATTTTCAATGCTTTTAACCCTCACAAGATTTATAGGAATTGCATTTATATTTGCAACATTTATTCTTCTCTTTTTTAAGAACAAAAAATTTGCCTTTTACTATCTTTTTCTATCACTTTTTCCCATAACATTATTTCTAATTTATACTCATTTTGCAAAATGGGGGATTGCTGACAGGAAATTTTCTTATATTCCAGGTTTTTTAAATAAACTCCGGGATTTTCCTGAAAATATTTCCCTTCTTTTCTTCACCGATGTTTTATCCTCAAAAATAAGGAAAATTTTAACATCCGTAATCTTTTTAAGTTCCTTAATTTTATTTTTTATTAAAAGAGAAAACTTATCAAAGATAATCTTAATTAGTTCTATAAGTTATCTGGTTTTCCTTTCTATTGCCATGCTCTTTTTTGATCCGGGAATTTCAATGAGTTCGAGATTTTTATTCCCTCTTTTTATCACCCTTTCAATATTTATATTTTATGAATTACGCAGGATTAAAATTTTCTATTACGGATTTATACTTTTTATAACATTTATGTCCTTTATAAAGGATATAAAAGAACTGCCCCGTATTGCAAGAGAAGGTCACAGATTTTCCTATTCAAATGAGAGTGCTTATCTGAAAATCTGTGAATATGTAAAGAGTAAAGATATAAAAGGATTACTCTACTCCAACTATCCTGAGGCAGTTTATTATTTTACCCAGAAACCCCTAAAATTGTTACCCTCCAAGTATTTTAAAAATTCTCTTGAAGAATTTAAAAAAATGTGTGACAAAAGAGAAATTCTTATAGTTTATATCAAAAAATATCCAGGAAAATCTTATCTTTATTCTTTAAAAGAAATATTAAAAATATTGAACCTCAAAAAAATTTCCGAAACAGAAGACGGTATAATTTATAAGGGAAAATAGACCTCTTGACAAAATGATAAAATCCCCGTATTATATATAATCTAAAATAGTTTTTAGATAATAATTATTTTAAACAGGGAGGTGTAAAATGTTAGAAATAGGGAAACCCGCACCTGAATTTGAGGCAAGGGCGTATTTTCCTGATGAAAAAAAGATAAAGAGTGTAAAACTATCGGATTATAAAGGGAAATGGGTAATCCTCACATTTCATCCTGCTGATTTCACCTTTGTATGTGCAACAGACCTTGAAGCCTTTGCCCATTATCATGATAAGTTCAAAAAAGAAGGTGCAGAAATTCTTGCCATAAGTGTTGACTCAGTATTCTCCCACAAGGTATGGGTTGAAACATCGCCAAGGGCAAAAAAGGTGAAGTATCCCCTTATTGAGGATATAAAAAGGGAGATATCAATAAAATACGGATTTTTGAATGAGGAAACAGGACTCACAAAAAGGGGAACAGTGATTATAAATCCTGATGGAGTTGTTGAATATATTTCTGTATTCAATGATAGACTCGGAAAGGATGTAAATCACATATACAACGCATTATTGGCTCTGAAATACCTTTACAAAAACCAACCGAAACCAGAAGGATTTGAAATAATACCCGCTGGATGGAAAGAAGGGGAAGAAACTTTAAAGGTCAATCTACCTGATGATATAGGGAGATTTTAAGATTTGTAAGTAATAGTAAGTCAAGACAGGCAAGAAAAGATTTTAGGGGGGGCTTTTGTGCCCTCCCCTTTTTTATTTTTATCTTATATTTTTATTTGAAAAAGCAATTTTGACTTCATTATAATTTTTATATGATTTTCATAATCCTGTTTTCTTTTTATGTGGGATTTGAATTCAGTGAATACAAAATTTTACCCTCTTATTACTTTGTTGAATTTGAAAAAGGCTCTTTTATATACGGAGTTAAAGGAACAATGGACTTATGGGAAGAAGAGGTAGAAGGTATTTTAACAGAAAAAATAGAGGAAAAAAGAGTATATTATAGTTTTTCTCTCGGAATAAATACAGGATTTAAAAAAGGGTTGAAATTTAAAAATTATAAGTATAACTTATTGTTACTTTTAAACCCTCTTTATGAATTCAGAAAGAAATATACACGGCAAATAAGGGAGGACAGTTTAAAAAACAAAAGTTATAGCAAATATAAGTTTTATGAGCATCGGGTTTTTAGCAATTTTATGATAGGGATTGAATTCCCTTTCAAAATAAAAAATCTTCAGTTTAAATTAAGATTAACCACTCCCCTGTTTACAGTGCATTATTTTCAATCAGAATATAAATATTATTACTCTTCGGGTGAAATTGAGGATTCAAAAGATGAAAAGATAGGAATAAAAAGCGAGCTCGGGAAAGGATATTTATCTACTTCAATCCTTTTAGAAATAAGATGATTCTTATAAATTTCATTTTCACCCTTTCGTTATGGATAGGCATTAACCCTTATTTAATACCATACAGTGTGAGCATAAATTTCCAAAAAAACAATCTATGTTATGGTGGGGAACTCTCTTTTTCAACAAAGCTGGACTTAGAAGATAATAAATTTGAATCTTACCAGTTTTCTATTTCCATGGGAACTCCTTTAAGATACATTTTTAAAAGATTTTACATACTCTCAAAACCTTCTTTCCAGTACACCACTGTGAAATCAGATTATGGACATACATACAAATATACATTTGATTTTCTCATAGGCAGTGGATTGTTATGGGACTTTGACTTTAAAATTTTAAAATTGAAAATCTCAATTGAATCCGATATAATTTCAGGTAATTATGGAATACTGGAAAGGGATAATGAGATAAACACAAAATCCTACATTAAGAATCTTAAATTTAATCTTTTTAAATCTCCAGTTCGTTTTTTTGTTATATTTAACCTTTAACTGATTTTACACCAATGACTTCTATTTTTTTGAAAATTACACTCTTCTTTTCAAAAAATCAATCATCAATTTAAACTCTCTTAAAAGGTGTTCTTTATGGGTGCTTCCGTGACCTTCTTAAATATTCATTTCTATTCCACAACTTCTATATGAGGCAGGTATGTTTTAATTGCCTCAATTAATTTTTCAGGATTTTCAGGAGAGATTGTGAGCATAAATTTTTTAAATTGAAGAAATACCACATTTTTTATATCGGTGTAAAATTTTAAACTTATTCTGAAGGTCCCAAGGGGTCTCATCGGCTTAAAGGTTCTCATAAAGTATATTTTTTCCAGTTTTTTAAGGTCAAAATTAAATGAGAAAAATGCCATTTTTACTGTAAAATGTCTTGAATCAATCAGGTATTTCATTGATTTTAATATGTAAAATATAAAAATTTCAACTACTGCAACAACCGCAAGTGTTATAAGGATTTCTTTATTTTTACTGGTAAGATAAAAAATAAAAAGGAAAACAATAATCATAAAAAAAGATAACAAAAATATGTAAGAAAAAAATCCTCTTGAGGCTCTGAATTCTCTTTTCATATGAAAAACTATTATAATAAAAATACTAAAGGAAATTCAAACGTATATAGTTATGTTTAAATTAAAAACTGATTTAAAACCAAAAGGAGACCAGCCAAAAGCAATAAAAGAGCTTGTAGAGGGGATTAAAGAGGACTTAAAATTTCAAACTCTTTTAGGAGTTACGGGAAGTGGAAAAACTTTTACCATTGCAAATGTTATTAAAGAAATTAAAAAGCCCACTTTAATAATTTCCCACAACAAAACCCTTGCTGCCCAGCTTTATGGGGAACTAAAACAACTTTTTTCTGAAAACGCGGTTGAATATTTTATAAGTTATTATGACTATTATCAACCAGAAGCATATGTTCCTGAAACTGACACTTATATAGAAAAAGATGCATCAATAAACGATGACATAGAAAGACTCAGGTTAAGAACAACATCCTCTTTACTTGAAAGAGACGATGTTATAGTGGTTGCTTCTGTTTCATGTATATATGGGCTTGGAAATGTTGAAGAGGTTAAGAAATTATATCTAATTTTAAGAGAGGGGGATGTTATAGAAAGAGAGGCAATAATAGAGAGACTTGTTGATCTGGCATATACGAGAAATGATTTTGAACTTGACAGAGGAAATTTCAGGATAAGGGGTGGAGAAGTTATAGAGATTGTTCCTGCCTATGAAGACTATGTCCTTAAAATCCAGTTTTATGGGGACACCATTGAAAAAATAGCAAAGGTGGATAGATTGACGGGTAATTTAATAGAGAGAAAGAAAAAGGTTGCAATTCATCCTGCGACCCACTATGTGACAACAAAACCCAGGCTTGAAGAAGCAGTAAAGTCAATTGAACAGGAACTTGAAGAATGGATTCCACAACTGGAAAAACAGGGAAAATATTTAGAAGCACAGAGACTTTTAACAAGAACAAGATTTGACCTTGAGATGCTCAGAGAAATTGGCTATTGTCCGGGAATAGAAAATTATTCAAGGCATTTAGATGGGAGAAAACCAGGTGAAAGGCCCTGCTGTCTGATAGATTACTTTCCTGATGAATTCCTGCTTGTAATAGATGAATCCCATGTTACTGTTCCACAGCTTAAAGCAATGTACAGGGGTGATAGAAAGAGGAAAGAAACGCTTGTTGAATACGGGTTCAGATTACCTTCGGCTCTTGATAATAGACCATTGAAGTATGAAGAAACTGAATCTTTAATAGACCAGTGTATATTCATGTCAGCAACCCCTTCTGCTTTTGAGATAGAAAAAAGCGGGGGAAGAATAGTAGAACAGATTATAAGACCCACAGGACTTGTTGACCCTGAAATTATAGTTAAACCCACAGAAAATCAGGTGGATGATTTGATGGAAGAGATCAAAAAAAGAGTGGAAAAGCAAGAGAGGGTTCTTGTGACGACTTTAACTAAAAGAACGGCAGAGGACCTTGCCGAATATTTGAAAATAACAGGCTTCAGGGTAGAATATCTTCATTCAGAAGTTGAACCGTTATTAAGAGTGGAAATATTGAGAAAATTAAGACTTGGAGAATTTGATGTTCTTGTGGGTGTTAACCTTTTAAGAGAGGGGCTTGACCTGCCAGAAGTTTCACTTGTTGCAATAATGGATGCAGATAAAACAGGCTTTTTAAGGTCAGAAACAGCATTAATACAGACCGCAGGAAGAGCAGCAAGAAATGCATGTGGGCAGGTGGTGCTTTATGCAGACAATCTTACCGATGCAATAAAGAAAGCCATAGGAGAAACCGAAAGAAGGAGAAAACTTCAAAAAGAGTATAACAAGAAACACAAAATAACGCCAAAAACAATAGTAAAATCAAAGGAACAAATTTTGAGAACAACCTCTGTTGCAGATGAGAAAATATCTGAAAAAGAACAATTTGAAGATATAGAGCAGGAAATAAAAGACATGCAGAGAAAAATTACAAAGATTGAACTGATTTACTACCTTGAAAAGAGAATGAAAGAATCTGCAGAAATATATGAGTTTGAAAGAGCTGCAAAATACAGGGATTTCTGGATTTCCATAAAAAAAGAGGTGGAGCAATTTAAAAAAGGTAAAAAGAGAAAAGGGAAAAGCTTTATAAGAAGACTTAAGGCAACCAGAAAAAAGTTTCTATAATTCGGGCTCTCTTGTTTTAATCTTTAAATCTCTTGGAAGAATAAGCCTAAAAATTGAGCCCTCTCCCGGGTAACTCTCAACTTCAATCTTTGCTGCTATAAATTTTGATAAACCCTTAACCATTGATAGGCCAAGTCCAAAACCTCTGTTAAATCTTTCACTATACTGGGTAAAGGGAAGAAAAATTTTATTTTTCACATGTTTTTCCACTCCTATTCCTGAATCACTTATCTCTATATAAATGTTATAATCGTCTCTTTTAAACGCAATTCCTATTTTGCCCTGATTTTTACATGCCCATATTGAATTTTTAATTACCTCAGTAAATATGAATTTAAGAATTTCAGGGTCTGAAATAAAGTTAAAATTTTCGTCAAAACTAATCTCAAAATCTATTGAACCCGTATCCTCAAGGTTCTCTATCTCGGATATAATATTTTCAATAAAAAATCTGGGTTCTATTTCTTTAAAATCTGTAACCACCTTACCATTTAAAATGTCGGTTAGTATCTCCATTTTCCTCAAAAGTAATTTTAATTTTTTTTCTCTATTTTCTGGATCAAGCAGATATATCCTTTTTAAAATCTTTAAAAGAGGCTCAATAAAATAGATTGAATCTAATGTTTTTTTGTTTTCTACATTGAGGTTGTTTTCCAGTTTTCGAAAAAACTTCATACAGATATCCTTATTTTATTACCTATACCCTTTTCCACATTAATACTCAATTCAAAGTTATGGACTCTAAATATTTCTCCTATGAGAGAGAAAGTAGTATTTTTGTCCTTATCTTTACATTTGAGCATATCAATCTGGGTTTTTGAAAGTCCTATACCTGTATCCTCTATATATATCTGTCCTTTTCTTTTATCTATGGCTATGTTTATCCTTCCTTTTATCCTGTTGTAATCTATTAATTCCTTCATCAGATTTAAGAAAGCATAATTTAAAAGGGGTTCATATCCTCTAACAAATATTTTATCCTCTTTTAGAAATTCTATCCGTATATCTTTTTTCTTTATGGATACACTATGTTCGTCCAGAACCTTCCTGATAATCCCATTTAACTCCAGATTGTTTTTCTCACAGAAAAGAACATATTCAGACTTCTCAGGCAAAGAAAACATATTCTTCATAACCCTTATTTTTACAGGAAAATCCTTTTGAAAATCTCTAATTTTTTGTAATTGGGTGTGATATTTTTTGAAATTGACCAGAAAGTATAAAAACAAATTAAAGGCTTTTACCATACCTGTGTATTCGTTTGAATCCACCTCCTGTTCAAAGAGAAAACATAAAGTATATTCATCTGACTCATAAATGAAACGGTCTTTTATAACAAAGTAGCTTCTCCATCTTAAAGGAATACTTTCATCTTCAATGGCTTTTATAAACTCCTGTTCGCGTATGAAGCGGGTGCTTGAAACAAAATCTTTTATAACACCCTGCTCTCTTTTAAACCAGACAATTTCAGAAACATCCTCATAAGCTTCTTTAATAAATTTAAAAAGAAGAATTAGAGTGCGGGATAACTCAGTTTCTCTTAAAAGTATTTCCCACACAGACTCCTGAACCCCGAATAATTTTGAATAGTTTCTTAATTTTTCTTCGTATTCTTTTTTTAAGTAAACTGATCTATTTAGGACATCCATCAAATTTTCAATAGATGTTTTAAGTTCAGGTAGGGTTGCAAACTCGTCCATTTTTCTCAGAAAACTATCAATCTCTATTTTATCAAATTTACTATTTTTTACAAAATCAAAAAGGAACTTTACCTGTTTTTCACAGTTTTCATGAAATATGGTCATTAATATCTCCTTTAATTTAGAATTAATTATGGATATTAAATGTTGGGGAGCGTTTTTAAAAGGCAAATAATAAGATATTTTTCCGTGGACATCTTCCAGATGATTTAAGTTCTCTATATTTTTTGCTTTTACAAGAAAAACACCCTTTTCATCAAGATAAAATTCATCTTTCAGGAAATCAGTGGATACTTTAAAGTAAACGGGAAACCCACCTTCTATGTCTGAGAAAATTCGCTGCAGGTCCTTTGCAAAATTACGGAAACTGTCATATTTTTTAAAAAAGATTTCTTTCATAAATATTTCAAAAGAGTCCAGAAATAAAAAATTATCAGGGTAAAATCTTTCAACAAGTTTATCTATGTCTTCTTCTATTGGTGGAAAATCATAAAAACCCCATAAAAAAAGATTATCAGAAACAGTTATAATTTTTAAATAATTAACATTATTATTTTCTAAGAAATCTATCAACTCGTAGCTCAACACAGTGTTTGCACGCACTATACCAGTAGAAAGAGTTTCTGAAAAAGCGACATATTTCTGTTCCATCTGTGGATAAGAATAGATTATCTTATAAAAATTTGAAAACTTTTTTCTAAGCCATAAAAATATATTTGAATCCGGTAAAAAGTTTTTTAAAACACTACCAAGACTGCTGAAGGAGACATAGGGTATTTCTATTTCAGGCAGTTTGTCTCCAAGTTTTTTAAGATAGTACCGGTAGAGATGATTTTCTACGCATTTTCGAGCAAATTGAATTCTCTTATTTATATCATCAGAAAGCGTCACCCCCTGTGCAAACAACAATACAAAGTTATTGTCTATATTGACCGGTGTATATCCCTGCCAGTTAGAGTTCATTACAAAAGGAGGAAATTCAGGTGAGGTGGAACCCAGCATAAAATATTTGTCTTTAAAGTGTCTGTAATAAAGGGCACATTTTAAATCACAAAACAGATTATCCAGAAGCTCTTTACCAAACTCAGTCAGTCCTTTCATTTTGTAATATATTCAACTTCTTTATAAAACCTTGAAAAATCTACTTCAAAGTTTAACAACCTGGCAACTTTAGAATTATAATAATAATTGAAATCATCGGGATATTGCAAAGGGATGGTAAGAGGGTTTCTACCTCCCTGTATGCTCTTCAAGAATTTGTCCATTTTGTCCTTATAAGCATTTTCATCTACCTCAACTGCGAGAATAAAACCCTGTTCCACCATTGAACGTGAATAGCCTATGAGGGGTTTTTTTTCATTAAGAGAAAACCTGATAATGTATCTTAAAAAACCCGGATTTAAGGTTATTTTATTCGGGAAAATCCATATCAGTTCCCCTTTCTTTATATCTTCTGAAACTTTAAATATATCGCCTGCTTTAACTTCTATAATTTCTAAATCAATATTGAAGTTTTTTGACACTCTTATGGCATTTTCTATATAAGAAGTGCTGGTGCCACCCTCTGGAATAATAGTAACAACCTTTTTACCACTTAAACCACTTGAGTTCATCATAGAGAAAAAAACTGAAGGAGGTGGAACATATAAGATTCCTGTCATGTTCAACCCCAAATCCATAAGCGGGTCCTTTATATAAAATAAAACTACCGGGATATTTGAGAAATTATCAGGAAACTTGCCTATTGCATCCTGTTCAAAGCAAAATACTATTCTGGGGTTTAAACCAATCTGTTGAAACTTGTTTACAGGAGCAATTACCATCTTTTCATCTTTAAACAGAGAAGAGAATTTCTTTATTACACTGGAATAACTATCTTTATTATTCATTATTATCAAAATATCCCCTTTTATAATAGATATCGATAATATAAAAAGCAATAATATTCTTCTCATAAGTTATTATATCATAAACCTTTTTAATAAAAATGTCAAGTAAAAACTTAAATTTTTTAGTTAATATAAACTAAATTATCCTAAGAAATATCTATATGTTTTGAAGGACATCAGGGTCTGGGTATCATCAAGTTCCTTAATGTTATGAATCTTATCAACAATTACCTCTCCCAGCTCATCATACTTGTCCGCTTCCAGAATTGCGAGGAGGTCAAAAGGACCTGTTACCATATAAAGCTCCTTGATTTCTTCTATAGTAAGAAGCTCTTTTACCACCTCAGGTAGTTTACCCACTTTTACTTTGATAAGCACAAAAGCTGTGTATTTGTTCATCTCTCATTTCCTCCTTTTAATAATATGAGAATAATAGATTATAAGAAATTTGGTATTTTTTTGTCAAAGAGTTTTCCAATACCTTATAATTTTTAACCAAAAAGAGGTTAAAAGTATGAGTACAAAAGAAAAAATTGAAGAATTAAATAAACTGAGAGAAAAGGCAAAAGAAGGTGGAGGTAAAGAAAAAGTTGAGAAACAGCACAAAAAAGGTAAATTAACAGCAAGAGAAAGAATTGAACTTTTGCTGGACCCTGGAAGTTTTGATGAATTTGATAGATTTGTAACCCACAAATGCTATGATTTTGGAATGGAAAAGAAAAAAATTCTCGGGGATGGTGTTATAACGGGATTCGGCAAGATAAAGGGGAGACCGGTTCTGGTTTTTTCTCAGGATTTTACGGTTTTTGGAGGGAGTCTTTCTTATGCCTATGCTGAAAAAATATGTAAAATACTTGACCTCGCAATGCAAAACGGTGTTCCTGTAATAGGGCTCAATGATTCAGGAGGAGCAAGGATACAGGAAGGTGTTGTATCGCTTGCAGGATATGCTGAAATATTCTGGAGAAATGTTATGGCATCAGGGGTTATACCTCAAATTTCAGCTATAATGGGTCCCTGTGCAGGAGGAGCGGTTTATTCCCCTGCTCTTACTGATTTTATATTTATGGTTGAAAAGACAAGTTACATGTTTATAACAGGACCTGAAGTTGTAAAAGCAGTAACCGGCGAGGTGGTGAGTTTTGAAGAACTGGGAGGAGCAAAGGTTCACGCAGAAAAATCAGGAATTGCCCATTTCACTGCAAAAGATGACCGGGAATGTATTGAAAAGATAAAAGACCTGTTTGAATATTTACCCTTAAATAATCTGGAAGACCCTCCTTACATGGAAAATGACGACCCTGAAGACAGAATATGTGAGGAATTGGATGGTATTATTCCTGATGACCCCAATATTCCCTATGATATGAAAAATGTTATTGAGAGTATAACAGATAAAGGAACATTTTTAGAAGTTCATGAAGAATTTGCTCAGAATATAATAGTCGGATTTGCAAGAATGGCTGGAAGGGTTATCGGCATAGTTGCCCAGCAACCGATGGTTCTTGCCGGAGCTCTCGATATAGACGCTTCAATCAAAGGAGCAAGATTTATAAGATTCTGTGATGCCTTTAACATCCCCCTGATAATCCTTGAAGATGTTCCTGGATTTCTACCCGGGGTGGAACAGGAACACAGAGGAATAATTAAAAATGGTGCAAAACTTTTATATGCATTTTCAGAAGCTACAGTTCCCAGAATAACGGTTATCACAAGAAAGTCCTACGGAGGTGCTTACTGTGTTATGTCCTCAAAGCAGATAAGAGGAGATATAAACTTCGCATGGCCAACTGCTGAAATCGCTGTTATGGGACCAGAAGGAGCGGTTAACATAAATTTCAGGAAAGAGATAGAAAACAGCGATGATCCTGAGAAACTGCGACAAAAACTATTAAAGGAATACAGGGAAAAATTCGCAAATCCTTATGTGGCTGCATCTCATGGATACATTGATGATGTTATAGAACCAAGAGAAACAAGGAAAAAGATAATTAATTCTCTGAAAATGCTTGAAAACAAGAGTGCGAAACTCCCTCCCAAAAAACATGGGAATATACCTCTATGATTAAGAAGGTTTTAATTGCAAACAGAGGAGAGATTGCCATAAGAATAGCAAGAACTCTAAAAGAGATGGGCATAAGAACAGTTTCGGTTTTCTCTGAAGCTGACAGAGAATCCCTTCATGTGAGGAAGACAGACGAAGCATACTACTTAGGTGGGGCAAAACCTTCCGAGAGCTATCTCAATATTGAAAGAATTATAGAAATAGCACAGAAGTCAAATGTAGATGCAATCCATCCGGGATATGGATTCCTCGCTGAAAACTCTAAATTTGCAGAGGAATGTGAGAAAAAAGGAATAATATTTATAGGACCTTCTTCAGATGCTCTTGAAAAAAGTGGTGATAAAATATATGCAAGGAAAATTGCCAGAAAATGTGGTGTGCCTGTTATTCCGGGAAGTCTTTCTGGAACAAAAAAATACGAAGAATTTGAAAAGCTGGTAAAAGAAATTGGTTTTCCTGTTCTTATAAAAGCTGCACTTGGTGGCGGTGGAAAGGGTATGCGAATAGTAAAAAGTAAAAAAGAGCTTAAAAGTGCCTTTGAACTGGCGAGCAAGGAAGCAAAGGAAGCCTTTGGTGATGCAACATTATATGTGGAAAAATATTTACCCGGACCCAGGCATATTGAGGTTCAGATACTCGGAGATAAGAAAAGCAACTATATTCACCTCTTTGAAAGGGAATGTTCCATCCAGAGAAGGCATCAAAAAATAATTGAAGAATCCCCTTCTCCTTTCATGGATAAGAACTTAAGAAAAAGAATGACTGAATCTGCTATAGAAATAGCAAAAAGTATAGGATATTATAATGCAGGCACAATCGAATTTCTGGTTGATGAGAATAAAAATTTTTATTTTCTTGAGATAAACGCAAGGTTACAGGTTGAGCACCCCGTAACAGAATTCGTTACAGGTAAAGACCTTGTTAGAGCACAGATTATAATAGCAGATGGTGGGAAAATCCCATGGAAGAGTGAAGAAATTAATCTTAGAGGACATGCAATTGAATCAAGAATTTATGCTGAAGACCCTTTCAATAACTTTGCACCCTCACCAGGCAAAATAGAATTTCTATCAGAACCCTCAGGACCCGGCATAAGAATAGACTCAGGAATATACGAGGGCTGGAAAATTCCTGTATATTATGACCCCCTGATATCAAAATTAATTGTATGGGCTGAGAAAAGAGAACATGCCATTGAGAGAATGATATGCGCATTGAGGGAATACAATGTAATGGGTATCCAGACGGTTGTTCCATTTTTAATTAAAATAATGCAGAATAAAGATTTTAAGAAAGGGAATTACAACACAGGTTTTTTAAAAGAATTCAAATTTGATGAGGAAAAAGGAAAGGAAAAAGACTACCTGAAAGCAGCTATTTTATCCGTACTTATGGAGGAAATGCCTTTTCAGGAAATAAAAAGAAATAAAACTGATTATAATATGTGGAAAATTATAAATAGACTGAGAAACCTGTCTTGAAAAAACACGTTTTTGTAAACAACAAAGAGTTTGAATTTGAGATAGAAGACAAAGGGAATAAAAAAAGAATAATTTACAGGAATAAGGAATTTGAAGTAGAAATTATAAATAAAGAAATTGATGGCAGGATGTTCGCAATAATAAATGGCGAAGGAGTTGAATTTTCTATATTCAGAGCAGGAAAGGACAGATACACAATTTTAATGGACGGAAATGAATATGAAGTTGAAACAGGTAAAAAGAGAGAAAAGAGAGAAGATGAAGAAGGAAATATTATCTATGCTCCGATGCCCGGAATAATAACGGAAATCAAAGGCAAAAAGGGTGAGAGAGTAAAAAAGGGAACGCCTCTCTTAGCAATGGAATCAATGAAAATGCAGATAGAAATTTCTTCACCGACAAACGGAGAAATTGAAGTAATATTTGTAGAAAAAGGTTCTTCGGTTAAAAAAGGAGATAAACTTATAAAAGTTAAAAATGGATGAAAAATATTTTTTCACACCCGAAGATATAAAAGGTCTTAACTACGAAAAGGATATATCTGATCCAGGTAAATTTCCATTTACAAGGGGAATTCACAGGACAATGTATAAAGGCAAGCTCTGGACAATGAGACAGTATGCTGGATATGGCACCGCAAAAGAAACAAATGAAAGGTTTAAATATCTACTTGCTAAAGGACAAACAGGGCTTTCAGTTGCCTTTGACCTTCCAACTCAGCTGGGGATAGACTCTGATGCTCCTATGGCAAAAGGGGAAGTAGGAAAAGTAGGTGTAACTGTAAGCACTATTTATGACATGGAAGAAATATTTAAAGAAATCCCCCTTAAACAGGTTTCAACCTCAATGACAATAAATGCAACAGCCAATATCATTCTTGCAATGTATATAATAACTGCTGAAAAGCAGGGAGTGAAAGAAAATGAGTTAAGAGGAACCGTTCAAAACGACCTTTTAAAAGAGTTTCTCGCAAGGGGAAACTATATTTATCCACCAAGAGAATCAGTAAAACTCGCCATTGATATATGGGAATACTGCACCAGATATATCCCGAAATGGTATTTTGTATCAATCTCAGGGTATCATATAAGAGAAAAAGGAGCCACCGCAGGACAGGAGATTGCATTCACTTTTGCGAATGCGATTGAATACATAGAAAATGCTTTATCAAGGGGTCTTGATATAAACAGGATAGGTGAAAGAATTTCATTTTTTTTTGGTGTGCACAATAATTTTTTTGAGGAGGTCGCAAAATTCAGAGCAGCGAGAAAAGTGTGGTCAAGAATAATGAAAGAAAGATTTGGAGCAGAAAGTGAGAAAGCAATGAAAATGAGATTTCACACCCAGACCTGCGGCTCCACTCTCACCTATCAGGAACCTCATAATAATATAATCAGGGTGGCTCTCCAGGCGCTTGCCGCAATATTTGGAGGAACACAAAGTCTTCATACAAATTCTTTTGACGAAGCAATAGGACTTCCTTCAAAAGAAGCGGTTAAAATTGCATTAAGGACACAACAGATAATAGCCTATGAGAGTAAAGTGTCTGAATACGCAGACCCGCTTGGAGGTTCTTATTTATTGGAAAAACTCACCAGAGACAAAGAGGAGGAAATAACAGAGATACTCAAAGATATAGAAGAAAGAGGCGGAGCTTTAAAATGTGTTGAAAATGGTTATATGAAAAAATTAATTGAAGAGAGTGCTTACAAATATCAGAAGGATGTAGAAAAAAACAAAGAGCATGTCGTCGGAGTTAACATCTTCAAAGATGAAGATGTAAAAATACCCTCTCCTGAAATAAAAATTTCAGAAAAAATATTTGAGGAAAGAGCAAGGTTTTTAAGGGATTTTAGAAAGAAAAGGGATAGAAGCACAGTTTTAAAATGGATGGGCATTTTAAAAGAAAAAGCTGAAAAAGATGAGAATCTCATGCCCTATATTAAGTCTGCAGTTAAAAATAATCTTACGCTCGGTGAAATTTGCAATTCATTAAAGGAGGTTTATGGTGAGTATGATAGAAGGGATTGAACATATAGGGATTGCGGTGAAATCAATTAAATCTGCAAAAGAATTTTTTAAAAAAATAGGACTTGAATTTTCCGGGGAAGAGGTTGTGGAAGCTGAAAAGGTAAAGATATCAGTATGCAATCTGGGAAATGTCAAAATAGAGCTACTGGAACCACTATCAGAAGACTCACCCATTTATATGTTTGTTCAGAAAGGTGGAGGCATACATCATATTGGATTTAAAATAAAAGATATTGATAATTTTCTCAAAGAGTCTTCAAATAAGGGAATAAATCTCCTATATGAAAAATCTAAGGAAACAAGAAAGGGAAGAAAAATTAACTTCTACTTTATAAGAGATTTTTCAAGGGCTTTGCTTGAATTCATCGAAGATAAAAATTTATAATTAACCGCTATGCCTTTTTTCGCTGTTATAGGTCTTGGATGGGGTGATGAAGGAAAGGGCAAAATAATAAGTGTTCTTTCTGATGAATTTGACATCGTTGCAAGATTTCAGGGTGGTTCAAACGCAGGACATACAGTTTATATAAAGGATAAAAAAGTGGTATTTCATCAGGTTCCTTCTGGGCTTGTCCACCCCAATAAAACAGGTATTATGGGTCCCTACGAACTTATAGATATGGAACTTCTAATAAAAGAGATAAACGATATAGAGAAAGGAGGAATTAACATAAAAGAAAGGCTATATATAGATGGCAGATGTCCTCTTGTTCTGCCCTATCACAAATTCATTGATGAGCTTGAAGAGGAAAAGAGAGGTCTTTTAGGAACAACAAAAAGAGGTATAGGTCCAGCATACTCCGATTTTACTGCAAGGACAGCTTTGAGAATATGTGATTTCAAAAATGATAGAGATTTAAATGAACGATTTAACATATCATGGGAATGGAATTCAATATTACTCGGTGGCAGATACGGTCAACCGCCTCCTGATAAAAAAAGTATTCTTGAAAAACTAAAAAAACATTTTGAATTTATAGAGGACCGGGTAATTGATACTGTGGAATTTATAAATAAAAGTGATAAAAATGGTAAAAATATTTTGATAGAGGGAGCACAGGGAGCATTACTCGACATTGCTCTCGGAACATACCCCTATGTAACATCTTCTCATACGACTTCGGGTGGAGCATCTTCGCTTCTTGGAATTCCTCCTTATAAAATAAACAGAATAATAGGCGTGTTAAAAGCCTATGCGACAAGAGTTGGTAAAGGCCCTTTTCCTACAGAATGCAGGGATGAATTCGGCGAAGCTTTAAGGAAAAAAGGGGAAGAATATGGGGCAACAACCAGAAGACCCAGAAGATGTGGATGGCTGGACCTGGTTGCATCAAAATACTCATGCATGATAAATGGTGTAACAGAAATAGCAATAACAAAAATAGACGTTCTATCAGACATTAAGAAAATAAAAATCTGCACCGCTTATGAGATTAATGGTAAAAAGACAGAAGCCCTCCCCATCAGCATATCAGATTGGTTTAATGCAAAACCTGTTTATGAAACTTTTGACGGTTTTGAAATAAAAAAGGATTATAAAAGTTTTGATGATTTGCCTGAAAATTTAAAGAAAATTATAAAATTTGTGGAAGAGTATCTTAATACACCGGTCAAGATAATATCCATAGGTAAAGAAAAATCTCAAATTCTTTTTAAATGAAAATATTGCCCCATGAAAAATTTCTGCTTGCAATAGAAAGGTTTGGTATTATCAGGGAAAATGATAAAATTCTGGTTGCCCTTTCAGGTGGTCCTGACTCAACTTCCTGTCTTTTAAATCTTAAAGCTATAGAAAAAGAAAAAAAATTGAAAATTCACGCTATATATATTGACCATGGAGTAAGAGAAAATATTCAGGAAGAGAAGAGGTTTATAAAAAATCTCTGTAAAGAACTTAATATACCATTGCATTTTGAGAAAATCAAAATATCAAAGAATAAAAGCATTGAGGAAGAAGCAAGAGAAAAAAGGAGAAAAATCTTTGAGAAATATGTGAAGAAGTACAAGTTTGACAGGGTTGCAACAGGACACACCCTAAATGATATTATGGAGACACTGCTCTTCAGAGTATCAAGAGGTGGCTTCGGGGAAAAGGTGATAGGTATAATGCCTTCTGAAAATTTCTATATAAGACCCCTCGTGTTAATGACAAAGAAGGAAAACATAGAATTTCTGAGAAATTTAAATGTAAAGTACAGGATTGATATTACAAACTTTGATTTAAAAATCACGCGAAACTATATAAGACATAAAATAATACCTCATTTTTGCGAGGTTTTCCCTGAATGGGAGAAAGGATTTTTAAAGACATATATTTCCTTTTTTGAGGAAAGAATTTTTATACAAAATCATATTGAGAAAATATATAAGGAAAATCTATTTATGAAAGGCAAATTTTTCTTTGTTCTTAAAAAGCCTGCAGAAATTTCTGACTACGAATTAAAAGAGCTTATAACATTTCTATTTCAAAAAATTAAAGGGGATAAACCTCTCAGTTTTTACCAGAAAGAAGAAATTAAAAAAATATATGTAAAAGGTAAAGGGAGAACCCATTTATCAAGAGACACACTTTTTGAAGTTTCTACGGGATACATGAGTATTTTTAAGGATATTGAATTTAAGAAGAAAATTAAAATTAAAAAAGGTGTTTTCAAATGGGAGCCCTTTGACATTAAAATAAAAGTTAATAAACCAATAAAAGGTTTTTTAAGAACAAGGGAAGAAGGGGATTACATATTATTAAGTAGAAAGAAGAAAAAAATGAAGAAAGTATTTAACGAAATCAGAATGCCGAGATTTTTAAGGAAATATATCCCTCTAATTGCGCAGGACAAAAGGGTTTTGTGGGTCTGGCCTGATATTTTTTCTGATGATTTGAAAAAATTAGAAAATTATGATAAAATTATAGAAGTTAAAGATGAAGCTTAAGATTCTTATAAAAGAGAAGGAAATAAAAAATAGAGTAAAAGAACTTGCAGAAGAAATAAAAAAAGATTATAAGGATAAAAATCCCCTTTTAATAGGTATTTTAAAAGGCGGGTTTATGTTTTTATCAGACCTTATAAGAAACCTGAATTTTCCCCATGAGATTGATTTCATAAGGGTTGCAAGTTATGGTTCAAGAACTGTATCTCGTGGGAAGGTAAGATGGATTATGAAAAGCAAAACACCTCTGAAGCAGAGACATGTCCTAATAATAGAAGACATTGTTGATACAGGATATACTCTTAAAAAAATATATACGCAACTGAAAAGACAGAAGCCTTTGTCCTGCAGAATATGTGTTTTTCTTGATAAGTTTGATAGAAGGAAGGTTAAAGTCCCGCTCCATTATGTTGGATTTAAAGTTCCAGACTTTTTTTTAGTAGGTTATGGACTTGACTTTAATGAAAAATTCCGTTATCTTAAAGATATTAGAATAATAGATATGGAGGAGAAAAATGGATGAGAAAAAGAAAGGAACACCAAATTATTTAAAAGGACTTGTATTCTGGATTTTAATTTTCCTTTCCTTTGCTCTTTTGATAGCCTATTTCAGTGAGAAGAGAACACCCGTAGCAGAGGTATCCTATTCAAAATTCCTTGAACAGGTGGATAAGGGTAACATTAAAGAAGTTGTTATTACTGAAAAGGAAATCACAGGGAGTTTTAAAACACCTTTATCTATAAAGGAAAAAAATTTTAATAAATTCAAATTACCACTACCTCTCCCCAAACCTGATTTGCTTGACTTGTTGACATCAAAGGGAATTGAGGTTCATACAAAGGTTAAAAATCCTTTCTGGGAAATCCTTGTAGGATATGCTCCCTGGTTTTTAATATTTATAGTTTTCTGGTTTCTCTTTTTCAGACAGATTCAGGGAGGAAGCTCAAAAGCTTTTTCTTTTGGAAAAGTAAAGGCAAAGATACTTACAGAAGATAAACCAAAAGTTACTTTTGACGATGTTGCAGGTTGTGATGAAGCAAAGGAAGAACTAAAAGAAGTCATAGAATTTCTTAAGAGTCCCCAGAAATTTCAAAGGCTCGGAGCAAGAATACCAAAAGGGGTTTTACTTTTAGGTCCTCCTGGAACAGGTAAAACTCTTTTAGCAAAAGCAGTTGCAGGAGAAGCAAAAGTTCCATTTCTCTCGATTTCGGGCTCTGATTTTGTGGAACTCTTTGTAGGTGTTGGTGCTGCAAGGGTGAGGGATTTATTCGACCAGGCAAAGAAAATGGCTCCCGCAATAGTATTTATTGATGAGATAGACGCTGTTGGAAGGCTGAGAGGTGCAGGACTTGGTGGAGGACACGATGAAAGAGAACAGACACTGAATCAATTGCTTGTTGAAATGGATGGTTTTGATACAAAAGATGGTGTAATAATAATGGCAGCAACCAACAGACCCGATATTTTAGACCCTGCCCTTTTAAGACCAGGAAGGTTTGACAGACAGATAGTAATTGACAGACCCGATGTCAGAGGAAGAGAGGACATTTTAAGGATACATACGAGAAAAATACCTCTTGCAGAAAATATTGACTTAAAAAAACTTGCAAGAGGAACTCCTGGATTTGCAGGTGCTGACCTCGCCAACATGGTGAATGAAGCAGCACTCCTTGCAGCAAGAAAAGGCAAAAATCTGGTTGAAATGGAAGATTTTGAAGAGGCAAAGGATAAAATCTTAATGGGACTTGCAAGAAAAAGTCTTGCCCTCTCTTCTGAAGAGAAAAAATTAATTGCATATCACGAAGCAGGACATGCACTCGTTTCAAAATTTGTCCCGAATGCAGACCCCATTCATAAAGTTACCATAATACCGAGGGGAAGGGCTCTCGGTGTAACCCAGCAACTTCCAGAGGATGACAGGCACATATATTCAAAGGAGTATCTTGAAAGTCAATTGTCGGTTTTACTTGGAGGAAGGGCTGCTGAGAAAATTGCTCTGAACACAGAAACAACAGGTGCAGCGTCAGACCTTGAGAGAGCAACAGAAATTGCGAGAAAGATGGTTTGCGAATGGGGGATGAGCGAAAAAGTTGGTGCTGTAACTTTCGGAAAAGTTGAAGAAGAGATATTTCTCGGAAGAGAACTCGGAATGAAGAGGTATTACAGTGAGAAAACAGCGGAGCTCATAGACCAGGAAATAAAAAACATAGTTGAGAATGCAGAGGACACCGCTGAAGAGATTGTAAAAGAAAAAAGAGAAATTCTTGAGAAAATTGTTGAAAAATTATTGGAAAAGGAAATTCTTGATAGTGATGAGATTGATGAGATAATCAAACAAAGCTCAGGAGAATAAACCCATAAAAACAATAATTTTAAATAATTTAAATATATTCAAAAATCAATCTATAACTATGATTAAAATTGGATTCAACCCCCTTAAAACCTGTGTGAGGGACAAGTATGGACAACTTAAAACTTATAACTCATATACTGTCTTTATGTTTTTTGAATATAGTACAGGTATACTCCAAAGATACCAGAATTAAAAAATTTATGGACATTCCCTCTGCACAAACACTCTTACAGAAAACTGATATTCAATTTATACAAAATAAAGGACAATTTTCAAAAGAAATTCTTTTCTCAACTTTTCCGGGAAATGTGTTTATTTTTAAAAATAGAGTGACAGTGAATGGAATTGCTATTCAATTTAAAAATACAAATCCGCATCTTAAAATTAGAGGAATTGACCAGAATGAAGCAAGATTTAATTATTTCAAAGGAAACAATTCTTCAAAATGGAAAAGGGATGTGCCTTCTTATTCAAAAGTTCTTTTTAAAGAAATTTATCATGGAATTGACCTGATTTTTACAGGATTGAAAAATGGAAAAATAGAATTTCAATGGATAATAAAACCTTATGCTGAACCTGAAAAAATAAGATTCGAAATAGAATGTGCAGAGGTGGATGTTAAAAGAAACTTCATTAAAATTAAAAAGGAAGGGATAGTCTCCTTTGAAATTGTGAATTTAAAAGCATATCAAGGAGCAGATGAAATAGAAGTTTCTTTTATACAAAAAGGTAGCGAGATAATTTATAAAATCGGTAAATATCAAAAAAAATACACATTAATAATAGACCCTGATTTAGACCAGCTACTGGCATCAACATACCTGGGCGGAAGTGCTGAGGAACGTGTCGGTTATTCTTCTGCATTTGATAACTCTGGCAATATTCTCTTACTTGGATATACAAGCTTATCTAATTTCCCAATTGTTGGCGGATATGACACCGATTATAATGGAGGAACATATGACGTATTTGTTGCCAAATTTAATCCAGATTTAAATAATCTTCTCGCATCTACATATCTCGGTGGAAGCAGTGAAGAACAGGGTTATGGTATTTCCTCTGACAATTCAGGAAATGTATTTATATCCGGATATACATATTCATCTGATTTTCCAATTGTCGGCGGATATGACCCAAGCTACAATGGAGGAACATACGATGTATTCGCTGCAAAAATGAATTATACACATCTTGGCGAAGAAGATGAAAATTTTGATGCACCTGACACTACTTTTCTAAAAGAAAATAAAATCAAAATCTTTAAAACACATAGCATAATAAAAATTATTTTTGAGATTCAAAAACCTTCATATATAGGAATAAATGTATATAAAGCAGATGGTTCAATTATAAGAAAAGTTTCCTGCGGATTTAAAGACCATGGTATTTACAAAATAGAAATACACAAAAGTGATTTT
The DNA here is from genome assembly GCA_002011615.1 of Candidatus Hydrothermus pacificus. Lineage (GTDB taxonomy): Bacteria > Hydrothermota > Hydrothermia > Hydrothermales > Hydrothermaceae > Hydrothermus > Hydrothermus pacificus. The sequence goes on along the minus strand of MTOH01000013.1, from coordinate 43,476 downwards.
CAAAAAGGAATATATTTAATAAAGGCACGAGTGGGAAAAAAACTAAAAAGCATAAGACTTATCGCTTTCTGAAACATATTATCATACAAAACATATAAAGTATAAAAATCAAGGAGAATACCTGAACTCCTGTGCTTCAAAAATGCCTCTATATTTGAAAATCTGCGACCCTGATGCATTCTGTTTCTCAAATTTTTCTATCATTTCATAATTTCCCCTTAGATGAACAGGAATAAAAAGTAAAGGTTTTAAATTTCCCAGAAGTTCATCAGCCCCTGCCCAGCCTGTTTCTTTTAATTCTTCTTCACTTGAAGGTAAAACCGAAAAAAGAATGTCCACTCCATTACTTTTTAAAATTCCTTTTGTTTCATAAAAAATTTCTCCTATTCCTTCATGAAATTCTCCTAATTTTTTAAACCTCCATAAAGCAAAATCACCCGGAAAAAATATTTTTATACCTTTAAAGTTTACATAAAAAGAACAGCCAAAATCCGTTGAGAGCAAGGCAGTTACGAACAAATCTTTAAATTCTACTTTAACATCGAAATCCGGAGCTTTATACTCCAAGTCTTTTAGCTTTGAATAAATATAATTAAAATCTTTTGCTGAAAGAATATAAAGATTTTCACTGAAATTTAAAAATTTTTTTCTTTTTTCAAAAACATCATGAGAAATTATATACCTGACATCTGCCTTCTTTCTCCATTCAAAAACTTCTGGATTGAAATGGTCAATATGGAAATGAGAAATGAAAACAAACATTTTTTTATGCTTTGAAAGTTTTAAAATATCAATTTCATCAGGAGCATTTTTAAATTCTTTTCTTTTTTTTAGAATTTTTAATGAAGGATAATCAAAGAGCAAAAAGTATTCATCGTCTTCTATTATAAATGAGCTGTGGTAAATATACCTCAAAAAAAGCCTCTTCACCTTTTAAGGTTCTATTCTTTTAACTTTTTTTATCTTATCAAAATCTCGGTCATAGGAGTAAATCGGATAATTTTTAGCTTTTGCCCTGACAGAAATCCATGCATCGGTGAAATCTATATTCTTTTCTGCATAGAGTTCAAGTGCTTTTAAAACAATTCTTTTTTGTTCCACATAAACTTTTCTTAATCTTAAAATGGGTTCTAAAAGTGAATATATCTTCCATTTTGGTTCTTTATATATTTTTTCAAGAACATACACTATTTCTGTAATAACAAGTAAGGGAAGATATACAGTCTCTTCATCTCTTTCGACTCTTTCCAGCAATTTTTCACATTTTTCTGCTTTTTCAGGTACATCATTTGTAAGAAATCTCAAAATTATATTTGAATCAATTATTTTCATCCTTTTTCCCCATCTACATCCTTTGCTCTTTGATAATTTGCCTTCTGAACAAGCTTTTTAAAGTTCTGCCTTGACTTTACCTTTACCGTTCCTCTCAGTTTTTTAATGTCACCTCTCGGCTTCAAAATTATTTTGTCTTTCTCAACCTTTATGATCAAATAATCTCCCGGTAAAATGTGGAGTTTATTCCTTACATCCTTTGGTAAAGTAATCTGACCCTTTTGGGTAATCTTTGTTATTGACATTTTTACCTCCTTATTTAAGTATTACATTATACTGCAAGTAAGGCAAAAGTTCAATCATCTTAAAACTTTTTTTATATCTTCCTCTATTTTCTCAAACGTCATCACATTCTCAGGAAAGATACCACCGGGTTTTATAACCATTATATTAATGGAATCTTCTTTTACCTTTACAAGTAAATAATGATTGAATCCACCTTTTTCTTCTTCAAGGCTTAAATGTTTTCCAGCTCCACCTGTTATTATGTATTTTATTCCATCAATTTCATTGAAACAGTAAATGTGCACATGTCCTGCAAAAACCGCTTCAACATTGTATTTTAACAAGAGAGGATGTATTTCTCTAAACCAGTTTGAGTTTTTATAAAGCCACAGAGGTCTGTGTAGAAAAATAAATTTGTGCTTAATAGATTTATTTTTTTCAAGTTCTTTTTTTAACCATTCAAACTGCTTTCCTTTCATGCTGTTTTCTTCTTTCCCCTTTCCCTCTGTATCAAGGATTATAAAAAATGAATTTCTGTATTTAAAAGAATAATATGTTCTCCTCCACTCTTTGATATACATATCTCTTGAATTTTTATCCCATATATCTCTGTTGCCTGGAACAGGATAAAAGGATATATTTAAGTTCTCTATTTCCTTTTTAAAATCTTCCCATGCATCTTTTATCTCCACAGTGTCTTTAAAATATCCAGGGATCATATCCCCTGCACAGATAATAAAATCAGGTTTTAAAACATTTACCTCTTTTATAATTTCTTTTAAAAAAGGAGAAATTCCCTGATTATCTCCAAAAATAGCAAACTGGAAATCGCCTCTTAAACAGGAAACCCAAAAAAATATAACCCATAAATTTCTTCTCATTTTTAAACAATAAAGTATACAGATTAAAATTATAATCTTTCAAAAGGAGGTCAAAAATGGATGAATACAGGTTAACCGGTGAAATAATTGATGTTAAAGGTGAATGTTCAGCAGGACATAAAAAGGGTGAAGAAATTGACCTCACGATTTTCAGCAGTGAAAAAACTGCCCGAGGAATAGACCTCTGTCCTTTCTTCCTTCACAATATATTCCCCTATCTCTGCACATTTCAGTGCGGAGGAAGTTTTCCATGGGAAAAGGAAGAAAATATAAAAGTTGTTGTATGTCCTGACAGAATAAATACAGTGACAATGAGGATAGAAAGGACAAAAGTTGACTCTTAAAAAATAAGAGCTGACAAGTTGCAGGTTAGAAGTGGAAAGTAAAAACAAATCTTTTTTATTCAGCTCCCATTTTTAAATAAACTGATAATGCAAATACATAAACAAGACGATGAACTGGAATGAAATGGCGACGGGCGGGTTTGAACCGCCGACACAGGGCTTATGAAACCCCTGCTCTACCCCTGAGCTACGTCGCCAGAAATCTTTTGAGAAAGACCTTATGAAGGTCATTAAAAAAATCTATTACCCTGGAGTATCTACCTCTGTATTTCAGTATATATTTCCTGTACCCCTTCACATTCTGAGGAATGTCCTCTTCTTCTATGCCTGATCTTAATAGCACTTCATCAATCGCCTTTAAAATACCAAGATAAAGCGTACCAAATGCTTCTCTTACATGTTTTAAATTCACATAATATCCATCTTTTGTGCCTGCCTTTTTCAAAATTTCTCTTACATTTCTCAAATATTTTATTACCTCTGACTTTTTCATGATCTTATATTATACTTATATTATAAAGGATAGAAAAAATTTCTTTCAAAAATTATCGAAAGATAAGAACCTTTGTTTTCCTCCCTTTCCTGTCTCTCATCAAATAAATTCCAGATGGCGGTAAATTACTATCTATCCTGTTACCGGTAATGGTGTAAAGTGAAAATACCTTGTTGTTAAAAAATTTTAAATTTCTCAAAATCAGAGAACTAAGCCTTATATTTTCTTGCTTCTTTACATATTTTTCATCCACCTTCACAGACATGGTTGTATCAACAAATAAACCGTAAATATCATTATTTTTTTCATAAATCAGAAAAAACCTCGTTCCATCCCATATCCCATCAAGGTTGTTAAAAGGAGAATCTTCGATATAAATCGTGATAAAGGATGTATCTTTGGGCGTTCCGTTGAAGAAAAATCTCTGTCCCTTCAAAGTGTCATTATTTACCACAAAAAGATAAAAATAATAAGGGGTTGAAAGGAGTTTAAAGATAACATCTGAAGGTGAATAGGTATTAAAAGTGGTGATAAAAGTATCAACTGTATGAAAGAAATGAATCAGAAGAGAATTATAAGGAAAGGCAACAGCAATATAATTATTTTCTTCCTGAATCTGAGGGAAAAACTCTGTAGTAACCAGGTCATAAAAAGAACTTTTTTCTACAAGATTACCCGACTCATCAAATTTAAAAAGATACATTGTATCACCACCCCATCCTGGCTCAAGATGGTCCACTATATAAAAAAATGATTCGAAATCCAGGGAATATAATCCTGTTCCTGGATTGGCACTGTACTCATATACTATACTACCAGTCTTATTAAGAAAGGAATATATGCTCTGAACAAATGCAGGATTTATCGTAAAATCCCGGACAAGTAAAAGGTAGGAGGAATCTCCTCCTGCAATAAAGGGATTCTTGTACCCATGAGTAGAATAGTAGTTATTAATTCCCTGATAGAGAATTATTTCTGGACCCATAAATACTGAGTCCTGATAAAAGATATTTCTACCAAGAACCGAATAGTAAACCGTGTCCGAAGAGTTTATATGAGGAGTATATTGATACACAACAAAAAAGGTATCATTTACGATTCTGGCAATATCCGGCTTTTCCAGGCAACCATCCCACAAAGGTTCTGCTATTTTAAAGGTATCCATCAATGCCCCATCCTAGGTCAAATCGGCACCGTAAACTTTATTATCTTCCATCTCATAGACAATCATATAACCACTATTTCTTTTTTGAATTTTTGGATTAGACTCAGGGGAAGGGGAAATTATTATAGGAAACATAACAAGAATATCAATTACCACCATTTCACACCTCCTGTATATTTTTAGTTTTTATTTTAACTTTTTAACAGATATTTTTGCAAATTAAAAAAATTTTAATACAGTATAAAGATTGTGACACGGGATAAAATATAGATTCATTTATACCTGTTATGTATGTATTTTAAGCTTCTTCTCAAGTCCCCTTGACAAATCCTTGTTTTCCCTGTATTTTTTAGCAAAATTTAAGATGAGGTGATAAAATGAGAATTGACAGGTTTACTGATGGAGCAAAAGAGGCGATTGCAAAAGCACAGGATTTACTGGGAAAATTAAAACACCAGCAACTCGATGTAGAGCACCTTTTTTACACCTTACTTGAGCAGGAAGAAGGAGTTGTTTCTGAAATTTTTAAAAAATTAAACATACCTGCCTATACTTTAAAGGAAAGGCTCTTAAGGGCTTTAAAAAGAACGCCCTCTGTTGAAACTTACTCCTCTGCTCCACTCCAGATTTACATAACCCCGAGACTTCAAAGAGTTTTTGAGATTGCAGATGATGAAGCAAAAAGACTGAACGATGATTACATAGCTCAGGAGCATTTCCTGCTTGCAATGCAGGAAATCGGGGATGGTGAAACAGGAAGAATCTTTAAAGATTTTGGTATTGATAAAGAAAAGATTTATAAGGCACTTTATGAGATAAGGGGAACACAGAGGGTAACCGACCCTTCAGCTGAAACAAAGTATAAAGCACTTGAAAGATATACCACTGATATTACAAAACTTGCAAAAGATGGAAAACTTGACCCTGTTATAGGAAGAGGAGAAGAAATAACACGGGTAATGCAGGTGCTTTTGAGAAAAACAAAGAATAATCCTGTTTTAATAGGAGAACCAGGAGTCGGGAAAACAGCAATCGTTTATGGAATAGCTCAAAAAATAGTGGCTGAAGATGTTCCTGACCCTTTAAAAGATAAAAGAATTTTAGGGCTTGATATGGGCTCACTTCTTGCAGGAAGTAAATTCAGAGGAGAATTTGAGGATAGATTAAAGGCTGTTATTGAAGAGGTTAAGAAAAGAAAAGATGAAATAATTTTATTCATTGATGAAATTCATACGCTCGTGGGTGCAGGTGCTGCTGAAGGTGCGATGGATGCGGCAAACCTGCTGAAACCTTCTCTTGCATCTGGAGAAATAAGAGTAATAGGTGCAACTACACTCGATGAATACAGGGAACATATAGAAAAGGATGGCGCTCTTGAAAGAAGGTTTCAGCCTGTCTATGTTAGAGAACCTACTGTTGATGAAACAATAGAAATCCTCAAAGGGCTCAAACAAAGGTATGAGAGTTTTCATAAAGTCAGGATAACTGATAAAGCTCTTATAGCATCTGCAAAACTTTCTCACAGGTATCTCACAGGTAGAAAACTCCCTGATAAGGCAATAGACCTTCTTGATGAGGCATGCAGTTATACAAAAATGAGGGTCTCTGAGATGCCACAGGATTTAAAATCTCTAAAAGAGGAAATTGAGAAACTGGAAGAGGAAGGTGAAATCGCGGTTAAATATGGTGATGATAAAAGGGCAAAAGAGATCAAGGAAAAACTCGACCACTACAAAAAAATATTTGAGGAGAAGAAAAAAGAATGGGAAAACAAAACAAGAGTTGATGATGTTGTTGATGAAAATGATATTGCTTATATAGTTTCAAAACAGACAGGAATACCTGCCCATAATCTGCTTGAAGAGGAGGTGCAAAAACTGCTGAGGATGGAAGAGGAACTCAAAAAAAGAGTTATAGGTCAGGACAGGGCTATTGAAGTCTTATCCGATGCAATAAGGAGAAACAGAGCAGGAATATCAGGAAAAGATAGACCCATAGGAGTGTTTTTATTCCTGGGTCCTACAGGAGTGGGTAAAACCCATCTTACAAGACAGCTTGCAAGGTTTCTATTTAACGATGAGAATGCCCTTATAAGAATTGATATGTCAGAATATATGGAAAAACACTCTGTTTCAAGGCTTATAGGTGCTCCTCCCGGGTACATAGGGTATGAAAAAGGAGGTCAATTAACAGAGGCTGTAAGGAGAAGACCCTATCAGGTAATACTATTTGATGAAATAGAAAAGGCACACCCTGATGTTTTTAACATACTTCTCCAGGTTTTTGATGCGGGAAGACTCACTGATTCTCAGGGGCATATTGTAGATTTCAGAAATACAGTTATAATAATGACTTCAAATATAGCAGGAGATAAACTCTTAGACAATTCAAAGTCTTATGAAGAAAGATATTTAACTGCGATGCGGGAACTAAGAGGATATTTCAGGCCCGAGTTTCTGAATAGAATTGATGAAATAGTTATATTCAATCCCCTTACAGAAAAAGAAATTCTCAAAATTGTTGACCTGTCAATAGAACCTTTAAAAGAATCCTTACAGGAAAAAGGGATATCAATCGAACTTGATGAATCCTCAAAGAAATTCCTTGCCCAGCGGGGCTTTGACCCCTCCTTTGGTGCAAGACCTTTAAGAAGAGTTATTGCAAGATATGTGGAAAATGAAATAGCAAAGATGATTATAGAGGGTAAAATCAAAGAAGGTGGCAGGATAAAAGTTTTTGAGAGGAATGGAATTCTGGATTTTGAGATAGATTGAAATTTATATAGCAGAAAGACTTTATTTTAAGTGAAGTTAATTAAAGAAAGAGATTTTTTTGCTTTAAAATAAAAATATGAAAAAGCCCGGAATAATAGATGTGCTGAGAGAACTTTCAAAAGAGAACATAAGATATGCAGTTGCAGGAGGTGTCGCTGTGGTAATCTACGGATATGAAAGGTTAACAAAAGACTTGGATTTAGTGATTGACCTTTCTATACAGAATGTGAAAAAATTTATTAAATTAATGGAAAAACTCAAATTTAAACCAAGAGTTCCGGAAAACCCTGAAAATCTTGCAGATAAGGAAAAAAGAGAGATATGGATTAAAGAAAAAGGAGCAAAAACTTTCACCTTCATTCATCCCTATAATCCTTTTATTTCTGTTGATGTTCTTTTAGAATATGAATATAGAAAGATAAAGAAAAAAAGGGTGAGATTCAGAAATATAGAAATTAAAGTGGTTTCGCTGGAAGATTTGTTAAAAATGAAAAAGAAAGCAGGTAGATTAAGAGATCTGGATGATATAGAAAAACTTAAAAGACTTCACGATGAAAGATAAGGTTACTTACAGGCTTTTGACAATGGAATATCTGAGAAAGTTTATTGAAAATATACACACTCCTGAGGTCTATTTCAAAAACCTTGTGATTGAGGAAAAGGAAAATACAAACTTGAGACTATGGGTTTTAAGATGCATGCTCGGATTAAATGAAGAAGAGATGGCAAAAAAACTTAAAATTCCTTTAAAAAAGTATAAAAAATATGAAAAATCTGGAGAGAAAGTTCCTGAAAAGGTTTTGCAGAAGATATCAAGAGAATTCGGTATATCTTTAAAATGGCTCAAATGTAAAGACTCAAGGTGGTTCCCTGAAATAAAAAGTTTGAGATAGCTTAAATCACATCCTTTTCTTTAATTCTCCTCACTCTTTCCACTCCTTTTATCTTCTCTATCATCTCAACAACATCTTTGGGTAAAAGTTCCTTCCATCCACCCTTTTTTAACATCATCTCCCTTATTTTCTCTCCCACATATTCTTCCCTTTTTAAAAAGGGGATCGGCCTTACCTCTATGCCTTCCTTTTCCGCAAGAATTTTTACAAGAGGGTGATTGGAAAATAGAACTTCAAAGGGTGGAACAAAGGATTTTAAGTTGTGAAGCCAGGGAGAGTTGTTCTCTATATTCGAAATGGGAATTACAATTATCCTGTCAAGAAATTTTTTACAGGCAGATCTTATCATCCATATTCTTTCACCCGCTGTAAATGGGTTTTCAAGGGTAAAGTTATGCTGAGCTGCCATAACACAGATTATGAGTTCATCAAATTCTTTTAAAATATACTCAACTGCGTGTAAATGTCCTTTATGAAAGGGTTGAAATCTTCCTGGATATAATGCTCTTTTCATTTTAATTTTTTAGCCTCCTCTATCATTTTTATAAATTCTTCTTCATCAACTCTTTTTATTCCAAGTTTAAGGGCTTTCTGGAGTTTTGAACCCGGGTCTTCCCCCACAACAAGATAATTAACTTTATTGCTCACAGAACCTGCTGCTCTGCCTCCGAAATCCTCAACAATCCTCTGAGCTTCCTCCCTTGTGAAATTTTTGAGTGCTCCTGTAAACACAAAGGTTTTACCGTAAAAGGGGTTTTCCTTTGAAACTTTCACTTCTTCAAATTTTATTCCCGCATCAAGCAGTTTTTGAATAACCTTTTTATTGTGCTCCTCTCTGAAAAATTTAACCATGGATTCTGCCATCTCGGGCCCTATACCTTCTATTTTTAAAAGTTCGCCTGCCGTAGCACTGTAGAGCCTTTCAAGGGAGCCGAAATGTTTTGCTAATAATTTGGCACCGTGTTCTCCTACAAGGGGTATACCCAATGCATACAAAAATCTTGCAAGAGTCGTATTTTTGCTTCTTTCAAGAGCATTTATAATATTTTCAGCAGATTTATCAGCCATTCTTTCAAGAGCTGCCCACTGATGTCTTTTGAGATAATACACATCCGCAAGGTCCTTAACAAGCCCCTTATCAACAAGTTGTTCTATCAGTTTTGCTCCCAGGCCGTCTATATCCATAGCTCTTTTGCCTGCAAAATGCCTTATTGCACCTTTCAGCTTCGCAGGGCATGAAAGATTTATACATTTAAGGTATGCTCCTTCTTTAAAAACATCACCTTCGCAAACAGGGCATTTAGATGGAGGAACAACGGACTTTTCATCCCCTTTCCTTTTTTCCTTAATCACCTTAACCACTTCAGGAATCACCTCCCCTGCTCTTCTCAAGTAAACCCAGTCACCAGATTTGACATCCATCTTTCTCAATTCATCAAAATTGTGGAGGGTTGCTCTCTGGACAACTACTCCTCCAACAGGAGTAGGGTCAAAAATTGCAACAGGGGTTATTATTCCTGTTCTGCCCACCTGAAAAATTACCTCTTTTATTCTGGTTGTGACTTCAGGCGCAGGATACTTACCTGCTATTGCCCATCTGGGTGCTCTTATTGTTCTCCCGAGTTTTTTCTGAAACTCAAAAGAGTTAACCTTAATTACTATTCCGTCTATATCGTATGGTAATTTATCCCTTTTTTTCTCAAACTCACGATAATATTCTATGACTTCGTCTATGTTTTTGCATAATTTTATAAAAGGGTTCACCTTAAATCCCCATGCTTTTAAAGCCAAAAGGACATCCCACTGGGTCTTAAACTCAATTCCTTCATAATAACCCACACCCCATGCAAAAAAGTCGAGTTTTCTACTCGCTGTTATATTCGGGTCAAGCTGTCTTAAAGAACCTGCTGCAGCATTTCTTGGATTTGCAAAAACGGATTCGCCATTTATAAGACGATTCTTATTGAGCTCCTCAAAATCTTTCCTGTTCATGTATACCTCACCTCTTATATCAATTCTTGCAGGAACAGGATAATCATCTTCAATCAGATAAAGAGGAACAGTTTTAATTGTTTTAACATTCAATGTTACATCCTCACCCGTAACACCATCTCCTCTTGTGCCCGCTCCTTTAAAAATACCTTTTTCATAAACTATTTCTGTTGAAAGACCATCTATCTTTGGCTCTGCAGTATACTCAATATCAAGACTTTCAGGCAAATTCAAAAACCTTTTTACTCTTCTGGCAAACTCTATTATTTCATCTTCATTTCTTGCATCCTGAAGAGAAAACATCTCTTCCTTATGAGTAAAAGGTGTAAATTCTTTTCTGGGTGGAGCCCCAACTCTTTGAGTGGGAGATTCAGGACTTTTAAACTCAGGAAACCTTTTCTCCAGTTCAATTAATTCTTTAAATAATCTATCATATTCTTCATCAGAAATAACAGGGTCATCCAGGACATAATATCTATAATTATGATAATTTATCTGTTTTCTTAGTTCTTGAATTCTTTTTTCAGCTTCTTTCTTAGTCATATCCCCGCTCCTTTTAAAAATTAATTATTTTCAGGATAGGCAACCCCTACATTATTCTTGCCGGTTCCCTTAACTTTAAACATTGCTTTGTCAGCAAGGGAAAGTAAATGGTCAGGGTCATCTGTTGAAAAAGGAAAGGTTGCCACTCCAAAACTCGCTGTTATAAAGAACTTATGAGGTGGAACCTCAAAGCTTTGCATTTCAAAATTCTCCCTTAACATAATTGCAATTGCTTTACCTTCCTCTAAATCAGTGTTTGGCAGTAAAATGGTAAACTCATCTCCACCGTATCTTGTAAGAACAGCACCTGGAAAATTTTCAAAAAGCACATCAAGTCTCCTGCCCACCTCTCTCAGTGTCTTACCACCCACAAGATGTCCGTGCATGTCATTTATTTTTTTGAAGTCATCAAGGTCAAGAAAGATAACAGTGACAGGATGATATTTTTTATCGGCACTATATTTCCTGACCATTAAATGAAAATATCTTGAATTGGAGAGCTGGGTAAGGTCATCTTTTATCAAAAGTTCCTGAACCTTCTCGTTAAAAGTGATACTCTGATAAATAACCTCTACCAGAGGAAGATAAACTTCTATGACCTCTTTCTTATCATTCTCTTTACTGTTCTCAACCGCATATCCAAGAAGAGCATCGTATTTTTTAAAGGAAGGTAATTTCTTACAGAACATGTGAATATTCTTAAAATTTAAAACCACATCTTCGTTTACAAGTTTTTCCTCATCTATTTTAAAGTTCAAAGGGATTTCCACACTCCCCTTTTTTTCCCATAACTCAAATTTATCTTTCTTCTTTCTGTATATGAAAACACAATTAAAGTCTCCCTTTTTCAAAAGGTGCTCGAGAAACTCTTTCAAAATATTTCTAACCTCTGAATAGTTACCCATCTGATGTGCAAGTTTCTCTATAAAATACATTTTGTCATGATTTTCTCTCATAAGGCTCCACCTCATAAACAAGTTTCACAGGATGATTTTTAACAATAAACTCATCATCATCTCCAATCTCCAGCTCATCAGGGACCTGTAATAAAAGTCCTTTTTCTTTCTCTGGCTGGTCAAGCAAATCAGTCCCTCTTATTTTTACCTTTATTTCTCTTAAAGGAAAATCGTAAACCCAGAAATCATCAAAATTATTGAGATAAAACCTGACTCTATCAAATATACTCTCTTCTTCACATTCAATATCCCACTCTGAAGAATTCATAAGAAAAGAGAAAAATGTAGTAGAATCAACATAAATCAGAGAAGTGATGGGATTTTTGCCCTGAGCAAGCAAATTCGCCACATTTATTATAGAACCTGATGCATCTATATCTCCAAAGCTGTTGTAATCTATATGGATATGCTTACCCGGTTTTCCTCCGGCAATTCCTATACCAAGGCGAAAAAGAGCTTTAAGGGGAGGATAATTTTCCACAACATCAGGAAACCAATCCCTGTATTTTGAGTATTTATCTCTTATAAAGTCAAAAGATTTCCTGTACATATCTCTTGCACAGAGTATTGCGCGAGTTGCGGTATCCTCAGAGGGCAGAACCTTTACCTCTTTTTCAAAAAGCTTGGGAATCCTTAAACTCCTGCCTTTTGGTAGAAAAGCCTCCTCAAAAATCTCCTCAAAGATTTCTTTTGAGTTTCCGGCAAAAAGAACAACTCCTCCATCGCCTAAATCTTTTAGTGGAAACCCACCATATTTTTTAATCACCTGCAAGATTTCCTTGCTGAACTGGTTTTTTATTGACAGTTCTTTCACAGGGTCTTTCAGTCTTAATGACATAAAAGTTGAACCTCTTATATCATAAACCAGGACACAAACTACCTCTTTAAACCTGACAGGGAAATCTGCTTTATCAATCTTTAAAGGGAATTCAACTCTTAAATTTTCCATATCACCTGCTATATAGTACTCTCCCTTTGGTAACTTTTTAAAGGTTATCCAGTAAGATAAATCCTTTTCTTTACCTTCATCCATCTCATCAGGTATTATATAAACCTGGTTAATCAGATAGGAACCTGTCACATGGGGTATGAATACCTCATCCATAAAATAGGACAGTTCTTTTTCAAAAGTATCAACATCAAGTTGAGCAGATAAAAAGCCTTTTTTCACAAAATTTTCAAGAAAAACAAAATCCGCTCCTTCTTTTTTCTTCTGCATATAGTACTCAAAAAATATCTGTTCCAGGGCTTTTGTAGTCTTTGCATCTCTCTTTAAAAGCAGGGGTTTCGCTTCCTCCCATTCTTTAATCAAAACATCAGGGGTGGGCAAAAGAGGGCTGAATTTATCTTTAAAAATATTTCTCTTCAATCTATCTTCATAATCTTTTTTAACTTTCTGTAGAGATTCATAATCTCTCAGAATTATACCAAATGACCTCAACCACTTCGCAGTCTTTTCTTTTATATAGGGAAGTAAAAGGTTAAATTTATCTTTTAATAGTAAATTTCGCAGTTCTTTGCTGAAATCACCAATTTCTATATTTGCACTCTCTTTTAAATCGTCTAGAAGCTTTTTCTCCTGTAACTCCAGATTTTTTAAATAAGCTTCATCTTCCTTCCATGTTTTATTCGCTCTTTCCCATTCCTTTTTAAATTTATCCTGGTATTTATCAGGAATTGTAAAACCCCTTAAATATCTATTAAGATACTCTTTTTCAAGGGTGCAAAGATTACTAAAGTTGACATCCACATAGAAGGTATGGAATATCTTTAAGAGATTTTGATATTTTCTGTCCAGCTTTTCTATCAGATTCTCAGTCACACTTTCCTTCCTGCCAATATAGTGTTTCATCTTTAAAATAGAATGGGAAATCTTTTTAAGAATATTATCGTTGAACAGGTTTAAAATATCCTCTATATATTCTTCTGGAATTTCTTCCTTGAATTTAATAAATCTCAATTTAGAGACAAATAAAAGATAGATAAATCTTTCCCTTTCAGATATGCTTTCGGCATTATTAAGAAAATGTTCGAGCGCCTCTCTCAGAGTTTTAAAATCTCTATCATTTTCAATAACAAAAATTCTCGGCTTACTGTTTTCAAAAAGAAACTCTGCTTTCTCCTTATATTTTTCCAAGAAAAATTTTTTAAGTATCTGTATTTCTTCCTCGCTCCATTGATTTGAGACATTTTCAACCTTTGAACTCAGTGAAAGAACTAATTTCTCTAAATGTGATGTTATCAAACTATATTCTATTTAACAACTGTTGATTTTTCTCTTATCATTCTTTCCAGTTCCTCGGGGTCCCTTGAAAAAGAAAGAGCTGTCTCCAGAGTTATTCTCCTCTGCATGTAAAGCTTATATAGAGATTGATTCATGGTCTGCATACCGTATTTCTGCCCCGCCTGCATTAATGAATAAATCTGGTGAGCTTTGTTATCCCTTATCATTGCACGGACTGCAGGAGTTGCAACAAGGACTTCACATGCAAGAACTCTTCCACCACCTACTCTGGGTAAAAGTGACTGAGTAACAACTCCAAGTAAAACAAAAGCAAGCTGAGTTCTAACCTGCTGTTGCTGGTGAGGAGGAAAAACATCTATTATTCTGTTTATGGATTCCACTGCTGAGTTGGTATGAAGAGTTGCAAGGGTAAGGTGTCCTGTTTCGGAAATAGTAAGTGCTGCAGATATTGTCTCAAGGTCTCTCATCTCACCTACCATCACAACATCCGGGTCCTGTCTGAGAGCATATTTCAAAGCTCTTCCAAAAGTCTTTGTATCGGATTCCACCTGTCTCTGTGTTATGTATGCTTTTTTGTTTCCAAAAAGATATTCAATAGGGTCCTCTATTGTAAGAATATGACATCTTCTTTCATTGTTTATCTTTTCAATAATAGATGCAAGAGTTGTGGATTTTCCATGACCTGTAGGACCTGTAACGAGAATAAGTCCTTTATGCCTTGTTGCCAGTTCCTCAACTACAGGAGGTAAACCGAGTTCCGCAAAACTTCTTATCTTATAAGGTATTGTTCTTATAGCAATTGAGACAGAACCTCTCTGTCTGTAGGAATTTGCCCTGAATCTTGAAAGTCCTGTGATACCGAAAGAAAAATCAACCTCCCATTCTTCCTCAAGTTTTTTCTTCTGTTCTTCTGTCATAACAGAATATACAAGTTGCTGTGCCTCTTCTTTTGTCAAAATATCATAATTTGAAGGAACAAGAATTCCATCTATTCTGAAAAGGGGAGGTGCACCTGCTGAGATATGCAGGTCTGTTGCTCCCCTGTGCACCATCTCCTCTAAAAGTTGCTTCATTGTTACAGGCATTTTACACCTCCTATAAAATTTTTTAAAACTCTGTTGTTATCCTTAAAACTTCCTCAGCCGTTGTAATACCCTTCTTAATTTTAAGTATACCATCCTCTCTTAGAGTGCGCATCCCTTCTTCCCTTGCAGCCTCTCTTATCTCATCAGAAGAAGCTTCATTCAAAATAAGCTCTCGCAATTTCGGAGTTATAGGCATTATTTCAAATATAGCTATCCTGCCTTTATATCCTGTTCTACCACATACCTCACACCCCCTGCCTTTAAAGAACTTCATATCTTTAAGAATTTCATCTTCTATGCTCAGTTCCCTTATTATCTTCTCATCATATTCTATTTCCTCAATACAATTCTTGCATATCTTTCTAACAAGTCTCTGAGCCTGTATCAATATCACTGCGGATGCAATCAGATAGGGTTTTATCCCTAAATCTATAAGTCTATCTATGGTTGTGGGTGCATCATTTGTATGAATTGTTGAAAAAACCAGATGTCCTGTAAGTGCTGCTCTTATAGCTATTTCAGCGGTTTCATTATCCCTTATTTCTCCAACAAGTATTACATCAGGAGATTGCCTTAAAAAAGCTCTCAATGCCTCTGCAAAGTCAAGACCCACCTCTCTATTCACCTGAACCTGATTAATTCCCTCTATGTTATACTCCACAGGGTCTTCAACAGTTATTATCTGTTTATCAGGCGTATTTATTGTAGAGAGTGCAGAGTAAAGAGTGGTTGTTTTTCCACTACCTGTGGGTCCTGTAACAAGTATAATGCCATAAGGCGACCTTATTGCCTTTTCAAATCTTTCAAGGTCATCTGTCTCAAAACCGAGTTTTGTAAGGTCAAGCTGGAGACCGGATTTATCAAGAATCCTCATAACAACCTTCTCTCCATAAACGGTTGGGATAACTGAAACTCTAAAATCTATCACTTTATTATCCACTTTCATATTAATTCTACCATCCTGGGGTTTTCTTCTCTCGGCTATATCCATCTCTGAAAGCAATTTAACTCTTGAGACAACACCTGCCTTCATATAATAGGGCGGGGTCATAACCTCTCTCAGGACTCCGTCTATCCTGTATCTAACTCTCAATGTCCTTTCATAGGGTTCTATATGAATATCTGAAGCACCAAGACTAACTGCCTGAAATATTATATGGTTGACCAGCTTTGTAACAGTGGTATCCTCTCCAAGTCTTTTGAGGTCCTCAGGCTTTTCCTCTTCAATCTCTGTATCCATAAATTCAAAATCCTCTATAACTGTCTCTATTTCACTTTCATCCTCCTCTTCTCTTTTTGTTGAAGTAATAATAGTTTCCATTTCCGGGTAAAACTTTTTAAGAGCTTCATTAAGAGCGGATTCAAGGGCAACTGCAGAAGCAACTTCCAGACCTGTTAAAAATTTTATTTCATCTATCGCAATAACATTTGTGGGGTCAACCATTGCAATAAACAGAGTGTTACCCTTCCTGCCAAGGGGTAAAATCTGATATCTATAGGCGGTCTCGGCAGGAATAAGTGATAAAACATCATCCGGAATTGTTTTTAAAGTAGAAATGTCAACAGGTGGAACTCCTAACTGTTTTGATAAAAATTTAACAAGAGTCTTTTCATCAATTAATCCCATTTCAACCAGGGTTGAACCAAGCTTTTTACCTGTGCCCTTCTGTTCTTCTAAAGCCTTTTCCAGGTCTTCCTTAGTAATAAGTCCCTCTTTAACAAGCATTTCACCTATTCTGAAAGCCATTTTATTCCATCCTCGTTTCTTTTATAATTTCTTCAGGGGTTGTAATCCCTTCCTTTATTTTCCTTATACCTGCCTCTCGAAGGGTAATCATACCTTCTTCAATAGCCGCCTTTTCAATAACATGGGTGGGAGCTTTTTCAAGTATCAATTCTCTCATCCTTTTCGTAATAGACAAAACCTCAAAAAGCCCTGCTCTTCCTTTGTAACCTGTCCCGTGACATTTTTTACAGCCTGCTCCCTTATAAAACGTAGTTCCCTTAAATACCTCCTCAGGTTCAGGACTTAAATCATACAGTATTGATTTTTCAGGAGTATAAGGCGTCTTACAGTGGTCACACAGCTTTCTAACAAGCCTTTGAGAACTTACAACAAGTAATGTTGATGCAATCAGGAAAGGTTCTATATCCATATTGATTAGCCTGGTAACAGTTGCAGAGGCAGTATTTGTATGAACTGTGGATAAAACGAGATGACCTGTCAAAGAAGCTCTTATTGCAATTTCTGCAGTCTCTATATCTCTTATTTCTCCGACCATTATTATATCAGGGTCCTGCCTGAGGAAAGCTTTTAATCCTGAAGCAAAAGTCATCCCTACTTCCTCTTTTACCTGAACCTGATTAACCCCCATAAGCGTAAATTCAACAGGGTCTTCAACGGTTGATATATTCACTTCAATAGAATTCAACTCTGTAAGAGCAGCATACAGGGTGGTGGTTTTTCCACAACCTGTAGGACCTGTCACAAGCACTATCCCATTGGGATTCTTTATTGCCTTTTTAAAGACCTGAAGGGATTCAGGTTCAAAGCCGAGTAGTTCAAGCTTTAAAGGAATCTGACTTCTGTCCAGAACCCTTATTGCAACTTTCTCTCCAAACACAGTTGGAACTGTTGCAATTCTCAGGTCAATCATTTTATTTCCCATTCTCACTCGTATTCTACCATCTTGAGGCTTTCTTTTCTCCTCCAGTTTCATTTTAGCCATAATTTTAACTCGAGCCACCATAGGGGCAGCAAACTTCTTTGGCCTCTTGAAAATTTCATGCAGTATCCCATCTATCCTGTATCTGACTCTAACATCTCTCTCATAGGGTTCTATATGAATATCAGAAGCTCCTCTTCTAACAGCATCAGAGATCACTGTATTCACAAGCTTCACAATAGGACCGCTCTCAACCTCTGCCATTATATCACTTATTTCTTCTTCTTCAACCTGGGGGACACCTTCAACACCTATATCCTGCCCCTCAATCAGAGCCTTTATAACTTCATCTTCCTCTGTTCCTGCAACACCAAGAGAAGTTTCAGAAGCTGAAGCAATGCCTCCTTTACCCATCACTTCAATATTTGCATGCTTATCAATTCTGGCAATAGTATCCATCATGTCTTCAATATTATAGTATTTTTTAAGGGCATCTTTTATGTTCTCTTCAAGGCTCACCACAGGAATAACTTCAAGTCCTGTAATGAACTTAACATCATCTATTGCAAACTGGTCAAGGGGATTAACCATACCAAGAATCAAACTCCCACCTTTTCTGGCAACAGGAACAACTTCATATCTACCGGCAACATCAGGAGGGACAAGTTTTACAACATCCTCAGGTATATTATCAAGTTGTTTTTTAGTGGCAACAGGAACATTAAACTGTTTAGAAAGAACTTTAAGTATGTCTTTTTCAGTTACAAGTCCCAGGTCTAAAAGGGCTGAACCAAGTCTTTTACCATTCTCCTTCTGGTATTCAAGAGCCCTTTCTAAGTCCTCTTCCTTTAATACTCCCTCTTCAATAAGCATTTCACCAAGTCTTTTAATTTTTTTCATATTTTTAATAATAAAGTATTTTTAAAAAATTGTCAATTAACAGGCTATTCATAATACAGGTTCATTTGATTGATTTTTAGTTCTATTTTTTCATCAAGCGTATTTATCTTTACAAGTAGAGGCAAACCATTGTGAAAGTTCGCAAATTTTATAGAGCCGTCCTCTAAATAAATTTTTAAGATCCTTAAACTTCCTTTTTCAAAAAATATCTCTGCATTTTTTAATCTCAGAATAAAAAAATTTTCATTCTCCTCTATACCAATTATATCCATATTTTTTAAAAAGTTACCTGGATTAAAATAAGATTTTAAAATCTCTTTAAAATAAATATTTTTTATCTCTCTAATAGAAAAAGGAGGAGATATAATCTTAATTTTAAAGCTATCATTTTTTAAATATGCCTTAAAAAAGCCTTTCATATAGGTCTTACCATATGATTCAAAATCACCTTCTATACTAAGAAAACTAATGTTTTTATCCGAATAAACAGAATTCAGCTTTTGCTTAAAATTGTTAAAATCTACGCTTTTTGCCTTTGTATAAACTCGAGCACAGGAAATCGATGAAGTCAGTATACATAATAATAAGTATTTCACCTTCTTTCAAGAATCCTTATGTATTCCTGAACCGCTTTCTGGAATCCAAAAACAAGTGCATCGGCAATAAGAGCAAAACCTATGGAAACTTCTTCTATTTCTCCTATTTCAAGTATTCCATGGAGATTTTGCCTGTTCAATGCATGACCTGCTCTTACAATCAGCCCCCTCTCTTTTGCGAACCTCGCTGATTTTTTAAGCCTTAAAAGTTCTCGTTGCTTTTTTTTACCTTTTGATATTGCATAGGAATTAGTATTCAATTCCACTGCGTCGCAACCTGTTTTAAAACATTGTTCAAGTTGTTTCAGATTGGGTTCAACAAAAATGCTCACCTTAATTTTTCGGGTTTTCAACTTTTTAACAGCATTTTTTATCCTGGTAAAATTCTTTATAACATCAAGCCCACCTTCGGTGGTCACTTCTCCCTCTCTCTCAGGGACAAGGGTTACCCAGTGAGGTTTTACTTTTAAAGCAAAATCAATCATCTGTTTTGCAGAGCACATCTCTATGTTCAACTCTCCCTTTACAATCCTTTTTAATTTCAATATATCTCTTTCTTTTATATGTCTTCTATCCAGTCTCAGGTGACATGTAATACCGCAGGCACCAAAATGTTCAGCAATTATAGCGCATACAGAAGGGTCAGGAAATTTTTCCTTTCTTGCCTCTCTCAATGTAGCAACATGGTCAACATTAACACTTAATTTAACTGGTTTATGGTTCATGGTCTATAGTTAATAGTTTATGGTTTATAGTTAATATTATTATAAATTTTTTATTCTCAATTTTGCAATTGGGATTTGCAATTTTGCAATAAAAATCCTTAAAATTTTATTGAAAATAAAGAACTTGGGTTTTGGCATAAAAATTTCATGTAAAAAAGTAGAAACTTTAAAAGGAGGTGAGAGTTATGAGACGAAAGAATAAAAACAAAAAGGGGTTCACACTGATTGAACTCCTTATAGTGGTCGTAATCATAGGTATTCTTGCAGCAATAGCAATACCTAACTTCATCTCAATGGTGTCAAGGGCAAAGGACGCATCAGTAAAATCCAACATGCATACCATGCAGGTAACTCTTGAAAACTTTTCCACCCTTGCAGAAGGTTATTACCCAGCCGATCTTGGGGTAACAGTTAATAGTGTAAGGTCTGCTATTGGATTTCCAACAATAAACACAGGAGATTACACAAAATCAGTAGCAGGAGCTAGTGCAGGAACAGCTCCTACAGGAAACTATCTGCTTCCGGGTAATTTCAGAAACCCTGTAAAAGCAGTAAATAATGCCTTTTCAACCACAAGTGCTAAACCTCCGCATAACGATACCAATGCAGGATGCACATTCTATGTCGCAGTAGGGACAACAGGTGTCATTGCTACCAGTTACATAATCTTTGGAGATGGCTCAAAATCATTAATCCCTGACAGTTTAATTCCTGGACAGTAAGAATAAAGTTTCAAAGAATAAAAAGGGGGGGCGCATGCCCCCCCTTTCTTTATAGAATGATTTATATAGAAAACTTATACAAACATTTTAAAAATTTCTGGGGTAAAAAAATAGAAATTTTAAAAGGCATCTCTTTTGAAGTAAAAAGGGGAGAAATTCTTGGTCTTATAGGCCCAAATGGAGCGGGTAAGACTACAACATTCAAAATATGCACAGGACTTTTAAAGCCTACCAGAGGCAGGGTTTATTTTGAAAAAGGCATGGACATAAAGAATGCCAGAGAAAAAATTGGGTTTTTGCCTGAACTACCTTATTTTTACGAGTATCTTACCGGAAAAGAATATTTAAGATTTATTTTAAGAATTTACGGTAAAAAAAATAAAAATGAAAACAGACTAATTGAAGAAATTTGTGAAAGGTTTAACATAAAAGACATAACAGGAAAACCCATAAAAACACTCTCACGGGGTCAGAAACAGAAGATAGGAATGGCAAGTGTGTTCATAAATAACCCTGGTATACTCATTCTTGATGAGCCTCTATCCGGTCTTGACCCGGTCAGCAGAAAAGAGATAAAAGAGATATTAAAGGAAGAAAAAAAAGAAGGAAAAACAATCCTTTTTTCCTCACACATTCTTTCTGATGCAGAAGAAATATGTGACAGTGTTGTGATAATTAATAAAGGCAAAATAATAGCCAGAGGAGGTATGGACGAAATTATACCATTAGAGAGTAAAAGGGCAAGAATTTTATTTGAATACAAAGAAGGTGTAAAAGAACTTGATGTAAATCAGAATGAATTAAATAATTGTATAGAAGAAATTTTTACAAAATGGAAAGGTAAAATTATTAGAATTACATTAGAATCTCCCAAACTGGAAGATGTTTTCTATAAACTTATAAAAGATGAAACTTCTATCAATATTTGAAACGACATTTAAGGAAATTTTAAGGCAAAAAGCCTTTTTAATCCTTGTGGTAATATCAATTTTTATAATATTATCAAGCTTAATTCTTTTCCCTATTTCTGCAGGTGAGGAAGAGAAAATATTGAAAGACTTTGGTATATCAATAATTCCTATTGTTAATGTTTTATTCATCGTGGTCATAGGCTCTGTCACCTTCTATCAGGAATTTGAAAAAAGAACAATATATATTTTAAAAACAGCCCCAACAAAGGGATGGGAAATAGCAGGAGGCAAATTTATAGCTTTTTTGCTCATAGTAATCATAAATGTTATAATGCTTTTTCTGGTTCATCAAATCATACTTTTCTTTATTATCGGGAAATTTGCGTTTGAACTATTTATTTCATTCATTCCATTCTTTTTCGAAATTATGATTCTAATCTCAATAATGATTTTATTCTCATCATTTTCCAACTACTTTCTCTCAGCATTTCTAACTATTGGACTATACCTTTCAGGCCACTCTCTTCATGTCCTTAAAATCCTGGCTGAAAAAACCAGTATAGCTTTTTTTAAATACTTTTTATCAGGGCTATATTTAATATTGCCAAACTTAGAATATTTCAATATAAAAACAAACATAATGTATAATAAACCCCTTTCCTCAGATTATTTTCTGTTTTCTATATGTTATGGGATAATATATACGCTCATACTGCTTTATCTATCCCATATAATCCTTGAAAAAAGAGAATTTAGATGAAAAGATTTTTATCCATTATGACGATGTTAATAATAGTTATTATACTTTCTCACAGACTGAGCCTTATTTTTGAAAAAAAAGAATCTGGACACTTATATTATCATACAAAACCAGATGTACTAAAACTCTTATCTTCAGGCAATGAAGAACTTATTGCAGATGCATTGTGGCTTCAATTCATTCAAATATATGGAGGTCATTTACAAAAAAAACAGGAATTTAAAAATATGGACTTGCTTCTAAATACTATAGTTGATATAGACCCTCATTTTCTTCACGCTTATACATTTGGCTCTATATCCCTTGCCTATCATGTAAAAAAATATAAAGAGGCAGAAAAACTTATATGGAAAGGGATAGTCAACAATCCTGAGAAATGGGAATATTTATTCTGGTATGGTTTTTTAAATTATACAGTATTCAGGAAACACATAAAAGCAGGTAAATTTTTCTGGCTCGCTTCTTTAAAAAAAGGGGCACCGGATATGACAAAAAGATGGGCTGCCTTTGTCTTTTATAAAAAGGTTGGTAACCTGCAATTGAGTTTGAGAATGTGGAAAAATCTTTATAAAACAAGTAAAAATAAATTTGAAAAAGAAATTGCAAAAAATTATATAAAAAAGATAAAAGAAAAAATTGAAAGGGGGGTTTATGAATAGAAAGTATGGGTTTACACTGGTTGAGCTCCTCATTGTAATAGTGATAATAGGTATTCTTGCAGTTATATCTATACCCAATTTTATTTCCATGGTATCAAGGGCAAAAGATGCTTCTGTGAAAGGGAATATGCATATTGTCCAGGTCACGCTGGAAAGTTTTTCAACACTTACGGAAGGCTATTATCCTTCTCGATTGGACATAACTGTAAACCAGGTCAGGCAATCTTTAAACTACGGAACCATTTCAACAGGAGATTATACAAAATCAATAGCAGGCATAGACCCGGGAACCGTTCCATCTTCTCCATGTCTCCTTCCAAATAATTTCAGGAATCCCATTCGTCCACCAAACTTTTCATTCTCCAGCACAAGTTCCAGACCTTCATGGAATTCAAATTTAGCTGGATGCGTTTTTGTAAAAGAGACAGGAGTAAATGGTTCTGCTGCAATGGGATTTGTTATTTATGGAATGGGTACAAGAAATATCATAGCTGATACCCTTATTCACGGGAAATAAAACGAATAATAAACCATCTGCAGGATATGTGAGGACCTTCAATTTCTATTGTATTCTCTCCCTTTTTTAAAAAAATCTTAGGTATAAAGAAGGCATATTCACTGAAATTTTTTAAATCTGACAGCTTTACAGAGTCTATTTTCTCACCATTTACAAATATATTAAATTTCTGGGATGGCATCTTTACAGGGAAAACATATGCTTTCAAATATCCACCTATAGCACAATTAATTTCAGATGCAAATCTACCAATTAAGAAGAGGGTATCCTGAGGCAAATCCTCAAGATATAAATTGAACTTCTCGTATTGAGCAAAAGTTGCTCCTTCTATTATATAATCTTTCTCACCTGTTTTAGGGTCAATTATCTTTCCCATAACAGGATAAAATTTTACCTTTGCATACGGAAGAGTTAAAAGGTAATCATATTTGTGTTCTTTTTCTGAAATGGGGTCTCCTGGATTAAACTCGTCAAGGACATCGTATTCATAAGAAAGATGAATTTTCTTTGCATTTAAAAAAGGTCCTTTTTTTAACTTTGCTATTTTAAAATAATTGTTGAAAAGATAGTATTTTTTATAGAGTGTATCTCCTGCAAGAGAAACAAAATATTCGAAATTAACAGTTGTCTCATCATCCTTTGTCCATATTAAAAACCATTCTTCTTCTTCTTTAAGTTCATAATTGAAGAGTTCAAAGGGTGCAGCCAGATTATATATATCCCTGCAATATTTAGTCATTCTCCAGTTATCCCCGGGGGTGATGTTATAAAATTTTGCTCTGTTTCTTACAAAATAATCCACCCTTGAATTTACAATACCCATTAAATTTGGTTCTTCTAAATTTTCATCTATCCATCTGGCAGCATGGTAATGAGGTAAGGTATTATACACTGAAGAAATAGAAACGTAAATCAAAAAGTCTATGGAACTTCCCATAAACATCAGAATGTAGAAGGGGATAAGGATTTTCAAAAGATTTAATTTACTTCCTATATAAAGCAATCCTTCAACTCCTATTACAATAAAAAAAGGAAGCAACCATGCTGTGTGTCTTAATAAATGAACTCCTTGATAGATTGTAACAGAAGATACAAACAATGTTAAAACAAATAAAGTTGTTGAGAACAAATAAATTGTTCTGTCCTCTTTTTTATTATTAAATATTCTCCAGGCACCTATAAGCACAAATATAAAAAACAAAGGTGGTAAAGGAGAAAATCCATGTTCTATATAATTATAACCTGTAGCATTAAGAGGATAAAAACCTAAAAATATACCCTTAAAATAATCAATCATATATCTGAATATCATTGAAATAGCCGAACTATAAGGGTAATGAGTAAGTATGAATTGAGGTTTAAAACCGCTGGGAAAAGGGGTTTTTACAAATAAATAAAAAATAATTGTAGGTATAAGATTAAAAACAATGGGAATAATCACAAGCAAAGCTTTCTTTGTATTTTTCTTGAAAAAATAAAATAAAAATAAAAAAACGAGTATATATATAGACTCTGGTCTTGTAAGGGAAAGTATAATTGCAGGTATTATGAAATAAAAACTTTCTTTTCTAATAAAAACAAAGTACATTAATATATAAAATAACATAGTAAAAATACCCCATCCCATGTCCAATGTAAAAAGGTATCTGAATGGATTATATAACAAACACAAAACAATCACTATAAATGCATTCAAAAGAGAAAACTTCCACTCTGTCAATAACAAGAAAAGAACAATAAGAGTGATAGAAAGTAAGATAATATTTAACCAATATACAAAGGAGGAAAGCGATTCAGGAGTTCTAAATCCAATATAGCTTCCAGAGGCGTATAAAAACTGTGCTACAATAGATGGTTCAAGAGGCGAAGGAAATTTATCATCCGGGTTAATCTTAAAGGGATGACCTTCCACAATTTTTTCGGAATATCTGAGGGTTATATAACTATCATCACTCGGGAACATAAAGACTCCACCAGTCGGCCGAATAACCATTTGATACCTTATTATACCAACGAGCAGGGAAACCAGTAAAATTAGAATTATATATTTCTTTTTCTCGCTCATTTTGTCAAAAACCTGTATTTAATTATATACCAGAGTGCTTTCACCCCATCCTTCCAGTTTATTTTTTTACCTTCCTCATAGGTTCTTCCGTAATAATTTATTGCGGTCTCGTATATCCTCCATTTTTTTTGTTTTGCAATTTTGACAGTAAATTCAACCTCAAATCCAAAATCATTCTGCTTTAAAGTTATTGAATCAAGCACCTCTTTTCTGAACATTTTATAACAAACTTCAATATCAGAAAGAGTTATGTCACATAAAAGATTTATAAGGAAAGAAATCAATCTGTTACCCAGATAGTGATGGAAATATAATGCCCTGTGAGATTTTCCATAAAATCTTGAACCATATACAACATCTGCTTTATCTTCCAGAATCAATCTCAACATTTCATTCCAGTCTCTCGGATCATATTCTAAATCAGCATCCTGAATAACTATTATATCACCGGTTGCATTTTTAAAGCCCTTTCTGAGTGCTGCCCCCTTTCCCATATTCTTTTCCTGAAAGATTATGTTTAAATGGGATTTCTCTTTATTTAATTCTGAGAGGATATCCCTTGTTCCATCAGTAGAACCATCATCTACAATGACTATTTCCTTCTCAACTTTATAATCCAGTTTTAAATTCTCAACTAAATTGATTATTTTTCTTATGTATTCTCTCTCATTGTACACAGGAATAACTATGGAAAGTTTTTTCTGTTTCATAAAATTCTATTATACCTAAAATAGAGATATATTTTCAATTAAATTTCAAAAAACTTTATAATCTTAACATAAAAAAAGTGGAAAACAAAAAAATATTACTGGTTATTTTAACAGCGAGTCTGGTAGGTATTATTATTCTTGAAAGCATTTATTATTCAGGCAGAAGGGGATGGGAATATCCATATCATGACGCATATATAAACTTTGTGTATGCTAAAAATTTGCTTAATGGAACAGGATGGAAAATATATCCCGATGAACCAGCTTTTACAGCGCCATCTGACTATCTACTTCCCCTGATACATGTTCCCTTTTACCTGTTTCCTATTAAAAACATGCAAACAATGGTATTCATGGACCTCATTCTACACCTGTTACTTCTCATATTTTCCTCTTTACTGATATATAAAACCTTTTCTGAATTATTCGGGGTAGACTCTATACTTGCTACAATCCTCGCTATAATGCATCCTGTGTTTTCTCTCAGTTATTTCTTTGGTCTAAACTCCTCGTTTTTCTCTTTCTTCTTCTGGGGCACACTCGCTTTTCTGAAAACAAGACATAAATTTCTGCCTTTTCTTTTTTTCCTTGCCATATCAAGACCCGAAAGTTCTCTTGCTATAATGTTTATAGTCTGTATCTATTTATTCTATATAAAAAAGAAGGAAAAGTTCCATATATATATATTTGGAACAGCTTTTTTTCTCTCGGTCGGACAATTCATATTAAACTATGCACTGACAGGTCAACTTTTCACCATGGGTGTAAGGCCACAATTTCTCTTCAGAAACTTCTCTCTTTCAGACTCTATAACTGAATTGTTTGTTAATTTAAGCGGGCAGATTAAAGGTCTCCTGATAGGAATGTCATCCACTACAAAACTGAACTTCTGGCTTACAGGTTCTATTACAATCCCTTTTCTTGGCATACTTGCCTTAATAGGATTTTTGCGAAAAAAATACCACAATTTTTCAATAATATTTTTGATCTACTTTTTTATTATACTAATAGGAGATTCTTCAACAGTAATTGCAGGAATGCACTTTAACCGCCACATTGCTTACACATATCCGTTCTTCATGCTGATGGCTTTCTACGGATTAAAAGAGATTTCAAACAAACTGACACTTGGTGAAAAAGGATTTAACTTACTAATCACTATATTTTCAATTATTGTTTCAATTACATGGTTTTTAAATCTCACCCTGTTCACGAAACAGGTTAAACGCTCAAAACTTTTGAGTGATTTGACTATCAGCGCATCAAAATTTATACCAGAAGGAGAAAAAGTCATAACTGACAGCCCCTACTTCCTGTTCAATCTCATAGATAAATTTAAGGTAAAAATAATCTCTCAATTTTACTCACCTGTAGTCTCAAGGTATATACCCCGAATAGGTGCATTTACTGAAAAAAGTGAACTAATCCAGGATATGTATTCAGATGTGAAATATTTTTACAAAGGCATTTTTCCCAGAGTACCTGAAGGGATAAAAACACTGACAGAGGAAGTTCTATGGAGAAGCCACGACCCCGAAGTCAACACCACACTTTATAAAATCAATCTGGAACCTGTAAAAAAAGAACATTTTTTACCTCAGCCATATAGTCTCTTCTGGGAACTGGACACAGGAAACCCAATTTCTGAAGAGAAAAATAAATACAGATACTTTTCTTCGATTGAAGGGGAACCAAGTGGATTTTTGCAAAAGGGCATAATCCAGGATGACACTATATGGGATGGAGGAAGAGTTATAGCAGGTTCAGAAGAATTTATTATAAGAACAAACCCTGACTATTATAATTTTCTTGTAATAAGAGCAGGTGGAGAATTTAAGGGAGTTTTAATTAAAAGAGACATTTTTCATCCATATAATTTAAAATTAGATGTTTCAAACATAAACATTTTTGCAGAGGGGATTTTAATCGCCAGGTTAAATACTGAAAGAACAAGAAATTTCATAGAATGGGTTATCCCGATACCTGAGCATCTTGCAAAGAAAAGGAATTTAAAAATAAGAAGTGAGGGTAATTTTATATCATACCACTATTTCGTTTATATTGTCCCCAGAACAAATAATGAATAATCAATGAAATCCGATACTGTTTATAAGTTCAGCGCAGTACTTTTTATAATATTCTCTATATCAAATTTTGATTTACAAATATCCACAGGTGGAGATAACTTAGTATATCTGGCTCTTAAGGATTCTTTAATTGGCGGATCAGGATTCAAGGACATATACCTTGCATCCGAACCACCCCATCTGCGATTTACTCCTGGCTTTCCTCTGCTCTTATGTATCCCTGCCCTGATATCAAAGTCATCCTTAATCTTATACAAGGCATATGTATATATATTAGCCATTTTAACTCTTTTTGTGATATTTTTAATATCTAAAAAAATAAATAAAAAAGAGCTATTTTTTTTATCAATATTAATACCTCACTTTTATTATTTCTCCTCTCATATATTTTCTGAAATGCCTTTTACTTTATCAATTCTTTTAAGTTATTTCTATTTTCTAAAATATCAGGAGGAAAATTCCTCAAAAAATATTTTACTTACATTTTTATTTGCATTTTCATCGCTTTTTATCAGAAAAATAGGTTTAACTTTATTGATGGCTTTTGCCATCTACTTTTTGATAAAGAAAGAGTTTAAAAAAGCACTACTATTTTTGCTCCCGGGATTAATATTTATTTCATTATGGGAATACCTAAACCATTTGTTCACTGGAAAGTCGGCTATTTTATGGCTTACAGATAGACCTTTTCTGGATAAAACGGTGGGTATAAATATAGCAGGCTTATTAAAGAGGTTAATCATAAACATAAAAAACTACCTTTTCATATTTCTACCCTATCTTTTCTTTCCATGGAATTTCAGCATGTTTTCAATGGTAATATGCTCTCTCTTGGTCACAGCTTTAATATTATTCCAGACAATCAGGCAGAGGAAACTTACTTTAGTCAACATATGGCTTATTTTATATTTTCTGACACTTTTCATGTGGCCATCAAACTGGGGCACTTACAGGTTTTTATTCCCCATATTTTTCTTTCTTCTTGAAATTTTATATGACGCGTATAAAAATATCAATGTGCATGTCATAAAGTCTATTCTTAAACCCGTTGTAATTGCACTTATATTCACAAATATTATTTATATTTCCTTAAAGGGATTTCAAATTACGCGAAATAACATCAAAATCATAAAAAATGATAAATATGCAGGACTCCCCTATAAATGGAGAGGCTATATCAAACTATGCTCATGGCTTAAAGAAAATATACCAGAAGATGAGATAATAATAACAAGAAAACCTGTATTTGTATATTATTTCGGTAAACATAAAGCAACACCCTATCCATTCACCTACAATAAAAATGTAGTCTGGGCCGAGATAAAAAGATATAAATATGTTCTAATGGATAATTTTATATGGACGACAAAAGAGTATCTAATACCTGTAATTATAGAGAAATGGGACTCACTGGAAATCTTAAAAGCAAAAAATGGGAGTTTAATCCTGAAAATTAAAGAGAAACCTAAACATCCAGAACCTGAACCTTTTTAGCGTTTTCTTCAATAAATTTTCTCCTCGGTTCAACCTTATCACCCATAAGAATTGAAAACAGCCTGTCAGCCTGAGCCGCATCTTCAAGGGTAACCCTTTTCAAAATCCTCTTTTCAGGGTCCATTGTTGTTTCCCAGAGTTGCTGGGGATTCATCTCACCAAGTCCTTTAAATCTCTGGACTATAACTCCTCTATCTCCGAGACTCCTCAATTTCTCATCGAGCTCCTCTTCAGTATACACATAATATATGTTTTTACCCTTTTGAATTCTGTAAAGAGGTGGTTGTGCTATGTATATATATCCAATATTTATCAATGGCTTCAAATATCTGTAAAATAAAGTCAAAAGAAGTGTTCTTATGTGGGAACCATCAATGTCTGCATCGGTCATTATTATTATTTTATGATATCTTGTCTTTGAGGGGTCACATTCATCCTCTCCAAAACCCGTGCCTATAGCCTGAAATAAAGCCCTGACTTCATCATTTGAAACTATTTTTTCTAAGGATGCCTTTTCAACATTGAGTATTTTACCTTTTAATGGCAAAATTGCTTGAAATTCTCTCATTCTTGCCTGCTTAGCACTTCCTCCTGCTGATTCACCCTCAACTATAAATAGCTCGCTTTCCTCTGGATTTCTGGAAATACAATCAGCGAGTTTGCCAGGTAACGAATCACTTTCAAGAAAACTCTTCCTTCTCACAAGTTCTCTTGCTTTTCTGGCTGCCTCTCTGGACTTGGCACTAAGAATAGCTTTCTGTAATATTTTTTCTGCATCTCTGGAATTTTCTTCAAGAAACCTGTAAAATTTCTCATAGAAAATTGACTCCACTATCCCTTTAACATGACTGTTACCAAGTTTAGTTTTTGTCTGTCCTTCAAACTGGGGGTTTTTTAGCTTCACATGAATCACTGCTGTTAATCCTTCTCGCACATCTTCACCACTGAGTGAAAATCCATTTTTAAAATGATTGTTTCTCCTGCCAAAATCATTGAAAGACCTTGTTAAAGCAGTTTTAAAACCCGAAACATGGGTCCCACCCTCATGGGTATTAATTGTGTTGACGAAACTTAAGATATTTTCAAGATAACCATCATTATATTCCATAGCAATCTCAACAATGACTCCATCTCTCTCATCTTTTAAATAAAAAGGTTTATGCAAAGCATTTCTCGCCTCATCAAGATATTCTACAAAAGACACAAGTCCACCTTCAAAGTTGAATATGTCCTTTTTACCTGTTCTTTCATCCTGCAAAATAATTTTTGTGCCCTCAATCAGGAAAGCAAGCTCCATCAATCGTTCCCTTACAAGGTCATATTCAAAATCTGTCTTTTTAAAAATTTTTTCATCGGGCTTAAATCTTATTTCTGTGCCTGTTTCCTTTGTATCACCGATCCTTTCAAGTTCACTGACTTTATAACCTTTTGAAAATTCCTGATACCATACCGCTTTGTTTTTTCTTACCCAAACTTTAAGATACTCTGATAAAGCACAAACAACAGAAGCACCCACCCCATGAAGTCCACCTGAAATCACATAAACCTTTCCATCAAATTTACCTCCGGCATGGAGGGTGGTCATAACAATTTCTACACCCGGCTTCTTAAGCTGGGGATGAGGGTCCACCGGTATTCCTCTACCATTATCTCTGACAGTACAGGAGCCATCATCATGTAAAATGACTTCTATTTGTGTACAAAACCCTGCAAGTGCCTCATCAATACTGTTATCCACAAGTTCAAAGATAAGATGATGGAGACCTCTCCTGCCCACATCCCCTATGTACATAGCGGGTCTTCTCCGCACTCCTTCGAGTCCGGGTAAAACCTGTATTTTGGAAGAATCATATCTATCTGTTTTTTTATCCTTCATATCTAAACTCCCTGAATTTTAATGTCTGTTATAAAAGTTTCTCCAATTTCTTGATTGATTTTTTTTATAAATTCATTTTTCATAAACTCTATATCATTCCTGAAAACAGGAGAAGAAACCTTTACGAAAATTACACCATTTTTAACTTCTTTAAGAGATGTGGCTTCTCTGTATTTTTCAGGTATTAAATGATTAAAAATCTGAAAAACCCTCACTTCTTTAGCCTTTTCAGGGGGTAAATTTTTAAAAAAACCCTCTATTATTTTATTTATTCTTTCCATTTAAGATATATATTATACTGATTAAGAGTATAAAATCGCAATATGTGTGACCTGTGACACTTGATTTTTAAATTAGAATCCCCTATAATAAAAATATGAAATTATGCCCAAGATGTGGTAAAAACATTAAGGAAGTGGAAAGATTCTGTAAATTTTGTGGTTTTTATTTCCCTTTTGTTGATGTTGAAAAAAAAGAGCTGGTTGTAATTCACACAGACATAGAGGGTTTTACAAGAATTTCTCACTCTTTTGAGCTTGAAGAACTTGATGAAATATTAACCCGTGTATTTGGCTCTTTAATTTTTCTCCTTGAAAGCCAGGGAGCATTTATAAATCAGTTTTACGGGGATGAAATAGTCGCTCTCATGGGTCTGTCAGGGGTAAAGGAAGATATTATTAAAAACTCCCTTGAACTACAGGGTAGAATTCACTACTTTTTTGAAAACAACGAGATAAGCCAAAAACTCTCTCCCAGAATAAAAATATCCATGGAATATGGAGAGCTTTTACTCACAACTCAAAAAACTGATGGAAGTATAGCTCTGTCAATATTTGGCGAACCTGAAGAAAGAGCTGTTCAGGGTTTAAAATTTATAAAAGGTGGGGAAACCGCTGTGGGTATTAACTTTGTTAATAAACTTAATGAGAATATAACAACCTATCCGGCAACCAATATAAGAAACGATATATTTATTATAGGCAAAGGATAAAATGGAAGATGTGATTAAAATTTCTGAAAAAATTTTAAAGCAGGTGGGCATTGCTCTAAATACCGCAAAACTCTATCCCCCGGGACACCCGATGTTTGAAAAAATGGTTGAGGATTCTTTAAAGCTTTTAAATGAATTCCCATCAAATTACCCCACCCTCTCTTTCTATTTCCTTGAAAATACAGTTATAGTAGAAAAAGAAAAACTCGATATTTCAAAAATACCCGCAATACAGGGTCTGATCAAATATTTTAGCAGAGTTAACATAAAAAGTCTTTCAATTGACTCAGACTCTCAAAGAATTGACTGGGAATCCTTTTATAAGATGCTTTCAATACCTGTGAAAGAACTAAAAGAAGTAAAAGACCCGGGAGTGTTCTTACATCAACTTGGTGCTGAAAGGGTAAGGGTAAATGATGTTGAATTCGGTATAATTTCCACAAGGCAAAAAGTAGAAATAAAATTTGATATGGATAGTGTTGTTGAAAGTATTAAAAAAGGCGAGAGAATTTCTCAGGAAGCGGCCCATGAACTCTTTAAAGAAACAACAGGGATACAGGTTGAAAATATCTCCAAACTGTCAAAAGAAGAAATAATACAGAATATCCAGAAATTTAAAAAAAACGTTTATGAAAAATATGGTTTTATAGAACCTGAGAAACTGTCATTTGTGGTTGCTGAAATATTTGAAAATCTTTCTCCTGATTTAAGAAACGATATTCTTGGAGATATGATGGACATAGAAGAGCTCAGGAGTATGGCAAAGGAAATAATTAGAAATTTACCTGAAGAGGAATTGATTAATTTTATAATTTTCAGAGGAGAAAAGGGGAAAGAGATAATAGAATATCTTCCTGAAGACAAACGAGAAAAAGTGTTGACCGGTATTTCAGCAGGCACAGGGACAGGTATGGGTATGGGTACAGGTACAGGTATGGGCACAGGTGCGGGTCAGGAGAAAGGCGAAGGTATATACACAGAGAAAACAGGCGCAGGGCTTGGGTTCGGCGGAGAGGGAATTATATCCAAGGAAATGGAACAAAAACTTTCAAAACTCTACACAATGCTCAAAACAGAAACAGAAGAGAGCAAAATAAAATCAGAAATTTCAAAATTCCTGAATGACCTTATAGGAGCAGATTACTCTGAAAACCCTGAGAAAGTTCCTGTTCTTATGGATTCACTCAAAACTATTGCCGCTTTTCTTCTTGAAAGGTATGGTATGGATGCCTTTGAAGATTTTTCTCTTCTTGGTTCCCATGTTCTTTCTCTTTTAACACCTGATATAAAAAGAAATGTATATGAATATCTATCAAAAACAAAAGAAATGGCAGATGTTATAAGAAGTGTTCTACCAACCCTACCTGATGAAGAACTCTTAAGCCTTTTTGCAGGAAGGGTTAAAAATTTCCCTGAAGAAACCGATGAGATTGTAAAATCCCTGCCTGAAAATAAGGTTTCTATTTTACAGGAAAAAGAGATGATTGAAGGAGGATTTGGCAAACCTTTTTCTCCATCAAGGAAATTGCTTGAAATAGAAAGACTTGCAAGAGAAAGTCATCTTGTAATTACCGGAGAAAAGAGATTTGAAGCAATGAAAAAAGAACTGGAAGAAGGGATAAGAACTGCTGAGGTGGACAGTATGATAGAACCCTTCATTCAGGGTATTAATTCAGACGACCCTGCCCAGAGAAAATACTCGGTTAACGGAATAGGAAGTCTCTTAATATCCTTTTTGAAAACCAATAAGATAAGACTTGCCAAAAGACTACTTAACTTTTTTGAAGAAAATATTAAAAAAGAGGAAGATATAGAGGTCTTTTTCACCTATCTTGAATACCTTGAAAAGGGATATACCCTTGCAAAGGAAAAAAATCTCACCGACTTTATAGAATTCTTTGAGGCAGAGTTTAAGAAACTACTTGATTTAAGCGAAAAAAGGCGTTTTGTATTAAAAACTCTTGGCAAAACAGGAACAGATTTTGCTCTGAGGATGCTATTAACAACATTGTGGGAAGAGGAAAGTATTGATGAAGTCAAAGATGCATTGATACCTCTTGGAGATAAGGCTGCACAAGAACTCTTA
This sequence comes from Candidatus Hydrothermus pacificus, assembly GCA_002011615.1. Classification (GTDB taxonomy): domain Bacteria; phylum Hydrothermota; class Hydrothermia; order Hydrothermales; family Hydrothermaceae; genus Hydrothermus; species Hydrothermus pacificus. The sequence goes on along the minus strand of MTOH01000013.1, from coordinate 8,783 downwards.
AAATTATTCCCTGAGATAGACAACCTGGTGGTCAGAAAAAGAATACTTGAACTTCTGGTTTCACTACCAACATGGGACACAAATCATCTTAAAGAATTGTTGTTTGACAAAAGATGGAGTGTGCAAAGAGATGTGATATATTTAATAGGAGAGAAAAAGGTTGCAGAGATGATTCCCTTTATTGAGGAACTTGCGATTAAAGGTCAGGATATAGTGAGAAAAGAGGCGGTAAAGGCACTCGGTAAAATTAAAGCCCCTGATGCAGAGGAAATATTAATTAAGGCTCTTAATGACAAGAATGAAGAAATAAAAAAGGAAGCAGTTAAATCTCTCTGTTCAAACATTACTGACACAGTATTACCCAGAATAAGAGAATATTTTAAAGAGAGTGTAGAAAAATTTAAAGAAGAAAACACACCTGTGCTTATTGAAATATTGAAGGGCTTAAGGAAACGAAAAGATAAAGAAATTATTCCTTTTCTATTTAAAATTATTGAAGAGAAAAAACTATTTGGCAGACCGGGTTACCCGCCCCTTTTGAGGAGAGAAGCAGTAAAAACCCTTGTAGAATTTGATGAAGACACTGATATTATTAACAAACTAAGAAACTTTACAAATGACCCGGATTCTGAAATAAAAGCATTTTTAAAGGTTTTCTTTGCAAAACATGGAAGAAAGTAAAGTCTGTAGCAAATGCTATGCCTATATACCGGAGGATTCAATCTATTGTCCTTCCTGTGGAATTCACATATCCGAAGTAGAACAAAATCTGGAATATATAACAAAAGATATCCATACCACAGGTGAAAAGAAATTCATAACAGCAATATTTGTCATATTAGACCAAAAAGGAGATAAAAAATATACCGAAGAAGAACTCCTCAGAAGAAAAGATATAATCTATCAAATAAGCAAACTGGCTAAAAATTCGGGAGCATGGGTGGATAAATGGCTCGGATTAAAGGGCATAATGATGATATTCGGTATTCCAAGGGTTACCAAGATGGACCCTGAACTTGCCTGCAAACTTGCTCTGGAAATAAGAAAATTATTGGAAAACGAAAAGGAAATTATATACAGAATAGGTATAAATTCGGGATGGGTTTATTTCGGAAAAGTTGGTTCAAGCCTCTACCTTCATAAGACAGTCATAGGAGATACCGTCAATATTGCCTACAGGCTTGCAGAAATAGCCCATTCTGAAATAATTATTTCTGAAGAGTTAAACTCCCTCGTTGAAGAAAAATTCCATACAATTAAGAAGAAAAAAATATTTCTTAAAGGAACAGAAAACATAATTTCAATATACGAGCTTAAAGGATTAAGAGAACAAACTAAAAGAATGAGATTCAGGATACCTTTCGTGGGTAGAGAAGGAGAATTAAATCTGTTGAATTCGTATGCAACTCTGGCTGAAAGATATAAGGGAGGCACTCTCCTTTTTAAGGGTCCTGCAGGAATAGGCAAAACAACTTTAAAGAACTACTGGTTAAAAACATTCAAGAATAAAAACAAATTCTTTATAATTGAAGGAGAACCGGTATTTGAAATACACGAATCTCCGCTAAGAATAATCTTAAGAGCAATAGAAAAGTTTGCTGAAAAAGAGGAGAATAGCAAACTTATTGAGAATATTGAAGAATACGAAGAATTAAAAGAGCTATTGTCTCAGATGGGAGAACTCGAACCTGCATCCTACCTGGAACTCGTCAAATTTACATTAAGAAGGTTTCTGGAAGCATTGTTAAAAATAAAACCAGTTATATTTATAATTGATTCTATGGAGAAAATAGACGAAACAACTAAAACAGTTCTTGAATACCTGCTCGTTTCACTTGAAAATAAAATGTTTTTTCTTTTTATGGGGAGAGAAAATCTGTTATCTTCTGAACTCGCATTTATAAAGGAGAAGAATTTACGCCCCTTTGATTTCAAAGAAACAGAAAAAATATTGAGGTCTTTTTTGAAAGAAAATATTGATATTAAATTCGTAAAGAAATTTCTGGATATAACAGAAGGAATTCCTCTTTATGTTACAGAATTTTTAAAAGTAATTCATAAGAAAAAAACTCTCTCTCTTGAAATACCAGGCACCCTGATAGGAGCCATCATTGAATTCTACGACATTTTAAGTTCTGAAGAAAAAAATGTCCTTGAGAAGTTGAGTATTTTAATAGAATGGGATGAGAAAGGACCTTTAAAAGAGATTTTCAGTGAACAGGAAAGAGAAATAATAAATAATTTTGTAGAAGAAGAAATCATTGAAAAGGAAGGAAATACTTACAGATTTATTAACCCTCTTATAAGAAACGTAGTATACAATGCAATTCTGAAAAAGAAAAAAATAGACACACACCTGCAAGTAGTTAAAACCATTGACCATAAAGTGGACATAAAAGATATCTCTCCTTATCTTTTCTATCACTCCTATAATGGGGAGTTATGGGATAAAGCAATGGAATTTGCTATTCTTTCAGGAAAGCAAAGAATTACATCGGGTGCATTTAAAGAGGCAATAGATTATTTCAACAAAGCAGAGGAATGTTTTAACAAAATAAAAGGTGGTGATATTGTGGTTCTCACAAATATCTTTGAATATAAAGCAGAAGCAGAGAGAAATATAGGTTTTCTGGAAGAAGCCATAAAAGACCTGCACAGAGGTATAGTAATAACCGAGGGAATAAAAGACAACAAGTTATTTTATCTAAAAGAAAAACTCGCAGAGCTTTATCTGGAAAAAAATGAAATTCAATCATCAAAGAAAATACTTCTTGAACTCCTTGAAAACAGAGAAAATGTTGATGAAGAAACACTTATATCTACATATCTGACCCTCGGTGAAGTGTACTTTAACATGGGACAGTATCATCTTTCTTTAAGCGAATACCACAGGGCTTATAATTTAATAAAACTAAACCAGAATAAAAAAATATATAAAATAGCTCTGGAACTGGCAAAACTTCACATTGAGATGGGCAACTTTCAACTGGCAAAGGAATATATAGAAACAGCAGAAGAGGATATAAAACCCTATAAAGATATAATATGGGAGTTTAAGCTTAAAGAAAACAAGTTTAAACTTTATATTAAGATAGGAAATTTTCAGAAAATAGTTAACGAAATTAATGCTGTCATAAATAAGGCAAAATTTTTAGAAAACCAGCATTATCAATTTGTATTTACTGCCATAAAGGCACTTGCCAACGCTTATTTAAGAAACAGAAATATAGCTAAAAAATCCTTGTCTGAAGCTTTGAAAATGTCACGAAATTTTCTGAGTACCTATGATGCCTTGCTAAACATGGCAAAAACAATGTATTTTATAGGCGAGAAGGAATACCTTTTGAAATTTCTAAATAACCTGCATCAGGTGCAGGAAAACTTCTCAAAATCATTGTTGATTGAGTTCTATACCCTGGTTGCAAAAATTTCGGACTCCCAGCCAGAAGATTTCCTGGAAAAAGCTTTTGAGGTTTCAAAAAGTTTACCCTCTCCCTATCTGCACCTTTTAATTTTTGTAAACTTTGTAGAACTTTATAAAAAAATGGATATAAAGGACAAAACGGTTTATTATTTCCGAAAGGCCAATTACCTTTTGAAAGAGATTGCCAACAAGTTCAAAGATAAGGATACTAAAAATACATTCCTTTTACACCCTGATTTTGAAGTTTTAAGAATTGTATCATTTTTTACCTTCTGATTGACTTTTTCATCTCTGTATCATAAAATTTTAGATTAAAATGTTAGAATTACTTGTGTGTAAAATTGGGGATTTAAAAGTAGGTATAGAAAATAATAAAATTATGGAGATTGTGGAAAGGAGAAGTATTACGGAATTACCTGTAAAATCAAAGGTTTTAAAGGGTATTTTTAACCTCAGGGGTAATATCATACCATTTTTTGATATAAGTGGGGTATTTATAAACACTCCTTTAAAAGAAAATTTCAACTACTTCATAATAATAGAGTCAGAGAAGAAAAAAAGGGGCGGTATAGGAATACATGAGATCGTAGAAAGCATGAAGGTTCAGGAAATAAATTCAAAGATTGCACCGGGTAAAGTTCGTGAAGAAATTGAAAAAAATTTTTTAAAGGGTGTTATCGGGAAAAAGAACGATTTAATCTTTGTACTTGATGTGGACAATTTAATTGAGAAAGAGGAGGTTATATGAATCCAAGAATTTTGATTGTTGATGATGCAAAATTTATGAGGAAACTTCTGGGTGATATTCTTAAAAAGGGAGGATATGAAATATGCGGAGAAACATCAACAGGGGCAGAAGCCATAAAATTATACAAAGAGTTGAAACCCGACCTTGTAACCATGGACATCATAATGCCTGACATGAGCGGTATAGATGCGGTAAGAGAAATATTAAAAACAGACCCGGAAGCAAAAATACTGATGGTTTCAGCAATGGGTCAACAGGCTCTTGTTCTTGAGTCTCTTCAGGCAGGTGCAAAAGATTATGTTGTAAAACCTTTTCAGCCCGCAAGAGTTCTGGAAGCAGTTGAAAGAATAATAAAAAAATGATAAAAGAAACAGAGAAATACAGAACCATATTTGAATTAGAAGCAAAAGAGATAATTCAAAAGTCAGAAGAAATACTTTTAAAAATAGAAAAAGATGGTGTAAGCCCTGAATTGTTAAATGAACTTTTCAGGCATATTCACACATTAAAAGGCTCTTCTGCCTCAATGGGAGAAAAAGAAATAGAAGAGATTTTACATATGCTTGAAGATAAGTTAGAGAAGATAAGAAAGACTAAAAAACCTCACCTAGATGTGCAAGAAATTTTCAATTCCATAGACATGATCAAAAGCCTTTTGAAGGGACAAAAGCCAAATCTATATAGCCTGGAAATATTTCTTCATCCTGATATACCTTTAAAAGGTGCAAGAGCATTCGTAATAATCAACAATATAAAAAAATATGCCGAAATCAAAAAAAGTGAACCTGACATGGAAAGTATACAGAATGGTGAATTCAACATTTCATTCAGGCTTTTAATAATATCTAATGAAGATGAGCTAAAAAAAGTTAAAGAACTGATAGATTCTTTTTCAGATGTGGAATACTTTAAAATCACACCCTCAGTGGAAAAGATAAAAAAAGAAGAAGGAAAAGAACAGGAGATAAGAGAAATAAAGATAAGAGCAGAAAGGATAGACAGAATAATTAACTACATGGGGGAAATACTCATAGAAAAGGATAGACTAAAACCCTTAATTCAGCAAAGTGAAGAAAAAAATTTAAGAGTCTCTTTTGAAAATTTTGAGAGCATGTTATCTTTACTTCAGGATGAGATAGTAAACTTACGATTGGTGCCTGTAAAAGCCATCCTGGGTTTTTTACCCAGATATATAAGAGATGAGGCAAAAAAACTGGGTAAAAACATAGAAATTGAGATACAAGGGGAGGACATAGAGGTTGATAGAATAATACTGGAAAAACTTAAAGACCCCCTTTTACATCTTATAAGAAATTCAATAGGGCACGGAATAGAAAGTCCTGAAGAGAGAAAAAGAAAGGGTAAAAATCCAGAGGGGAAAATATCCATAGTTGTTAAAAAAGAAAAAGGAACTATTTTTATAAATGTAAAAGATGACGGTGCAGGTATTAAAAGAGAAAAAGTTATTAAAAAGGCTATGGAATCAGGTATTTTAAAAGAAGAAGAAATTCCGGGGCTTGATGAAGAAAGAATAATGGAGATACTAACCTCTCCTTCCTTTTCAACGAAGTCAGAAGCAGATGAACTCTCAGGTCGGGGTATAGGTCTGAATGCTGTGCGGGAAACACTCATAAAATTAGGAGGAGACTTCCGTATCCAATCAGAGGAAGGTAAAGGAACAGAAATAACACTAAGAATACCTGTCTCTCTTGCAATTATAAAGGCGGTTATATTAAAAGGCGGAAAAGAAAAGTATATATTACCTTTAAACTATGTTCAGGGCATCTACAATGTTAAAAACATGAACATGTTTTATTTAAAAAAAAGAAAATTTATTGTGCTGGGCAAAAAGCTTTACCCTGTGTTTGAATTCAATGACCTGCTGGGACTTAAGGAAAATGGTGAAGTATTGAAAGAAGCACTGGTTATAGAAGGAGAAAATAAAAATTTTGCGATACTGTGTGAAAAAATAGTTGCCCAGCAGGATGTTTTTGTAAAAAACCTGGATGAAACCGTTATGAAAATACCCTATGTAACAGGGGTAACGATTTTAGAAGATGGCAAACCTTACCTTATAATAGACCCAATTTCAATCGTAACAAAAGGAGAGAAATGAAATTATCAGAACTTAATCCATTTCATATAGATGGTTTAAAAGAAGTGGCAAATATAGGCTCAGGACATGCTGCTACTGCTCTTTCAGAGATGATTAGCAGAAAAATATTTATGGAACCTCCTGATATATTCTGGGGTAAGTCAGAAGAGGTGTTCGATGAAATTCTGAAAACCGATTACCCATCTGTGGGAATACTACAATACTTCCTCGGTGATCTAACAGGACTGACTCTGCTACTTGTTTCTGAAAAAGAAGCCAAAGAAATACTTTCTCTTTTAATGGGTGAAAAAGTTTTAGAAATAGGAGAAGATGAAGAGTCAGCATTAAAGGAAATAACCAACATAGTAACAGGTTCTTATATGACATCTCTTTCTGAATTTTTAAAATTACTCGCCCTACCCTCTGTTCCTTTCTTGAAGGTGGATATGGCTAAAAGCATGGTAACCTCTGCACTTTTAAGTATAGAATCCTATGAGGAATTTGCATTATGTATAAGGAGTACTTTTTTTGTTGAAAATGGTCCACGAATCACCCTGAATTTCTTTTTTCTACCCGATGAAAGCACAATAACAATTTTAACAGGTAAACTTGAAGAAATGTTGAGATGAAAATATCTGAGGAAGAGATAAAAATATTGAGACAATTCTCAGAGAAGATAGATCCAAAAGACCCGTCCTCTCACAACAATCTTGCAATAGTGTTTTTCAACAGAGGACTTTTAGAAGACGCTATACAGGAATTAAAAAAAGCTCTTGAAATAAACCCGGATTTTAAAATTGCACAGAGAAATTTAATAATAATATTGAAAAGAACAGGAAAAATAGAAGACTATATAGAAAAACCGCTAAGAGAGGTAGCCCAGAATCCCCAAAATATAGAAGCCAGATTGAAATTAGCTGAATCCTACTATCACATAGGCAAATTCATGGAATCAGCAATAGAATACAAAAATGTTCTTACCAACGACCCTGGCAATCTTAAAGCACTTAAAGGACTTGGTATAGCAAAGAAAAAGATGGGTTTGCTTCAGGAAGCTCTTGCAACTTTTAAAAAGGCAAACAAACTTCATCCCGGGGATGAAGAAATACTGCGTAATATGGGAGAGCTATATTACAACATGGGTTTATATGAGATGGCTGTTAAATACCTTAAAGACGCTATAAAGATTAATCCTGATTCTGCTGAATCCCATTTATTGCTTTCCTTTGCACTTGGAGAAATAGGGCTCATAGAAGATGCGCTTGATGAAGCAATAAAAGCGAAGGAATTAAACCCCTATCTTGCTGAAGTTACAAATATAATAGGGCTTGAGGATGAAAAAGTTTCTGCAGAAGAAGAATTAAGAGAAGCAATGGGTATTAAAGCAAAAATAAAAATAGATACCTTTCAATCAAGATTTGAACTCGCTCAGGTATATAAAAATAAATTCCTTTTAAATGATGCAATAAGAGAACTGCAAAGAGCCCTTGAGGAAAAACCCGAATCAAGAGAAGCATTAAAACTCAAAGCAGAGATAGAAATACTTCAGGGTAACTACGACGAATCTGTCTTAACACTGGAGAGAATTAATCCAAAGGACTTCCATACATGGAACATGACAGCCTGTGTTTTCCTGCTAAAAGGATTCAAAGAAAAGGCAAAAAAAATATGGGAAGGGATTAAAAATTATCCCTACGCTTTAAACAATTATGCTTTGCTTTTAATTCTTGAAAACAGAGAGGAAGCAGAACAAATGCTGAAAAGAGCTTATGAAAGTGAAGAAGGCTTCATGATTCCTCTTTACAACCTGTTTTTCCTGAAATTCATAGAAGGGAAAAAAGAAGAAAGCGAGGAGATACTCGGGGAAATAGTGGACCTCTTTCCTACTGACCCGATTATTGTATACAATTATGCCAGAACTCTTTTTGAAAAGGGAAATATCCAGGAAGCAGAAAAAGCCATTAAAAACGCTCTTGAATTCTTCCCCGAAAATTATCTTCTATTGAACTTTCTTAAAAAGATATATACTGAAAAAGGTGAAGAAGACAAAATACCTGAGATAAAAGCCATTGAAACAAAAAAAGTTGAAAAAGGAGAGGTATTTTTACTTGCAATTGCAGGTTCCCCTCGTGGAATCCCCTATATTCCTCCTGAATTAACAAAAAGAGAAAAACTCAAAGATTTTAAAATTATGCTGCATAAAGCAAGACAGGCGGTTAGTGAGGAAAACTATGAAGATGCAGAAAAAATTCTCCAGGAACTCAGAAAATCATTCCCAGAAGATTTTGAAGTCAACTATCTGCTCGGAGAAATGTACTATAAGATGGGCTTCTATGAAGCTGCAGAAAATGTTTTTATAAACTTAAAAAAATCAACCCGCGACTCCCGAATAATATTCAGGCTTGCAGAAATCTACACAAATACAGGCAGGCTCGACGAAGCAGAGAAAGAAATAAAGCATATAGAACACAATGTAAACTTTAGAAACGATGTACTGCTATTGCTTTCTGAAATAA
>MTOH01000012.1 GCA_002011615.1 Candidatus Hydrothermus pacificus | reverse complement strand
TATTCTCAAAAAATAGTTTCCTCTTGGAAGGTTGTTTAATGCATTTATAAAAAATTCCTTATTTTCTCTATCGGTAAAGAAAATTCTTCTTCCTGTGATATCAAAGACTTCAATTTTATAAAAATTTGAAGGAATGGGAAGTCCCATTATGTTGAAGGTCCCGCATCCACACTCTGAAGACGAAATAAAATCAGGATTTGCTTCAGGACATAATGGAGTGTATATATAGGTAAACATCCCCGAGACTATAGAATCTTTAAGATTACTACCTGAGAACCATTTTACTTTTACCCGGGTATATTGCGAAGAGTTCCTTCTTTCTTTGAAAAAAATCTTACAACCTCTTACATTTTGCAATATGTTTACATATTCCCATGGAGAATTTGGATTATCCGCATCGTATTTTACATAAATTGTTACATCATACATACCCCCACCGTTGCATCCACCGAATTGAACAGGTATTTTACATTCATAAACTCCTTCTGCCTCAGGCTCAGACAATGTAAAAGTCTCGCTTCCCCAGTTAAAACTCCCACCGTATAAACAGCCAAGACCGTCAATATCATCCTGAATAATTGGCTTATTCTCTGGTGGTGGCCAATTCTCTGGGTGCATTACAGCTTGTGGATTATCCGATTCATCAGCGAGACCTGCTGCATGTCCTATTTCATGCCTTATAATTGTTGCAAATCTTCCCTGGGTCCATTGATAGCTGGAATTTATGTAAATATAACCGTCACAATATTCCCGACAGTTATTGTTACAGGTAAACATCTCGGTTTTGCCCAATATATTCAGAGGCATTCCAGCCCACCTTGTTTCCACTATTCCTGTACCACTTCCTCCGGTAAAGAGAATTTCAACATTTGCAGGACCTAATGTATAATTCATACCACTCCAATATAATGTTGCATCCAAGACCCAGCCATAAGGTTGTCCATACATTAAAGAGGCTATCCATACCTCGCAGTTACCCCAGAACGAACCATCAGTCTCAAAAGAATAAAGGATATATCCGAAAAGTAAAACAAATAACCACTTTTTCATTTCCCCCCTATTTTTTTTCAAATTTTTTGTGTAATCTTTCGAAATCTTCGTTACTCAAAGGATAGTTATAGCCTCTTTTTTTCATGAATTCTGCATATTCTTTCTCTGTAAGAGGAAATTTATATTCTTTAATCTTCCGCTCTAATTTTTCACAGACAGGAATAAATGTATTCAGAAGATCAATCACATTCTTATAAGGGAGATTTAACCTTTGTCCTGAACATCCTATAATCCTTTTTTCTTTGTCTATTGAAATAATTCCAAAAGTGCCACATATAAGTCCTGTGATAAAAAAATCCTGTGGCAAATAATTGATATCTTCGCCATGTTTCCTGGCATACTCATCACAAGCCTGGGGTAAGTTCTGGAGAAAAAGAAGAAGAGTATCTCCGATGAACCACCACTGTTCTATTCCCGGGTGTGAAATTTTCCCTTCACATGTGGTAAGCCATACAGATATTCTTTCTCCTCTAAATAAACCTTTATATCCTTCAATTATTCTAATCCATAATTTCGTGCAGTATATAGTACAATAATCATAATAGATATTTTCCTCTTTTTTTACCATTTCTCCTATAGCAATATGAGTGCTGTTTGTCAAGTACCAGAAAATTTGAGAATACCACAAAGGTTGTGAATCATTCTCCATCTTAATGTTTTTTAAATATTCTACAAGATAAGGCTCTAAAGCCCTTCTCAAGTATCCACACGTATTGTATATATACACGTATCTATACGCTTTGTAAAAAGAAGGGGAGAAAAGAGGAGATCCCTGGGCTTCAAGATGGTCCTCAATTTCTTTTTTCACATCTATTTTTTTAACTATTTCTTCCGGAGTAAATGCCATTATCCCCATGGATAGAGATACTATCAGCAACTTTTTCATCTTACCCTCCTAAGTGTTTTTTTAAATTAAATTTTATAATATTTAAAGGATTTTGAAAAAAAAGTCAAATCAACTGATTATTTGAGCCAGAAGTTCTTTACTAAGAGAATTTAAAGAAATGTTTTAAAGTTTTTTCTCGGTTTTTAAAAAATTGATAAAGTTTACTCAATTTCTTTTAAAGTATATTTCCCTTCCTTTTGAATTATATACCCTGTTTTAAGTTCCGTATCATGCGGGAAAAATATCTGAATTTCCTTTTCCATACACATCCTGTATATTTCTTTTCTTTTTTCAAGAGTTTCAAGAGGTAAATTATCATAAGCCATTATATAGGGAAGATGGATATGTTTTGCTGTGGGAACCAAATCACCGAAAAACAAAATTTTATCTTCAATTAGAAATACAACATGACCCCTTGTATGTCCGCCTGTTTTTATAATTTTTATTCCTGGGAGTATCTCACAGTCTTTTTCTATTTCTTTTACCTTTTGCACCTTAATCAGGGGCATGAAATCCTCTTTTAAATAACTTGCTTTCGTTCTCTCATTTGAATTTATCGCATCTTCAAGTTCTTCTTTTCTTATAAGATATTCTGCATTCTTGAAAAAGGGTTTTAAATCTCCATTTATAAGTTCTGTTGCTCCGCCTGCATGGTCAAAATGGAGATGGGTAAAACTTACATGGGTGATTTCATCAGGAGAAAATCCAAAATTTTTTAAGTTCGCTATCCCGCCTTCAAATTCAAATATTTTTTTTCTCCTTTCATTCCATTTATTTCCACATCCGGGTTCTATGAGTAGTTTAAAATCTTCAGAGACTACAATCAGTGAGTTCTGGGAAAGGGTGATTCTATTATTATTATCGCAAGGATATATTCTATTCCATATAACCTTTGGAACCGTTCCAAACATCGCTCCGCCATCAAGTTTAAAAGTTCCTGTTTTTATGTAATAAATTTCAAAGTTTTTTGATAAAAATTTTTTGAAGTTTTTCATGGGCTAAGTGAATTTTTTAATGTTTTGTTTGAAAATGTTAATGTTAAATATTATATCAAAGTAATTAAGGAGATTTAAAAAAGTGTTTTTACCTGTTTTTGTCAGCCAGTAATTCCCATCTGTTATCCAGTAAAATTTAAACTTATTTTTAAAATTCTTATCTATAAAATTTTTAAGATCTATATATTCTGTAATATTTATACCTATTTTTGTTCCTTCGGTTGAATAAAAGTTCATCTCGAATAAGAATTTCGGGGTATAATTTTTGAAAATTATGAGGTCAAATTTCTTTAATTTACCTTTCTTAGGGATAAATATGCCTTCTACGAACTTTTCTGTACAATATAATCTATCTCTGTTCGTTGAAACATTATTTAAAATATCCTTCATCTTATGTGAAATGACTGTAATATTTTTTTCTTGTAACAAGGAATCTATATTGATAAAATCATTTTCATCCAATGTTTCTTGAATTCTTATTTTCATAAAGTTACCATGAATACTTTTTGTATCAAGGGGTATTTTTTTATATTTTAAAAAATTTTCCACATTTATTGAAGAAAGAGTTTCGCTTAACTTTAAGTTGTTTAAAAGATAATTTGCAAATCTTATAGAAAAATCTTTAAATTCCTCTTTTGTTACCCTCTCTTCAAGAATTTTAAAGTCCCTGGATATTTTTTTAATGTATCTTGATATTGACATTTTAAAATTGGCTATCAAGAATTCTTTTCTGTAATTTTTTAGATTTTTAATAAATTGTCTATAATCCTTTTCTCCTAAAATACTTAAAAAAATTTTTCTGAACTCTTCGTCAAATTTCACATTGTATAGCATATATTCAAAAATAGAATTTAAGTTAGTGGAATTAAGAATTGAAATATTAAATATGAAGTGGATCAGTTGGGTATTTGTAAACCTTATGAGTTGAAATATTTCCTGAAAGATAAGAAAAAGCGCAGGGTATCTCATTATAGAATCTGCAAGTAAATCAATATTCCATTTAGAAGTCTTCTTTATAAGCTCTATCTCATCTCTAAGTTTATTTAAATTCAAATCACTGTATCTGAATTCTTCTTGAATAAATTCCAAAAAAGAAATTTTTGATGCAAAATCTATATAAATATCCTCTCTATCCATTTTTTACTTGATCATAAAGTAAAAGATAATAATGTGTAATTGATAAATCTTCCTCTTTTTTTAAATCAAACATGTCAAAATCATGGTCTTCTATCGAGATTATAACAATTTCTTTCAGTTTAAGATTTTCAAATTTTTTTAATTCGTTTTCTATGTCCACTGCTAAAGGGGAAAGAGTATGGTCAATAAGTCTCACATCTTTACATAAAAATGCTATATAAGAAAAGCCATTTGTAAATTTCTTAAACTTTTCTACAGTTCTTAAGAATATTTTGTAAGTTTCTAAGTCTAAAATAGGAACTACCAGAAGTCCTTTCTCTTTAACATTTTTAAATTTTTTATCCCAGATTAAATAATTTTTTATTTTATATCGAAATAAAAGGTTCTTGACAGTTTTGTTAAGCCAATTATCATTGTTAAATATCCATACTGTAGTTGTCTCAGGTGTATTAATCTTAGGTGTACTAATTTCAACCTGAAGATTTTGGAAATACTGTGTGGTCTTTTCCCTAATCTTTCGGGATTTCAACGGTTTTATAAAAATAGGTAAGTATTCATGAGCAAGAAGCAAGAAATTGTATTTTAGGCTCCTCTTAAACCAGAATCCTGTAGTTTTACAATTGTGTTGTCTTTTAATAACCAGTTCTTTTAATTTAAATCCAGTCTTTAGAAATATTTTTATTACTTCAAATCCTATGGGAACTACTCTTTTATTTTTTCTTGTGTCTCCTATTAATATCGCACATATCTTGCCGGGCTTCAAAACTCTACAACTTTCCTTTGCTACTTTTTCCATCTCTCTCAAATATTCCTCTAATGTGAGTTGAGAAAGATCACCTTCTATTTTAACACTGTAATTTATGATTCCTGCATAAGGCGGATGAGCACATATTAAATCTATACTCGCATTTTTAATTCCCTTCAGGTTTTTTGCATCACCTGTATATACATCAAGTTCACAGACTTTCATATCTTTGAGAAATCTCTTATTTATTTCAAAATTAAGATTTTTTTTCGTGAGCTCTATTGCCATTGGATTTATATCTATTCCTATGCATTTTCTTCCAAGTAATTTTGCTTCTATTGCTGTAGTTCCACCCCCTACAAAATAATCCAATACAGTATCCCCAGGACTTGAATATCTTAATATTATATTCCTCGGAATATAAGGAGACCAATTTCCTCTATATCGCCCATCATGTGTTGCCCAGTTTCCTCGACTTTTAAAGCTCCAGACTGTAGTAGTCTCGGGTTTAAAGCCCTTGGGGTAAAGATTTTTTATTTTTTTTTCTTTAACTATAGATATATTTATTCCAAATTTCTCGGTAATTATTTTTTCAAGTTCTCTAAAAGTAATGTTAAACATTTCACCAATTTTTGAATCTGGTATACCTTTTTTCTTTGCATTTACAACTGCCTCTTTAAATCTATCTTTCCCATGAAATTTCTTAATATGTGTTCCTAAGTTTTTATCTATTTTCCTATCACAATAAGGACACTTTAACTTTTCTCTATTTTTCATTTTTTATTTAACTTTCGTAATTTGTTAATCTGCCTTCTTTCTCCTCCTTTTGACCTCCTCTTTTATATACTCAATTATCTCATTCAATGGGGTTCCTGGACCGAAAAGCTTTCCGATTCCCATCTGGCACAGTTTTTCAGCATCATCTTCAGGAATTATACCTCCACCTGTAATAACAATATCTTCTACACCTTTTTCTTTAAGAAGTTTCAGTATCTCAGGAAATATTGTCATATGTGCTCCTGAAAGTATACTTATACCTATCACATCCACATCTTCCTGAATAGCAGTCCTTACAACAGCTTCGGGTGTCTGGTGAAGCCCTGAGTATATCACCTCAAATCCCGCATCTCTAAACGCAGATGCTATGACCTTTGCCCCCCTGTCGTGTCCATCAAGCCCCACCTTTGCAACCAAAACTCTTATTTTATCTTTTTTCATTTTCAATATAAATTGGGCGGTTCCTGCCACGTTCCATAAACTTTTTTAAGTTCCTCAACTATTTCTCCGAGTGTGCAATGTGCTTTTACCGCAGAAATTGTATAGGGCATTAGATTTTCATTTTTCTCTGCTGCTTTTCTTAATTCTTCCAGTTTATTTTTTGCAACTATATCATCCCTTTCCTCTTTGAATTCCTTTACTTCCCTCACCTGTTTCTCTTCAATCTCAGGAAGTATTTTTAATATTGGTATTTCTATTTTTTCATCCTCTGCAAATTCATTAATCCCGACAACAAGGTATTTTTTATCTTCAACATCTTTTTGAAATTCATAGGCAGACCTTGAAATCTCCTTCTGCGGCCATCCTTTTTTTATTGCCTCAACCATTCCACCCATTTCCTCTATTTTTTTGAATATCTCTTCTGCTTCCTTTTCCATTTTATTTGTAAGATACTCAATAAAATAGGAACCTGCAAGCGGATCAATAACATCCGGTACATCGGTTTCATAGGCTATAATCTGCTGAGTTCTTAAAGCAATTTTTGCTGCCTTTTCTGCCGGAAGGGCAAGTGCTTCATCCATTGAATTTGTGTGAAGACTCTGTGTTCCTCCAAGAACCGCTGCAAGTGCTTCTATAGCTGTTCTTACTATATTGTTTTCAGGCTGTTGTGCGGTTAAAGAACATCCTGCTGTCTGGGTATGAAATTTCAATCGGCAGGATTCAGGCTTTTTAGCACCGAATTTCTCCTTCATCCATCTTGCCCATATCCTTCTTGCTGCACGGAACTTTGCTATCTCTTCAAAGAAGTTCATGTGAGAGTTGAAAAAGAAAGAAAGCTGGGGTGCAAATTCATCAACATCAAGACCTCTTTCAATTGCGTATTTCACATAGGTAAAACCGTCCATAAGGGTAAATGCAAGTTCCTGAACAGCAGTTGAGCCCGCCTCTCTTATGTGATAACCGCTTATAGAAATCGGATGCCATTTAGGAATGTGTTTTGCACAGAATTCAACAGTATCTATTATCAACTTTATTGATGGCTCAGGTGGAAATATAAACTCTTTTTGAGCTATGTATTCCTTTAAAATATCATTTTGAATTGTTCCTCTCAACTTTTCCAGCGGAACACCCTGTTCTTCAGCAACAGCAATATAGAACGCAAGAAGTATAAAAGCCGTTGGATTTATTGTCATTGATGTTGAAACTTTATTAAGGGGGATATCTTTAAAAAGGGTCCTCATATTATTAAGGGTACATATTGCAACTCCTTCTTTTCCAACTTCTCCTTTGGACCTGGGATGGTCTGAGTCATAACCCATCAGGGTTGGCATATCAAAGGCAATTGAAAGCCCTGTCTGTCCGTGTTCCAGTAAAAATTTGAATCTTTGGTTTGTCTGTTCAGCTGTTCCAAAACCCGAGAACATTCTCATTGTCCACAATCTGCCTCGATACATTGTTTCATAAACGCCCCTTGTAAAAGGATATTTCCCGGGTTCACCGAGTTTCTCTTCAGGACGAAAATTCTTTATGTCACCTTCTTTATAATAGGCCTTGTCCTCTGGAATTATACTGCAGGGAAAACGTGAATTTTTTTGTGATAATCTCTTTATTCTTTGTTCAAGGTCTTCCTGAACTATAGTTTCTTTTTCTGATATACTTGTATAAAAACTTCCTCCTCTGCAACCACAATCCTTTACCTCTTTTGTTTTCTCCTCCATTTTAACCCTCCATTAAAAATTTTTTAATTATTTCATCTGCTGCTTCGTAAGTTGAATATTTTAAATTATATACATCTGCCGTTAATTTATCAAGAGTATTATCCCCGCTTATTTTTCGGGTTATATCTTCTTCTATTTTTGAAGAAATTATTTTCTTAATTCTATGTTTTATTATTTCTTTCCTTCTCCTTTCAAATCTACCATCTTTTCTGGCATTCTCTATAAAATCTTCAATTGAATTTATAACATCTTGAATACCCTCACCTGTAAGGCTGTTTGTCAGAACCACGTCTATCTTCTTTCCAGACAGTCCAAAGGCAAAGAGAATATCTCTTTTTAAATCCTCTGCTCCCGGTCTATCAGATTTATTGACAACTATCAGGTCAACCGCTTCCAGAATACCTGCTTTCATTGCCTGAATTCCATCTCCTGATTCAGGGGAAAGAACAAGGATTGTGCAGTCTGTAAAGTAGGCTATTTCTATCTCGGACTGCCCTATACCAACAGTTTCTACGATAATATAATCTTTGCCGGATGCATCAAGTATATCCGCTGCATCAAGGGCAAACCTTGAAATTCCACCCTTTCCTTCTCTTAAAGCCATGCTTCTTATGAACACTTTGTTTTCAAGATTTAAATCACTCATTCTTACCCTGTCTCCGAGAAGCGCCCCTCCTGAAAATGGTGAAACAGGGTCAAGGGCAATAATTCCCACACTTTTTTCTCCCTGGACCAAATTTAATGTTAATTTATCTATAAGAGTCGATTTTCCTGCACCAGGAGGACCGGTTATTCCTATTCTCAGAGCATTTCCTGTATAGGGGAATATCTCTTTTATAATTGATGATGCGCCATCAGAATCCATCTCTACAATGGAAATATACCTTGCTATTTCCCTTTCATTTCCATTTTTTATTTTTTCTACTGTCTTTTTCACCAATGATTAATTATAATTTACCTTGACCTTCAAGTTCAAATTTATTTATAATTTAATCCAAAAAACAAAAAAGGAGGAGATATGGATTTTGAACTTACAGAAGAACACAAGATGATAAAAGATACAATAAGGGATTTTGCTGAAAAGGAGATTGCAAAGATTGCTGATAAAAATGATGAGGAAGAAAGGTTTCCAAAAGAAACCATAAAAAAACTTGCAGAACTTGGATTTCTGGGAATGGAAATACCTGAAGAATACGGAGGTGCAGGGACAGATTCAATAAGTTATGTTATAGCCGTTGAGGAACTTTCAAGGGTATGTCCTGCTCATGGAGTAATAGTTTCTGTAAACAATTCACTTGTTTGTTACGGACTCAATAAATTCGGCACAGAGGAGCAAAAAAAGAAATTTTTAACTCCCCTTGCAAGAGGCGAAAAACTCGGGGCATTCTCACTAACAGAACCTCATACAGGTTCTGATGCATCTAATTTATTAACAAGTGCGAAAAGAGAGAGGGATGAATATGTTATAAATGGTAAAAAAGTGTGGGTTACGAATGGTACCGAAGCTGAGTATATTCTTGTTTTTGCTGTTACTGATAAAGAGAAAAAACATAAAGGTGTTACATGTTTTATAGCAGATTGTTCCCTGCCCGGTCTTATAAAATCACCTCCTGAAAAAAAACTGGGTATAAGAAGCGCCCATTCCTGTGAGATAACCTTTGAAAATTACAGAATTCCTGCTGAAAACAGGTTGGGTGAGGAAGGGGACGGTTTTAAAATAGCAATGAGCATTCTTGATGCAGGAAGAATAGGTATTGCTGCACAGGCTCTTGGAATTTCACAGGCTGCACTTGAGCATTCAATAAGATTTGCAAAGGAAAGGGTTGCATTCGGTGTCCCCATAATTCAGCATCAGGCTGTTGTCTTTTACATTGCAGATATGCAGACAAGGATTCAGGCTGCAAGATTTTTGACATATTATGCGGCATGGAAAAAACAAAAAGGAGAAAGATTTACAAAAGAGGCATCAATGGCAAAACTTTTTGCATCAGAAACGGCAATGTGGGCAACAACAAAAGCAGTTCAGATACATGGTTCAATGGGATATTCAAGAGAACATCCGATTCAAAGATTTTTTAGAGATGCAAAGGTGACAGAGATTTATGAGGGAACCTCTGAGATTCAAAGGCTTGTTATAGCGAGACACACATTAAAGGAGTATGAAAAAATTTTAGGATGAAATTTGAAAGAAAACCTGAATGGATTAAGACTAAACTTCCTGGTTTCGGACATTTTAAAGAGGTCAGAGTTCTTTTAAAAGAACTTCATCTTCATACAGTATGTGAATCCGCTTTATGCCCGAATCTGGGTGAATGCTGGGGAGAAAAATCAGCAACCATAATGATAATGGGTGATATATGCACAAGAAATTGCAGATTCTGCTCGGTCAAAAAGGGCAAACCACTCTCTCTTGACCCTGAAGAACCCTCAAATGTGGCACTTGCAATAAAAGAACTCGGCCTTGAATACGCTGTTATAACATCAGTTGATAGAGATGATTTACCCGATTTTGGAGCAGAACATTATGCTGAAACTGTTAAGAAAATAAAAGAAATAAATCCTGATACAAAGGTGGAGGTTTTAATTCCTGATTTCAACTTGAATTTTGATTCTTTAAAAAAGATTGTTGAGTCAAAATCCGACGTTATTGCACACAACGTTGAAACCGTAAAAAGACTTACGCCTTTTGTAAGAGATAAAAGAGCTGGTTATGAAAAAAGTCTTTCAGTTTTAAAAATTATAAAAGAAATGAGCTCTGAAATGATAACAAAGAGCGGGATAATGATAGGTCTCGGTGAAACTGAAAATGAGATAATAGATACCATGAAGGATATAAAAGATGCAGGTTGTGAGATAATCACAATAGGACAGTATTTAAGACCTACAAGAAAAAATCTGCCTGTTGAAAAATATTATACTCCTGAAGAATTTAAGAAATTCGAAAAAATCGGTTATGAAATGGGATTTAAATTTGTTGCATCACAAAGCCTGGTAAGGAGTTCTTATAAGGCAAAAGAAGGTTATTTAAGGGTTAAAATTCATCAGGATAAAAGTCTGTTGTAAATTTCTAAATTTGCGTTAGCCATTTTCTGAGCAGTAAAATTAAATGAGTATTCATAAGCATTTTTAACAATTTTATCAACAAACTTTTTGTTTTCTTTTATTCTAATTAGGCTTGCTTTTAAGGCTTCCGGATCTCTCTTGCCAATCAATATTCCTGTTTCATCGTTTTTAACCAGTTCTTTTATTCCACCGGTTTCAGTAGCTATCACAGGAACCCTTTGCATAAAGGCATCTATTATGGAAGAACAGAGCCCTTCTGTGTGGGCTGAGGTTATTGCAAAAACAGAAAAGTATCTTATATAAGAACCTGCGTCAGGTAAAAAACCCGTAAGAACAACCTTATCCTCTATTTTTAATTTCTTTACCAATTTCTCAATCTTTTCTCTCTCACTCCCCTCTCCTATTATCACAAGAAGTGAATCAGGATGCACCTTTAAAAATTCATAAAATCCCTTTATTAAAGTGATATGGTCTTTATAGGGTTTGAGATACCCTATGTTTCCCACAATAAATTTACTTTTTTCATACCAGTCTGGATCAGGCACTTCTTTATCTTTTCTCTCGATGCCGCTGTAAACTATAAAAACTCTGTCATCGGGAAAACATCTTCCCAGACTTTTTCTAACCTCCTTTGAAATACATATTACAGCATCTATTAAAAACCTCCTCAAAAAACATAATTTTATTCCCTTTGTGATTCTTCTTGTAAAGACAACTTTTAATCCAGGATTTAAAACTTTTAAAAGGTGGGAAATGGTAAGGGATTTACCTGAATGGACATGAAGGATATCACACTTTTCTCTTTTCACATACCTCAAAAGATTTTTAAGGGAAAGGGGATAAACTTCATAGTTTTCTTTTTTTAATTTTAAAAAGAGCGGAGAACCTTCAGGGCAAAAGACAACACTTTTCACACCCTTTTTTAAAAGATACCTGTTTAAAAGACAAACCTGATTCTGACCCCCTCCAAAATACTTTTCAGCGTCAATCTGAACCACTTTCATTCTTTAAATCCTCAATAACTCTTTCATAATTTTTTATGAGTTTTTTTACATCAAATTCAGAAACCACCCTTTTATAGGCATTTTCACCCATTTTTTTAAATCGAGAGGGATTATCAAAATAACTTTTTATAACCTCTGAAAGTTTTCCATAATCTTCAGGATTTTCTATCAAAATACCCGTTTTACCATCCAG
The DNA here is from genome assembly GCA_002011615.1 of Candidatus Hydrothermus pacificus. Taxonomy (GTDB): domain Bacteria; phylum Hydrothermota; class Hydrothermia; order Hydrothermales; family Hydrothermaceae; genus Hydrothermus; species Hydrothermus pacificus. The sequence goes on along the minus strand of MTOH01000012.1, from coordinate 75,155 downwards.
AACAGCCTCTGGTATACCACCTGTTTTTGAACCTATCAAAAATTTTTTAAAAAAGCCCGCTTCAAGAAAAACTATACCAAAACCCTCAAAGGAACCCTCTTCCTCAACAACTTTTGAAGGCATTACAAATATGTCACAAATCTTATAATATCTAAACTTTTCCTCACCAAGTTCTCCCGGAAATTCAACTTTTTTCTTTAAACTTAAATCTTCGGAAATTCTTTTAAGATTTTCTTCTTCCGGTCCTTTCCCTATTATGTAGTATTTAAAATCATAACTTTCTTTTAAAAGACTTAATGCCTTTAAAACAGTATCAATATTTTTCCTTTTAACAAGGTTACATACAGTGAGAAGAACAAAATTCTTTTTCTTTTTTACCTTAAATTTCCTATCCATATTTTTTAAATAATCAACATCAACACCCGGATATAAAACATAACTTCTTTTAAACTTTACATTTTTCCTTATAATTTCGAGCACATATTTATTTGCACATACAAGTAAATCGCACTTTTTAATGGCATAATTTACAAATTTTCTCTTTATAAAACTTTTATTTTTTAACTCATAGTAATCAAGCCCGTGAAAGTACAGAATTGTCCTCGGTTTAAAAATTTTAAAAAGCAAAAAGAAATACACCACAGGTCTTATTTTTCCTATATGAAGAAAATCGGGTCTTTCAAAAATAATGTGAAACAGTATCTGGAAACCCCATAAAAGGGTGAAAAATATGTTTTTCTCCTCTCCCTTTTTAAAAGGTGCTATTACATATTCTGCATTTTCAATATCAGGTGGCTCTGAAACATCCTTCGGTAAAAAAACCTTTTTATTTCCCTTTATAAACTTAACCAGGTTGTAATAGTATGTGCTCATACCCCCTTTTTGGGGAGGAAAATCTCTGAAAACAAAAAAGTGCTTCAAATTTTGCATACTTCAAACATTTTTTTTAACCTGTTTTCATAAAGATGTTCTTTTAAAACCCTTTTCCTTGCATTCTCAGCAATTTCTCTTCTTTTATCTTCATTTTTCAGGTAATATTCTATTTTCTTGTAAGCCTCATCAAGACTCCTGTAAACTTCAATTTCCTTTCCTATTTCAAAAAATTCCTCAATACCCTTTAAATAGTGCATAAGCAAAAAACCCCCGCATCCTGTTATCATAAATACCTTCTGACTCAAAGCCCCCTCTTCTTTCAGTGCATCCTCCCTTGCAATATCCACAATAATTTTTGAACCCAGAACTGCCCTTTTAAAATCCTCAAAGAAGACCCTTTTGCCTGTATGAAATTCATTCAAAACTCCATAAAAATTTTCTCTTTTATCAGGCTTTGAACCCCACATCTTTATCCTGTATTCTTTTCCAAATCTAATACATATACCTGAAAGTATTTCCCTTCTTTTTGAGTAAATTTTTCCCTTTAAAGACCCTATAAAACCGATATCACATCTAAATTCTTCTGGAATTTCTCTTATTTCGTATTCAAAAAATCTTGTTCCCTGAACCAGAAAATGAATATTTTCTTTCCCTAAAATTTTTTTCAATTCACGAGTTTTTGACTTAACAATAACAAAAACACAATCGTGAAATTCAAATATGTCTCTCAAATTCTCATTAAATCTATCTCCAACAAAAATGTCAGGATCCGGATACCACACCACTTTCTTTTTAAATTTGTAATCTATTTTTTTATAATCCACCTTGCCAACCCCTTTAAAGGTAAAAAGAACCTCAGGTTTTTTAAATTTAAGAATATTTTTTATCTTTACATCAGGTAAAAAACCCTTTATATTTACGGGATAAACCTCATATCCCATTTTTTTTAAAGTCTTTAAAATCTCAAAACCCGTGTTTCTTTTTTTCCTCAAATCAGATAGAAAGAGTATCTTCATCTCTTTTAAAGGCAAAAAGTATTCCTGTAAAATATAAAAGTTGCATCATAACTCTCTTGTTCCAGAAGGTATCGTTTAAAAATCCTACAAGTAAAAATATTATAAAGGAAGAAATAAAGACACTTATTCCGTAAAAATAAAGTTTATCTTCTCTGAAATAGAAAATACTTTTTTTAATCTCATAGAAATAAATAAAAAGAAAATAAAGAAAAACAATAAATCCAAAGATACCAAAACTCGCAAGAATTTCGAGGAACGAATTGTGCAGATTTGGAAGTCTCATATTTATTTTTAATTCTTTATTCACGAACTTTTTAACATTACCGAGCCCAACACCAAAGAATTTATGCTTTGTTTTTAAAACTTCAAATCCCATCTTCCATGTATCAACCCTTTTTTCCCATTCACTTATATCAGATATGTAAAAGCCAAATTTTTCATTTTTAAAAAACATGGGTTTGATTCTTTTATAAAAAACAGGGACTTTAAGAAATGAAACCACAACAATTAAAAGAACAAAAAGGGAAGAAACAATTGCAAATCTGTTTCTGTAAAATATTAAAAATGCAAAAAAACCCATAATTGTAAAAATTATCTGAGCCCTTGAGCCCGTTAAAATAAGGGAAAAAAAGGTTAAGATGGAAAGTAAAAAAATAAGCAATTTTATCCATCTTTTATCGGTAAAGGTAAAATAAAAAAGTTCTGTAAAAAAGGCTATTATTAAAAAATTAGAAAAAAACTGATAATGTCCCCAGAGTGCCTCAACGCGGTAAACAGGATTTTCATACTTTAACTTCTCAAATATTGAATAGCCAGCATTTATTAAAACTCCAGAGAAAAAGAGAAATAAACAAACCTCAAAAAATTTTTTTTCTTTTGGAAAAACATTCATTGCTATTATCATTATTAAAAAGCCCTTAAAAAGGGTTATTTCCCTTAAAGCGGTTTTTACATCATAACCTGTGAAAGAGGAAATCAAAAAGGAGATGAGTAAAAGTAAAATCGGTATGTAAATTTTGCTTTTAAAGAATTTCCTCTCAAATACAAGATAAATCAAAAATAAGACCAGAAGCAGGGCTAAAACACCGTTTGAAATATTGTAGGAAAGAGAAATAGAGATGGAATAAATAAAAAACAAAAGGTAAAATCCGTATTTAAACACTTTTTCTTTCATTTCTTAAATTATAATGCCTTATTCAGAGGGTGTTCAAATCGCCCTGAAATCCTTTATAATTAAAAATTAAAATGAAAGGCTTAACATTTCTCAGCAAAAAACTATCTTATATTTTAAGACACGACCCTTTCAAATTTGGTTTAAGACCTGATGAAAACGGTTTTGTATCAATAAAAGAACTCTGCGAGAAGGCAAATATAAAAGAAGAGGAAATATACAATCTCATTAAAAGCCAGAAAAAGAAAAGATTTGAGATAAAAGAAGATAAAATAAGAGCCCTTTACGGTCATACTGCAATCAAAATAAATTATGAAGAAACAGAACCTCCTGAAATTCTGTATCACGGAACAGCAAGAAAAAATGTGGAGAAAATTTTAAAACAAGGACTTAAACCCATGAAAAGACATTATGTTCACCTTTCCATAACCGTGGAAGACGCACTCATAGTGGGAAAAAGACATGATAAAAATCCCGTAATATTTAAGATAAACGCAAAAAAGGCTTTTTTAAAAGGGATAAAATTTTATAAGGCGGGTGATTTATACCTTTCAGACTACATACCGCCTGAGTTTATTGAAAAATGAAGTTAATTTTCTACTTTTTGCTTGTGATACCCTTTGATTTTGATAAAGAGTTCAGAGACACCTTTGAGGCAATTGTAATTCACCATACAGGCACTTCTGAAAATACAACAGTTGAATTTTTATCAAAGATTCACAAACAAAGAATTTACAGTCCCATATTTGAAGCAATGAAAGGTATTGTGGGGGATACCATTTATTCAAACCACTTTTATAAAGGAAAAGAAACCTTTTGTGCATACCACTGGCTTGTTTATCCTGATGGAAAAAAGATAAAGGTTTTAAAGGATATAATAAAAATAGGGAATGAATGGTATGTGGACAATGTCGGATGGCATGCAGGAACATGGGAATGGAACGGAAAAACCATTGCAATAGCAATAGTGGGAAATTACAGAAACTCTATTCCTCCTTTAAAGGCATTGAAGGCAGTTGCAGAAATAATTGCAAACTATGAAAAAATAACAGGAAAAAAATTAAAAATTTACGGGCACAGAGAGGTAAGACCGAATCCCACATCATGCCCTGGAAATAAATTTTTGGGAAGAGATGGATGGAAGAAAAAAATCGTTGAATTTGTAAAAGAACTTAAAAAATAAATTCAGATTTTCCCTTCTTTGTTTGACTTATTACAAAATTTTCCTCTATATTTATTGACTTATGAGTCAAAAATTGACTATAAAGTCAACAATTTCAAGAAAGGAAAAAGAAAAGTTAAAGAGAAGGAAAACAATTTTGAAATCCGCTCTTTACCTTTTCTCAAAAAAGGGATTTTTCAAAACAAAAATGGAGGAAATAGCAAAAAAAGCCTCACTTTCAAAGGGTCTTTTATACTTTTATTTTACATCAAAAGAAGAGATACTTGAGGAAATAGTAAAGGAAATATACAGGGGATTTATGGAAAGGATTGAGAAGATAAAGGCAAAGAGCATATCTCCTGCCCAAAAACTTGAGGAGTTTATAAAATTTGAATGGAACTTTTATAAAAGGAACAAAAAGTTTGCAAACTTAATATTTGAACTTTATCAGGAAGAAGGATATTTTTTAAAAAAAGGAAAGGTTAAAACCTTCAGAGAAGTTCATTTAAGGGAAAAAGAAGTTTTAAAAAATATAATTAAAGAGGGAATTGAAAAAGGGATTTTTAAAGATTATGACCCTGAACTTGCCTCTTTCATAGTTTCTGCAATATTCCACTTTGTATTTATGAAATCCAGGGGAATTAAAAGTCATGAGGAAATACTTGAATTATTTTTGAAGGGGATTTTGAAAAAATGAAAATAATCGCAAAAACAGTATCAAGATATGCATGGCTTTTGATTATAGTTTCCTTTATACTCACCTTTGTTTTTGGATATTTCACAAAATATATAAAAGTTCAGGCAGAACTGGTCACAGGACCTCCCGATAATCTTCCAGAAGTTATAGCATACAACAAGGTAAAGGAAATTTTTCCCTCAAATGAGGTCATATTCATTGCTGTAAAGAGCGACTCAATCTTCTCTGTTTCCTACATGCAAAAAATTTACGATTTAACCGATGAACTTTTGTTCATTGATGGTGTTGAGGATGTCCTTTCCATTGCTTCTGCTTCAAAGATAAAGGGAGAGGAAGAAGGTCTCTATGTGTTACCCCTTATGGAGGAAAAACCCAGAAGCAAAGAAGATGTGGAAAGGATTAAAAATCTGGTTGCAGGAGATGAAATTTTTGAAGAGATGCTCATAGGGAAGGATAAAAAAAGCACAGGAATTCTCGTGATCCTTGAAAAAAATTTAAAGGAAGATGAGATAATAGAAATATACGAGAAAATTAAAGGTATGGTCAAGAGGTATGAGAATCCCGAGAAAATTCTTATCTCAGGAAAACCTGTTGTTGAGGCTTTGATTGCTGAGCATGTTTCAGGTGATATAAGAAAACTTTTTCCTCTTTCAATAATTGTATCAATGATTTTGCTTTTAATATTTTTCGGTTCATTAAGGGGTATGTTATTACCTGTATTGACCGTATTCTTATCGGTTACCTGGATGATGGGAATTCAGGGAATCCTTAAAATTCCAATAGGCATGGAAAGTTCTCTTTTACCCATGCTTCTGGTGGCAATAGGCACAGCCTACGGAATCCATCTAATTCACCAGTTTACAGAAGAAATCGAGAAAACCACAAATAAAAAAACCGCTGTTTACAATCTTATTATAAGGAGGGGAAATGCAGTTTTAATTGCAGGTTTTACAACAATTGCAGGATTTTACTCACTGATAACTCAGAATATAAAAACAATAAAAACCTTTGGAATACTTAATGGTTCAGGGGTTCTTGTAACCCTTTTTCTTTCAATTATTCTAATACCCTCTTTTTTAAGAATTTTAAAAGTTCCAAAGACAAAGAAAAGGAAAATAAAAGGGTTTAATGTTTTTTTAAAAAAATCGGGGAATCTGACATGGAAATACCCTCACATTTTTCTTTTAATCGCACTGGGAATTGTAATTTTCGGAATTCTTGGGATACCCAGAATAAAGACTGTCAGCAATGAAATAAGGAACTTTGATAAAAAAAGTGAAATAAGGATTTCAACAGAATATATAAACAAAAACTATTCAGGAACAACTCCCTTAACACTTCTTTTTGAAACCGATAAAGAAGAGGGATTTAAAGACCCTGTTTTACTTTCAAAAATAGATTCAATAGTCAGTTTTTCAGAGAAATTACCCTATGTGGGTAAGGCTATGGCACTCTCTTCCTTTGTAAAAAAACTTTATAAGGCTTTAAACGGTGATAATCCTGAATTCTATAAAATCCCCGAAGATAAAAATCTTGTGTCTCAACTCATTTTTCTTTACAGCATGTCGGGTGACCCATCGGATTTTGAAAGCATGGTAACATCTGATTTTAAAAAGGCAAATGTAACAATCTTTATAAAAACCGCTGATACAGGAGTTTTAAAGAATATAGTCAACAAAATAGAAAATTACTCAAAAAAAATTTTAAAGGGAGAGAATGTAAAACTCTCAATAACAGGAAGAGCGAGGCTCTTTGTTATAATGGACAGTTTAATTGTAAGGGGACAGATTCTTTCAATAATTGCCGCTTTTTTACTGGTCTTTTTAATAACATCCCTGATACTACGTTCAGTAAAAGCAGGACTTTTATCCCTTGTCCCCATGCTTGTAACAGTTCTCGGGAATTTCGGAATAATGGGATTTTTCGGATTTGCCCTTACCCATTCAACCTCAATTGTTGCATCCCTTGCAATAGGAATAGGAATTGACTATGCAGTTCATTATATAAACAGGATGAGAATATATGAAAGGGAAATAAAAGAAAACGCGGAAATAATAAAGAAAACCACATTTACAGTGGGAAGGGCAATAATATTTAATCTTGTCTCAGTTACCCTTGGATTTCTGGTTCTGTTATTCTCGGCATTCAGGGGGATAAGGGAACTTTCAATTTTAGTGGCAATAACAATGATCTTGTCGGGTTTCGGAGCAATATACATCTTACCATCTTTTGTTGTTTTTATAAAAAAGTTTAAGAAGGAGGTAAAACCATGAAAAAATTGATACCACTTTTTATAGGGGGTGTGCTTTTTGCCCAGAGTGCTCAGGATATAATGTATAAAGTTCACAATCGCCCTACATGGAAGAGTATGAAAAGTAAACTGGAATTAATTCTTGTGCCGAAGAAGGGAAGGGAAAGGATATATAAAATGGAAAGTTATTCCAAAAAGAATGAAAAGGATGAAACAAGAATGCTCATAAAATTTATATACCCATCTGACATTAAAGGAACAAAATTTCTGCTCATTGAACATGAAAATGCAGATGATGATATGTGGATATATCTTCCTGCCCTGAGAAAGGCAAAGAGAATTTCAGCAGGAGGAAAATCAGGTGCCTTTATGGGCTCTGATTTTTCCAACTACGATATAGGAGGAGGAGAATACGAGGACTGGAATTATAAACTTTTAAGGGAGGACACCCTTGATGGAAACCCTGTATGGGTGATTGAATGCATGGCAAAATCAAAAAAAATAATAAAAAAGACCGGTTATTCAAAAGTTACAAAATGGGTAAGAAAGGATAATTACGTTGTAATCCTTTCAGAACATTATGACAAATCAGGAAAGTTAAAAAAGAGAATAAAGATAGACAGAGTTGAAAAGATAGATGATATATGGTTTGAAACAGAAATGACAGCAGAAAATCTTGAAACAGGGCATAAGAGTAAATTTGTGTTCAGTGACATAAAGACAAATGTTAAAATACCCGAAAAATACTTTAAATCCTCATACCTTGAGAGGTGAGTTATGAATGTTCTTATAATAATATTTGCGTTCGGCGGATTTTTAAGGTATGAACTTTTCGGGACACTTGAAGATGAAGCGGAATGGAAAAAACAGGCTGTGACATTCCAGTTTAAGGCGGATTACGAGGATGAAAATTTCTACATCTATGGAAGCTTTGACGCAATATTTGATGCCCTTGAAGAGGAAAAATTTTATTTAAGACCCATAGAGGGATATTTCAGTTATTCAGGAAGTTTTTATGAAATAACACTCGGCAAGAAAATCTATTCTTTTGGAAAAGCAAACTGGTTAAACCCAACAGATATAATCACTCCATGGGATTATTCAAAACTTTATTCAACTCTTGAGGAATTCAGGGAAGGAATTGAATCAGCAAAAATTTCCTTATGGAAAGGCCCTCTTGCTCTTTCACTTTTTTATTTTACAAATTTTAGAGAAAACAATTATCCCATACCCTATCTTGCATTCCCTGTTCCAATGGGGCCTGAAACTCTGAATTTTGTTTTTAACACAAATATAAAGGAAAAACCCGAAAGAAAACTCAAAAATTTTGAAGGAGGAGCAAGATTAACTCTTCTGCTCTCAGGCTTTGACATTACATTTTCATACTTTAATCTCTATGACAGAGACCCTGACCTGGGAATTAGAGGAACTCCTGATTCCCTTATCCTGTGGTTAAAATACAACAAAATTTCTCTTTTGGGTTTTGATTTTTCAAAGACAAAAGATGTATATGAATTTCACGGAGAGTTATCCTATGTTTTAACAGAAGACGATGATGGAATAAACAGCCAGATAAAAAATCCCTATATATACGGTATAATAGGTGCAGGAAGAAGTTTTTTTGATAAAAAAATTTACTTTGAAATTCAGACAGGAGCAAAAAGAATAATAAATTATAAACCTCCTGAGGAATTCGGGATGGATAAAATGATTGAGGAAAACATGCAAAAAATTTCCTTCCAGACCGACAAAATCTTCTATTACATAACCGCTGACATGCAGATAAAACTTTTAAATGAAAGGCTTAAATTTCACATACCTTTAATCTATGATATAACAAACCAGGATTACTTTTCCCTTTCGAGAATTTCCTATGACTTCGGAAAGGGCATAAATTTCGGGACGGGTCTTTTACTTTCAGGAGGAAAAGGATACTCACCTTTTTCTGAGATGGGAAAACACGTTGGAGATTTGTTCTTTGTTGAGATGAAATACAGTTTTTAATTTTTAATAGATTTTATATAATTTTCAATTTCCCGTATGAAGTTCTCAAAGTCTTTATAGTTTTTTCTTGTCAATTCCAGTAATTTATCATCAGATATTACCCAGTAACGATGGATAAGGGAGTTTCTAAAATCCATAAAAGGTTTTATTTTATTGTATAAGTTCTCTGAGATAATACGATTTTCTTTTGGTTTTATCACTGTATCAATATATCCAGACACCATTACTCCTCTATCTTTTGCCAGAATGTGAGTAAGAGTGTTTGCAATTGCTTCGGCAATTTCAACAAGGGAATATTTTAGCCCTTTATAAGCCATTTATTTTTTAATAAATCTTCATCACTATGAGAAGATAAAAGCTCTTCAATTTCTTTTACCCTGTTTTTAATTTCTAAAAGATATCTTGTTATCCTTTCTATATCAACTTTCATCTTATAACATATTCAAGAAAAAGTCCCTCACACTCTCTTAACTTTAAAGAAATTTTTTCTATAAAATCCTTTCTAAATTCAGGATTTTTATCAACTATCAAAACTCCCTTTTCAAAAATATCTCTTATTAAAATCAGGTCTGCAGAATTTATTATAGTAATATCAATCTTATCTGCAGAAATTAAGATTTTCTGCTTTTCTAAAGCTTTTAGGATTTTTTCCTTCAAATTAAAAGAAATTTCCAGAAAGTTTGCCTCTCCCTCCTTCATATATACCCCTATGTCAATATCATTAAATCTTTCCTGGTCTATAAATGAACCAAAAATATAAGCAAATTCAATGTTTTTTTCAAATTCCAGAACCTGTTTTATAAGATTTTTTATTTTATCCCTCTTCATAATTTCACCAACCAGTACAATTTAATTATATAGTAAAACAAAATAAAATGTGTAATAAACCTGACACAAAAGATATATCAATCAAGGATATAAATTTCAAATATACGATTTCAAAGACAATGTTCTATTTTTTAGATCAAAAATTTTCTCTCAAAAACCTTTTTAATTCCAAAAATTTTTCAACAAGCCTTTTAACATCAAGACTATCTTTTTCTCTTTTTAACTTGCTCCTTGTTTTATCCTTCATAGCCCATATTTTCAAAAGCAGTGCTTACAAGCTTGTTAATTTTCATTTGAATTTATTTCTTTTAAATTTTTTATGGTACAACTCGTTAATTTGCCTGATTTCGGAAATTTGCCTTATCCTTAAACTCTCAAAATGAAAAGAGATGTTTTTATTCTCTCTTTTGTTCGGATGCTTACAGCAGCGGGGTATGTAATATCAGTTCCCTTCTTAAACATATTTTTATACAACGAAAGGGGAATACCCATGAAAATAGTGGGTTTTTACATTACCCTTGCTGCTTTAATAGGCGCAATTTTAAGAATATATTCAGGAAAACTTGCAGATAAGTTTTCTTCAATCTTTGTAATGAACATAGGTCTTATATCAAGAATATTAGCCTTCACAGGGTTTTCAATACTGGTATCCTTTGAATCACCTGTTTATCTTTTCTTTTTTGCCTTTGCTTTAAATTCCATAGGTTTTTCCTTCTATGGGACCGCTTCTGACACCTATGTGGGCGAATTTCTTCCTCAAAAGGAAAGACCAAAGGCATACGGAATAATAAGAATAGGTGCAAACATAGGATGGGCTGCAGGACCTGCCTTTGGAGGATTTTTAGCAAACATGTCCTATTTTCTCCTGTTTTTGATATCCACATTTCTCGCAATAATAGCTTTTCTAACAAATTTAATTTTTATAAAAGATAAAAAGGTAAAAGAAACTCAAAAGAAAAACAATTTCCCTTTAAAAGATGTATTAAAAGACAAAAACTTTTTAATATTTCTCTCAGGCTCTTTTATGCTATTTCTTGTCGTGGGTCAATTAATATCCTCTGTTCCTGTATTTGCAAGACACAAAGGGCTTGATAACCTGCATGTTGGCTATCTTTTCAGTGTAAACGGATTGATGGTCGTCCTTTTCCAATATTTAATAACCAATCTTTTTACAAGATTTTCAAATAAAAAGGGACTGATTGCAGGAAGTCTATTATACTTCATAGGCTATCTTTCCTTTGCATGGGCAAAATCTTTTCCTGTCTTTGTTCTCGGGGTTATCATATTTACAATCGGTGAAATAATAACAATGCCCCTTGTGACAACAGTAACAACTATACTTGCACCCGAGGAGAAAAAGGGCACATATATGGGGATACTCGGTTTCTGTCAGGGACTGGGATGGGCAATAGCACCCTTTATAGGTGGCATTTTTATTGATATTTTCATAAAAAATCCCTTATTCTTATGGCTTGCAACATCCTCTTTCGCAATTTTTGGGATTTTGTTTTACTTAAAAGTGAAAGGAATGGATGGAAAGGGTTAAAAGGCTTATAAGACTTACAATCCTTTTTTATGCAATTGCAGGGCTTATAATTCTGTTAATAACTGTCAGAAAAGACACATTAAAAGCCCTCTCCTCCATCCATATACACTTTCTCTTCCTAATAATTCTTTTCTGGATGCTGAGCATTTTATTTGATGTATGGAAATTGCATATCCTTCTAAAAAAACTCACCAACTATGCAGAATCCTTTTACTTTACATTGAAAATCCATCTAATAGGTCTTTTCTTTAACGCAATAACGCCCTTTCAGACAGGAGGATTTCCCTTTCAGATTCATCTTTTAACAAAGAAAAAGGTTGAGGTGGGAAATGCAACAGTTTCCTTTATGATAAAGGGGCTTTCCAATTTCTTCCTGGCATTTTTAATGGTTCCTTTTGCGATTTTTGTTTTTAGAAAAAATATATTCATACTTCCAATAGTAATAATTCTCTTTCTAATATTTGCATTCTTTATACTTGTCTTTACACTGCCCGATGATTTTGTTCTTTTCAGAAAAATAGAAAAAAAATTTAAAATTTTTGAAAGGTTTATTGAAAACTTCAAACTTTTCAAATCAACATGGAAATCTTTTATAAAGATGGGAAGGCTTATACTCGCAATATTTCTGCTATCAATACTTTCCTTTGCCTTTCACATATTTATGGTTCCCTCAATATTTTATGGGCTTGGAGTTAATGTTGACCCTCTTCAGGCAATGTTTCTGCACGCAATATCCCTTATAATATTTGTGGGAATGCCAACCCCAGGAGGCTCTGGAATTACAGAGGCAGGAGGAGCCCTTTTATTCGCAACAATAGCGCCAAAATACATACTCGGAATATTTGTGATTATATGGAGATTTTTTACCTATTATCTTGGCTCAATTGCAGGAGGATTGCTTTACTTAAAAGAATCAAACTCTCTGAAATAAGATGGATAAGATATTTTCATTTATAGCTGGATACATAACAGGTTCTTTTCCCTCTGCCTATATGCTCGGCAAAATTTTTAAAAAAATTGACATGCGGAAAGTGGGAGATGGAAGAATAGGCATGTCCTTTTCAATAAAAAGGATGGGCAAAACACTGGGCATAACTGTTGGAGTTCTTGATTTTATGAAAGGTTTTTTAACTCTTGTTTTACTTTCTGGAATTGGTTTAAGCAAAGGATGTCTCACATTTGCAGGAATCGGCTCAATGATAGGGCACGACTGGAGCCTTTTCATGGGGCTTAAAGGCGGACTGGGTGCAATGACAATGTATGGAGTTCTATTTTACTTTTATCCTGTTGAACTCATCGTATCTATAATTCTTGGAGCAATCTTTTACCTGATTGTAAAAAACATTTATTACACAACCTTTTTTGTGGCTGCAGGTGTTTCATTTGCATCAATTTTTACCAAGCAAGACTTTATCATGTTTTTACTCCCCCTGGTGCTTTTCTTTATAATGACATTGAAGATAAGAAAAGCAAAAGAGATTAATGCATGAGAAAAAAATTCTTCTGGTAAATCCATACATTAATGATTTTTCTGCCTATGATTTCTGGATAAAACCCCTGGGACTTTTGTACATCGCAGGAATTTTAAAAAAATACAGATTTAAAATTTACTTTATTGATTTACTCGATAGAAAAAATCCCCTTTTGCTCCAGAATTTATCCCTTTCGGGAAAAAACAAAATAAAGGACAGAAAATTCGGGACAGGTAAGTTTTATTCAGAAATAATACAAAAACCAGAAATTTTTAAACATATACCAAGAAATTACAGAAGATATGGAATGCCCTTAAATCTCTTTAAAAAATATTTAAAGGAGATAGAAAACCCCGATTTAATTCTCCTGACATCAGGAATGACTTACTGGTATCCAGGGGTATTTGAAACAATAAAGGTTTTAAGAGAGTTCTTCAACAAAACCCCGATTATTCTTGGAGGAATATATGCCAGTTTATGCCATGAGCATGCCCTAAAAAATTCAGGTGCTGACTTTGTCATAAAAAACTATGAGTTTGAAAAACTTTTTGAAATAATAGAGGATTTAACGGGTGTAAGAATGGAAAGGACAGATTTCCAGAAAATACTTCTTGAAGAAAAACCCGATTACACCCTTTACAGCAAAATAAATTCCTGTGCAATTATAACATCAACAGGATGTCCCTTTAACTGCATATATTGTGCATCAGCCCTTTTATGGGGAAGATTTGTAAGAAGCCCCGTTGAAAAAGCTTTCAAGGAAATAAAAGAATATCAAAAAATGGGCATTAAGGATATCGCCTTTTACGATGATGCCCTTTTGTTCAGGCATAAAGAAGGGTTTAAAGAACTTCTTGAAAGAATAATAAAACAAAAAATTGACATAAGGTTTCACACACCCAACGGTATTCACGCAAGGGAAATAGGCAAAGAAATTGCAATAAAGTTAAAAAAAGCAAATTTTAAAACAATAAGAATAGGTTTTGAAAGCGTTTTTGATGAAAGGCTTAAAAACGAATGGAGTTTTAAATCTTCAAGGGAAGTGTTTTTAAGGGCAGTAAAAAATTTGCGGGAGGTGGGCTTTGATGACATAGGAGCCTATGTAATAATAGGTCTTAAAAATCAGAGCATTGAAGAAATAGTGGAGAGCTATGCCTTTTTATATCAGAACGGTGTAAAAATATACCCTGCCCTTTTTTCACCTGTTCCCGGGACACTCTATTACAAAAAATGGCTCGAAGCAAAAAATTTAAAGGACCCCCTATTTACAAACAAATCAATATATCCCGATAAACCGGATGATATAAGTTTTAAAAAATACGAAAAAATAAAGGATTTTGCGAAAGTTTTGAATAGAGAAAAAGGCAGGAAAATAAATGTTTATAAGGAAATTAAAGAGTTTTTAAAACAAACTACCTTAAAACAATAATTTTATAATTCTCTCCCCCAATTTTTAAAATATAAACTCCTTTTTTAATACCCTTAAAGGGAGAAATTTTCCCCCTTACAAAAAACCTTTTAATCTTTCTTCCTGTTATATCAAATAGTTGCATATCCCTGCTTCTTTTCTCTCCGCCGTAAACAAATTCCTTTATACCAACTCCTTTACCTTCAAGCCTTAGGTTGTCAACTCCGGGTCCGTAATTATGTCCACCATCATCAGAATAGTAAAACATAAACTGAACAGAATCACATGGAATATAAGAAGAAATATCAATTACCCCCGTCCCATTACCCATGTTATAAATTGCATCAATTACCTCATAATTACTCCAGGAACCATTTGAAAATGTCCTTATTTTCACCTCAAGCACATCGTCAAAATAAAGGGTATTAAATCCATAGCCGTAGGTAAATTTCATTGAATCTGCGTAATCTCCTGTAAAAATCGCAGGTGAAATCAGTGTCTCATCAGCAGGAGGCGCAGACGGTCCTGCTTCATCATCATTGTAATAGGCATACTTTGTTCCATAATTAGGTGGCGGGTAATAAAATCCCGGGTTTCCCACCTGCCAGGTGTATCCATCATTATTTCCATCAATTACCTGCCAGTTCTGGGGAAGACCCTGTTCAAAATTCTCATCCCATACAATCTGCCACTGAGCATTTAAAATACACACACCCAGTAATACAAAAATTATATTTTTCACATTTTAATTATAAAACAAAATCTTTAAAAGGTCAAGGGAACCGAACCCAAAAATTTTGAGTCTAAAAGTATAAATCTTAAAAAGGAGGTTCAAATGAAAAAATTAATCACAACAGCCATTGTAATAATAGCATTAATAGGGTGTCAGAAAAAAGAGGTGGAGGGCCCTGAGGTTGATGACCAGTCCGCAATCTCCGGGCTCGTAAACGGTCAGTATAAGGGATTCTTTGGAATATTTGATGGAATGGAAGACTGGGGCGGAGCGCAGGTCATGAGTACTCCGGACACACTCGGCGGAATAGTAAACTGGGGAAGGGAAATTGATACCCATACGATTGATATAAATATTGTCATTCATAACGACACTGCAAATGTTACTGTAACTCATGATGTAAAAGGAATTCTGCATATCCAGAGTTTTTATCCTGATACTGCAATACATATCCAGAAACCACTTCATCATACAGGATATAAGTATGCCCTGTTTGTAAGAGAAGGTCGTATGGATGAGCCTCACAGAGGCTGGGTCTTAAAGAAAATTTCAAACGGTGAAGCAACCTCTCAGGATACAAACACAATAAACATTTTGAGCATAAGGGTTGTGGGTGGCGGATACGACACAACAATCACAGACCCCCTTGTCTTACAGGATAAAGAAAATGTATTCAAATTTTCACCCGGTGAAACAGTAACCGTCTATATGGAAGTTGATAACCCTTCATGCATCCCTGTTTTACATCCCAGACCATGGCACAGAAGACTAATGGAGCCCACAGGAACACCCGGTCTTTATGTGGGTGTTTACAGAATTCCCTTTGAACCCGGTGTTTACCATGCAGCATTTGATGCACTGAGATGGGAATGCATAATGGATTCTGCATACCCTTATGAAGATGCCAACCTCTGGTTCATGACCTACAGAGTGGAGTAAAGAATTACTGCCTGAGGGAGTTTTTAAAGAGGGGGCTTTAAAGCCCCCTTTTTATTTAATTTCTTAAACAATCTTCTTCAAATTTAATTTGATTTTTAAAAGGATTTTGGACTATAATTAATTTTGTAAAAGCATCTGATGAATAGTGTTTTTACAGGAATTTTTATTCTGTTTTCCTTCCTTTTAAAAACTGAATTTGAATTAAAACCTCTTCTTGAACTCCCTTCCCTTTCATATCCCCTTTTCTTAGATTATAACAGGGATGGAAAGGATGAGGTTATAAGAAAAGCAAAGTATCACGATAAAGACTGTTTTATAATTTATGAACAGAACGGTAATGTCGTTGCACAGGTTAATCCAATGGGAGATAGGGCTGGTTTTGTTGGAATGGCAAACATTGATGGAACAGGAAATGATGAGGCAATCTTCTGGGCTTTAAGAAAAGATAAATTGTATTTATTCATCTACAATCTTATGGATTCAAGGGGCTGGTTATATCCACTTTTTGAGGTTAAAGATACAGTATTGCCCAAAGGGTGGGATGGGGGGATTCTTCCCTACGGACTTTATCCTCTTTATAAAAACAGAGAGTTAAAAGACATAATCTTCTTCATAACCACAGGTTTTGACATGTATCCCAGAGGGATCTTCTGTTTTAATGTTAAAGAAAAAAAGATTAAATGGAAACTGTGGATTGGACCTCCAGTAAATGACTGGGAAGTAACCGATATGAATGGTGATGGAAAAGATGAAATACTGATTTCAACATCTGCCCCCTGTAATGGAGCTTTAATAAGGGATGAAAATGATTGCACCTCTTATCTCTATCTTGTTGATTTAAACGGAAATTTAATATGGAAAAGGGAAATCGGGGGATTCGGCTCTCATATAAGAGCAGAGATAAGTAAAGATAAAAAGATATTTGCAGTTGAAATACAGGGCTCAAGAGAGTCAGGAGAAAAAAAGAAAATAGTGTGTGTGGACGGAAAAAAAGGAAAAATTATAAAGGAAATAGAATTGCCCCTTATTTTTACAGGATTTTCCTTTTTTGATATAAATAGGGACACAAAGAAGGAAATTATAGTTTCAACTTCAAAAAATAAAATAATTGTATTTAATCAGAATCTTGAAAAAATAAAAGTAATAGAGAACGAATATTCAGGCAAACTCTGCAGGATAATAGATCTTGATGGTGACGGAAATTATGAAATAATAACCGAGAGGGAAGGAAAATTGTATATACTGAATTTAAATTTTGAAAAAATTGGAGAAAGAGATATCGAAAGTTTTACCTTCTATAATTTTCCTCTTTATAGACTCTGTAAAAATGAAGGGAAATACTTAATTCCTTTATGGACAAAGGAAAGGTTTTTAATTCTTGATTTTGAAAAGCAAAAAAGAATAAATCCTTTTCCCATATACACCTTTTTAGGAATTATTTTCCTATTTCTTTCCTTTTATTCAGGGTTTTTAATTGCAAGGAAAACATCAAAACCTCCTTATAAGACCTCCTTAAAAGAACAAATGTTAATAAACTTAATCTACGAGTTCATTCACGAGGTAAAAAACTCAATTTCCTTTATGAGATTACAAATAGAGAAAAAGAAATTTGGTGAGGAAATTTCAAAAGAAATTACAAGAATTTATGAAACCCTCGCTTCTCTGACCGATTTTTTAAAACTTCATAAGAGCAAACCAGAAAAAATAAACATAAACAAAATTATCAGCGAGATTGTTGAAAGGTTTAAGAAAATAAAAGAAGATATAGAATGGGATATAAAAATGGAAAAAGAATTACCTGAAATAAAGGCAAACAGAACCGAGTTTGAAATGTGTATAAAAAACATAATTGAAAATGCTGTCCAATTCACGGATAATGGAAAAATTTATGTAGGCACAAGAATTTTAAGAGAACCCCATAAAAAATTTATTGAGATAGAAATAAAGGACACGGGTAAGGGTATTGAAGAAAAGTTTTTGAACAAAACTTTTGAACCTTTCTTTACCACAAGAGAGGAACATATGGGACTCGGACTTTATTTTTCAAAGTATATAATTGGAAAAATGAACGGTGAAATAAAGATAAAATCAAAAAAGGGAATAGGAACAGCGGTATTTATAAAATTGCTCTATAAATGATATGAAAAAAATACTTGTTGTGGATGATGAACCGAAAATAAGGTATCTTTTTCTTGAAACCCTTGAAAAAAATTTTTCCCTGGATTTTTTGGAAACAATAAAAAGTGCAAGGAATAAAATAGAAAAAGAAAATTTTGATCTTATCTTTCTTGACCTCAAACTTCCCGATGGCGATGGAATGGAATTTCTGCAGGAAATAATGAAAGAAAAGAAAATACCTGTTTGCATCATCACAGGATATGGAACTACGGAACTTGCGGTTAAAGCAATAAAAATCGGTGCCTATGACTTTTTGGAAAAACCTTTAAACAAAGAAAAAATTAGAATTGTAACCGATAACATACTTAACAGAGTTGAAAAAGAAAAAATAATTGAAAGATTAACTCAGGAAATAAAAAGGGAAATCCCTTTTGTAGGAAAGTCAAATATTTATAAGGAAATTATTAAAAAGATAGAAACCTTTTCAAAATCCTCTTCACCTGTTTTGATAACAGGTGAAACAGGAGTTGGTAAGGATGTGGTTGCAAGACTTTTGCATTATATGAGTGATAGGAGAAGTTTCCCTTTTGAATACATAAATTGTGCTTCAATACCAAAAGATTTACTTGAAAGCGAGCTTTTCGGATTCAAAAAAGGGGCATTCACGGGTGCACACAGGGATAAAAAGGGAAAGTTTGAACTTGCGGATAAAGGTTCATTGCTTTTAAATGAAATATGTGAAATGTCGAAAGAACTTCAGGCAAAAATCCTTGACGCAATTGAAAATAAAGAAATATTTCCCTTAGGAGCGGAAAAAGATATAAAGGTGGATATTCGGATAATTTCAGCAACCAATAAAAACATAGAAAAGGAAATAAGTAAAGGAAATTTCAGAGAGGACCTCTATTACAGGTTGAATGTTTTGAAACTTAATATCCCCCCGCTCAGGGAAAGAAAAGAAGATATAGAACCTATAGCAATTTATTATCTCAGAAAATTTTGCGAAGAGAATAACAAACCCTATTATGAATTTTCAGAATCTGCATTAAAATATCTTATAGATTATCCTTTTCCTGGAAATGTAAGGGAACTTAAAAACATCATAGAAAAAATTGTGATAACAAAGGAAAGAGGAAATATAATAACAGTAAACGATATAAAACTGGCAATTGAAAATTTAAATGTAACCAAAATATATGATGTTTCAGTTACAAAACCCCTTAAAATTGCTCTTGAAGAATTCAAAAAAGATTATATATTAAAATGTCTTGAAGAAAACGGAGGAAATATAACCCTTACTGCAAAAAAACTCGGAATCCACAGGGTTCAACTGCAAAGACTTTTAAAGGAGATAAAGAAAAAGTAAATACAATTTTGAGAGGAATATTTTAAAAATCTTTAAGAATGCTCTGCAATTTCTCCTTGGAGAAGCCCCCATCTAAGGGTTTAAAAGGGTACAAAGGTGGATTGTTTCTTGGTGAAGTTCTCCACTCAGGAAATTTGAAAAAGATACAGAGGGATTGAAAAAATTATATGTAACATTTTTATTACACATATAACATTTTTGCCACACCAAGAAAATTATTGATTTTCAACAACTTATTTAACTTTTAAAAAATATTATAACATTTTTGTTACACTTTGAAAAATATTCTCTTTCAAATTTCATTGATTTTCAATAATTTTAAAATTCTGGCACAAATTTTGCATATAAAATAAATATGAAGAAAATGAATGGGTGGCACCGACCCGAAAAACGAGAAAAACCCGCCCTCTTGGTGCGCAGGGGTGGGAGGAGGTGAAAAATGAGGAAAATGTTTTTAATGGTATGTGGGGCAAGTCTCATATATGCCCAAGAAGTGTTGAAATTTGAACCTTCCAACTACTATATAAATGAAAATGGTGATACAGTACTTATACTACCTGAAGATCTCCCACAAATTGGATTTTTTGAAATAAAATCTGACACTATATCTATAAAATTTGGTAATGATGTTAATTTAACGGAAAAAAGTGGATGTGGACATCCTGGTTTAGCAGTGAGAGATGCAGGTAACTATTTATATGTATGCACAGAAACCGGTTTATCTAATATGGAAGTTTATGTTAGAGAGTGGAAACTTTCTCGGAGCGG
Organism: Candidatus Hydrothermus pacificus; assembly: GCA_002011615.1. GTDB lineage: Bacteria > Hydrothermota > Hydrothermia > Hydrothermales > Hydrothermaceae > Hydrothermus > Hydrothermus pacificus. The sequence goes on along the minus strand of MTOH01000012.1, from coordinate 54,803 downwards.
AAGTGAACTAAGGCTTGCATATAGTTCAGGTGTAGGATGGTACCACACCACTTATACTATCTATTTTCCTGCAATTGCAGCCACTTCTTCTAAATTGATGTTAGTGTGTGATACAAGGTCTGGTTCAAATTATTATTCTTCTTACAGTTTCATACATGATATACCAGGTTTAAGTAATGGAACTTATTACTTGTTAGATGCCCAGTCTCCTGTGGTTACTCCTGATGTTGCTTGTAGATCGTCAACTGGAGATGATTTTTATGCAGTTGCTCAATATAGGTATACTTCAACCGATTGTGATATAAGATTTTATAAGACAAAAAATGGGGGACAGAACTGGAATAGAACCACATTAGTTGGGGGCTGGCCTGATGCGAATTATTACTGGATGCCAAGGATTGCATCAGATCCAACAAATTACCTTAGAGTTGGTGCGGTCTGGATCAAAAATACATACGAGGCAATTCAATGTAGACTTTCTTCAGGTTCTGGAGCGCATTGGAGCAGTACATACACATGGAATAATTTATCCTATCCTGATATTGCGATACATTCGGGTGAAGTTGGAATAGTGGCTGTAAACGGTTCGGACTTGGAAATAATTTACTCCTTTAATTATGGTTCTTCATGGAATAGATACACCATAAATCCTCCTGATGTGGTGGAATATCCTGCTATAGATGTCACCCCAGGTGGAATGTGGATGATAGTGTATTCAGATAATGACGGAGATGTCTACTATGCTTGGTCTTTTGATATTTCAAACTTTTCCGCTTCTGATTTTGTTCAAGTAAGTGACGGTGGTTATGGAGTTTCGGATAGACCAGCTGTGGTAGAGGACCCAACTCATGCAAATTACGCAATTGTAGCATGGAAAGATTCACGGAGTTCAACAGATATTTATGGAGATTGTGAGGACGGCAACATGGTGGATATCAAAGAAAAACTCTCATTCAAACATCCTAAAGACTTCACACTACCTTCAATTACATCAAAGTGGCTTAGCTTCTTAAAAGATAGGGGAAATTTATCCGTTTACAGCCTTAATGGAAGAAAAATCAAGGGATTAAGCCCAAAAACAGGAATATATTTCCTTAACTTAAAAGATAAAGAAAAAACTCGGAAACAGAAAGTTATTTTTATAAAATAACTATCAAAAAAGCCTTCCTTACGGTTCAATTCCGGGGAGGCTTTTTTTTCATATTCTATGAGAACTTTATGGGTATTGCTTTTGCTTTATTCTACTTCTTTCTCACGCACTATAAATTTTGCCGGAATAACATGGTATGTTAAAACAGGTTATGGTGGGCCGGGTCCAAATTACTGGTCCGATAGTGAGCAAAATGTGTGGGTGGATTCAAACGGATGGCTTCATTTGAAAATAAGATATGAAAACGGAATCTGGTACTGTTCAGAAGTGTATACAGAAGGGTTTACCCAATACGGTATACATAGATTTTACATAATCTCAAGACTTGATAGTCTTGATAAAAATATAGTTTTCGCACCATTTTTATATTCAAATGATACAACCGAAGTTGATATAGAATTTTCAAAATGGGGAAACGAAAATTCATGGTTTAATTCTCAGTATGTTGTCCAGCCATGGTATCATCCGGGGAATGTGGAAAGATTTTTTATGAGTTTGAACGGAACCTACACTACTCATTATATAGGTTGGGAGCAAAATTATATAATCTTTAAAAGTATTCACGGGCATTATCCAGAGCCACCGAATCCAGGGTTTTTAATTCATCAATGGACATATACGGGCAATGATATACCTTCAAAAGAGGAAAATTTGAGGATTCACATCAATCTTTGGCTCTATCAGGGAAATCCACCCTCAAACGGGGAGGAAGTTGAAGTTGTTATCAAAAATGTTGAATTTCCCCCTCTTGTGAATATTCAGGAAGAATTGAAAAATGGTTTTAGAGTACTTTGTAAAAATAATGTTTACAGAGGTGAAAATTCTCTCCATATTTCCTTTTATCTTGATATACCTGCCTGTATAACTTTGAAAATTTTAAATTCAAACGGCGGGATTGTAAAAACTCTCGTTGAAAACGGACATTTTGAAAGAGGAAAACATACAATGCTATGGGAGGATATAAAAAAGTGCCCTCCTGGAATATATTTTATCTCTGCGAAGATAAATAACTACAAAAAAATCAAAAGAATTATACTTTATTAAAACCCACCAAAAGTCAAACCCCGAAATAGGGACATAAGGAAAAAGTTAAAAAAATTTTTATTCAAGGGGGAGGTTATATAAGACTTTGAAAGATTTATTAAATCTTCTTTAAAATTAATTTTATGATTTTCTTTGAAAGAGTGATCGTGGTTCGTCCAGATTTTTAAAAATCAATTAATCTTCAAAAATCTCATTTATAAGAGATTTATATCCTTTCTGTTCCAGATGGTTTTTTAAGATTCTTTGGTAATCGGGACATTTTTTTAAAAAGTATTTTAAAATGTAAACTGCCTTCTTAACATTTCCCTCTTTCATATATATGTCACACAGAGAACTGGTTATTTTGAACAGATAAAACTCGTAAGAAGATATACGCTCTTTATTTAAATCAAGAAACCTCAGGGCTTTTTCATAAAAAATTTGAGATGAATCGTGTTTTCCTCTCTCATAATATATATCACCCATAACTTTCCATAAATACCATCTTGTACTATCCTCTTTTAAAAATTTTTTAACAAAAAGCAGTCCTTCCTCTTCTCTACCTGCTTCTTTATAAGTTATGACTCTCGTTTGTGTGAGCATTGCTACATAATCATCTGGAAATCTGGATAAAATATCACGATAGATTTCATCCGCATAATTTTTATAATCAAACCTGATGGCAAACGTGAAAAGAATAGAAGCAGTTTTTTTTGAAATATTTTTATTTTTTAGCACCTCTGAAATTAACTTCTCCGCATAATTTCTTGCCCTTTCTTCTTTTCCAAGTTTAATAAGAGAGTTCACATAATATTCAATATAACGGGGAACATCTTTTTCCAGAAATACAGAATAATTGAGGTCATCAAAGATTGAAACAACTTTTTCATAATCTTTTTCACTATAAAGATGGTCAATTAATACAAAAATTTTTTCATCTTCTATTTTCAGACCTTTCTTTAAAAGGGTTTTTAAAATCCTCGAGGCGTTATCATAATCACCTGTTTCATAATAAGAATAAAATTTAAATTTGAGAAATTCTTCCTCTGTGAGATAGGGTTTGAGAATTTCTGATATCACCACGGTTTTCATATTATCATCTATATTGAAATTAACAAGTTCTACGGGAAAAGAAGTTGTGAAAAAATAAAACCCGTCGGGAAGTCCTGCTATTAACAATGCCAGAAACATACTTCCTGCTCTTCCTGCGGTATTTGCTATCTCCACATATTTTGCAATCTCTTCTCCTATTTTCTCCTTGTTTGAAGTATTCAAAAAATTTATATGTTTAACCGCAAGGGAAGTCATTATAAAGGGCAAGAATTCTGACTCCGGATTTGAAACCATCTGTACCATACACGTCTCTCTCGCTTCTTCAAATTTATTTGCCAGAATAAGACTTTCGACCTTATGAACCAGGGGCATATAACTCAAATACTCCCGGGCGGATTTGATACACTTATTTTCAGGATAATTTTTTATAAAATATTTTAGTATTTCTTCGAAATTTTCGGAAAAACCCAGAATAAAATCCTGTGTCTCTATCCTTCCTGTTAAAATGCCTATTTTTAAAAAAGCATTGGGAAAATCTGCTGGAGAAAAAGAAAAGGGATATATCACTGTATCGCATTTGACTGCTTTCCATTTTAACACATCTTCGTTTGATAGTGAGAACAGAAAAAAACCTTCTTTATCTGTTTTTACCGAAAAGTTCCTTTTTCCTGCATTGAAAATAAGTTCTATTTCTCTTTTTTGTTCAGATTCCTTTTTCCGGGCAATTGACACTTTCCCCATTACTAAGATGGAATCAAAAGGCTGGGGAAGATTTTTCACAAGGTTTTGCATCACAGAGTCAATTTTAGCCATCACTCTTTGCTCACTGGTTTGCGAGAAAAGGGAAAAGAAAACACCTGACATAAAGAAAAGAACAAAAATTTTTTTATTCAACATGAGACCTCCTTTTTGTTCCTGTGAATGTTTAAATTATAAATATTCTATCATAATTTTTCAATCCCCTATTTTATTAAATTACCAATCAGGCTTTCAAGAAATTATTTATGATTGGTGAATTTCCAGAAGCCACTTCCAGAGAGGTATTAATTTTATTTTTTTATTTTTTTCCTTTATTAAGCCCTCTTCATCCCATGTGATGATAAAAAGATTTTTTGAACCGAACTCATCAGCAGCTTTCAAAAGTGCTTTTGTTTCTCTTGTTCGGGTCTCCACATCATCCACGGAATAACATACCTGAATCAGCTCTTCTATTTTTCCTTTTTCTTTTATCACAAAATCAACCTCCCGCTGTTGATGGTCTTTCCAGTAATATATTTCCCGGTCAGGGAAAAAATAATGCTTTCTTCTTTTAAGTTCTACTGCAACCAGATTTTCCATTAATTTTCCTGTATTTTGCGACAATTTAAAACTGATAGAATTTATTAAACCGTTATCAATGCAATAAACTTTCTTGGGGGCAAGCATCTGTTCTTTCAACTTCACTGAGAATCTTTCCATCAAAAATATTAAATAGGCATTTTCAAGATAGGAAACATAATTTTTCAATGTATGGACACTTTTTACATTTAGAATTTTCCTCAGTTTATTAAAGGAAATCTCACCTGTTGAATTTGAAATCAGGTATTTTGCGAGCTCTTTTAATATCCTGACATATCTTATTTTATACCTTTCTACTACATCTCTTTCCACAATATCTTTATAATTCTGAATTAAAAAAGAAGTTCCAACCTTATAAACCAAGGGGAAACCCCCTATTTTGAGATACTCTGCCAGATAGCTCTTGACCTTGGCAATATGTTCGGTAAGATAAATGTTCGGGGTGAACTTTTTATATTTTAAAAATTCTCTGAAGCTGAAGGGAAATAAAACAAAATCTATATGTCTACCGGTCAAAAAGGTAGCAAGTTCTTTACTCAAAAGTCTGGCATTACTTCCCGTTATTATTACTTTTTTATCTCTTATTATCCTGCTCACAAATCTTTCCCATCCATCAATATTCTGAATCTCATCCAGAATTAAATATTCAACTCCCCCCTTCAAAGAATACACTGCTTCAAGGACTTTGTTAAGCTCTCCGGATTTTAAAATTAATCTCTCATCTTCAAAATTTATATACCCTGCCTTTTTATCCTTTGAAAACATATAAGCCAGAATTGACTTTCCACATCTTCTCACACCTGTTATTATCAAACCAATATCAAAGGAAATCATTCCTTCTATCTTCTTGGCATTTTCCCTTTCAATGATGTTCTCTCTTTTGAATTTCCTTTCCAGTACCTTCTCATTCTCAACAATTGACATTTTTATTACATCTGTATTCATTTTAAACTTTGTGTTTTTAATGCAAAGATTTTAAAAAACTTTGCGTTAATATTTTAAAGATTCTAAAGGTATTTTTTCAATCATTCTCATAGTTTGTGTGTGACCCAATTTCCAGAAATCTATAGTATGGCTGTGAAATTTTCCTGAATTTACTTTAAAATTTGAACACAAATCAGCATATGCGGATGTGAGTTTTAGGTAGACTTTTTAATACTCAGAGATTGATTTTAATAATTTCTTCACAAACTCATTATTAGGCTCAAGTTCAAGAGCCTTTTGAAGATAAAAATCGGCTTTTTTAAACTCTCTTTTCTTTAAATAAACCATTCCGAGATAAAAATAGGTTATTCCTCTTTCAAAGCCTGTATGAAGTGCTTTTTTTAAATACTTTTCTGCATTATCCAGAAAACCCATGTTCAAGAATATAATACCCTTTTGAAGAAGAATTTGAGGTCTGCATGAGAAAAGTTTGAATGCCCTTTTATTAATTCTATAGGCAGATGTTATTTCCCCAGAATTTATAAGGGAAAATGTATAATAAAAATATATTTCCTCATCAAGGGGTTTTATATCAAGATGTTTTGAAAGATAAATTTGTGCGGAATCATATTTTCCCTTTTTGAAATAGGATATACCCTTTAAATAATAAAAAGATGGTTCTGAAGGGGTGTATTTTATAACCCTTTTAAAATCTCCCTGAGAAAAATAAAAGTTTGCAAGAGAAATATTTTTTACATAATCTTCTTTTTTAAATGAGTGAGGAAGAATAATTAAGATTATCAGAGGAAAGTAAAGGGGCGAGGGGTGGTTTCTGTATTTGAAGGAGAATTTAAAAAGAATAAGAGAGATTAAAAAGAAAAGGATAAAAAAAATCAAAGTGTAAAGGGAAGGATAAAAAATTAAAGGTAAAAGGTGAAAAATAAAGGAGGCAGGAAACCATATTTTTTTGTTTTCAAAATCTAAAAGAGAAATAAAAATAGAAAAAATCAAAAGAAAAAGGTAAAATTTTGAAGAAAAAATTACAAAGGACTTTGTATGGGAAATTATTGAGGATGATGAGAAAATTAAAAGCAGGGGCAAAATCCATAGGTAAAGTTTAAATCTTACTTCTGCTGAAATATAGATGAGAAATAAAGAAAGAAGGGTGAGGTAAAATAAGACATAGCCGAATGACATTGAAAAGAAAATAACAAGGGTTGACAAAATAAAAAAAGAAGAAAATTTTTTATCAAAAATAAATCTTTTTAAAAGGGAAAGATAAAAGGAAAAAATAAAAAGGCCGGGAAAGATAAAATAGTCAAACCCGCTGGTGAATATTGAAAGATAAAGGTCTTTTAAAAGGTAATTAAATACCAGAATACCGGCTAAAAGGGGAGTCAAGAATACAAGGAAATCTCTTAAAAAGTCGTATTCTTTTAAAAATTTTAAACTTCTATTTTTTATGAAATATAAAACAAACAAATTTGCCTGTAAGAATAAAAAGAAAATCAAAGAAAACTTCTGAGTATCGGATACAAAAAGTCCTCCTGATTTAAAAATTCCTGTAAAATCGGATTTAAAAAAATATGCAATTAAAAGGGGAACAAGCCCTGTAAAAAATGTCCAGAGATAAAGTATTAAGGGAAAAAGAGCTGTTTTTAAAATATTTTTTGTTCTGTAAAATATAATTCCTGCACCGCCGATTGCACCGCACAGAAAAATGAATTTCTGACCCGGTGATATGTTGGGAGACTTTACAAAGGGATTAAAACCTGTTAAAAAATTTTTAGCAGGGCTGTCAATAATATAACTTAGTCTGAATCCTCTGCCCTTTGATACTATAAAATCTATGACAGGAACAAATATTATTAGAAATGAACCCAGTAAAACCCAGAAAAGAGAATCTTCAGGGCTCTGATTTAAGAAAAGGGCAAAAAGAATCAAGATTCCTGTAAAAAGGAAAAGATAATAGATAAAAAAATGGGAAAAATTTACTTGAAGCGAGAAAAAAGGGCTTGGGTCAAAACCTATCTCTTTTGAAATTTCCAATATACTTTCAAGAAAATTTCTGAAAAAAACAACTCCTGTGAAAACGAAAAATGCTTTTAAATAATTTAAATCCTTTATTTCACCACCTTAAGTAAAGTTTATTTTTTCTTTAAATTATTTCAAGTATAAAACCCTGTAAACTTCCTTATCTTTTTTAAGGATATAAACTCCTCCTTTTTCAAAGTTTTTAATCTTTCTTCCAAGAGGGTTATAAATTTTTGAGCTTAAAAGGAGTTTTTCAGGTATTGACTTTAAAGGATTTCTTGTAATAAAATCTTTTCTAAGAAGTGGTTTGTAAACATACTTTTTTTCCTTTATGTCAACAAAGTTCTGGGCTCTGTAAAGGAGATAAATCATACAGGGTCTTGTTTCTGCAATCTGCTGTAAAATTATATTTGTATCATTTACTGCCTGCCAGAAACTGCTACCAACTTCAAAGGTGTAGGCATAACATTTTGGTTTTTCATCCTGCTCACCATACATCCAGTCATCAGAGACACCATTTGCCGCGTAACCAATCGTGGAACTTGGATTTCCATAAGGCCATCCGTTCCAGTTTGTGCTCATTGTATCAGCCATTGCCAGATAAATTGTTCTGTCAGGCTCAGGAGGATAATCATCTATGTATCCCCATGGAGTTAGTATAACATCTGAATAACTGTGGTAATTTATGGCAACCTGAGGTTGAGCAACATCGCATAACTGTCTTATTGCCTGAACTTCGGGTTCTGAAAATGCAGAGGGTCCTCTGTAATCATCATCAGGAGGATTTGGAGAAGAACCCCAGTCATCATATCCCCACTGATATCCGTAGTTTCTGTTTAAGTCAACTCCATCATAGTCGGAATTGAAATAACCGTTATTATCATTATCCCTCTGATTTTTTCTCCACATTCCCTGAGCGTTCTGTTCATTATAAGTATAACCATCAGGATTTACAACAGGAACAATCCAGATTTCCCTTTCATTAACTAAAAAGGTGGCAGTGTCTCCTGCACCGCCGGGTTGACCGTAGTTTTCACATAACCATCTTATAAAGTCCATACATATTGAACATCCTATGGGTTCTCTTGCATGATGGACTCCTGTGAAAAGACCTGTGGGTTCATTTTCATCAATCTGCGGATTATCAGAAATTTTCATTGCAAGAACAGGTCTGTTGTACCATGACCATCCAATTGTATCAAGTTTTGTTATATTCGGGTACTGCTGGGCAATCTGATTTATCTCTGTCTGCATTTCAGAAAATGTATAGTACTCACCAAAGTTAATCAGAATATGGGCACCACCTTTTTCTTCAAAGAATTTATCCATATCATATACCTTGATTTCCATTCTAATACCCATGTTCTTGAATTCCCTGTATTCTTCCTCGCCCATCAGAATGTCAAACCATTTCCCATCGGCACGACCCGCAAGAATATCAGGATGTTTTGAAAGAATTCGAAGTCTTTCCTGGTCATTCTGATAGTATACCCTTGTAAGCATCACGCTTCCTGCGCTGTTTATGAGCATTATGCTCAAAATTAAACCTACCATAAAAATCACCTCCTTTTTAAAAATTTTTTTTCTCTTTTCTCATTTTTTCCCATATATTTATTACAGTCTTTTTAACACACCATTTTTCAATGTATTCTTTATCTATATTCTTATCCTGAATTTTCAAAATACCAAAAGCATCTAAATAATGTTTATCAATATCAGATTTTTTAAACCATTCCAGCTTGGTTATTATTATATCTTCCAGGGAAGGCAAATATACATCTTTATCAAAAATTTTTACTCTTCTTCTTCTTTCAAACATCTCATGGTTAAAATCATCATCTTTTAAAATCCAGCAATCTATCTTAAAAAGGCTTTCCTTATGAATTACCTGGAAAAAGGATTTATTCTGAATTGCCGAGCTTATACTTTTTTCATTCACAAAAAAATTTTTACTAAATGCAGAAACAAATTTCTCGACATCCTTAGGCTCCATCCCTAATACAACATCAATATCATTTGTGCTCCTCGGTTCTCCATAATAGGAAACACTGATAGCACCTGTGATAAAATAAGAAATGTTTAAATTATTCAAAATTTCCACAACTTCCAGAAATATATTTTTAATATCTATCATAAATTCTTTTAATCAATTCTTTTTTTAATTCTTTTTCAGAAATGTGCAGATTTTTACTTTTTATATTCTCCTCTGCCAGTTTCCATACAAATTTACATAACTCAAAGGCTATTTCCACTTTTTTCTCACCCTCTATTTCACGCATCTTTTTTAAGTAAATTTTTTCTGTATTATTCATTCTAAGGGTATTAAATCAACATAAACCTTTTCCATCTTTTTATCTTTTAGACTGTAAACAAATTGAACTCCAATCCCTGCATAGATTTTTCTTCTCAAAAACCTTGCAAAATACCTTATTATTAGTTTATTTCTTTCTCTATCAATCATTGTTATATGGTATCTAAAGGGAGGATGATATATCTCAAAGTATGTTTCAACTATTATGTCAAAAATTTCAGGGTCTTTTTCTATCTCATCTCTTAAATTCTCTATAACATCTTCATATTCGCCTCCTTTTCTGCCCAGACTGAATGCCTGATAGGAATATCTTCCCTTTAGTATAAACTCTTTATCTTTTTTATAAACTTTATCCTTCCATGTTGAAGCACATGCAATTAAAAATACACTTAAAAGTATAAGACTTTTATGCATTTTAAGTATAAATTATATGCCTTTAAAAATTAATTGTCAAATATGACCAGCCACCTCTGATAGTGATAAATAAATTATTTAGGAAATTTTTTAAGGGCGTTAAGTCCTACTGCAATCTCAGTATAACAAGTCCGTCTTCACCCCATGCCACATAAATATAGGTCCCTGAAATCAAAATATCACTTACATGCATTCCACCCGTATAATCTATGAGCTGCGGAATGGATGATGAGAAATTGCTTATATCATAAACATACAGATGATAGGCATGACCCTGGTAAAAATATGGATAGGATAGAGCAGTTGAAGAATTCTCACCACCTGCAAAAGTATTGACTTCAAAAGGAGAAGCAGGACTGCTTACGTCTATGACATGTATTATATCATTCACATTGTCAGCCATAAAAACATAAGAACCATAAATCTCAATTTCAGAGCCATCACCTGTATTAAGGGAACCAATTTCATAGGGATAAGAAGGATTTGAGACATCTATAATCCTCAGACCATATCCATCTACAGCAAGATAGGCGTAATTCCCATCAGCTGATATTTTTACGTCATCTATAAATTCATTACCTGACCCTGTTGAATAAGAACCTACTGGATAGGGAGAAACAGGGTTTGTTATATCCCACACCACAAAGTAATTCTTGCTCCATACAGTATAGGTGCCGGTAAAAAGATAATTTCCATGAATATCGCCCTGACCAGTCAATAACAGAGTATCTCCATTATTGAAAACACCGACTGATTCAGGAGAAGCCGGATTACTGATATCAAAAATTCTTCCTTTGTTATAATACAGGACATAGAGGTAATTATCCTTAATAATCATCGGAGCCGAGCTCAGATTTGTCATACCTGACCATACCTCCACAGGAGAGGCAGGATTACTCATGTCAATTACCCTGAAATAATCTCCTCCACCTGCATCACCTGTGAGATATGCATAAGAACCGGAAACCGAAATAGCTCGGGCATAAAAATTGGGTATAGCAAGGTAACCCACGAGTTCAAGGGAAATCTGAGAAATTGTAACATAAATTGTCTGTGACTCACCCATATTTTCTTCTTCATCATAGGCCCTTGCTTTAATTGAATGAGTGCTTCCAGTTGGTAAACCTGTAGTATTCCATGAATAAGAATAAGGTGCATCTGTGTCCGTGTATTCAAGACTGTCATCAATATAAAATTCAACTCGTGTTACACTTTCATTATCGTCTGCATTAACTGTAATGGTGACAATTCCACTCACAGAAGCACCATCATCAGGATAGGTTATTGTTACTGTGGGACTTTCGGTATCGTTCATCTTACAGCCATTCGAAACAAGTATTATACCAGTTAAAAAGAAAACCCGTATAATCCATCTTTTCATAAATTTACCTCCTCTTTAAAAATTTCACAGAAGGTTTTAACGTGCCTATTACAAAGGAAATTTAGAGAAAATTAAAAACATTGTAAGACACCCATAAATAATTTTATAATTAAAAACTCATGCGAATTATAGGGAAAATAAATAAAATAAAGGAAAAAAAGGCGGAGTTTATCCCTCTTGACGTCTTTCCGGAAAATACCGGCTATTTTAAGAAAATAAAAAATAAAAAAATCTTAATCGAAAATATAAAGGGCTATCAAGAAGGCGAATTAATCGCACTTGATGAGAAGATATCTCATAAATTTCTTTATAAAAAAATTAGAAAAAAGAAAAACACTATTTTTATTCCTGAAAAAGGGAAGTATTACGCAGTTTTGGAGAATGAATACATGAAAATTTTGATTGACCCTGAAAAGGGTGGGAGGATTGATTCCCTTTTGGATAAAAGAAAAAATTTTGAATGGTTTTTGAGTAACTTTGTTTATATTCACGGGAAAAGCACAAACTGTGGCATATCTCAGGGAATTTTTGAGAAAAATCTTTATGAGAAAAAAGTTGAATTTAAAATTACAAAGAAAAGATTTTATGGTAAAAAGAAAGAAAAGGATTTTATTTTTGAGAAAATAATTGAATTGAATAAAAACAAATTATCTTTTTCATTTGTTTTAGAATCAAAAAAAGAAAAGGAATTTTATCCCTTTTTTGAAATAAACATTTTTACAGGTGGTGAAATTTATAAATATTTTTTAAGAATTAAAAAGGATAAAAAAATAATAGAATTACCGCATTTAGGTTATCCTTTCTGGGTATGGTGGTATAACGAAGATTTCGGCAAAGTTGATGAGATAAGATATTTAAAGGAAAACAGAAGATTAATTTTAAAATCCGTAAACAGAAAAATTTTAAATTTCAGTTTCTATTATGGGCTGAACTACCTTTTAAACAGATTTTATTATAAAAAGATAAAAATTAAAAAGGGCAGGAGGACTGAATTTAAAATGGAGATAAAACTATGAAACTTACCTTTGGATTTGAATGGGAAATCCCAATTTTAAACACAAAATTCATCCCCCCAAAGCAGGAGGAGATAGACGATTTAATTTTTGACTTAAGAAACTCAATTAAAGGGTCCCATACGGGCTTTGATTTTATAAGATATTTTAATGCTCATGTGCTTGAGTTCAGAAGCGGGATATTGAGGGACTAAAGGAATGTGAAAATGTTGTTGAAAAATTCTTTGAAAAACTAAAAGAATATAAGAAAAATACAAATTTCATATTTTTACCCTCGGCAACTTATCCTCTCTCGGGCGATACAACAGGTTTTCATGTTCATATAGGAAGTTTTTTCTCCTTCAGAGAATCCTTTAAATACGACAGAAACCTGATAAATTATGCACCTTTATTCGGTGCGGTACTCGTAAACAGCCCGATTTATACAAAGTATATAAAAGAAAACTGGAAAAGTTACAGAATTCTATTCCATGCATGGCTCACATCCATCCCCAATAGATACGAAAATAATAACTTAAGATTTTTTCTCTGGGGAACTGATATATGCAACAAAGTTATCATGAGACCCACAATAGAGATAAGGATAGGGGATGCGGTTTTATATAAGGACTTAATAACCGACTATATTTTCTTCTGTCTCGGAGCCTTCTTGCTGAATGATGAAAAGATAAATGAGAAAAGATTTAAAGAGTATCTGATAAACAGATTGAGAGTAGCAAAGCAAGGACTTCAGGCAAAAATCCTTTGGTGTGGAAAGGAAAAAGGTATTGATGAGGTATTGATGGAAAAATTTGATAAAATTGAGAGAAAACTCTCTAAAAGATTTAACTATAAATTCAAAATAATTCCTGAAATGACCCGAAAAAGAATAACACAGGCAGACTTTGCTTCAGAAATCTTTAAAAAACTCGGAAGGGATATATTGAATTACATGTTAAAAATTGAAAAGGCATTCTTTGAAAACGAATTCAGAGAGTATCTTAAAAATTCAAAAAAACTTGAATCTTTAAAGCCACCTGCTCTTGAAGAAGTGATAGTTGAATTCACAAAAAAAGACATTTCCATGTGGTATCCTGCTCAATTGCTAAGGTTACCTTTAGAAGAGTTTGAGAGAATAATTAAAAACCTTGAAAGAAAAAGAAAGATAAAAATTCGGAAAGATTTAAGGTACGGGATTTTAATTTCCAACCTTTCTAAATAATCTATGGAGTTTTACTCAATCTTTATAATCTCAAAAAATCCTGCATTTTCTACCTTTATAAAATAAATTCCGGATTTCAAACCCTTGCCGATAAAATTGCTCTTGCAAGTTTTTATCTTGCGTCCAGAAAGGTCATAAATAATAATTTTTTTATTCTTTATTCCCTTTATTCTTGCTGAATTTATGAAGGGATTTATACCAAGCTTGAATTTTCCGGAAGGCTTTACCACTTTTTTGTGGCTTTCCTTAATTCCCGGAGAAACATATTCATAGGCTCCTATATCCCATCTCATCCCCTGGGGTCTGGGAATTCCCACTATATCATAGGGAACTTCAAGAAGTGAATCACCGCTATCAATCGCAGGTGAAGCAGGTTGCAGGCGATAGTCATAATTACCCGGGTCAACAAACTGAGGGTCCTGATTCAGTATATCATGAGGACCTGTCTGTGTTGGAGGGCTTGCTCCGAAAATCAAATTATAATCGCCTGTTGCCTGTGCGGAATCGGACCACCAGTAACTTGTATTTGTGTTGTAGAAGATATTGTTTATAACCACTCCACCCTGAGCATATTGTCCCTGAAATCCTACTCCGTGCCATTGAATATCCGCAAATGTATTATTCAATACTCTTACATCTGAAATATCCTGAACACATAAACCCCATGACCAGCCACGTGCAAAAATATTGTTTTTAAAAACAATATCATGGGAATTGTGATAATAGTGAGCCTCTCCCATAAATCCCTGATGAAAGTCAAAACCCCTGTTTGCTTCAATTACAACATAGGCAGCATGTTCTCCGTTATTATCAAAAGTCTGGAAACAATCAACATGAGCCGAACCAATAGAATCGGGGTCTGTTCCATGAAAGTAATTACCATAAAAAGTTATACTGTCGCCGAAGAATCTCGTATAATCACAATCACCGTTACCGTAATCATAAAGACGCTCAATCTCATTATTCTCAATCAGCCAGTTTTTTCCGTTTACCCATATTCCTGATTGAGAATGGAAGATTTTATTGTCGGCAATATAAATATTCCTGGGTTCACCTCCCCAGTATCCCACAATCCCGGTTTTACGCCAGTAAGAAATATAATTATCAACAATCTCCACATTATTGCTGTTGATAAAAATTCCGAAATCACGCCATCCCGTAAGAGTTGTATCCCATGCAATATTAAAACCCTCAATTCTTACATAACTTCCCTTATCCGGTGAATTCGTATCAAACCCCCATGTGGTTGCAGTTCTCCTGGGCTCGGATTTAAACACTATCATATTACCCGGTGTGCCCGAATTTTGCAAAACCACCCTTTCCTCATACATACCTTCAAGAACCAGAACTGTATCCCCTGCGGTAACAAGTGAACAAGCATGATTAATATGTCTCCACGCAGAATCAGGACTTGTGCCTGGCCAGTTATCATTTCCGTTTACAGAAACATAATAGGTTGTCGCCTGCGGGGTTGAAATTGAAAACGCAATCATTAATCCCGGAAATATCAAAAAACTTCTATTTTTAAACATCATGATTTCCTCCTTTATAAACATCTAAAGTTTAAAATTCAAACAATGGTTTTTTCAATAGAAAACTGAAATTTCAACACCAAAAAACAATACAGACAAACCCAACAAACGCAATTAACACAAAAAACCCAATTATACCCTTTTCTTCACACCCCCGAGGTGTTAAAAATAAGTGGCTGGAATTCTTTTATACCTACATTATAAGACAAATTTTAACACTATTCAAATGTTGGACTGTTCCGGTTAAAGTCTAATCAGACTTTTAATAATAGATGAATTCTCTATTATATACGAGCCCTTTTAAAATCCTGGTCAATATTAAACCAACCCATCCTCCACTTCCCAAGGTAATCAGCAACTTGTTTCTTGCATAAATTCCACCGAGTAACGATGCACCGAAGATAATCATGAGAGTGTGTCCTAATTGTTTGGCTTCTTTAAAGGGTATGCCAAAGATACCAGAAATAATTTCAGCAACTTCATCAGAAAATTTTTCGTATTTTTTACCTGGTAGAGAAGCATTTAAAGCCTTAGATAAAGTCTCTATGAGGTCTTTCATAGATATAAATATTAAAAGAAAATTTAAAAAATTTCAAGATTATATTATTTTTGAGCCAAGAGGTTGTTATCAAGGGAATTTAAATAAAATATTTAGGTTAAGATAGATTATCACCTCCTGAGAGTGTAACAAATTCCTGATTAATTCATAAAACATTAGACATCATCAAATTAATTTGAAAAGAGCAACACCGGCGGATTTGAAAAGGAAATCTTTGAAGGTTCAGAGGAAGATGTGCCAAATTACATGTCAAAAATTAAAAAGTTAAAGCAACAAATCTATCTTTTAGCAAACTCGAGTTATATAAATGCATAACTTTATCGGTATCCGAATAATATCTTTAAAATCTCCCTATCAGAAGTAAGAACACCAAAAGTTAGTTCCAGTCCTGAATCAGGACCATTATTTAATATAAAAAGATACTTTGCATTCAAAATAAAATTGGTTTCGTAAGTTCTGAAGAAGGCAAAACCACCACCTATTGCAATACCAGGACCGTTGCCTCCGGAAATTTTTTTACCATCTATTTCATCTTCATAAACATCAGGCATAAAATAATAAGAAGGGGCAATTTCTAAAAAGGATGTTATATTCCCCTGAGAAGGGAAATATCTGAGAGGAAATTCCACACCAGACCCTCTTGCGAAGAAAGCACCTCCAATTCCAACCCCAATTCCTGCATTCTTTAACTCATAAAAAAATTCCAGTATAACCCTTGTTAAATTAGAAGGTTTATAATTGTCAGAATCATAAAAACCGGTTATAGGAAAAATGGAACCAATTCTACAGCCAAAAGATTTCAGCGTAAGCCTTCTCCTCGGTTCCTCTTTACTTTCCACTTCTGTTATCGTCTCCAGTGTAACAACTTTCTCAACAGGTTTTCCTTCGTAAATTGCTCTTGAAAATCTTCGAATAAGAATATCAAGGTCCTCCTCTGTCCCGATGTCCCTTCCATTAAAAATGAATTTTCCCTTCTTAGAATTAAAAACCTTTATTCTGATTATATACTTTTCGCCAAGTCTATCAGCATTCAGAAAAACAATGTTTTCAACTTGATACCGATTTGAAATCCTTTTGAAACAGGTATCAGTATCACATTCTTTTATCCTGTTTAACAATTCAAAACTTTTTTGTTTATTAAGAACATTACCATATTTTGAGAGTTCTTCTCTCAAATAGTCAAACATAATTGAGAATGTAGTGGTATCAACATTTCTTGACTCATAAGGCAAAACAGCATATTTGTATAAACTCACCATAACCAGAACAAATCCCATCATTTTAAAGTCCCCTTTAAGTTATTATATTGTAACCCAAAAAAACAAGCCATCTCTATTTCCAAAAACTTTCCGGTATCCCCTTATTAATCTCAACATCTTTATACTCAATTACTGTAACAATCCCTTTTTGTGAAAGGGTCTTTACCTTTTTATAAAAATAGCCTTCTGAATATTTCTGATATTCAAAATTTGTATAGATAACGCCGAATTTTGTGGTTATTTCAGAGATTTTTATATTATATGTATTTTTATCCACATAGAATTTGTAATTTAAAATCCCTGAAGTTGTATCCTGTGGTGTGCATTCAATTTCTATTACATCTCCCCTTGAGTTTATATTAACTTCACCTTCAGGAAATATATTTCCTGTATCAGGAATCTGGGGAAAAGAAAGAGATTTCTCCTTAAAAAACATTTTATTATTCTTGAGCATCACTTTTTCACCATTTGATTCAATCTTTATCCTTTTACCCTCCTGAGAGTTTTCCATATAGAATTTCATACTCTGCGAAAATGTCGTATCTGAAAGAGAAATTCTTATTTCCATATTTCCCTGAACATCGTTAATCCATGAGAAGTTATTTTTTATATTTTGCTGAATTTCCTGAAGGGTTAAAAATAAAAGCAAGTATAAGATTATCTTCATCTTCACCTCCTTTAAAATCTGAATTCTCCATTAAATGTAAACCTTAAATCTTCATAAGAAGGAGAAAGAAACTTTTTGTATTCTAAGTTTGTTGAAATGTTTATTTTTTTATAATTGAAAGATAAAATAAGACCCGCAGATTGTCTTCCATAATCAATATTTCTTTTCAAGGAATTTTCAATTTCAAAACTTCCCTCAACTATAATAATATTCTTTATTCTTCCTATTATCCCTGTAAAGGGAGAAATGGTATAAAAATCAAGAGAACCTTCGGAGAGATGGGTATCAATTCCTTTCTTTTTATTAAAGGAAATTCCTGTATAAAGACTTAAAGAGGGTTTTATATCTTTTGAAAATTTACTGTTCAAAGTAATGGTATTATAATCCACCCTCTGCTCTTCTCTTATCCAGAGTGAATCGGAAATCCTCGCATAACTTTCTACCCCTTTACCCGTATTTATAAAATTCAGCATAAATTTATTTGATTTAACCCTCTGGGCATTTGAAGAAAGTGTATCAAAATAACTTTTGCCTTTATTTAAAAAATAAGCATATTCATAAACCAATAAAAATTTACCCATATTTTTTGAGATGGATAGATTATTTTTTTTCTCTTTTGAGCCTTTTGATTTTCCATCGGAAAAAAGATAAAGGGCTCTCAGGTCTTTATAGGGTAAAAGATTTAAGTTAAATCCCTTTGAAATATAATTAAAGTAATATCTCTTGCTTTTTATTTCTTTAAAATTGACAAAAGGGGAAAAGGAATTTCTTTTAAAATAAAAATCCAATGAATTTGAAAGGCTTAAAATCTCTCCTTTGCCCAAGGAATCCGATAAAAATTTATATTCCCTTCTTACAAACCCTCTTATTTTTAAAGAATTATAAGGATAAAACCCGTATCCCGAACTTAATATAAACACCTGCGGATTTAATGAATTTTTAAAATATTCTGATCTCAAATAAAAACTTGCCCTTTTAAATGAAAGATTAACATCTCCTTTTTGACCATATTCTTTATAACTTTCTGCAATCTTGTAGTTTGATTTTAAATTGATATTTAAAACACTCCTTCTGTAGCCTATATTACTTTTAATCAGATAAGTATTTCTTCTCCCTGAGAAAAGCGCGGGATTTTTTTCTTTCCCAAAAATATAGTCAAATCTGAATTTAAGTTTGCTTATGCTGTGAGCAAGATAAAAAGAATTTAATGAAAAAGTGTATTTTTCATTTTCTTCTAAATAACTTTCTGAAAATTCATATCCAGCTTTATCAAACCTTATACCCAATACATAATTTTTTTCCTTTCTTGAAATATCTTCAAAATCGTATCTTTTAAAGTAAAACCATTTATATTTTCCGGAAATAGAATCTTCTTTTCCTCCTTTTTTAAAATAAAGAGATTCAATGGGTTTATAAAAATCATTAAATTCTTTATAATATCCCATTATTTTTAAATCTTTATAATCAAAATTACCTCTGCCTCCGTATGCTCCTATTTTTCTGGAATTATACTTATCAAATGCAGATTCAAATCCTAAATTCAGATACTTTAAGGGAAGATTTAAATCAAAACCATAAACTCCTTCTTTTAAGTTCCTGTTTCTTAAATTTACCTCTGAGTATCCGAAATACTTTGAACCGNCTCTGAAACCATAAATTTCATTCAGATTCTCTTCCTTACTTTGATAAAAAACCTCAACAATTTCATCTTCTTTAACTATCCTGTTCAAAAATGTTATCGTCCCAGAAAAACAATCAATTTCATAATCCATTCCTCTTTTCAAATCCTGATACTTCCCCTCCTTTATTATCCTAACTCTTTCACTTTCCTGAATCAAAGGAGCAGGGTCAAGATAAAAAGGACCCTGGGTATTATTCCCCCTGAACCTTTTATAAAGATTCTTACCCTTTGCCCTTGTATATATGAATCCTCCCTCTATATTTTTATAAAAAATCTTACCCATTGCTCCCTGATTGTATGTTTTTGAAAGTAAAAGAGAATTTTCTTCAAGAAATACCTTCTGGTCTCCAAGATTTAAAAAGAAATAGGGATTTTTTAAACTTAAAAATATATGGTCCTCTTTTAAAGGATTTGAATTCTGCATTATTTCACCATTTATTTGAGTAGAAAACCTTAAAAACCCCTTTAAATTCAATTTTAGATATTCCTGTCTTAAAGAATAGGGATAAAAACCCTAGGGATAGTTTCCTGAAAAGTCCCTTGTTTCATAAAATATTCCTTTGCTTCCTTTTATTTCAATTTTTTCAGATGAAGAATTTATTATTAAAATTAAAATAAATAGGTTCATCTTTCAAATCTCCTTACTTCAATGTTTTCAGATAAAATGTACAGATTATCCTCTTTCAAATGTATGTCCCTCAAAGCTATCCTCTCAGAATATATTTCTCTGTCCTCATCAAAAACTTTCAAACCACTTCCATCCATTAAGAATATAAGTCCTTTTTCAACTTCTATTTTTTTGCCGTAAATCAATTTGAATTCCTTTACCTTATTTCCATAAAAATTGTAAACAAACATTTTCCCTTTTTCATCATAAAAATAAATATAACTTTCGTCTATATCCATATCCTTTATATTTTCGGATTTTACATAAAATTCTCCTTTCTTTCTTCCATCAAAATCATATCTTATTACCTTCTGGAGTGCTTTATCAAACACAAAAATTCCAAAGGGAAAACTTGCGTCTATTAAAAAAGGACGGGGTAAGTCTGTATAAAATTCGTTTAAAAATTCACCATGAGAATTATAACTTACCACCTTTTCTCTACCAAGAATAAAAAGGTTATTTCCATCTATTGTAAAATCAAAAAATTCTGAAATTTTGCCCTTTTCAAATCCTAAAACAGGAATTGAAAAAATTATCTCCCCCCTTTTATCTATAAAGTAAATGTTTCCTTCTCCGTATAAAACGATTTTATCCTTTAAAAGGGTTATTCTTTGTGCAGAAAAATCAATTTTTATCTCCCTTTTTTCTTTAAAAGAAAAATTCAACAGAAATCCTGTGAGAAGAAGGTATTTCAGAATGCATGATAAAGGCATAATCCACCTCCACAAACTTTGTTAAAATACCCGCACCTATTGTGAAATCTCCTTCCTTAATTCCACCCCTTAATTTAAAATATTTTGAAAAATTCCATTCAAATCCTGATTTAAATTTATAAACATCTTTTTTAAAGGGCCTTTCTATCTCCAGGGAAATCAGAATTTCTTTAAAAATTAAAGATGATAAACCAAAGTATAAAAAGGAGTAATCATTACCCTTAAAGTCCATATCCCTTAAAAGAATGCCTGAACTCAGAATTTCAAAGTTTTTAAAAAATCCCAGATCAAACTTATAATCTTTTTCTTTAAAATATTTTGTTCTCTGTTCAAAAACTTTAAAGTTTGCTCCAATGTTAAAAGACTTAAAAGAAAAACCAGAGGAAACATAAATTCCATGGGAAATATAATTGATTCTTTCTATATACAAATCTGTGGTATCGTAAATATTTGTATCTTTTGAAACAATATATGGAATATCACTTGAGACAAGTCTGAGATAGGAAATTCCGAAAGGTTTTTTAACAAATGATACATTATCAAAATAACTTTCAAAGGCAAGTTCTGAATGCATGTAAAGAATTCTGAACTTCTCGGTATTCAAAATCCCTGCAGGATTGTAAAAAATAGAACTCGCATCATCTGCAACAGAGGCAAAGGCATCACCCATACCCTTTGCCCTTGCAGAACCCGAAAGTTCAAAAATATCTACACCCATTCCTCCTGTTTGAAGGATTAAAAATAAAATTAAGGTTTCCATCTCCTTAAAATAAACTTTGTATACTTTTCATCCTTAAAAAATCCGTTTTTAACCTTTACAAGGGCAACATAAACCCCGTTTCTTACAGGTAAACCCATCTCATTTCTTCCGTCCCATAAAATAGTGTTTAATCCCCTTTTTCCATAAAATTTTATTCTCTTAACCAGTTTTTCTGAAAGGGTGTAAATCAAGACTTCTCCGCTATTTTCTGCTGGTAGATAAAAGTTTATTTTTAAAAATCCTTTCTCAGGATTATAAAGGGAAGGGTAGGCAAAGAGTTTCTGGATTTTTAAAGATTTATTTACGGAAAGAGAAGTCATTAAATACATCTTATCCTGAATATTATAACCGTAAAAACAGATCTTATTTCCCGATAAAATGAATAGATAATTTTTAACAACATAAAAAGAACTATTAACCCACTCCATATTCTGGGAAAATATTTTCTCTTTAAAAGGTGAGAAGCAGAAAACCTCGCTCCCTGCGGTTCCCCATAAAAGACCCTTATTGTCTATAAAAAGCCTTTCAGCATAATGATTTATACTATCAAAGGGAATATTTTCTCCTGTTTTTAAAAAATAAATTTTATTGCCAAAATCAGGAGAATAATAGCAAACAGAATCCCTGACTGCAAAACCTGAGACTGGGTTTTCAAAATTTCCAAAAGAGAGTAAAGAATCTAAACTGGTGGTATCCCTTATGAAAAAGCGAATATTCCCAAAAGGTAGTCTTTCAACTGTATATATTCTATTTTTCTCATAATCACTTTCTCCAAAGAAACTATTAAAATAAAAAAGAGTATACATCCCTTCCTTGCCCTTCCATATATATCCCATATCCATCTGTCTTTGTGAGACTTTATGAGGTACCGCATCAAAAAGGATAAAAATTTTATAATCAGGAAATACGCACATATCTGTTAAATTATGATAAAAGGGAATTGTATCCCGAAGTGTATCTTCTTTTATAAAAATTAAACTGTCCATTATCTGATATTTTCTCAGATAGATTATTACCTGATTACTTGTATCAACATATGCATAATAAAGAAATTTATCATCTCCTGAAATTTTACCAAAAGAGGGGGTCTGGACAGAATCGTAAATTTCAAAATTTCCCTTATAAATAACCCTTTCGTCATAAAAGGTATCCTGATAACTTATCCCTTCCAGTCTTATTGTATAAACACCATCCGGAATTACAGAGGGCGGAAATGTATCAATCGGGGTTAATGAATCATAAATCTGGTTATTTCCCTCTTTCAGCAAAATATAATTTGCAGGATTTGAACCATATCCGTATAAAACTCTCCATTTCTGTATATTATAGGCACATCCCCTTATTGCAAAACTCTGGTTGAATATTATTGAATCATAGGGAAATGTCAACTTAACAGTGGCGGTTCCAGGAACTTCAACCCTTACAAAAACCATAAGGGTTTCAGAATTATTTCCCAAATTATCAACAGAATAAAGATAAAGTCTGTTCAGGCCCTGATTCTGTATATTGATAACATAAATTGAATCATTTATCTGGCTATAACCTGCATTATTTATTTTATAAAATATTGAATTAATACCCGAGCCGTTATCCCGTGCAAACAGGGTTTCAGGGGTTGAGGGAGTCACAAAAAAGGTATCTCCCTGCGCATAATAAGGTTCACCAAATTTTACCTGAACATTCGGTTTAAAATTATCTACGCCCAGAATAAAACTTGTGTCTTTTTCATTGTTCATTACATCCTTTGTATATACATAAACATTGTTTTCACCAGGATTTAAATCCTGCGATGTTAAAATTAGAGAATCCTTAAAGTCTATTTTTTGCAAACTGTTTACAAGCACATAGGAAGTCTCTATTTTGGATTCATTATCCTCTGTATTTATAAGAACCTGTCCTCCTTCTGAAATCCATAAAATATTCCCCTGATAAAAATTTGAAAGGGGAATTATACTTATTAAAGGCGGAAAACTGTCCCTTACAGGATAAATCCTTGCAAAATCAGGAACACCTGGGACTAAAGGTGAAGCCTTCAATGTAAGAGGTATTTTATAATTCTGTGGAATATGCCATACAACCGGTGAAAGGGTATCGCTCTGAATCCCTATGAACTCCCACCCAGACTTAGAGTATGCACTCCATTCCAGAGGCAAATTCGTGCCCAGAATTTTTGCATTTAAAACAATATCATTCCCTGGTATGAAAAATGAGCCATCTTCAGGATTTAATATAACCGCGTAGTAGTTCCATATTACATGCCATACCCCCTCCTTGTAATCTGTCTCACCACTTGGGGCAAAACCTTCAATCTCATAGGGGTAATCACCTTCCTCTGCCTTCTGATTCCCTATTCTACCATACCATAAAATTGACACTGTATCAAAAGCCTGCGCATTGAAAAATGTATCTTTTATAATCTCTCCTGAAAGAGTTTTCAGGTAATAATGGACAAGGGCATCTTTGTTGACATAAAACTTTAAATCATTATGGACAATTCCTGTATAAGGGTTTTCAGGAGGCAAAATTTTTATCTCAAATGCAGTATCAACCAGAACCCCCTTTGCAACGGGAAAATTCTTAATCTCTCCTTTAAATTGATTTAAGAAGTTTTCATTGACACCGGGTAGAATAAAATAATAAAGAGTATCAAAATCGGTCTCAAAGTTAAAATAAAACTCGTTATCCTCTCTTAATGTAGATGCCCTTAAAACAGTATCAGGAACTTCTGAAAGGATGTACTTCTTTAAATCATATATGTTTTCTAATTTTTCCCTGGTTCCTACAAACAAAACATCCAGGCTTCTCTGCTGGGTATAAGGTATATATACGCCTTCAAGGGATATATTACCATTATAAATTCTTTCCTTAATTATCAAAATCTTCCCATCCATTGTTTCATTTTCACAAAGTGCTGCAAAATAAGGAGTATCACCTTCACCAGGAAAAGAATCAGCCATAACCTGCAAAGTTATTTCACCCGTACCTGGGTCTTCTGAAACTATTGTATTTAAAGGAATTAAAGAACCATCTTCTTTTACTGCATAAATTTTTATATTCTCAATATCAATGTTGTATTCCTGTTTTTCCCTTTGAGTAAAGTAATAATAGAGGGTGGGCTTTTGTTCTGGCTCAGAAAACTTTGCACCTCCTAGTTTTAAATAAAGAAGCGGTCCAAAATTACCGCCTATATAGGGCTGCGGTCCTTCAATTTTCATTGAATCAGGATAAAGAGGACATATACCTGTAATCTGAGGAGAGTTAAAAGAATTTGGAGAAAAATTGATTACCGCTCTTGCGTAGGGACTTTTTGCAATCAACTTATTTTTATCAGGGTCAAACAAATCTCCTATAAGAAAATCTCTATATCTTATCTGACTTAAACTGCCCCCCTGATATTCATAAAGTAAAACCTTTATGTTTTCTCCCATCTCAGAAACTTCTATAAATCCCAGAATTGTATCAACTCCTTCTGGTGCACTCAAAAGGCTGTCATATTGAGGATAAATTTTATCTTCACGCATTATATAAATCTTATAACTTCCTGTAAAGGATTTGCCCCTTAAAGGAATATACTCTCTTGGATGATAGGTAAGTTTCAGATAAGGTCTTAAAAAGTCGTTTATTCCCTGACCATAGCCTGAATAATGAAATTCTGTTTTTTCACCTGACAAATCATGGTGCAATCTTTTGTTTATATAAAAGATCCTCAAAGAATCATAAGCGGTTATATTCAAACAGGGGTTTGATTTTTTAAAGAGGGTATCATTTTGAACTTCATAATTGAACATCTGGTTTAAAGAATCTCCGTATTCAGGATGAGAAAGTATAGAATCTTTATAATTTTCAAAATACTTTTCAGAGATGTAGGTCTTTGATAAATATCCTGAATCGGGGAATGTATTTCCAAAAATTGCAGGAAACTCTGTATACAAAATTCCGGTTGTATCAATAAACTTATCCTCCTTACTTGTCCATAAAGTATCTTCTATATTCAGGGAAGGCTTTATTACTATACATCTTCCTGAATCCGGTAAAGGACCTGTATCGTTAAATGCAACTTTCCCTGTTATAAGGGAACAGGCATAACTCACAAAATGATTGCTTCCCTGCCAGTTTTCAAGAAAATCAAGGGACCTTATTTTTTGGAAATATTTTTTCTGATTTTCATTCCATTTTAATGTATCTTTAATCAAAGCATTTTCATTGAAATATTCTATATTGCTTTCCGGTAAGATAAACCTCAATTCCCTGAAAAAGTTGGCAGAAGTTGACTTTATTTCAACAATCCCATCCTCCCTGTTTAAATCTTCAGATATATGAAAAGTATCTTCAAACTCTTCAAGCAAATTATTTTCATAAAAAACTTTTGCCTTTAGTTTCCATTTTACAACTGGTTTATCAAAAACCTGCGGAGTATCATTTGCATAAACAGGAATTTCTTGAATAAAAATTTTATTACCATTAAAATCTCTATGAATATAAATATCTGTATCAACTTTTATCTTATAAAATTTGATAAGTGTATCAATAATATAATTACTCGGGGTATGTCCCTTTATAAGTAAACTCACTTTTATTACGCTATCAGGTGAAATAGAATCAATTGTTTCAATTTTTTGTGAAAGCGGATAGTAATTATCAAGATGTCTAACCACGGTATCTCCGGTATATGGATTCATGTATGTGAAAATTTTATAACTCTTTATAAACACCGGATAAAAGGGAATAAAATTTATCTTATATGCCTAGGAATCCCTTTGAGCAGGATAAAAACTCGTATAGGCTTTATAAACAGCACCGGTATCAACTATATAAAAGGTTCCTGAATCTGAGATTCCGAGAAGGGAGTCGGTTATAACAAGCTCGGTATCAGGAACAATCTTTGTGGAATCATAGATTTTAAGATAATCCCATGCAGGCTCTATTGCTTCAACCAATTTTCTACATTTATAACCACCACAATTTATTGTATCTGTAAAAAGATAATTCTCAAAAATTCCCCATCTTATTGGATTGGGCTGCCAATTATAACAGCATCCTGCACCTTTCCATTCTCTTGAATTACCGAAATAGTAATCCTTGCCATCAAAATTATATTCTATAAGACTCGTATCTCCAAATATTCTTACAACCTTAATCAATTTTCTGTCCGATGGGGTATTCCAAGTTTCGCCCGGACCAATAATCTTTATAGGATTATCAGGATAAAAGCGTCTAACCATATTAATCTGCGTATCAACATCAACCGTATAATAATCCACTCTCCACTTAACCTTTAAAGGCATTTTTGCTGATTTTCTTTCAACATTAATTTTAAAAGGTAAAGGCGGTGTTAATCTTCCCTTTGCCTTTAATGAAAATAGATATTCTGGTTTTGCATCGTAAATTTTTTTATCTGAGAGAGTATCCTGAGCATACTCATCAGGTATATACAAATCAAGAGTATCGTAAATCACAGGAACATTTATTATTCTAAAATTCGGAGAATATAAAACCGTATCAAAATTTGTATGCAAAGGTCTTAAAAGGAGTTTAAACCTGTAAAGTCCGCTATCTATGAAAGGTTTTTTACCTGCATCCCATATAATTGAGTGGGTATTCCAGGAGCCGTAAAATCCTTTATCAATACATAGGGTATCAACCCCATTTCCCTCAGAATTTATTACAAAAATATCTGCCTTTAAATCCATATTCGCCTTGAAAAATAAAGAGACCTTTGATAAAGCAGTATCATTAACAGTGATTTCCTGAGGCTGGACATACACTGTATCAATTTCAAACTTTGACTTTACTTTTATAATTTTTTCTTTCTCAACATATCCGTTCCCATTTTTCCCATAGGCAATAATTTTAACTCTATAATTTCCAGGAACAACAAAATTGCCTGAAGGATAAACTTTTCCGTCCCATAGGTGTGTCTTACCAATTATATTAAAAGAATCTTTATCAGGTGAATAAAGATTTTTCCCAAGAAAGACCTTTAAAAATCCTTTTTTAAGCGCAACTTCTGGCTTTAAATTAACCCTTAATTTGTTTAAATTCTCAAATTTACCAAGGGCAAAAATATTCAGGTTGTTTTCATATAAAAAGGAATTAAAACCAGAATCCACATAAATTGAATCAACCTCAAATATTTTTTCCGCAATTATACCCAGACCTGCAATAACAGAATCTTCACTTTTAAAAACAACATAAAGATTTTTTTCATCTTCAGAATAAACATAAAATCCTGTTGAATCAAATTTCTGGGGAATACCATCCACAGGATAAATTTCCTAGTCAGTTTCCTCAAATAAAATTTCATTATCCTGTGAAAGAATTTGAAATTTAACCTGTGATGGAACACCCTTTAAAAAATAAGTTCCAGCAAGTTTTTCGCCCTTAGTTAAATCAAGTAGCAGTGTATCACCTGCCCCTGGCACCCCTTCAATCATACCCGGTGTATCCTGTTTGGGTCTTTCCACTTTCAGATAGAGCTCAATATCGGGATTTTGAGCAAATTCCTTTTCCAGATAAAAGGAAGCTGTGTCCCAAACCGAGTTCATCTGGTCCCTTGAAATTAAAAGAAGGGTTATCCTGCCGGGTGATATACCCCCTGAATTTAAAAAAGCAATTATATTTTCACTATTTACCTCTTTAAATCCGAAATTTAAAGGCTCATTTTCTTTTCGCAAATCTTCTCTCACTTCGAGAAATTCAGAATGCCATACATTTTTATCAATGCTGTCAGGTGTAATTTCAGGATTTTTTACATCGGTCCAGTATATTTCAAAATTCTTAAAGGGTAAATTATCGTAAATATCAGGGTCAGACACCCTTCCCTCAATTACAATCATCCCCCTTTTAAGAGTATCCTTTAAAGGAAATGTAATTTCTGTTCCATAAGTATTTCTGAAAAATACTTTACTCTTACGGGTTTTGCTTCCGAACGGGTCTTCTGCTTCTATTTCAAGAATATGTTTTCCATAGGATAAATTTTTAATATCAAACTGATGATAAATTTTTATGGTATCCGAATCAGAAGGAAATTCAAAATCCTTTATAAATAAACTGTCAATGAAAATCTTTAATACCCCGCCTTTTTTATTTTCCGGTTTATCATTTATCTGCTCCGCCTTTAATGAAAGATTTATAAAATCCTCACCTACAAAAGGCTGAATAAAAATATCTTTTAAAGAAATCGGTGTTTTATCAACTCTCAAAGTGCTATTTCCGCAAATTTCCTTTCCGGTTAATTCCCTTGTATTACCGGCTGAATCTGTAAGTTCTGCATAAATTAAATATACCCCATCATCAATCTCCTCGTTTAAAATTACAAATTTATTACCTGTTATTTCTGCTTCGGAAATCAACGTATCATAAAAAACATGGGGCAAAGCATTTACCTCTTTGATGTATTTTATCGTTGTATCATTTTTATTTTTTAAAACAAGTTTAAATCTTGCCCATTCATTTACCCTGAATTTAAACTCAAGATATTCCTTATCTTTGGTCAAAATTGAATCCATTTTCTGGATTACATAAATTTCAGGAGGACCCGTATCAATCTTAAAGTATCTTGCCTCAATAGATTCATTATCAGCCCTGTCACAAGTTCTTATCTCAACATAGTATTTTCCGTCTTCAAGATTTTTTAAGACCTCTTTCGGAATAAAATCAATGAATAAATCCTCATAATAATAAAAGCCCGGTTCATCATAATATTTTGAATATATTGAATCTCCTTTTTCTGTTTTTAATATCCAGATTAAATCTTTTGGGGTTAAAAGCTCTGTTTCAAAGTTATCTTTTATCTTTGCAATTATTGCTATACTGTCCGATGGTCCGCCCCTTGAGGTATTAATTGAATAAACCCCTTCAGGACCTATAATCTCCACAAAAGGTGGTGTTTTATCTACATAAAATTGATGAAAACTCTTTACTGTTTTAAAAGAGTCATTGACAACATAATAAAAATTATAAATGCCTTCAAAATTTTGAATATTAAAGGTATCTATTAAAAAATTTTTTAAATTTATAAAAGGTAAATTTAATCTTTTTCCAGGACATAAAAGATAATTGGTATCATTATAAACACCCTCAACATCTTCATAAAAGTATAAATTATTGGGAATTAAAACAAATTGGGTATCTGTTGAATCCGGAACAAACCAGCCATTTGTATCCTGAATTAAATTTACAAAATTAACTTTTAATGTATCCCAGGCAATTGTTTTAAGGGAGTCTGAGAGACCCAGCTTAATAAGTCTTATTTTAAAGGTATCATTTTCAAGTAAATTCTTTAAAACAGAACGATAATCAGGACTTTCCTGCATGCAGAACCAGCCACTCGGCACCATCCACAAGGTATAATTCCTTGTAAATTCTTCACCTACTACGTTTTTTGAAACTATTTTTAATCTATTATATCCTGCACCCAGGTATTTTAAATGGGTTGAATCTATGAAGAATTTTCTGCCTTCATATCCGCATCTTTCAGGGTATTTTAGTTTGCCTGTGGGCACTTCATTTATCCAGATTTTTGGGGCACTTATATGGAGGAAATGAGTTTTTTTGAGCTTTCCCTCTATTCTTAAATTTTCAAAAGAAGTAATGATTGTGTCTATTTTATTTTCAGTTAAATATACAGTATCAGTTCTCTGAACTCCCTGGGAATCTGTAAAGGTCTGAATAAGCATAACAGAATCTATTAAAGGGCGGTCTTCAAGGGCTTTTAGAACAAGGTCATATCTTTGAAGCACACGCCCGTGATATATTCCCCACTCCTTTATCTCCCTCGCTCTAAATTCACTTGAAACATGATTCACACTCTGGGAACCCCACCTTACTATCATATCCGAATCCTGATTCCACCACTCCCACATAAGCTCTGAAGCAGTTGACTTAATTGCCCATTCTAAAAAGGGCTTCGGAAACCATACAGAAAGAGTCCAATAACCAGCAGTCAAAGCCCAACCTGACCTGTTAAATTTACCAATTTTACCCCATGTAGTCTTCCCAAATACAGGCACATCAAAAGCATATTCATGGTCATCATAAAAACCCCTGCCCAAAATACATACAAATGGTATTTTACCGGCACCATGTGTTCCTAAATGTCGGAAAAATGTCGAACCCTCCCCATCATCAGGTATTGAACCTATACTTACATGAAATCCCTCTTTGCCCCATATCTCTGCTATTGCCTCCGCAGCAGGACCCAAAATACCCTCCAAAACCGCAAAAGCAGTAAGATACTCCCCAATACCGGGAATCTCAAAAAGTGCGGATGGCATCTTCTCTATTATTTTCATTGCTATCTGATCCCCCTCTAAATTTATCACCCACCTGCCGCCTATCTTTATACAATGATTCCTCAAATCAATCGCTACAGGATTTACAAGCCAAGGAGGTAATTTCCTGCCGAGCCATTTAAAAGCATTACCCAACCCCCATTTTATAGGATGTATATAAGGATGCCAGTTCGCCATTGAAAGTATCATCCAGTCCCTGAAACCCAAATTCGCAAAACATGTACCGAGATGCGGAGTATTAGCAGTTATTATCTTTGCAATATGTGGAATTAATGTGGTATCTTCTTTTAATGCCTCCCTCACTACAGCACCACCCTGTGAATGCGCCATTAATATAACCTTTGCATCTGGATTACCCTGCCAATTCTCACCGTAATACTCCTTTAAAACAGACCTTATCCTTTTAACAAGCTCATCTCCCTGTCCTGTAAAAGGCTCGGGATAATTGTCTGGATCAGGGTCTAATGAACCCATAGGGTCTGCAAAATTTATCACCTCTAAAAAGGATTTGTTGGGGTAGGCTGGTTGAGCCTCATCCCAAGTATAAGATGAATCAATGAAAAACCATACCTTTGCATAAGGTATCATCAAAGGTAAAACCCTATCATAAGTATGCCCGGAAATTATTGAGTCTTTATTAATGGTATCACATCTTGGGAAAAGGCAATCATCAGAAATTTTAACTCCCCAATCTTTTGAAGAACCTGTGATACCATGAACAAAAAGAATTGGATAAGGCTTATATGGATAACCACCCTAGGCATAAAGCCCAATAAAAGACACAATTATTAAAATTATACTTCTCATTTTAAAACCTTCTTTTTAGGGTTTTATATAAAATTTCTTCGAACCATCACGCTTTATTACATACCACTTTCCATCATATGCTATAAAATATGAACCTGATGGAGACCATAAAATTGGAGCATCCCCCATGGGAATATTTTCTAAAGTGTCAATAAAAGCATCTTGTATATGTAAAATACATCCATAATAACCGTTACTAAAAGAGATTGCATTAGAATCCGCAGGTCCCCAATCAGGTATATATATTCTTAATTCATAACCATGTAGTAAATTATTCACTGTATCTATTATTATTAAACTGTCAGTATTAAGTGAAACGGAAGTTTTTAATACAAATGCAATCCTCCCCCCATCTGTGCTCCATGCAGGATGAGTTGCATTCGAATCAGAAATTATTTGATGGTCATTAGTTCCGTCAATATTTTTTATCCACAGCCCTTTTTTTGGCTTAACATATACAAATTTTTTCCCATCAGGCGATAAATCAGCATACATACCCTTACCTAAATACCTCTTTTCAAGCGTGCTTCTTTTTATAGCATAAATATTTGTATCAGTATCCCCTGAAATTAAAACCCAATCACCAGCACAGGAAAGATAAGAAAATCCAACATACCTCCCCTCTATCTTAAATATCAATCCCAAATTCCTGTAATTCTGATGTGTATCCACCTCCCATAAATATATCTCGCTTATCATCTTATCTATACCAGCCCCTCCCCACCAATCCCTGAAATGCCTCGTCTTCCATATCTCCTCAAGAAATAATATTTTATTGTCAGGTGCCCAATTAGGTGCCTGAATAAAACGCGTCTCCTCCCACCACCTCTTTTCACAGGAAAAAAGTAAAATAACCAATACAATCAACCATCTTCTCATATTCCCTCCAAAAAATTTAATTTAAAAATCTAAGGAAATAAAAAAACTTTTTTCAAATAAATTAAAAATCTTATTGTTTTTATAAATCTATTACCTTATATTTTAACCTCTATTTTTTATAAAAAGTGAAAATATTTATCTTATTACCTTTATATTTTAATCCTGACTTTATTCTTTGTTGAACAAATAAAAGATTCAGAGTCTCTTTTAAGCTACAGAGAACTGTAATTCATAGAGTTTTTTGTAGAGAGAGGATTTTTTTAGAAGTTCCTCATGTTTGCCAATTTCTTTGATCTCTCCGCTTTCCAGCAAAATTATCCTATCTGCTTTTAAAACGGTGGCAAGTCTATGCGCTATCATAAATGTTATCTTATCTTTTTCAAGCTTTTTAAGGGACTCCTGAATTTTTTTCTCTGATTCTGCATCAATCTGAGAGGTCGCTTCATCAAATATTATTATCAGGGGATTTTTAAGGAATGCCCTTGCAATAGCTATTCTCTGTCTTTCCCCTCCTGATATGTTAACACCTCTTTCTCCGATTTTTGTCCTGAGACCCTCAGGTAATGATTTTACAAAATCATAGATTGCAGCATCTTTTACCGCTTTCCATACATCCTCTTCTGAAACTTTACTGTTACCATATACAAGATTTTCATAAAGAGTCCCTGAGAACAGGAAAACATCTTGAGGAACGATGGCTATTTTTTTTCTTAGTTCTTTTACATTTAATTCTTTTATTTCTTTATCATCAAAATATATTTTGCCTTTTGTTGGAAAGTAAAAGCCTGAAACAAGGTTTACAAGGGTTGACTTGCCCGCACCCGAAGGTCCAACAAGAGCTATTTTTTCATCAGGTTTTACGGACAAATTTATATTTTTAAGAGCATATTTTTCACCATCATAACTGAACCATACATCTTTGAAATTTATCCCTTTGTTTATTTTGTTTATAATATGAACTCCACCTTTTTCCTCTTGTTTCTCTTCAAGAAGCTCTCTCACCCTTGTGATTGCTGCTATTCCCTGCTGTATATTCCCCCATGCATTTGTTATTGTCTTGAAATGCTGTAAAAGGGAAAGGGCGCCCGCTATGAATACGAGAAATTTTTCAGGTGATAGTTTTTTGTCTATGAAGATGAGTTTTCCCCCATAAAGAAATATGAAAATCGCAAGGAGTGCCACCAGAAACTCGGTTAAAGAGGGTGAGAGGTGTCTGAGGTTTTCAAATTTCAGCATTCTTTTTAAATATTCTCCTGTCCTCTGTCTAAAGTTTTTTATCTCTTTTTCTTCCTGAACAAAGGCTTTTATTGTTTTTATTCCATAAGTCTTTTCCACAACAAAGGCACCTATTTTACCCATCTCTGCCTGAAATCTTTTTGCTTTTCTCTTTAATGAATCACCTATTTTTTTGACAAGCAGGACCAATGGTGGAATGAATATCAGGGAAAAAAGGGAAAGTTCAAGGGATGCCCAGAACAGCACAATAAGATATATCAGAATCGTCATTACATCTCTTATGATTAAAAACCATCCATTGGTAAGTGCATATTTTATGTAAAGAATGTCATGGGTAAATCTTGAAGCTATTTCACCTGTCTTTTTCCTTGAAAAAAATGACAAGGGAAGATTTAAAATTTTTGAAAAAAGCAGGTCTCTAACATCTTTTGATATTCCTTCCTGCACAACAGCGTTTAAAAATTTTGACAGATATTCAAAAAGAGATTTAAAAAAGAAAAGTAATAGAATTATGGTACCCATTTTTAAAAGAACAGGAACTCCGGGTTCTGAAACCAGATATTTACCTATGAAATGAAATACTCTATCAAGGATGAAATTACCCTTTGGAGGAGCTTCATTATAAAATATAACTTTTAAAAAAGGGAAAAGAACACCCACTGTAAGTCCCTGAAAAAGGGAAAAGAAAAATGTGGAAATTATAAAGGCAAAAAATAAAAATATTCTTTTCTTAAAAAAAGGAAAAAGGAAACGGTAGTTTTTCACCTCTTTTTTCTCCTGTTTGAACTCGGTATTCCCATTTCTTCCCTTATCTTTTGAACTGTTCTCCTTTTTATTTTAATTCCATCTGCCTGTAAAATTTCCGCTATCACCTCATCAGTAAAAGGGTTTTTTTTATCCTCTTTATCCACAATTTCTTTTATCATTTCTTTTACTTTCTCTCTTGACATTCTTCCACCTCTTATCTTTATACCACCAGGGAAAAAGAATCTCATTTCAAAAATACCTCTGGGTGTATCTATATATTTGCTCGAAACAAGCTTGTGAAATGTGGAACTTTTTATACCGATTTCTTGAGCAGCGTCGCTCTGGGTAATAGGAGAAACCTTGTTGCTTTTTCCCTCAAAAAAGCCTCTGTTACGCTCTATTATAAATTCAGTTATTTTTAAAAGGTTAATTTTTCTCTGTACAAGGGCTTTAAAAATATTAACCGCCCTTTGTAGATGTTTTCTCAAAACTTTTTTTTCCTGAGAAGCAAGAGATTTTGATTTCATGAGTTTCAGGTATCTGCGATTGATTTTTATCCTGGGAAGCCCTGACTCATCAACAATGGGAATTAATTTGTTTTCCCTTTTTATAACAACCACCTCAGGATATACATATCTTATCTGCTCTTCTGAATATTTAAGGGCAGGACGGGGCAAAATGGTTTTCACCAATTTAAAAACTTTATCTATTTCTCTATCAGTAAGGTTAAATTTTTGTTTTATTTCGTGAAGTTCTTTATCTTCACATAAACCCTGAACACATTTTATAACCGTCTCTATGATTTTTTCTTTCTCACCTCTTTCTCTGAGCTGAACTTCTACAGACTCAGTAATATTTCTCGCACCTATTCCAACAGGATCAAACCTCATAAATTTTTTTCTTATTTCTTCAAATTTATTTTCACTCACTCCCACAAATTCCGCGAGTTCCCTGGGCTCTTTCTCAAGGTAACCATCTCTGTTCAAATTTTCCAGAATAACATAAGCAATTTTTCTGTCTATATCCTTTTTAAAATAAGATTCTATCTGATATTTCATTCTTTCATAAAGGGAAGGCGGTGGGGCAGCTACAAGTTCTAAAGGGTCATCTTTTTCCTCGTCACGGGTTTTTAGAGAGTAAACATCCTCACCCACTCCTTGAATAAATTCTTCAAGTTCGAAATCTTCTTTTTCTTCCTCTTCACTTTCACCATGCTCGGTTTTTTCATCAAGGAATACATTTGTTTCAAGCTCTGCTTTTAGAAATTCTGCCAGCTCCATTTTGGGCATATGGAAAAATCTTAACAGAATTCCCATAAATGGTGTGAACTTTGTCTCAAGTCTCAAAGCTTCTCTATGGAAAAAACTTTTTCTCTCTTTCATAGTCTGAATTTCTTACCAAGATAGATTTTCCTTGCTTGCTCATCATTCACAAGAAACTCGGAATCACCCTCAAGAAGGACTTTACCTTCATAAATTATATATGCCCTGTCAGTGATTTCAAGGGTTTCTCTGACATTATGGTCTGTAATTAAGACCCCTATTCCATATTTTTTAAGACTTACAACTATTTCCTGGATTTCTTCCCTTGTCTTGGGGTCTATACCTGTAAAGGGTTCGTCAAGCAATAGAAATTTAGGATTTAATACAAGACTCCTCGCTATCTCCACTCTACGCCTTTCTCCACCTGACAGGCTATATCCATAGGAATCTCTAAGATGAGCCACCCCCATCCTTTTCATAATCTCCTCTGTTTTGCTTTTGCACTCTTCTTTTTTAAAACCATTAATTTCTAAAACACCGTATATGTTATCATAAACTTTCATTTTTCTGAAAATTGAGGCCTCCTGAGGAAGATAACCTATGCCCATTCTTGATCTTTTATACATTGGCAAAGGCGTAATATCCATATCATTAAGGTATACCTTACCATCATTCGGTTTAATAACACCTGTAATCATGTAAAAGGTGGTTGTTTTTCCTGCACCGTTGGGCCCAAGCAAACCCACTATTTCTCCTCTCTCTATTCCAATCGAAACTTCATTTACCACTTTTCTTTTCTTATAAATTTTAACGAGTTTTTCAGTCCTTATCCTGTCTCTCATTTTTTTTAATTTTGTTTAGAAATATAAATCCATCTGCTTTTTCGAAACCTTCAAGTTTTTTAATTTCTCCATCTTCATCAAAAAATGCGTTTATATTAGAAGTATTAATTATAACCTCTTCCTCTTTTTCTGTCAATATCCTTAGGTTTGAATTTTTTTCAAGTAAAGCTTTTTCTATCTTCCTGTCCTTGAATTTGAGTATTATTTTATCTCCTTTTGCCATTCCTTTTTCAAAATAAAAAACAGGGTTGCCTAAAAGATGCGCAGATTCTTCTTTCTGGAAGTAAACAAGAGTATCACTGGTCGCTTTCTCTTTCTCGCCCTGAATTTCAACATCTCCGACAAGATAAAGGGTATCAGATAGAACATTTATTTCCCTGCCATGCATTATGATTTTGTCCTTATCTGACTCCAGTTCAAGCCTGTCAATCATTCTAATCCTACCTTTTTTAGTTTTGAAGTTATAGTCTGCTTCTTCGCAAAAAATTTTGAGTCCCTCTTTTTTCTTTTCTATAAGGACATTTTCCTTCGCAAAGGAAGAGTCATTCTTTGAAGAATAGAATATGAAATCAGCTGAAATGAACTCTTCCTGTGTTTCAACTCTAACATTTTCAAAAAACTGTGCCTCTTCTTTTAAGAAGTTATACTCAGCCCTCAGACACGAAATTTTTATGTCCTTTCCTTCTATATTAACATTGCCTGAAATAAGACCTGAATCTATTTCTTCCTTCTTAAAAATCATTGCGCTATCACCTGTTATAATTGTTTTACCATCGGTTAATTTTATATTGCCCTTTGCAACTATTATTTCAATATTTTCCTGGGGTATTATTTTTATAACATCTGCTTCATAGGTAATTTTTAAAAGAGTTAAAAATAGCAATAATTTCAATCTTTTTCTCCTCCTGTAACTCTTCCTTTTATTGTGATTTCTTTGAGATTTTTTTCTGTAACAAATCCCTTCCCATAGGTTATATTACCTTCATGATAAAGAGCAACATCCTTGTCTGACTTTGCTATCTTCAAACTATCTATCCATAAGGCTTCCTGGGTTAAAAGGCTTTCCTTTTCGGTTTTAAGAACAACATTTTTTTTCGCCAGGATGTTCAAACTCTTCCTGTCAACCCATCCTGAATCTGCTTTCAATTCGCCTGTTTTCCTTGCCAGGGAATCGTAAAAAATGACTTTAAAATCAATAAGAAGCACACTATCTTCTCTATCCACAACATGGAAAGCAAAAAGTTCAAAAGAAAGGATATCTCCTTTGCTCTCTATAAGATGGACTTTTTCAAAACCCGAAGGCACACTGTTTTTTTTCTTTTCACTCTTTTCTCCACACAGACCAAGAAGCAACGCAATTACCAATATTATCTTTTTCTTTTCCATCTCTTCACATACCCGAATCTATCATGGATCCATGTCCATTGTTCCGGGTTTTTTGTTATCCAGTTCTCAAAGTTTTCCATTATAGTCCTCATATCCATATCTTTATCACCGGAAAGTTTAAAATCTTTAATTTCTATTCTATACCTGTTCTGCTTTTTGAATATTCCCATCAATACAATTTCAGGCTTAACTTTATAAGCAATCGCAAGAGGACCTTCGGGGGCCATAACTTTCCTACCAAAAATACTGGTAACTCTTTTTTTGGTCCCAAAGTCGTGGTCCATAAGGATTCCCACACATTCTCCTTTTTTTAGTGATTTTATTATTTTTATGGCTTCCTTTGTATGAATAACATTTATGTCCTCTTTTTTTCTTAAAGAGTTTACAATTTCGTCAATCTCTTTTGTATATATTCTGGAAACAACCACATTAACAGGATAGCCTTTTCGCCTGAAATAAACAGGTATCAACTCCCACAGCCCGAGATGTAGAGTAAGGACAAGCAGTCCTTTTCCCTCTTTGAACTTGTTTTCAAATATATCTTCTCCTTCAACTTCCACAAAATCTTTTATTTTCTCTCCATTTCTGTGAATCCATAAAAGGTCAAAGGAGTAATCGGATAAGTGTTTAAAGTATTTTTTTAGAACATTCTTTTTAAAGCCCGCTGTTTTAAGGGTCCATCCACCTATGACTCTGAATCTGGTAAGGGAAAAATAAAAGAACAGAGATAAAGTTTTGAGAAAATATTTTAAGACCCTGAGGGGTATTACATTTAGAAATGAAAATAAAAACTTTATAACCAGGCTTATTACTTTTCTTTTCAGCCTTTTCCATACTTTCCTCATTCAAATAACTCTTTCTCTCATAAGGTCGTGAAGATGGATAATACCTATGGGTTTTTCCTCATCATCAATCACTATGAGAGCAGTAATTCCATAATTTTCCATTTTCTTTGCTGCGATAACCGCAAGGGAATCCTGGTCTATCACCTTGGGATTGGTGGTCATCGCATCTTTTGCAGTTAAGGAAAAAACTCTGTCTGTCCTTTCAAGTAATCTTCTTAAATCTCCGTCAGTTATGACTCCAATAAGTTTTCCTTTATCATCAACCACTGAAGTGATACCTCTCTTGGTGGTCATCTCCAGTATTACATCTTTCATAGGGGCATCATGTTTAACTATCGGGACATTTTTTTCGCCTGTAAGCATCATATCCTTAACCTTTAGCCAGAATTTTTTACCTATATCGCCTCCGGGATGAAGAGCGGCAAAATCATCCGCCTTAAATCTCTTCAAATCCATGAGAATTATTGCAATGGCATCACCAAGAGCAAGGACAGTTGTTGTGCTAACAGTGGGAGCCAGGTCAAAAGGACAGGCCTCTTTTTCAACCTGTATTATTACAGATATGTCGCTTTCTCTTGCAAGCTCTGAGTTTCTATTGGAAGTAATCGCTATTATAGGGATATTTCTCCTTTTTAAGAATGATATTATCATTGCTATCTCATCGGTTCTTCCACTTTTAGAAATTGCTATAACAATATCTTTCTGGTCAACAACCCCTATATCTCCGTGAAGAGATTCTGAAGGATGAAGATATAGAGCAGGTGTTCCTGTGGATGTTAAAGTAGAGGCAATCTTCTTGGCTATTATCCCCGACTTTCCTACCCCGGTCACTATTATCTTTCCTTCACAGGACATAAGAAGCTCTATAGCCTTTAAAAAATCCTCATTTATACTATCAAAAAGTCCCTGAAGACCTTTAATTTCAAGCCCTATAACCTCCTTTGCCTTTTTAATAATCCTTTCTCTATCCATCTTTTAACTCCACTTCTTTTAAAGGGGTATAAACCGGTCCCTCTGGATTGAGTTCACTTTTAAACAGGACAATCTTTTTTATTTTAAAATCATCATCAAAGCTTTTTTTCTTAAAATTTATTTTGCCTCTTTTCTTTACACGGGCTACTGTTATATGGGGATGAAAATTTCTCTTTTCTCTCGGGATACCTGTTTTTTCAAGTTTTTTTTCTACAAAATCAAAGAGCTCCCTGACTTTTTCTTCTGGACCTATACCGACCCATAAAACTCTTGGAAACCTTAAATCAGGGAATGCTCCTGATTCCTTTAAATATACCTTAAATGTTTTAAATTTATCCCTGACTTCCTCCAGAACTCTGGATATTAAGGACACCTTACTTTCTTCTATTTCACCTATGAATTTAAGGGTGATGTGCAAATTTTTCTCCTCCACCCACCTCACCCCTTCGGTTTTTTCTCTTTCTTTATTAAAGGAATTATATAGTTTGTTTTTTATATTTTCAGGAATTTCAATTGCGATGAATGTCCTCAAAATTCTTCCTCCTCAGGATATTCTTCATATTCCTCGTAACCTTCATAGAACATTTCTTCTTCTTCAAGTTCCTCATCAAAAATGCCCTCTATTGGACTTCCTTCATCTTCAAGGAAGTCTTCCACCTCCTGATAGAATTCTGCACCGCAATCCAGACAGAAATAATAACCTCTATCTATTTCCTCTACATTCATTGAACCACATTCTGGACATATCATTTTACAAAACCTCCTTTTCTAAGCAATTTGAGTTTTTTAATTTAAACTAAAAAGATGTATAAGTCAAATAAGAGTTAATTTAATTTCATATTGAAAAATGTAATGAATTTATTTTATAATTCAACTTAATGAAGAATTACATAAAAAAATTGAAAGATATGCCTCTTTATGAAAGACCAAGAGAAAAACTCTCAAAGCACGGTCCTGAATACCTTAAAAACCATGAACTACTTTCAATAATAATAGGCAGGGGAACCAAAAAAGAGGGGGTGCTTGAAATTTCAAAGAAAATTATTGATCACTATGGAAATCTTAAATACACGGGTAATATCAATGTAGTAAAAATTCAAAAAATATTTGACCTTCCTTTTGTTGCTTCCTGTCAGATTACAGCATTTTTTGAACTGGCAAAAAGACTTTTCTCAGATAAGGGAGAAATTTATCTGAGAAATCCGAAGGAGGTTTTTGAATACGCAAAAGAAATGTCAAGAAGTAAAAAAGAGATATTTAAGGGGCTTTATCTTGATGTCAAAAACAGGTTAATATATGAGGAAATAATTTCTGTAGGAACAATAAATGCGAGTCTTGTTCACCCGAGGGAAGTG
Source organism: Candidatus Hydrothermus pacificus (assembly GCA_002011615.1). Taxonomy (GTDB): domain Bacteria; phylum Hydrothermota; class Hydrothermia; order Hydrothermales; family Hydrothermaceae; genus Hydrothermus; species Hydrothermus pacificus. Next base: position 13,499 of record MTOH01000012.1, on the reverse strand, counting down.
TTTTATCCCGCAATAAAACATCATGCAGTTTCAATAATACTTGTTCACAACCATCCTTCAGGTGACCCGGCACCCTCTGAGGACGATATAAAAATAACAAAGTCCCTTTTAAGGGCATCAAAAATTATAGAAATAGAAATACTTGACCATTTAATTATTGGTAATGAAAAATATTTCTCTTTACGAGAAAGGGGGATAATATGAAAAATTTATTTCAAATTTTCAGGGAAAATAATCTGGAAGATGTGGATTTTCTTGAAAAAATAATTGCAGAGTTCAAAGAACCGGATGAAACAAATCTGGAAGGTAATCTGATTGAAGCTGTATGGGAGTTTGAGGCAAAGGAGGATAGCCCTATTCCTCCTTTAAATCTCATGGAGTTTTCGAAGGTATTCAATTTTATAGAAATGTCAGTGGAAAAACCAGATTTCCTTAATGTAAGAATGATAAGAAATACACTAAAAAAACCAGAAGGTATGGATGAGTATATAACTCTTTTTTCCTTTACCCAGCCTGTACCCCCTCCAAAAGGAGAAGAATGCTTCCTTTTTCAAATGAGTGAAGGCAGGTTTTTGCTCACCGCTCTGAAAAGTGTTGAGGAAAAAGGGATTGCCAAGAAATTCTTTGAAAAATTTAAATCAGGGGACAGGGTGCTTTTTAAAAATTTTGAGATTGAAAACATAATATATGAATTTAATGAAAAATACAGAGAACCTGTATTTTCCTGCTCTTTAATAAAAGTAGATATAAAGAAAAAAACACTTGATTTCCTTTTTCTCGGAAATATACAGGGATGTGCAATAACCCCAAAATACCATCATACTCTTTTTCCTCAAAATATACTAGTGGGTGGTGAACCCGCTTTGAAATGTGATTTCTATCCCCTTTTTCTTATAATTCCTTCTCTTTTTATTATTTATACAGATGAATTACCTTTAGAAAAAATTCAAATACCCGAGATAAAGTTTGCAAAATTCGTGGAGTTTGTAAATTTTATTCTTTCAAATCAAAAGCAAGGAATGGTTATCTCACTTATAATCGCGGAAAGGAAGAAATTTGAACATTCAGGATAAAAGGTTTGTAATAATAGGTGCCGGTGCATCAGGAATGTCATCAGCCTATTTTTTATATAAAAGTGGCGCATCAAAGATTTGTGTATTTGAGAGAGAATTACTCGGTTCAGGTTCCACCGGAAGATGTGCAGGAATAGTCTCCACACAACTATGGAATGAAATAGATATAAAACTTGCAAGAAGGAGTATTGAGATATTTGAGGAAATTTCCAGAAAAGTTCCCTATTTCAAGGTTTATAAAAAAGGTTTTATCAGCATTGCCGGAAAGGAAAAGAGTAAAAAGTATATTAATAGAATTATGGATATATTAAAAGGGGAAAAAATAAATTATAAAATATATCAGGGTCAGGAGGCAGAAAAAGCTTTTTCATTTTTAAAGAATTCTGAAGATAAATTAATACTGGAAACACCTGATGATATTTATTGTGATTCAGGTATGTTCCTATACACCATTTATTCTTATCTCAGAAAGGAAAAAATTGACCTTAAACTTTTAAGGGAGGTGGAAGGATTTAGAACATCAAACAGGGAAATAAAAGGGTTGTGGGTTAAGGGAATTTATTATCCTGCTGATATATTTATAATATGTGCAGGGGTATGGAGCAAAAAAATACTTGAAAAAATTGGAATAAAAATACCCTTACTGCCCTACAGAACCCAGATAGCGGTATTAAGAAAAAAAGATTTAACTGATATACCAGTAATATATGACCTTGATACGGAGCTTTATATCCGAAAAGAGTTTCCTGATAAGGCAATAATAGGTAATGGAACAGAGACAAAAGAATCCTCTCTTATTTTCAAAGAAAATCCTGATGAAGAATTTATTTATGGCGTTATTCCTGAAATAACAAATATTGTGAACGACTTTGAAGATGCGGAATATATGGGAGGCTGGGCAGGGCTGTGTGCTGCAACACCTGACAGACAGCCTTTAATCGGGAAAATCTCTGAATTTGAAAATCTTTACATAATTGCGGGATTCAACGGCTTCGGGTTTATGAGAATTCCTGCAATTGCAGAAAATTTTGTTTCTTATCTAACAGAAAATCGAACAGAAATAGACATATCTTCCTATTCCATAGAAAGATTTAAAGGGAAGGAAATAGAGAAGTTTGAGATAAAACAGGGTTTTTCTTTTATAGATTAAAGATATGAAATATAAAAAATCTCAGATTTTTAAGAAAATTTGAAGAGTTTTGTTTATTCTGGATATCAATATAAATTTTTGACTTCCTTTTGATAAATAAGCTGAAAAGAATTTTTTCATCTTTTTTCACTTCGATAAGATAGGGGACATTTTCCATCTTTCCTGTATATTCACCTGTTCCTCTGGATTCAGAATTTATGAAAATTTCTCCCTGAGCTTTTATGTGAATTGTGGAATCTTTTAAAGCATCTTCAAGAATTATCTTTGATTTTTTCTTTGAAATTTCAATATCTTTTAAGAAATATCTTTTATTATCCTCACAAATGATTCTATAGTTTCCTGGAGGGAATGAGGGTATTTTTAATTCATTTTTATCATAAAAGTGCAAATCCCCAATTTTCACAGCAGGATTTTTAAAGTTTTTTACATTAAAATAAAGGTCAGGGAATGCAATACTGTAATATAAGAAAAGAGAAAAGAACAAAACAATTATAGAACAGACAGGGATAATAAAAGCGTATAAAATTTTTTTACGACTCGATATGGCAGGTTCCGCTCTCCTTTCCATTGTCCGGGTTACTGCAACCTCCTCTACCACCGCAATAAAATCTTTAAGAACATCATTTATTCGCAACATTTTCTTCTCGCCGAGAAATTTTTCTATATCCATCATCATTTCAGAAGCATTCTTATATCTTTTATCTTTATCTCTCTCAAGAGCTTTTTTTATGATTTTCAGTATTCCCCTGCGTCCTTTTCTCTTACCCTTCGGGATTGAAAAAACCCCTTTTTCTATTTTTAGAAGTATACTTGTTGTATCTTCGCCTTTGAAGGGTTTTTCACCAAAAACCATCTCATAAAGCACAATCCCCAGAGCAAAAATATCAGAGGCAGGCACAGGCTTTTCGCCTTTAACCTGTTCTGGCGAAAGATAATGGGGCGTTCCTATAACAATTCCTGGCTGGGTTATATCGGGTAAATCCTCCCATCTTGCCACACCAAAGTCAGTAAGTTTTACAAACCCGTCCTTTGATACCATTATGTTTGAAGGCTTTATATCTCTGTGAACAATACCCTTTGAATGAGCATAATCCACTGCTTTTAAAACTTCATAAACAATCAAAAGAGCAATATCCTGAGGTATTTTACCCCTTACCTCCATTATTTTAGAAAGGTCAAAACCATCCACCCACTCAAAGGCATGGTAGATGCTATCTTTCTTTGTAAAGGTCTCATAAATTCTCACTATATTCGGATGATTTAAAAAGGCTGCAATTTGCGCCTCTCTTTCAAATCTCTCTATAACATTGTCGGGTAAACTCATCTTCGCTTCTTTTAAAAAAGCATGCCTTTCAAAAGGAAGTTGCATTGCCCTGTAAACCTTAAAAAAAGAACCTGCTTTGATGGTTTCAACTATTTTATAATGACCCGCTTTCATAAATCACAACTGTGTTTTTACCTTTTGCCTTTGCCTTATACATTGCCCTATCAGCCTTCTCTATTGCTTCATCAAGTGAAAAGGCACTTTCAGGGACTCCTGAGACTCCTATAGAAATTGTCACTTTAAACCCAACTTTTTTTTCAACGAATTCGGTCAATTCATCTTTCAATTTTCTGGCAATTTTTTCTGCAGATTTTAATTCAATGTTTTTAAAAAAGAGCAGGAACTCCTCTCCTCCCCATCTAACAGGAAAAGCATTAGAATAGTTTCTTAATAGAAAGTCACCGAGTGAATTCAAAAGCAAATCACCCGCTCTATGCCCATAACTATCATTAAACTTTTTAAAGTCATCTATATCTATAAAAAATACAGATAAAGGATAAACTTCTTCTCCCCATTTTTTAATTTCATCTTCAAAAAATTTTCTTGAATAAAGACCTGTTAACGCGTCTCTATAAATATATAGTTCAAAATCTTTTACACTCTCTGTCCCAACAATCTCCTTTTTTAACTCCCTTGTTCTTTCATCAGGGATGTCCTCAAGTTCTTTTATCTCTATTTTAAAGGTACCCACCCCTATCTCATCCCCTGCTTCAACTTTTGAAGAGGAAATAATCTTACCGTTTAAAAAGGTGCCGTTCTTGCTCTCTCTGTCTTCCAGAAATATACGGTTTTCTGTTTTCTTTAAAATACAATGTCTTCTTGAGACAAGGGGGTCATTTAAAACGAGGTCACAATCAATGTTCCTTCCTATGACAACCTCTTCCTTTTCAAAAGGAATACTTTTAACAATTGCATTTCCTTTTTTGACTATTATGTAAAGCACTTTTTAATTATAATGGAATTTTAATTTATTTTCAATTTCCAAGACTTATTCTTGATTTAAATTTTCTATATCTCACAACACCAATGAAAAACACAATTATTGCAAGGGAAATAAAAATCCATCCTGCAATGAGTGTCCACAAAAAGGTAAAAAACTTTATAAAAGAGCCTCCCACAACCAGAAAGGCAAGGGATGTTCTTGCGTAAGATAAAAAGGTTCTCTCATTCGCCATAAGAGTTCTCTGAAGAGCAAGATAATCTCGATTTGAGATATCTTTATTTTTCATGATTTTAATTATATTGAGGAAGTTTGTTATAAATCAAATTTGAAAAAGATATATTAAGCCTTTAAAATATTTAAAATTTAAAAGGAGAAGCTGTAATTTATATAATATTTACGGATTTAGATGGCACTCTTTTAGACGAAAGTTACAGCGCAGGAGAAGCATTTAAATTAGTTAAAAGCATAAAAGATAAAATTCCGATAATATTCTGCTCCGCAAAAACAAAAAAGGAACAGGAATTTTTTTTAAAAAAATTTGATATAAACCATCCCTTTATTGTGGAAGACGGTTCTGCAATTTACATACCAGAAAATTACTTTAAGGAAAAAGTCGGCGAAAAGATAAAGAAATATGAGGTTATTATACTCAGTGTGGAGATAAAGGAAATTTTAAAGGATTTAAAAGAACTAAAAAAATTTTACAGGATAAAAGGATTTCACGATTTAGCACCTTCTGAAATATCAAAAATCACAGGGCTTGATTTGAAACTTGCAGAATTTGCAAAAAAAAGGGAATTCAGTGAAACCCTTGTTGAAGTTGAAGAAGAGGCAATTAAAAAGTTAAAGGAAAAATACAATGTGGTCATAGGAGGGAAATTCTTTCATGTTTTTGGAAAGAAAGCGGATAAAGGAAAGGCAGTGAGGATTTTGAAAAAACTTTATGAAAAAAACTTTAAAGAAAAAATTATACCCATAGGTATTGGAAACTCCTATACCGATGAGGCAATGTTGAAAGAGGTTGATATACCTGTTCTTGTTAAAAATCCTGATGGGAAATGGGCAGATATAAAATTAAAAAATATCTATAAAACTCAGGGGATAGGTCCTTCAGGATGGGTTGAGGCAATCAGAAAAATAACAGGGGTTTGATTTATATTTCTTATTTTTCTTAAAATTAATAGGCTATGAAACCTGTATTTATTTTTGGACTGGGTGAAATTGGTAAGGGCGTCGTAAGGAACCTCGCAAAGAGAGATGGCATAAAACTTGCAGGCGTGATCGATATCCATCCTGAAAAAGTGGGCAAATCGGTTGCCGAAATAACAGGAGTTCAGGAGTTTAAAGAGGTATATGTGGAAAAGGATGCAGAAAAAGTTTTAGAGAGGGAAAAGAACGCGGTCGTTCTTCACCTCACCTCCTCCCGTGTAAAGGATGTGATAGACCAGTATTTCCTGATTCTTGATAAAGGTCATGCTATAATAACCACAACCGAGGAGATGACAGACCCCTACTTGAAAAATCCTGAACTCGCAGATAAAATTGATAAAAAGGCCAGGGAAAAGGGTAAGCCTGTAATTCCCACAGGTGTTAACCCTGGCTTTGCAATGGACTTCCTGCCAGCAATATTCTCGGGTATCTTTGAGGAAATATACTCAATAAAGGTTGAAAGGATAAACAACGCCAGTAAAAGAAGATATCCGCTTCAGAAAAAGATAGGTTCCGGATTAACTCTCGAAGAGTTCAAAGAAAAGTGGGAAAAAAGGGAGCTGGGACACGTGGGGCTTGCAGAATCAGGTTCAATACTGGCAAAAATACTGGGACTAAAAATAAAAAACCTTGAAGAAACCTGTGACCCGAAAATTGCAAAGGAATTTATAAAGACAGAGTTTTTTGAGGTAAATCCCGGATATGCCTGTGGAATCCAGCATCAGGTTAAGATTGAGACAGAAGAGGGAATACCAGTTCACCTTTTCCTTGAGATGAGCCTTGACGCTGAAAACCCTCATGATACAACATACATTGACGGAAAACCCAGTTTAAAGCTCACGGTTCCGGGTGGAATTCCAGGAGATGAGGCAACCTGCTCAATTGCCGTGAACTGGATAGAAAAGGCATTTAACATGCCAGCAGGGCTGTGGACATTGAATAAAATTTACTTTAACCATTACTGGAGAAAAATTTAATCTAAAAGAAAAGTATTTCACTGAAAGAAATCTAATAAGAAAAAGTGTAGAGATTCGTAGAGAAGTAGAAAAGACTTTAAAAATAAAGAAAATAAAATTCAACTCTGAAAATTCCGCTCTTTTAGTCCTTGACATGCAAAATTTTTTTCTGGACAGGAAATCTCACGCCTTCATACCATCTGCTCCTGCCATAATCCCTGTGATTGAAAAATTAATCAAAAAATACTATGAGAAAAACCTCACCGTGATTTTCACAAGACATATAAACAACTTAAAAAATGTAGGAAATATGAAGAAGTGGTGGAAAGATCTAATAAAAGGGAATTCCAGATATTCAAAAATCCATAAAGCGATTGACACTTCTCAGGGTATAATAATAAAAAAATCCCGGTACGATGCTTTTTATAAAACAGAACTTGAAAAAATTTTAAAGACAAAAAGGGTAAAACAAGTGGTAATCACAGGTGTTATGACCAATCTCTGCTGTGAAACAACTGCAAGGAGTGCCTTTATGAGAGGATTTGATGTATTTTTCGTGATTGATGGAACCGCCACATATAACTACAAATTTCATCTTTCAACAATTTTAAATCTTTCACACGGTTTTGCTGTTCCTGTTCTGGGTGAAAATTTAATTAAAAATTTATGAAAATTTACGATGTAATAATAACAGGTGCAGGCCCTGCAGGAATTTCATGTGCAATACAATTAAAAAGATACGGAATAAATTTTTTAATCTTTGAAAAAAACAAAGTCGGAGGGCTTCTACTCAATGCAAATTGTGTAGAAAATTACCCCGGTTTTCCAGAAGGAATAGAAGGTGAAAAACTTGTGGAGAAATTTACAAAGCATCTAAAATTTCTGAAAATAAAGGTTAAAAATCAGGAGGTTGTGGAATGTGATTTTGATAAAAAAAATCGTGTATTTTCAGTAAAAACAAAGAATAAAGAATATTTTTCAAAATTTCTTGTTATTGCGTCAGGAACAAAACCCAAAAAGGTTAAATATAAAGGAATAAAGAGGATTCCAGAGAAAAAGATATTCTATGAAGTGTATAATTTAAAAAATTTAACATTTAAGGAAATAGCAATCGTGGGTGCAGGTGATGCTGCTTTTGATTATGCCCTTAACCTTTCAAAGAAAAACAGGGTTTATATACTTAACAGAACTGAAAAAATAAAATCCCTCCCTCTTCTTGTAGAAAGAGCCAGAAGGGAAAAAAGTATAAAATATCTGGACAACACCTTAATAGAAGAACTGTTATGGAAAGATGGAAAAATAAACGTTATTTGCAAAAGAAAAGGAAATTTATTAAAATTAAAAACTGATTTTCTTTTGTTTGCAACAGGTAGAAAGCCCGAACTTGATTTTCTATCTAAGGGCATGGAAAAAAACAGAAGAAAACTGGAAAAAGAAGGATTTTTGTATCTTGCAGGTGATGTTAAAAGAGGAATATACAGGCAAACAGCGATTTCCTGTGGTGATGGAATTATTTCTGCGATGAGGATTTATGAGAGAATTAAAAATGAAAATAACAGGTAAGGCTGGAAGGGAAGATATAGCAATTGTTTACATAGCAGAAATTAAAAAGGGAAGGTTAATAGAATTTGTTGAAGCACTACAGCCCCCTTTAAAAAGAGAAGAAAAATGGGTTTTAATGGTTTCCACCCTTTACGGCTGTCCTGTGGAATGTCTTATGTGTGATGCAGGAGGGAATTACAGGGGGAAGTTGAATAAACAAGAGATATTCATGCAGATAGACTATATAGTAAAAAGGCACTTTCCCGATGGCAGAGTGCCTGTAAAAAAATTTAAAATTCAGTTTGCAAGGATGGGCGAGCCTGCGTTTAATGACGCTGTATTAGAAGTGCTAAAAGAATTTCCTGAAAGATATTATGCACCCGGTTTTATACCTTCAATTTCAACCATCGCTCCCTGTTCAAGAGAAAAATTTTTTGAGAAATTAATTGAGATAAAAGACAAAAATTATTCCAACGGAAACTTTCAGCTTCAATTTTCTATTCATACAACCGATGAAAAATTAAGAGAAAGGATAATTCCTACTCCGAAATGGGGTTTTAAAGAAATAGCGGAATACGGAGAAAAATTTTATAAAAATGGGGATAGGAAAATAACCTTAAACTTTGCCCTTGCAAAGGGTATTCCCCTTGAACCTGAGATTTTATTAAAATACTTTGACCCTGAAAAATTCTTTATAAAGATAACTCCTTTAAATCCCACATATCGCGCGGTCAAAAACGGTTTGGATTCTTACATTGATGCAGAAAATCCTGATAAAAAATATGAAATCGTTGAAAAATTAAAATCCTCGGGCTATGAGGTTATGGTGAGTATAGGAGAAGTTGAAGAGAACAAAATAGGCAGTAACTGTGGACAGTATGTTTTGAAAATCAGGAATAAAAAAGAAATTAAAGGTTCTTATGAATACGATGTTTTAAAAGTTTAAAAAGGGAGGTGCTATGGTAAGAGCATTTGTGCTCGTAAATGTTGAAGCAAGTAAACATATGGAAGTACTGGAACATGTTAAAAAAATAGATGGTGTGAATGAATCACATCTTGTAACAGGACTACATGACCTTATACTCTATGTATCAGCTGATGATTTAAAATCCCTGGGTTCACTCATAGTAAACAAAATTCAGGCAATAAACGGAGTATCAAGAACTGTAACCTGCATAGCAGTGGACTAAAGGAGTCAAACCAGAATAGATTAGAAAATCAAAAGCTCTTCACACTAAAAATAATGAAATAAAGATATAAACAAAGTATTATTTAAACAACACTTCTTCCTCCATCCACATATATTATAGTTCCTGTTATGTAGTCATTTTTGTAAATAAAATAGCAGGTATCAGCAATATTTTCTGGCTTTCCGACCCTTTTTAAAAGAGTTTTCTCAATTGACCTTTTCCTCTCCTCTTCTTTAAAATACTCGGGCATTAAAACAGGACCGGGCGCAACTCCACAAACCCTTATATAAGGAGCCAGTTCCTTTGCAAGTATTTTTGTAAGCATTATAAGACCATCTTTTGAAATACTGTAGGCAATGTAATTCCTCCAGGTAACGCTTCCTGCAACATCAGCAATGTTTATTATAACACCTTCCCTTGCTTCGAGCATTTTCTCTGAGAAATATTTTGATATAAAAAGAGGGGCTTTGAGGTTAACATTTATTATTTCATCAAAATCCTTTTCTTCAATTTCTCTTAAGGGAGTTTTATAAAAAATCCCTGCACTGTTTATAAGACAATCGCATTTTTCAAAATTTTTAAAAAACTCATCCCTCCATTTTAAAATTGTTTTAATATTTCCTAAATTCCCTTTGAGTGCCATACACTTCCTTCCGAGTTTTTCAATTTCTCTTTTCGTCTCCATTGCCTCTTTTTCAGAAGTTAAATAGGTAAAACAAACATCAAACCCTTCCTTTGCAAATTTAAGGGCTATTTCTCTTCCCAGTCTTTTTGCACCACCTGTTATAAAAAGGGTTTTCATAAAGATAAAATAATAAAGTATTTTAAGATTTATTTCCAAAAACAATTTCTGTTGGGGTAAAATAAAACTCTATGAAAGAATTAAAGCAAAAAGCCTTTAATCTTTTAATTTCTAACAAAAAAGAGGGTTATTCAAAGGATTTAAAAAGAAATTATTTTTATGTTTCTCCGGATGAAAATCATTATTACCAATGGTTCTGGGATTCATGTTTTCATGCAATTGTAATGGCAGAATTTAATCCTGAGTTCAGCATAAAAGAAATTGATTCCCTTCTTTCCTGTCAGCTGGAAAACGGATTTATACCCCATATAATCTTCTGGAAAAAAAGATTAAGGGATATTCTTAAATTTAAAAAATGGTGGAAGAGTGAACTTCATCCTGAGTATAGGTTCTTTACAGCCGAAATTCAGCCTCCTGTAATAGGTATAACTCTTGAAAAAATCTTTGAGAAAACAAAGGATTTAAACTTTTTAAAAACTTATCTTCCAAAGGCTCAAAAGTTTTTTGATTATTTAAAAAATGAAAGAGACCCTGATAATGATTTTTTAATTTCAATAATAACACCCATGGAATCAGGAATGGATATGGCGCCCCAGTTTGACATTGCCTTTGAAAATCTTTCCCATGACCCATATTTAACAAAAAAGAAAATAGGGGAAACACTTAAAGAATATAAAAATTTAAAATGGGATTTAAAGGAAATTTTTAAAAGGGAAATCTTTGACTTTGAAGATGTTGCCTTTAATACAATCTATGCCCTTTCATTAAAATCCCTTTCAAATCTATGGAGTTTTGTTGATAGAGACAAGTCAGAAGAGGTAAAAAGTTTTTATGAGAATGTTAAAAGAAAAATCATGGAGAAATTCTGGGACGAAGAGGATAAAATATTTTACGGAATATATCATAAAGACGGAAAAGAAAATAAAGCAAAAGTAAAAACAATTTCATCCCTTTTTCCCCTGTGTCTTGATATTCCGGAATATTATGTGAAAAATTTATTAAATCATCTTTTAAATAAGGATGAGTTCTGGCTACCCTATCCAGTTCCCTCTGTTTCAAGGGATGAAAAATCTTTCGGTCCTTTAACAGATACAAGGTTTTTGTGGAGGGGAACCACATGGATAAATACCAACTGGTTTATAGCAAAAGGTCTTTTAAGGCATGATGAAAGAAAAGTTTATGAAGAGATTAAAGAAAAAAGTATACATCTTATTGAAAATTTTGGATTTTGCGAATTCTATGACCCCTTTACAGGAAATCCAGGTAAAGCAATGAAAAACTTTGGATGGAGCACTCTTTGTGTTTTGACTTGACTTTTTTTTTTCAAAATCCTTTAAATATTACAAAATCTAATTTAAAAAATATAGAGAGGAGGGTGAGATGAAAAAATTGTTATTGGCATCTCTATCCATAGGGATAATGGCATTTACCCCGGAAGAAATAGTTAAAAAAATAGATGTGAAAAAAATAGTGGAAACGTATTTTGAAGCATATGGTCCTACATTTGCTCCTTTTTATCCTGCTGAAATGCATTTCAGGATATATAAAACCGCAGAATATCTCAAAGGAATTGTAGAAAAGCTGTATGCTGAACATAAAGGAGTACCAATTACACAACTTACAGAAGGTGAAAAAACTACCATATCTGCACTCTTACATTCTACTCATGTTGCAATAGGCGAACTTTTGGAAAAGAAAATTTATGAATATGAGGAAGAATATAAAGTAAAAATTATAAAATCATTTATGGGAGAATTCAGAAATGATATAATAACAGTAAAAACAAGGCTGGGCAAGAATGTAATAGTATTTGACAACTTTAATTCACTTCCCTGGTATCCCCATGATACTTTTTTTCTATTCTTGGATAAGTTTTGGGGGTTCAATGAAAAATATGCAGATAGTATAGGATATGAATCATCTTTTTTTGAACCCGTGCAGATGGATTTTGGCATATGGGGAATTAAAGAAATGGGAGGTATAAAGAAGGTTTATACCCCTCGAGAAAAAAGTTATGATTACAAAGAGGTATATAATGTGGTAGAATATTTAGTCCNCCTTATTGAAGAAGTAAAAAAAACAGCGAAAAAGTATAGATTCCCTTTGAATGAAAAAGAATATATTCAATTTATGAAGGAAAAAGGTTATAAAAATGCAGGGAACTGGGAAGCGATAAAAGAATCTATGAGAAAATGGGAAAATTTTGTAAAGAATAACTTATGGAGGAGAAAATGAGAAAATTGTTATTAGTTTTATTTCTTTTTTCTTCTTTAAAAGCTTTTGAGACAGCAGGAGCTATATGGCCTGATGGGATGGTAGGCATCCAACCTCAGATGTGGGGAGGCTGGAATGGAGCGGTATACAATGCTATTATTGGGTGGGAAGATAAAAGATATTGGCTGGGACCGGCAGATATAATATTTACCACCGGTGAAAGAGTGATTGTAAAGTGGGCAAGTCTTGGAGCCGATCCGGCTCTGGCGAAAATTTATTTAAAAATTTCATCATGCAGAAATTTGCAGGAAATTATTTATATCTATATAAATTCTGATTATTACTCAATGTTTACTCTTGATTCTCCACCGGGTAATAAATATTATTTTCCCACTACCGTAAGGCATGAAATAGGACATTCGGTGGGGCTGGCAGATGTATATGAATCCCAGACTCCACTTCCTATTATGTTTATAAACAGGTAAAAGAGAGTCTCTATATAAATGTCAGACAGATCAGACAGGATGATATCAACGGCCTTGGCTGCTTATACGGTGGCAGTTTTAACTGGGGAAATGAAACTTTTACATTGTCTAAACCTGAGGCAGGAGGAGTTTATGAATGTAAAATACCTGTTCAATTTGGTGGATGCAATGGTTCAGGAAGCACCTATGATGTAACAATTTATGTAAAATACGATGCGGATAATCCAAATTCTCCATGGGAATATGTAAACATATTGCAAAATGTAAGAGGTTGTAAGATTTTCTTCAAAGGAAGAAGGAACTCTTCGCAATATACCCGGGTAAAAGTAAAATGGTTCTCGGGTGGTATTTTTAAAGATTCCATAGTCTCGGGGATGTTTACCTATATATACACTCCATTATGTCCTGAAGCAAATCCTGATTTTATTTCACCTTCAGAGTGTGGATGCGGGAGCTTCAACATCATGGGACTTCCCATTCCTTCAAATTTTTATAAAATTGAAGTCTTTAATATCACAGGAAGAAGAATTTTCTTTACCGATAGAGAAAATAAGGAATTTTTTATAAATGCATTAAACAACCTTCCAAGAGGAAACTATTTTTTGAGAATA
>MTOH01000005.1 GCA_002011615.1 Candidatus Hydrothermus pacificus | reverse complement strand
CACCAAAGGTTACAAGACTTCTCGGTGCTGTCCCCAATCCTCTTTCAAGAAATGCTGAAATAGTTTTTGACCTGGCACATAAGGAAAAGGTTAACCTCTTAGTATACGATGTTACTGGAAGATGTGTCCAGAAACTTATTCGGGGCAGAATCTTAAAACCTGGAAATTACAGGGTTAAATGGAACACAGAGAAAACTTCTCAGGGTGTTTATTTTATAAAACTTGAAACCGAAACTTATAAGGGAATTAAAAAAGGAGTTATACTGAAGTAATCCGTGTAATCTGTCGCATTTATGCCTGCTTTGCATCAGGCTTTGTCACTTCACCTATGAAACCAACTTTTTTCTCGGGTTGCTCGAATACTTTTATCTCACCGAATTTTTCTTCAAATTTTTTCAGGTTATCACCAAGAGCATTATAAAGCATCTTTGCATGCTGGGGAGTCATGACTATTCTTGCAAACACTTTTGCCTTGTTAACCCCTGGCATCACTCTTGCAAAATCAAGAATAAATTCAGAAGGAGAGTGAATTATCATCACCATATTTGAGTAAATCCCCTCTGATTCTTTATCTCCTATCTCCACCTGTATAGGAGGTTGCTGTGGTTTTTGCATTCTCACCTCCTTTTTATAAAATTAAATAAATACCACAACTTGGACATATATTGAGTTCTTTATTTGGGTCCTTTATGGCGAAAATATAAGTGGGGAGTTTCTGGTTGCAGTTGTTGCAGGAACCTTCTGTTACTGATGCGAGTCCAAAACCATACCTTTTCCTTAACCTCTCATAATTGTCCTGAATTTCAACGGGTAATTTTTTGAACTCTCTTTCTCTCTTTTTTTCCCATGTGGAGACCATCTTATTGGATATGCTAAAAAGTTCTCTATATTTCTCATCTCTAAAAATTTTGAGTTTTTCATCCAGGTCATTCAAAACAATGAGAATTTTTAAGACCTTGTTCATTCCTCCTCCAGAGAAGCAAGGTATTCTATAAATTCATTCTCATCTTCTATTTTTAAATATTTCTTGTCCCTTGCCAGTTTCCTTGAAATCTGGGCTATCCTACCAAGTGTAATTAAATATCTTGATTCAGGGTCTCTTGGTGAAGCACAGAGCAAAAAGAAAAGATTAACAGGTTCTCCATCTATTGCATCAAAATCTACTCCCTTCTTACTTCTTCCAACAACAAGATAAACTCTATCAAGGACAGCACTTCTACAATGAGGTATCGCTATTCCTTTTCCTATACCCGTAGAACCTATCTGTTCTCTTTTCTTCAAAGTATCAAGCACTATTTTTTTCTTATCTTCAGGAAAATCAAGAACCTCTACAAGCTCTTTTAAAACATCATCCTTTTTTGTAGATGTTAAATTTAATATAACACCTTCTGGTCTTAAAAGTTCTTTGAACATAGCTTATACCTCCTTAAATTTGTTTATAAAGCCAAAAGCATATTCATAAACTTCTTCTATAAAATTTTTTAAAAATTTATTGAGCGGAGATGAAAAATTTTTCAGGACATCATTTGCTTCAGAAAAAAAGAGCTTACTCTTCTCTACAGACTTTTCTATACCTCCATTATTCAGGACTATCTCTTTAATTTTATTTTCATTAAAACCATCTTTTTTAAATTTGAATTCGGGTAGAATGTTAAAAATTTTATCCTTTGTATATATTATGGGAAGCGTGACTTTACCCTGTATTATATCTTCACCCTGAAGGAAATCAACAAGGTCATCCAGTATCTGATAAAGTATACCGAATTTTTTACCGAATTCTCTGAACCTCTCATCATTCTGATTTCTATAAAGGGAACCAAGCACGCTTGCAGATTCAAAAAGTGCTCCTGTTTTTTTATATATAAGGTCAATATAAAAATCTTCATCAAAGGTGTCCTCTCTTTTTGTAAACTCCTCTATCATCTCTCCTTCACACATGAGAACAACCGCTTTTGAGATCTCTTTAAAAAGCAAAGGGTTTTCTGTAAGGGAAATCCAGTGAATAGCAGTAGAAAAGGTATAATCTCCAATAAGCACTGCTGAATGATTACCAACGAGTCTGTTCATTGAAGTTTCATTTCTTCTCAAATCAGCTTCATCTACAACATCATCATGGATAAGGGATGAAAAATGGACGAGTTCAACTGCCGCTGCGGTTTTTATTAAATTTGTATCATAGCTATCAAAAGCATGAGATGTAAAAAGAGTCAGAGCTGCCCTGAGTCTTTTGCCTTCCTTATAGATAGGGGAAACTTTTGGAAAAAAGTCTTTATGAAAAATTTTATATATCTCTTTGTTTACTTCATCAAGAGATTCTTTAATATGCCTATAAGATTTAAAAATCATAGAAACCAGTTTATTATAAAACTTAAATACATTCTAAGTCAACCTGAAAAGAGTCTGTGTATTTCTAAATGTTTTATCTGCAATTTCCCGGGCAGATTTTCCTGTAATCAGTGAAATTCTTTCCAGTGTGTGAATTATATAGGCAGGTTCACATCTGCCTTTCAAAGGTCTCGGAGTAAGATAGGGGGCATCGGTTTCTATAAGCAACCTGTCAAAAGAAGTATTTTTAAGTGCTTCTATAAGTTTTTTTGAATCATAAGTTATTGAACCTGAAAATGATACATAAAATCCCATTTTCTGGACAAAATCTGCCTCCTGTTCCCCACCTGAGAAACAATGAAATACGCCCTGCAGGCCCCTGTATTTTTTTAATATCGCAAAAATATCATTAAAAGCTTTTCTTGTATGAATAATCAGAGGTTTTTTGTACTTTTTAGCCAGATGGATATGGGCTATAAATGAATCAACCTGCTTCTCTTTTGTTGAATAATTCCTGTAATAGTCCAGCCCTGTTTCCCCCACTCCTATAACATTCTTCTCCTTAATAAGAGCCTCTATTTCATCTATACACCCTTCAAATCCATCTGCATCATGGGGATGAATTCCCACTGAAGCGTATATTAAATCCGGGTATTTTTCTGACAGCCTGACAGCAAGATATGAAGATTCAATATCATAGCCGGGAACAATGATCTTTTTAACCCCTTTTTTAAAGGCCCTCTCTATAACCTGTTCAAAATCATTGTCAAAAGTATCCTCATTAAGGTGTGCATGGGAATCAAATATTCTCATTTAACAATGCTTCCAGGTGGAACATCCTGTTCTGGAACAAGAAGAACAGGTTTGCCATCCACTTCTGCTGCAAGGAGCATACCTTCTGATAGAATACCCTTTATTTTTCTCGGCTCAAGGTTCAGAATAACCACTATCTTCTTTCCTATGAGTTCAGAAACTTCGTACACATCTCCTATACCTGCAACAATAGTCTTCTCAGAATTACCCATATTTACAAAGATTTTTACAAGCTTATCGGTTCCAGGAACTTTCTCAGCGCTTTTTATTTCACCGACTCTCAGGTCCATTTTACTAAACTCTTTAAAACTTACAAATTGTTTTTTTTCTTGCCTCTGTTTTTCCATAACTTCTACCTCCTCAATTTTTCTAAACAATATTTCTGGCTTTTCAATCTGAGTGCCATCTATAAAAGGGTTATCCAGTATATTTATATCAAGATCATCCTGCTTTAAAATTTTACCAAGCTTTTTACAGGAAAAAGGAATAAAAGGGTAGAATAGAACTCTAAGAGAATTGATCACGGCTATGGAATAGCTTAACACACTACCTGCATTTTCTCTACTTTTCTTGATTTTATCCCATGGTTTTGCAAAATCTATGTATCTGTTTGCTTCGCTGGAAAGGTTTATTGCCGACTTAAGTGCATCTCTAAATTTAAAATTATTCATAAACTCCACATAATTTCTCTTTGTTTGTTTAATTGTTTCCAGTAATCTGTTTTCCAGTTCTGTGGGATCCTTTCTATCAGGAACTCGCCCTGAAAAATGTTTTTGAAGAAAAGTTATAATTCTCTGAACCAGATTCCCAAAATTATTGGCAAGGTAATTATTGACATTCTGTATCCATTCATCATAGGAAAACTCAGAATCTTTGGTTTCAGGTAAAATAAGGGAAAGCCCAAATCGTAAATAATCAGGATGATATTTGTCAATATAATCCCTCACCCACATGGCGACTCCCCTGCTGGTTGACATCTTGCCACCACCCATATTCAGATATTCATTTGCGGGTATATTATCCGGAAGTATATAATTTCCATCCGCCATTAACATTGCAGGCCATATTATCGCGTGGAAAACAATGTTGTCTTTTCCAATAAAGTGAACCATCTTTACTTTCTCGTTCATCCAGTATTCTTTCCATAAATCAGGCTTACCAATTTTCTCAGCCCATTCTTTTGTCGAGGAAATATAACCTATAGGTGCATCAAACCATACATATAAGACCTTTCCCTTTGCCTCTTCAAGAGGAACAGGAACACCCCATTCCATGTCCCTGGTAATTGAACGAGCTCTGAGTCCTTCTTTTATCCACGAAAGAGCATAATTTAAAACGTTTGGTTTCCAGTAATCTTTTTTACTGAGCCAGTCATACAACTTCTTTTCTAAATCGGGTAAGAGAAAGTAATAATGAAATGTGTCCTTTTTAATTGGGGTTCCACCACATATTTTGCATCTGGGACTCAATAAAGAAGCAGGGTCAAGCCACCTGCCACATATCTCACACTGGTCTCCTTTGGCACCAGGGCTTCCACAATGAGGACATTCGCCCTCTACATACCTGTCTGGTAAAAATCTTTTACAGCTCTCACAGTATAGGGTCTGCTCTTCTTTTTTCTTTATATAACCTTTATTATATATATTGAGGAAAAACTCCTGTGCAAGCCTGTGGTGAATTGGTCTTGCAGTACCTGAAAAATGTGTGAATTCAACACCAATCTTTTCAAATGTATCCTTTATCTCATCATGATACTGTTTTACCAGTTCAGAAGGAGAAATCTTTCTTTTTTCAGCCTCAATAGTTATGGGAACACCATGTTCATCAGTCCCGCATATGTGTATGGCATCCTCTTTTAATAAATATTTTTTAAACTTGAAGTATATATCCGCAGGCAGATAACATCCTGCAAGATGACCTAAATGCACCGACCCATTTGCATAGGGCAATGCACTGGTTATAAGGATTCTCATTTTTAGCCTTTCTTTAAAAATCTTGGTTTTTTCCCGCCTGTAACAACACTTTCATCAACAACACATTTTTTGTATCTGTGTTTTTTAGAAGGCAGTTTAAACATGGTATCAAGTAAAATTTCTTCAATAATACCTCTTAAGCCTCTTGCTCCCATACCTCTATTTACAGCCATTTCTGCTATAATATCAAGAGCCTTAGAGGTAAATTCTAACTTAATCCCATCCATTTCAAATATCTTTTGATACTGTTTTATAACAGCGTTTTTGGGCTCTACAAGGATTTTTTTCATATCTTCCTTTGAAAGTCTGTCCAGGGTGGCAATTATGGGTATTCTTCCGATAAATTCAGGAATTATACCATACTTTATAAGGTCTTCAGGTAATATTCTGTTATTAACGACATTTTTTTCTTCGGTTTTGCCAAAACCCACCCTTCTTTTTCCTTCTCTAAACTTTATTATGTCTTCAAGACCATCAAATGTGCCACCACATATAAACAGAATATTCCCGGTATAAATCTGTATGTAAGACTGTTCTGGATGCTTTCTACCACCATAAGGAGGCACATTGGCAACTGTTCCTTCTAAAATTCTGAGAAGTGCCTGCTGAACACCCTCACCTGAAACATCTCTTGTAATTGACGGAGAATCTCCTTTTCTTGCGAGTTTATCAACTTCATCAAGATAAACTATACCAATTTCTGCTTTCTTTACATCATAATTTGCAGCTTGAATGAGTCTTAAAAGAACATTTTCAACATCTTCGCCAACATAACCTGCTTCTGTAAGGGGAGTCGCATCACATATTGCAATCGGGACATTTAGAATTTTAGCCAGGGTTTGAGCAATCAGAGTTTTACCAGTTCCTGTTGGTCCTATCAAGAGAATATTACTTTTTTCAAGCTCGGGCTCGGTCTGTTCTCCGTATAGAATCCTTTTATAATGGTTATAGACTGCAACTGATATAACCTTTTTTGCATCTTCCTGACTTATTACATAATCGTCAAGCCCTTTTTTAATTTCTTCAGGAGAGGGAATCTTCTCAAACTCATAAAAAACTCTTCCCGGAGCTTTTTTATCAAACATCAGGTCATGACAGAGTTTAACACAATCCTCACATATGCTTGCTTCAAGACCGGTAAAAATTCTCTTAACTTCAAGGGAATTTCTACCACAGAAAGAACATTTTGGAATTCCTTTTGGGGTCGGGCTCTTTGTCATTTCATTTCTTTCCTGCTTACAATTACCTCATCAATTAAGCCATATTCTTTTGCCTCCTCAGGAGACATAAAAAAGCTTCTATCAGTATCTTTTTCTATTTTATTCAATGGCTGTCCTGTGTGTTTTGCAAGTATCTCGTTCAGAATCTTCCTTATTCTCATTATTTCATCGGCATGTATTTTAATATCTATTGCCTGTCCCTGGACACCTCCTATTGGTTGATGTATCATTATTCTTGAATGAGGAAGAGCATATCTTTTATCTTTATGCCCTGCGCATAAAAGAACCGCAGCCATTGATGCAGCCATGCCCATGCATATTGTAACAACATCAGGTTTTATGTATTGCATTGTATCGTATATTGCAAGACCTGATGTGACATATCCGCCAGGAGAATTGATGTAAAGATAGATATCCTTCTTGGGGTCTTCTGCTTCAAGAAAAAGAAGCTGCGCTATTACAACATTTGCAACCTGGTCATCTATAGGAGTTCCCACAAACACAATTCTATCCCTCAAAAGTCTTGAGTAAATGTCATAGGCTCTCTCAATTCTACCTGTTTGTTCTATAACTATTGGTATGTACTGAGATTTCATTCTATAACCACCTCCGTTTTTACTCTTGATTTTAAGAAATCCATTGCCTTTCTCCTTAAAATCTGTCTTTCAACAACTCCAAGAATACCTCGTTTTTTGAGGTTCGCTTTAAATCCCAGAAAATCAGCATTATACTCCTTTGCCATTTTTCTTACTTCTTCATCAATTTCTTCCTGAGAAACTTTAAAATTTGCCTTCTCAGCAACCTTATCAAGGAGTAACCTCGCTCTTACTCTCTCCCTTGCCGCTTCTCTGAATTTTTCTTTAAATTCGCCTTTTTCATTTTGAGGTATCTTGTATTCATCCATCATTGCATTAAGTTCGTCCTCTACAAGACTTTCAGGAATATCAAACTTATTTATTTCAAGCAATTTTCTCAGTATTTCATTTTCCATATCCCGTTCAGCCATTCTTGAAGCTTCTTCCTGAAGCTCCTTTTCTATCTTATTTTTAAATTCCTCAAGATTTTCAAAATCAAAACTCTTTGCAAACTCATCATCAATCTCCTGCAGAACTTTTCTCCTCACATCCATCACATTAACCTTATAAACATAATTCTTATCTCCTTCCCTGGTTCTGATTTCAACGTTTTCTCCAACTTTTTTACCTTTTAAATTTTCATAAAATATAGGAGCAACATTTTTTTCATCAAACTCAAATTTTTCTTCTTTCTCCTTTGCAAGAATATTTCCTTTTTCATCAAAAATATTGTATTTAACCTGAATAAAATCTCCATCTTCTATGCCCTCTTCTTTCGGATAAAACTCTGCAAGTGTTTCCTGATAGTATTTCAATCTTTGTTCTACATCCAGAGGGGATACCCTCTTCACCCTTCTCTGGATAGGTAAGTTGTCATAACCTGTGACATCAAAATCAGGTATAACTTCAAACTCCACCTTTACTATCCAGTTATTACCTTCTCTAACTTTTCCCTTTATATAAACAGGAGGTATAATCTTAAATTTATTTTCCTTTGTCATCTCATAAACCTTATCTCCTGTCAAACTCTCAATTGCATCATTCTCTATTTCTTCCCTGTACTTTGCTATCACCATATCAACAGGTGCCTTACCCGGTCTGAAACCTTTGACAGATACTGTTTTCCTGTATTTTTCAGCCACTTCTTTTATTTTTTTATCTACATCTTCCTCTTTCAGTATTATTTCCATTTGTTTTTTTGTTTCCATTTTTCTCTCCACAAATTTTTTAATTTATAATAATACTTTATTTTAATGGAAAAGTCAAATAAATTCAAATGTGGAATGGTCAGAGGTAAAAAGAGCTCAGCTCACAAATGAAAAGTTAGAAAAAACATACGCCAACTATAAACCACTAACCATAACCCGACTTTGTCGGAGTAAGAATCCTAAACTTTCTTCTCTGCTGATTCTTTCTTTTTTAAATAATCTTCTATTGCTTCTTTTATCCCCTGTTCTGCTAAAAGAGAGCAGTGATACTTCGTGGGAGGAAGACCGCCCAGTGCCTCTGCAACTCTCTGATTTGTTATCTCAAGGGCTTTTTCAATTGTCTTACCCTTTACCATTTCTGTAACCATTGAAGAAGTGGCAATTGCCGCAGCACATCCGAAAGTTTCAAATTTACAATCAGCAATTTTATCGTCCTCAACCTTTATGTATATATACATCACATCACCACACATCGGATTTCCCACTTTTCCAATACCATCAGGATTTTCAATTCTTCCCATGTTTCTGGGATTTCTGAAGTGTTCAAGAACTTTGTCCGTATACATCTTACACCACCTCCAGCATTCTTTCAAGGGGCTTTTTTGCCCTGTCCATTATTTCCCTGTCAATTATAACCTCTTCTTTTTCATTTAAAAGAGATTCATAAACATCTTCAATTCTAATTTTTTTCATATTATGACACATTTTTGATGTTCCTGCAGAATAAAATTCCTTATCAGGAATCTCTTTTCTCATCCTGTGAATAAGACCTTCCTCTGTTCCTATTAAAAATTTTTTGTTATTTGAATTTTTTGCAATTTTTATCATACCCGAAGTGGACGCAACCTCATCAGCCAGGGCTATAATATCAGGGTCACATTCAGGATGAACTATCAGAAGCGCATCAGGGTGGGCATCCTTTGCCTTTTTAACCTCATCATATTGAAACCTTTTATGAACATAACAAAAACCCTTAAACGGTATTATCTCATTTTTAACAAATCTTGAAACATAATTCGCCAGATTTTCATCAGGAAGAAATATTATCTTTTCTGAATCCAGAGAGTTTACAACTTTTAAAGCATTGGCAGAAGTGCAGCATATATCAGAAATCGCTTTAACATCTGCATTTGTATTTACATAGGACACAACAATAGCATCAGGATATTTCTTTTTGAGCTCCGAAACATCTTTCACAGTTACCATATCTGCCATGGGGCATCTTGCATCAATTCTGGGTATCAAAACCTTTTTATCAGGATTTAAAATCTTCGCCATCTCCGCCATAAAGATAACTCCGCAGAAAACTATAATCTCAGCATCAACTTCTCTGGCTTTTCTTGCAAGTTCAAAGGAATCCCCTATAAAATCAGCGATTTCCTGAACCTCGAGCCTTTGATAGTTATGAGCCAGAATAACCGCCTTTTTTTTCTGTTTAATTTTTAAAATTTCTTCCTTCATTTGTTTTTCTCCCAGAAAGGTGACATCTGCCTTAATTTATTTATAATTCCGGGCAAAACCTCTTTAATTTTCTCAACATCTTTTAAGTTGTTTATTTTACCAAAACTGAATCTTATACTTCCATGAGCAACCTCATGAGGTAAACCCATTGCAAGTAAAACATGGGAAGGCTCTAAGGAGCCTGAAGTGCATGCAGAGCCTGAAGAAACAGAAATCCCTTCAAAATCAAGATTCAGAAGTATTGACTCCCCTTCAATGTATTTAAAACAAACAGTGAGTATATTGTAAAGTCTTTTTTCGGGATGTCCGACAACAATAACATCAGGAATACTTTCAAGAATAAATTTTTCCAGGTTATCTCTCAGTTCCTTAATTCTTTCTCTATCTTTTTCTATCTCTTCCATCGCAAGCTCAGAAGCTTTTCCCATACCTATTATTCCAGGAACATTTTCGCTTCCTCCTCTTCTTCTTTTTTCATGATGTCCTCCATGGATAAGACTTTCCAGCAAAATGCCTTTCCTTGCATAGAGAGCACCTATGCCTTTTGGCCCGTAAAACTTATGGGCTGAAAGACTGAGCATATCCACGCCCAGTTCCTTAACATCAACTTTTTCCAGCCCCACCATCATGCATGCATCGGTATGAAAAGGGATTCCCTTTTCCCTTGCTATCTCTGATATTTCCTTCACCGGTTGAATTGTCCCCACCTCATTGCTTGCAAAAATAATTGTAATCAAAATCGTGTCATCCCTTATTGCTTTTTTAACATCATCAGGATTAACAAGTCCGTATTTGTCAACATCAAGATATGTAACATCAAAACCTTTTTTCTCAAGGTATTTCAAAACATCAAGAACTGA
This sequence comes from Candidatus Hydrothermus pacificus, assembly GCA_002011615.1. Lineage (GTDB taxonomy): Bacteria > Hydrothermota > Hydrothermia > Hydrothermales > Hydrothermaceae > Hydrothermus > Hydrothermus pacificus. The sequence continues at coordinate 77,216 of MTOH01000005.1, read as the reverse complement.
ATGATGTTCTATCTTCGAGGTGATTATGTGACCTTTACCTTTTTTAAAAGCAATTCCCTTTATTGCCAGGTTGTTTGCCTCGGTTCCCCCGGAAGTAAAGACTATTTCATGAGAATCGGCGTTTATAAGCTCTGCAACCTTTTTTCTCGCGATTTCAACATGCTTTCTTACTTCCTGCCCCTGAAGATGTATTGAAGATGGATTTGCGTATTTCTCCTTTAAAAAGAGAAGCATTTCATTCAAAACCCTCTCATCAATGGGCGTGGTTGATGTATGGTCACAATATATTCTTTTCATCCTTCCTCCAGAATTTTATGTATTTTTTTCTTTTTTAAAAAATTATTTATTTTTTTGTTTAAATCGACCCATATGCTTTTTGTCAGGCATTTATCAGCAATAAAACAAAATTTATCATCTCTTATACAGGGAACTATCTCAACCTCACCCTGAAGGGCATCAAAAATATCGTAAAGGCTTATGTCTTTGAGACTCCTGCTGAGCATATAGCCTCCGCCCGGTCCTTTTACACTCTTAACTATTTTTCTTGCTTCAAGATAGGGCATTATCTGCTTCAAATACTTCTCAGGTATATTGTTTCTTTCTGCAATAATTTTTAAACTTAAAGGAGCTTTTTTTGCTCCCTTTTCAAGTTCCATAAGAACCCTTATCGTATAATCTATTTTTCTGGGTATTCTTAACATAATAAGTTAGTTTATAAGTAACTTAAGTTATATATTATAAGGGATTTTCTGTAAAAAAACAAGTCAAGGAGAGTAGCAGGTGAAAGGTAACAGGTGGAAAGTGGAAAGTAAAAACTTAAAAGCAAAAAATTCGGGTTTCGGAACCACCCTGCCCTTACCGACTGTCTTGCAAATCCCGCATTTTTCACCCGTCTCGCTTACTTATAAAAGCGATTAACGCATATAATTGAACTTCTAATGGTATAATCTGGCTCATTGACTGTAAATCATTTATCCCTTTATAATGAACAATTCAAAAAATGATATAAATCCGGAGGAAAGATGAGGACGATTTTATTCACAGGGCATGGTGGATGTGGAAAAACAACTCTTGGGGAAGCATTACTCTATAAATCAAAGGTAACCACAAGGCTTGGTAGGACTGACCAGGGTTCATCAATTCTTGACTATGACCCTGAAGAAATTGAAAGAAATATATCCATAAACCTATCATTAGCACATTTTGACTACAAAAATGAACATTTTCAAATAATAGATACTCCTGGTTTTCTGGATTTTCAGGGTGAAATATCAGCAGGGTTGAGAGTTGCAGATGGTGTAATAATCATTGTGGACTCCACATCAGGAGTTCAGGTTGGAACAGAGATATTCGGGCAGATGGTTTTCGATAATAAATTACCTGCAATGGTTTTTGTAAGTAAAATGAAATCCGAGAATTCAAAACCTGAAGGCATAATTTCTGCACTTAAAGAGAGTTTTGATGGTATTTCCTTTTTTCCCCTCCAGTTTCCAAAAGGCAAAGGTCCGGGCTTTGAGGGTATTTTAAATGTATTTGATGAAAATTTACCGGAAGAATTTAAAGGTCTAAAAGAAAAACACATAGAGTCAGTGATAGAGCTTTCTGAGGACCTGGTAAACAGATACCTTGAAGGTGAGGAAATAGGAACAGATGAACTTAAAAGAGTACTTGCCGAAGGCATCAAAAAAGGAGAAATTGTTCCTGTGCTTTATGGAGATTCAATTGAGGGTACAGGTATAGAAGAGCTTTTAGATGCAATAATAAAGTATTTTCCCTCACCTGAGGAAAGAAAATATAAGGCTTTTGATTCAGAAAATAATGAAGTGGAAATTTCGTCTTGTAATTCAAAACCTCTTACATCTTTTGTATTTAAAACGCTTTCAGAACCTCATCTTGGGGAGATATATTATTTACGAGTTTTTCAGGGGACATTAAAATCAGGTTCAGAGGTCTTGAATACAGTGACAGGGACAAAGGAAAAAATAAACCAGATATTTAAAATAAGGGGTAAAGAAAGAAAAGAGGCCAATGAACTTAAATCTGGAGAGATAGGAGCGGTTGTTAAATTAAAAAATACTCATACTTCGGATACACTATGTGCACCTGAGAACCCTGTAAAATTTGCTCCTGTGGAATTTCCCGCACCTTCAATTTCTACTGCTATTGTGCCTCTGACAAAACAGGATGAGGAGAAGGTAATGGAAGCACTCTCCAAGCTATCTTTTGAGGACCCCACTTTTAAATTTCATTATGACCCTGAATTAAAACAGAGAATAATAGAAGGACTCGGTGAGATACATCTTGAGGTCATAATTTCAAAGATGAAAAGAAAATTTGGGGTGAATGTAAAAACCGAGAAGCCAAAAGTCCCCTATAGAGAGAGCATAAGAAAAACAGCTGAATCTATGGGTAAATACGTAAAGCAAACCGGTGGTAGAGGGCAGTATGGAATATGTTTTATAAGAATAGAACCGAAAAAAAGAGGTGAAGGATACGAATTTGTCAATGACATTTTTGGAGGAGCAATTCCTTCAAATTTTATACCTGCTGTGGAAACAGGTATTAAAAAGGCAATGCAGGCCGGGATTCTTGCAGGATATCCCGTTGTTGACGTCAAAGTAACTCTTTATGACGGGAAGTATCACCCTGTTGATTCATCAAACATCGCCTTTGAAATTGCGGGCAGTATGGCTTTTAAAGAAGCCCAGCAAAATGCAGACCCTTATCTTCTGGAACCCATTTATGAGGTGGAAGTAATCGTTCCTGAAGAATACATGGGAGACATAATTGGTGATTTGAATGCAAGAAGGGGTAAAATACTCGGAATGGAACCGATGGGTAAAAAACAAAGAATAAAGGCGCTTGTCCCTCTCGCTGAAATGTACAAGTATTCAAACACATTGAGAAGTATAACAAAAGGTAAGGGTATTTTCTCAATGAGGTTTAGTCATTATGAGGAGGTACCCAGAGAAATTGCAGCAAGAGTAACAGAGGAATCTAAAAAGGAGAAGAGTGAATAAAGCAATTATCCTCCTGATTCTACCGTTTTTTACAATCTTCTGTTTTAAATCAGTTAAGCTTCCTCAGGATTTTGAAATCAAAATTTCTGTATGGATCAATCTGATGCCGGGTCCTGTTCAGGAGGATATTTCTAAAAAAATAAAAGGGATAATAGAATTTAAAGGCACTTTTGAGCAAGAGATTGAGCTATTAGAGGTTTATATCTTAAAACAGAAGAAAAAGTTAAGAATAGATTTTGAAAAAGATAAAAAGAATTATTATATTCTCAAAGGTTTCCCTGTTTTAAAGCCAGAACAGGAGATAGATTTTTTAATCATATTTAAATATAAAAACAGGGAATTTGAAAAAGAAATTAAAAAAATTAAAGCAGGAGCGGTTTATTGATGAAATTTTTGCTCTATATTTTAATGGTTTTTAATTTCAAGGTTTATGACACACCTTATGATGCGGGAGGTTCTCTCACCATAAACTGGGAATGGCCAGAACAGGTCAGAGGCAAAAAAACAGACTCTGTCGTTATATACAGGTCAGAATCATACGAAGGAAAATTTGAGAGAATAAAGGCTCTAAGAACAATACTGAATGTTTACAAAGATAACGGGCTTAAAAACAACAAAGAATACTTTTATAAGATAAAAATTTTCTATCAAGATACTGTTTTTGAATCAGAAAAAATAATTTCTGCAATCCCAAAAGTTCAGTATTTTCATTTTGGAAGACTGAATATAATGATAGGCATATTCCTTTTTGTTGGATTTATAATATTCTTCGTCACAAGAGCCAAAAAGGGAATAAGTCTTTTTCTAAGGAAAATACCAGGGCTTGATGCGGTTGAAGAGGCAGTTGGAAGGTCAACAGAAATGGGAAGACCGATTTTGTATATCCCCGGTCTTTCAACAATTTCTGATGTCGCAACAATTGCCTCTTTGAACATCCTTTCACAGGTGGTTAAAAAAGCTGCAGAATATGAAACTCCAATAATTGTGCCCAACAGAAATCCTGTTGTATATACAATCGCAAGGGAAGTTGTAAAGGAATCATATACGACTATTGGAAGGCCCGACCTTTTTGATCCTGATTCTGTATTCTATGTTACTGATTCGCAGTTCGGCTATGCGTCCGCTGTATGTGGTATAATGGTAAGGGATAAACCTGCAACAAATTTCTTTCTCGGTATGTTCTGGGCAGAGTCATTAATACTTGCTGAGACCGGTGCAACAACAGGAGCAATACAAATTGCAGGAACAGATGCAGTCACACAGCTACCATTTTTTATAACCGCATGTGATTACACTCTTATAGGGGAAGAGCTCTATGCAGCATCAGCATATCTTTCAAGAGAACCCATTCTGGTTTCAACAATAAGGGCTCAGGATGCAATGAAAGCAATAATATGGGTTGTAATTGCTCTTGGTGGAATTCTTGGAATTTTTGGAAAAGCATGGATTTTAAACTTTTTATTTGGAGGAGGATAAAATGCTTCAAAAACAAATTCCTATGTTTATCTGTTTTATAATGGGTTTTTTGCTCTTTTTCCAGTTCTATATCCCGACATCCTGGTCTCAGAGTTTTTATGAAATGATGTTAAAATGGATTCTTGGAATTTCATCCTTTGCCATAACACTTGCAATTGTTAGCCTTGTGAGACATCACTGGAGGAAAATAAAAAGAAAAGAAAATATAGTTTATTCTGCCACAACAATTGTTTCTCTTTTTGCAATGTCACTGATAGGTTTGATAGGCGGTATAGAAAGGGGAACTCTTTTTGATAAAATATTTAACTCTGTCCAGATACCACTTCAGGCAACAATGTTTGCAATCCTCGCATTCTACATGGCGTCAGCAGCATATAGAGCATTCAGGGCAAGAAACCTGGAAGCCACACTTCTTTTACTATCAGCATTTGTGGTTATGATAGGTCTTATTCCTTTTGGTGATATGATACACAGGTCAGTTCCTGTATTTGCTCAGTGGATACTTGATGTCCCAAATCTGGCTGCAAAAAGAGGAATTGCAATAGGTGTGGGACTCGGAATAGTTGCAACCTCACTCAAGATAATACTGGGTATAGAAAGAAACTGGCTCGGGAGGTGAATATGAAATTTCTTGAAAAACTCGGTAAAATTGATAGAAGAATAATATACTTGATACTCGGAATAGTGGTTATAATTCCTCTTGTAAAGCCCCTTGAACTCCCGGTTTTTTATTCACACCCTGTTAAATCCCTATTTGACTTTATAGAGAAACAACCAGAAGGGGCGTGTATCCTGCTTTCAATGGATTATGACCCTACTGTCTTGCCAGAATGCCATCCAATGGCAAAGGCAATTGTAAGGCACGCATTCGCAAAAAACCTAAAGGTCATCGGTCTCACTTTAAACCCTGCAGGAACAGGACTTGCCCTTGAAGTTATGACCGATATTCCAGAGGAGTATAATAAAAAATATGGAGAAGATTATGTTTTTCTGGGTTTCAGGCCCAATATAACAGCAACAATTCTCGGGTTTGGTGAAGACATAAGAAGAATTTTCCCTTTTGATTATTACGGTAATAGAACAGATACCCTGCCTCTTATCCAGAATGTTAGAAACTACGATGATATAGCTCTTGCCATTTCTATAGCGGGTTCGGGTATCCCTGTATCATGGATATACTATGCAAGGGGAAGATACGGTCAGGATGTAGCAGCGGGTGTTACAGCGGTCATGGCTGCTGACTATTACCCCTATCTTAGAACAGGTCAGTTTGTCGGGCTTTTAGGAGGAATGAAAGGTGCTGCAGAATACGAGAAGCTGGTTTATGAGAAAAAATATACCCCTCAGAAAGGTCTTGCGACAAGCGGTATGGACGCAATTTCTCTCTCTCACATTCTCATAATAATATTTGTCATCATCGGAAACATGAGTTTTATAGCAATGCTTAGAAGGAGGGAATCATGAATATCTCACTGGACCCCTGGATATGGGTAGCTGCATTTTTAACAATAGCAATCTTTTCTTTTTTATACAAGGACAATCCTCTTTACAGGTTTGCAGAGCACCTTTTTGTTGGAGTTTCAGCAGGTTACTATGTGAATATTTACTGGTATAACGGAATATATCCCTATGTAATTGAACCGATTTTTAAGGGTCATCAGTTTATTTACATAATTCCATTTTTACTCGGGTTACTCTATTTTGGCATTTTAATTCCCAAATTTTCTTATGTTATAAGATATCCAATAGGATTTTTGCTTGGAGCAGCCTCAGGACTTGCCCTCTCTCCTCAATTTAAAGAAGGGATACTGGTTCAGGTTCAGGATACGATACTCCCCCATTTCTCATTCTCAACAGGCTTTTTAAATGCACTAATCATATTTTTCGGTGTTTTAACAGTTCTAATTTACTTTTTCTTTTCTCTTGAACATAAAGGTCCTTTAAGAGGTTCATCAAGAATAGGTATAATTTTTCTTATGATAGGATTTGGCGCATCCTTCGGGTATACAGTAATGGCGAGAATCTCGCTTTTAATTGGAAGATTGATCTTTTTGCTTAAAGACTGGCTCGGGATTATGAAGTGAAAAAAAGGGTGTTCGTAATAGGACTTGATGGTGTTCCCTTTAACTTATTTTTTGAAGAATGGCTGGATGATCTAAAAAATATTAAAAAATTAAAAGAACAAAGTCAATACGGAATTCTTGAAAGTATAATACCACCAATTACCGTGCCTGCATGGCTTTCAATGATATCGGGTAAATCACCGGGAGAGCTCGGGATATATGGTTTTAGAAACAGAAAGGACTATCAGGATTATTCTCTCGGTATAACAACATCTTATTCTGTAAGAGAGGAGACCATACTTGAGGAGCTTTCAAAAAAGGGGATTAATGTAATTGCATTTGCGATACCTCCTTCATACCCGCCAAAACCTTTACGGGGTATAAGAATTTCCTGTTTTCTGACACCCGATTCAAAATCTCAATACACCTATCCTGCAGAGTTAAAGAATGAAATAGAAAAAAAATTCGGGGAATATGTATTTGATGTAAGAAAATTCAGAACCGAGGATAAGGATTGGCTTTTAAAAGAAATCTACAAGATGACCGAGCAGAGATTTGATATAGTTAAGTATCTGATTAAAAATAAGGAATGGGACCTTTTCTTTTTTGTTGAAATGGGTCCTGACAGAATACATCACGGATTCTGGAAATTTTTTGATAAAAATCACAGGAAATATGAGAAGGGGAATAAGTATGAAAATGAGATAAAACGCTATTATATATATCTGGATGAAAAAATAGGTGAGCTTTTAGAAATTGTTCCTGATGACGCTTACATTTTAATAGTTTCTGACCACGGTGCAAAGGGAATGGACGGGGGTATTGCTTTAAACGAGTGGCTCATTCAAAATGGATTTTTAAAATTAAAAAATTATCCAGGTAAAATACAAAGACTTGAAGTGGACAACATTGACTGGACAAAGACAGTCGCATGGGGAGAAGGTGGATATTATGGAAGACTGTTCTTGAATGTTAAAGGCAGGGAAAAAGAAGGGGTTATTGACAATAAAGACTATAAAAAGGTGAGAAGAGAGATCAAAGAAGCAATTGAGAAAATACCTGATGAAAAGGGGAACAGGATAAACACAATTGCATACTATCCTGAAGAGCTCTATCCTGACATAAAAGGCTACCCTCCCGATTTAATAATAATATTCGGTGATTTAAAATGGAGAAGCATAGGAAGTGTGGGTATTAAAGAGCTTTACACCTTTGAAAATGACACAGGACCTGATGATGCAAATCATTCAATGGAGGGAATTTACTTAATTTATTATCCAGATTCGCAGAAAAAAGGAAGAGAAGACTTAAAAATATACGATATTTACAGCATTTTAAAAGATATTCTTCAGAGTGAAACCTGATATCAGAGAATTCTCTGTGTATTCAAAATGTAAACGCCCCTGGAGGGATTTGAACCCCCAGCCTCTTGGTCCGAAGCCAAGCGCTCTTGTCCAGTTGAGCTACAGGGGCAAATGTATGCCTCGCACACTAAAAATCCTCTACTCTTCCTTATAAAACGTCTGTGAATCTTTCTTTTACAGTATTCTGGGGTGGGCGAGGGGACTTGAACCCCCAACCACCAGAGCCACAGTCTGGCGCTCTGCCAGTTGAGCTACGCCCACCGTATATATTTTAGTCTAATAATTATACTGTATGCAGTTATTTTTTTCAATGGATATTTGAATTTTAAACTCTTTTAAAAATATAATTAACTTCTATGAGTTTTGAAATACTTGGAATTTCCAGTTATGTTCCGAAAAAGGTCCTCACAAACTATGACCTTGAGAGGATAGTTGACACATCTGATCAATGGATTACTGAAAGAACAGGTATAAAAGAGCGAAGAATTGCTGATGAAAATGAGACAACATCCGACCTCGCTGCAAAAGCTGCACTGAAATTGTTTGAAGAAATTTCTTTTAATCCATCAAAGATCGACGCAATAGTATTTGCCACTGCAACACCTGACAATTTGATTGCTTCTACTGCATGCAGTTTTCAGGCAAAAATAGGAGCCAGAAAGGCTTTTGCTTTTGATATTTCCGCAGCCTGCCCCGGGTTCCTTTACGGATTAAAAATTGCCGATGGACTTCTAAGAAGTGATGATATAGAATATGTATTGTTAGCAGGAGCAGAAACTCTTTCAAGATATGTTGACTGGCTTGACAGGACTACCTGTGTTTTATTCGGAGACGGTGCAGGAGTTGCTCTTTTAAAAAGGTCTACCTCTTTTAACAAAAGAATTTTATCATGGAACCTGGGAGCAGATGGAAATCTGAGAGATTTACTTATAATGCCTGCAGGAGGAATTGCAATGCCATTTTCAAAAAATGCTCTCGACAAAAGGCTCTGCTATATAAAAATGAAAGGGAGAGAAGTATTTAAAAACGCTGTTCTGAAAATGCAGAACTCTGTGGAAGACGTTATCAGAAAGGCAAAGATAAAATCATCGGAAATAGATTGGTTTGTCCCCCATCAGGCAAACATAAGAATAATTGAGGCTTTGAGAGAAAGACTTGGTTTACCTAAGGATAAAGTGTATGTGAATATAAATAAATACGGGAACACAAGCGCGGCATCAATCCCCATAGCACTGAGAGAAATGTTAGACAGAAAACTTGTCAAAAAGGGTCAGCTTGTTCTGATGACATCATTTGGAGCAGGTTTTACATGGGGCTCAATTCTTATAAGATGGTAAAAAAATATGCCTTAATGTTTACCGGTCAGGGTTCCCAGTGGGTAGGAATGGGCAGGGAAATATATAACAATAGTCCAGAATTCAGGGATATCTTTAATAGATGTGAGGAAATTCTGAAAATTCCCTTAAGGAAGCTATGTTTTGAAGGTCCTATTGAGGAGTTAACAAAAACAGTTTATGCACAGCCTGCAATACTCTCTTTGAGTATAGGATTCTTTGAAATATTCAGGAAAAAGATTGCTGAAAAGCCAATTTGTGCTTTTGGACACAGTCTTGGAGAATTTACAGCCCTCTATTCTGCAGGAGTTTTATCTTTTGAAGATACTTTGAAAATAGTTAAGAAAAGAGGGGAACTCATGCATAAAGCTGGAACCCGAATGCCCGGGACCATGGCAGCAATCATAGGTATTGATAAAAAAGCAGTTGAAGAAATTATAGAGCAAAAAGACCTTAAATTCTGTGTAATAGCCAATTACAATTCTCCTTCTCAAATTGTAATATCAGGGAAAAAGGAAGAAGTAGAGCAAGTCTGCACAGAATTAAAGAGTTTAAAAAAGGGGAAAATAATTCCTCTCAATGTGTCAGCGGCATTTCACTCACCATTAATGGATGTCCCTGCAAAGGAATTTTCTGAATACATAGAGAGTAAAAAATTTAATGCACCCGAATTTCCTGTAATTCAAAATGCTACAGGAAAAGAGGAAAAAGACCCTGATGTTATTAAAGAAAATATCAAGAAACAATTAAATTCTCCTGTTTTATTTGTTGATTGTGTTGAAACTGCAGATAGGAAGGGAGTAGAGTTATTTGTAGAAATAGGTCCAAAACCTGTTCTTATAAAACTCGTAAAACAGATATTAAAAGGCTCAGAAACAATTTTCTTCTCAGAAAGTGATACCTTTTGAGATTTTTATACTCCCCCTTTTACTGTGTTTATCTTTTCTGTTTTCCGGATTTGAAACAGCATTTATAAGTCTGAATCCCTGGGATATTGAAAAACTTTCTGAAGATAGATTTCAAAAACTGTTCATATACGAACCTTCCAAGGTTTTATCCACTATATTATTTGCGAACAATTTTGTAAATGTAGGTATTGCTGTTATATTAACAAGCTTTTTCTATCGCGGTGTACTGAAAGGATATGCAGTAGAGATAGGTGGACTTCTATCGTTTGTATTGATACTTTTATTTGGAGAAATTTTTCCCAAGGTGACTTCTAAAACTCATCCCGAGTTTTTCTTTGTGAAAACTTATAAAGTGATTTCAATATTATCCAGATTCCTTTTTCCTGTAACCAGGTTATTTGAGAAAATTTCTTCTCTTTTTATTCTCGGACCTTTTAAGACAGAAAGAAGAATTCATAAAGAATTAAAGGACGAAGTTTTCCTGTTGAGTATGATAAAGGAGAGGGAAGGCGAAATTCCTGTAGAACTCGGCAGAGCACTAAGGTCTCTCCTGAAAATTTCTGATAAAAATGTTAAGGAAGTAATGAAGTCAAGAACTGAACTTTTCGCACTCTCAATGGATATGGAATTTAAAAAATTCATGGAGAAATTCCTGGATTCATCTCTTACAAGGGTTCCTGTTTACAAGGAATCATTGGACAGGATTCTGGGAATTTTACATGTTAAAGACCTTCAGAGAATTAAAAAGAAAGAAGACATATCAAAATATATTAGAAAACCTATAATAATCCCTGAAAATGCAAATATAATTGACCTGGTAAACAAAATAAAAGAAGAGAATATGCCTTTTGTAACAGTGGTCGATGAATTTGGTGGAACCAGTGGTTTTTTGACCCTTTACGATATAATGCTTGAGTTTCTGGGAGAAATAGAAATGGAGGAGGTTAGGGCTGAAAATTACATAATAGTTGATGCAAGGATGAGAATAGATGATTTGATAGAAAGACACCTTATGGAATTTCCAGAGGGAGATTTTGAGACTTTAAATGGTTTTCTTCTCCACCTGACGGGTAAGATTCCTGAAAAAGGTGAAATAATAGAATATGGAAATTACAGATTTGAAATTTTAGAAAGAAGCCCAAAAATGATTCGCAAGGTCAAAATACATCTTCCCTCTTACACGAATTAAATTGACATATAAGACAATTTTGTGTATAATTATGATTTAAAATGATTAATTTAAAAGAAAAAGTAGAAAAGGATGTTTTATTTATAGATGAATTAACAGGAATTTTTAATAGAAGATTTTTTGAAAGAATTTTACCGGAACTTCTCAAACATTGTAAAAGTTGTGTTTTCTCTATATTTGATGTTGATGATTTTAAAAAGATAAATGATCATTATGGTCACAGGACAGGAGATAAAGCTCTAAAAAAAGTAGGGGAAAGCTTAAAAAAGCTTTTCAAAGAACAAAATGAATTTCCTATAAGATACGCAGGGGACGAATTCGCAGTTGCAATAATAGATGTAGATAAGGAAGAAGCCGTAAAGAAACTGAAGGAAATGTTTGGAAATATTTCAAAAATAGAAATGAAAGAGAATGATAAAGAGATTAAAATTTCTATAAGCTGTGGGATTTCTTTTTTTCCTGAAGATGCAAACTCTGTTGAAGACCTTTTAAATAAAGCAGATGAAGGGCTTTACTATGTAAAAAGGGGAGGAAAAAATAATTTTATAATCTACAGAAGTATTGCTCATAAGATTGAAAAAGAAAAGCTTCTAAAAGGCACTCTCAGCCCCAAGGAAATTATTAACCTTGATGAAGAAAAAGAGATAATTGATACAGGAGTTGAGAGAGGCAAAGGGATCTTTATAATATCAGGCCAAAATGGAGCAGGTAAAACAAGACTCCTGAAATATGCCGAAAGAAAATGCCAGGAAAAGGAATTTTTTAATATAATCTGTTTTACCAATAAAAATGATAAAACCTTGCCTTTTAACTCCATTTTAAGAGGGATAAATTTATGGATGGATGAAGAAAGAGCAGAAATGATGGAAAGCAAAAATTTCAAGGATTATCTGGAATATTTTACTCCCTATGGGGATATTAAAAGTAAAGAGATAGATGTAGAAGAGATGTTTGATTTCCTGGAAAAATTCATTCGCACTTTCAAAGTCAGCTTTTTAATAGATGATGCAGAAAACCTTGATAGATATTCTTCTGAATTCATTGAGTTAAACAGAGAACATTCTTTATTTTTCCTCTGTGTTTCAGACATACAATCTCTGGACTCTGGTTTAATAGATGAAAGTTTTCTTATCTCTGTTTCAGGGATTTCTGAGGAACTTATAAAAAGCTATATTGAACATATTTTACCTGGGTTTACGCCTCCTGAAGATTTCTTTAACTGGGTCATAGAAACCTCAAATAAAAATCCTTTTTTAATAGAGGAAATCATAAGATATCTTATAGAAAAAGAATATATAAGATTATTAAACGGAGAATACAGACTGACCAACCTGAATGAAATTTTGACACTTAAGCCCACTTTATTTGAAATGACAAGAGAAAGAATAAAAGGTCTTGACAGAGAATCAAAAATATTCCTTTACTCCTTTTCCATAGGGGAAAGATATTTTGACATATATACAGCAGCTGATTATACTGGCATAAATCGTGGCAGATTAAATGAAATAGCGGATAAATTAGTTCAGAAACACTTTATATCAAAGATATCTGAAGATATATACTATTTTAAAAACTCAATGGTAAAAGATATGATATACAATGGTATTGACGAAAAAACAAGGAAAAAGTTACATTTAAGGATGGCAAAAACTCTTGAGAATTCCCGTATTCATCCTCAGTTTCTAAATTTTGCAGAAATCGCAAAACACTATAATGTAGTAGGCGAGGTTGAACAGGCAAAAAGAATAGCAAACAGGATAAATTCTTTTCTCGCGAGAATACAGAAATTGCCTGATTTGAAAAGATTGAAGAAATTGAGAAGAAAGAGCAGATTAAAAGAACAGATAAAATTCACGCCTTTGAAAAAAGAAATTCTTAATGTAATAGATTTATTTTTAAAAAGATTCTATGGTGCGGTTGAATCAGTAAAAATATATCCTGAAAATTCGTCTATTGTTGAACAGAAGGTAAAAGAAACCCATGATGTATTAAAAAAAATATTGCTTATACAGAAAAGCCTGATTATTGGTATTCATGCAGGAAAATTAATAATTAATGAAATAGAGATGACTGAAAACAAAGTCTATATAAAGAGAATTAAGGACCTTCTGGAAGACTCAAAACTGGAATCCATAATATTAACAGAGGACGTAGATAAAGAGAGTTTAAAGAAATTTCTCTTATTTACAAAAAAGCTAAAGGAATTTATTGCAGAAGATAAAAGTATAGAAGACACACTTGACAGTATGAATCTTAAAGGTATTTATGTGAATGAAAGGCTCTACATAGCCATAGGCTCTGATTATGGAGAGATCCTGGAATACGAGCGCTTTGACCTGGAAAGTGAGGATAAGGAAGTGAAAAAAACAGAAGTATCTATGAGACATTCAAAAACAGAAACTCAATCATTAGAATCAGTAGAAAAAGAAAGAAAAAGAGAATCTCCTGAAGAAAAAATTAAAAAATACCTTAATAATGAGGAAAAAGTAAAAGAAATTATTGGTGAAGTTCTCATCGAACTTTATTCCAATATTCTACAGAAACAAAAAAAGGCGATACACACCCTTGAAAAAATATACGATGAAATTCCCGAAAACATGAAAAAATACATATGTGAAGAAATTGCTTCTTTTTATTTTGAAAAGGCATTACCTGATATAAAGGGACTTTTGAAGGATAGAATTTTCAAATACCTGAGTAAATTATTCGTTTATGACACGGAAAAAGCAATCTCCTATATCAATACAGAGCCTCTTATTCTGATAAACAATATGGAAAGATTATTTAAGATAATGGAAAGTCTCGAAGAGTCAAAAAGAGAACAATTAAAGGAAATTTTGATAGAAACAGGAACAAAGGAGTTTAAAAAACTCATCGGGATATATAATGAGAGAATTAAAGACCATCCTGTTGTCGTGGAGATATTTAAGAAAAAAATCTTTGAAACAAAAGGCTATATAATTAATGAAGTAAATAACCCCGAAATCCTTGTGCAATTACTTGAAATTATAGAAAAAGAGCAAATCCCTGTAGAGACAAAAAGTTTATTAAACCTTTATTTAAACAACAACAATAAAAATGTTTGCACAAAGGTTTTTAAATTAATGGTCTCAAAGGAGCCATCTGCAATTGTAAATTATTTTGGGGAATGCGTTAGCAGAAAAAATGAAAATGAAATTAATAAATTTTTGAGTTCTTTAACTGAAATGCCCGAAAAGTTGTTTTTACCTCAACTTTTAAAAATAATAGATAAGAAAAAAAAGTTTGAAGGCGAATTCAACTACGATATCCAGATGAAAGTTCTGAAAATTTTAAGAGAATTTGATGTAGAAGAAATAGTTGCGGAACTTATTGAAATAGCCAAAAAAGAAGGTATGTTTTTTTTAAAAAGGAACAAAGAAAACTATTTCAGGCTTGAAATACTTAAACTATTAGCAGAGTATCTAAAAGAAAAAGGTGATTTACAGGTTTTAAAATATTTTGAAAAAGACAAAGACCCATCAATAAGGTTTTTTGTTAAAGGTATAACCAGGTAAAAATATGGAGAATAAAAAGAAAAAATCGTTAAGGGAGTATATAAAAGATGCTGATTTAAAAAAAGACAAAAAGAAATCTGATTTCTCTATCGTATATTCAAGGGAGGAAGAACCCAAATACGAGGGGTTTACCGCACCCAGGCTGGCAAAGTCAGAAAAATCCAAAAAGAAAATTTCTTCATTAAAAGAATCTCTTATAAAAAAGGAAAAGGAATTATTTGAAAAGAAATATGAATTTGAAATAAAAGAAATAGCAGACCTTGTGTATGAGAAAAAACCTGTAATTTTCAACTTTGTTGCATCATATTTTCTTTTTTTAGACCTGCCCAGTATAAGCAAGGTTACAAAAGAAATGCCCTATGGGGAACCTTTCCCTGTAGAATGGTTCCAGGGAGAATCCATAATAGGAGAGCCTCTGACTGGTGATGAAAAATATGAATTCTTCATAGGCAGGAATGGAAGAACATTTATGTATTTGAAAGGTATAGGAAATAAGTTTGAAAAAATAGCAGGTGTTCTACGATACATTATAGAGCAAAAAAACAAAGGTATTGAAATTATAGAAAAGTATGGAAAGGATATAATAGTATTTGCAAATAGTATGAAAAAAGATTCAAATTTAGAACTGCAGGAGTGTTTACCCGATGAAATTTTAGAAGAGGATAGAATAATCTATGAGGAGCTTTTTTTCAGGATTCTTGAAAAGAAGAAAGTAGAAATAGAGGAAGAAAAACAGGAAGTTGGGGAAGAAATAATTCAAGGCATAACCTTTAAACCTCTTTTAAAAAAATCCTACATAGGCAACCCCTTTGGAGTTCTTTATTCTTCATTTCCTGAAACAAAGGAAATTTATGACCAGTATGGGGATAAAATTCACACATTTATAAACGACCTCTCTCAAATTCTTCTTCATTATGACCTCTGTTTTGACGCCATTACATGGAAAGAAATAGAAGATAAATTTACAAATTTAAAATCCAAAGTAATACCACAGGTTTTGAAAAGCGTAAAGAGTAAGTATAAGGAGGAATATGAAAGATTTGTAATAAAAGCACAGAGACTTAAATCTTTTATAAGAAAGAATTTAAAAGAAAAAGAGAAAAGACTTATAGATATAATTGACTTTATAATAGCGGTTTATATAATAAGAAGATGGTATGAAGCAAACAGGAAATAAATATCTTTTATTTGACCTTTCAAGATGAATTTAAATATAATTTATATCTTATGAAAATACTTTTACTGCTTCTTGTATTACAAGGAAAAGAGGAAATACTTTTTTCTCAGAAAAATTTAAAAGACAACTTTATATACTTTGCAGAGAGTCCGATTCTACAGAGTGCCCTTGCCTATTTCCCCTATCTTGTTGACGATAATTATCAAATAGAACCTGGTGATTCAATACAGATAAAATTCTTTGGAAATTTTAACTCCTCTTTAAAAATGGCTGTTCCTCACACAGGAAGCATAGTAATCGCTGCAAATCCTGTGTTTCGTGCAGAAAAAACAATAGACACAATACCTTTTCTTGGTAAATTCAATGCCAAGAATAAAACAGTAAAGGAAATAGAAAACGAGATAAGACATAAATTAAAGGAGAAATATCCAGATACAGATGTAACTGTTTACATAAAACAACTTGGTTCAAGATTGGTTCATGTGGTAGGAGATACCCCTTATCCGGGTTATTATGCGGTTTCACCTCTTACAAGAATAACCGGTGCATTGCTTATAAGTGGTTTGACAGGTTTGGAAGTCTTAAAAGGAAGCGTATATCTTATAAGGAATGGGAAAAAAACAGAACTCAATATAGAAAAATACTTTGATGAAGGGAATTTAAACGAGAACCCCTATTTGAAAAACGGGGATATAATAATTTTCAGGAAAAAATGAAATTAATTGATTTTTTAAGGGTGATATCTAAATGGAGAAAAACTCTTTATTTTAATGTAATATTCCTCACAATAGTTTCTGTGGTTCTCGCTTTTTTATTACCAAAGTCTTACATAGCAACCTCCAGTTTTATACCGGTAACCTCAACCATGCTTCCTTCCACCTACAGAGAACTCTATTACTATATAGGCATAAGACCTACACCTTCCCGATTTGGTGAGGTAATAAACATAGGTGATATATTTGCAAAATTTCTTACAGAAAAGAAGGTAATGGAAAGTGTTGTTGAAAAGACAAAATTAATGGAAAAGAAAAAAATTAAAGAGATTAAAAAAGCTTTTGAATGGCTTAAAGATAAAACAAATATAAAAGCCACTCCTGAAGGTGTTGTGGAAATATCAGTTTCCAGTGAAAAAGACACTCTCTCAGTGGATATTGCCAACGCATATATAGATGCCCTTATAGAGATAACAGAAGGGCTATACTATTCCTACACCAAATGGAAATTAAAATTCCTTGAAGATGCAATGTTAGAAGCCAAGAACAGGGTAATAAAGCTTGCTGATTCCCTTGCTTCTCTTAAGAAAAAATATAATGTATTTAACATAGACAGAGAATACAATTTTAGTTATCAGGTATATTCTGACTTAAAAAAACAGGAGATAGAAAAGGAAATAGAAATAAAAACACTGGAAAGTTATACATCTCCAGATAATCCACAGTTAAAGAAGTTAAAACAAGAGCTTTCAAATATAAGAAAGAAGTTAAAAGACCTTGAAACTCACCAAAAACCTCTTGGATTTGGTGGTATTTATGGTTCTTCAATAAAGATACTTCCTGATATTTATTCTCTTCTTCTCAGAACAGAAACGGAGTACAGGGCAATGGAAGGTTCATTTGCCTATATTTCTCAGGAATATGAAAAGGCAAAGATTGAAGCCAATACCAAAATAAATCTTGTTAATGTTTTGAGTACAGCCAGGCCAGAACTTGTTGAAAAGTTCCCCAAGAAATCCAGAATCATACTTCTGGGAGTTTTCCTTTCATTAATTTTTAGCATATTTTTATGTTTCTATTTTGAACTGCTTGAAAATATTGAAACAAAAGAGGAATTCTCACAAATAAAAGAGATTTTACATAAATTTAAAAGAGATTTTTCTCTGCGTAAGAAATAGTTAAAACCTGAATTCCAGCTCCAGACCCGTTACTATCTCCCCTGTTCTTTCTCTTTTCGAATAAATGGAAAAACGCGGATTCAGAAAATACTTTATTAAAAAAGCATCTTTATAATAGGATAGGAAATCATGTTGATATTTTACATAAAGTTCAGGAGATATGTAGGTTCCGAATAAGATTGAAGGGCTTCCACCACCAATTAAAGAAAATTCACTTATCCTTATTTGTTTTTTAACCTGTGTGCTAAGCAGTTTCTCGCCTATGTACATACCTTTAGTGCCTATCTCAGAGAAAGGCTTTGCTCCCGCGTGACCAAAGGTGAGATATTTTATCAGGGTGCTTTCATCAAAGGTAACGGGCTCTGAATATATTTTAAACAGAGGTTCGCTTAACTTTCCGCTTATCTCCAGTATTATTCTGATGTTTTCACCTTCTATACTATAGGGCAGTTCTGCACGTAAATTAACTTCCGGGATAACCTCTTTCTGAGCAAGAAAGAATATTTTACCCTCTTTTATGTTAAAAACATTACCAAGATAAAAAATCTTCCCCTGAATAACTTCAAGTTCACCTGACAGATAGTAATTGACAGGGTCCTGTTTTTTAACTCTCATCTCTCCTTTAAGTTCAGCATCTATCCACTCGTTAAACAGAAAAATTTTGCCATCGCTTTTAAAACGAAAATCAAAGAAAAGGTCTGAAGGTGAACGCCCTTCTTCCTTTCCTCCTTTAAACACAGGAACTATATAAGCTTCCTCTATTTTAGAATCCAGTATCATGTTTTTATTCTCCCTGTTTATTAAAAGGTCAAATTTACCGGATGCTTTTGAATCAATAAAATTATAAAAAACAGGAATTTTTTTGAATTCTGTTGATAGTTTAAAATCCTCCAATTTACCTTCTTCTATTCTGCCTTTAATATTTCCTCTGAAATCTCCCTCTCCTGAATAACCATTAAATCTTCCATTAAACTTGTTTTTATCTATCTTTAAAAACAAGAACATATTATAGAAGGGAGAAAGGGTATAAAGAATTTCTCCTTCTCCTTTTTCAATGAGTACATCACCTTTTAATTCACCTTTTTTAATTTTGCAATTAGCAAAAACTCTACCTTTATCAAAATTTATAAAATTTAACCGTAGAAATCTTTGAAAATCTTTTAAAGGCAATTTCTCTGCAGCAATCTCAAATTCGTAGTTTTTATTCAATGCTAAATTTTCATCCAGGTTTAGAATACCATACAATTTCAAAAGTCCTTCATCCATTACTTTACTTTTTACATCCAGTGTAACTTTATTCTGGTCACCATACCCGTTAATCCAGAAATCAGTAAAAAGGACATCATTCACCAGGAAGGTATCTGCACGAAAGGAAGTGGTGATATTAAAAGTATCCCTTTTACCTCTCAAATCCACGTCTATATCAAATACGCCATCAACTAAAATATTTCCCATCTGAATCTTTTCCACATGGAGGTCTCTGGCATTAAGAAGTGCAATAATACCCTTGTTTTTTGTGTCAAAATATGCATTTAAAAACACCTTTCCACCCCATATTTCAACACCCTTTAAAGAAGTTTCAAAAACCCTTCCAGAAAATTTCATTTTGAGTTTATTTAAAGAATCAACAATCATATAGTAATCTTTACCCATGACTATTATCCCTCTATCTTCAAAAGCCCCTGCAAAAGGAGTATTTGCATCCAGATTAAAGAAGAAAAGAGTATCTCTGCCTCTTAAATTTAGATTCAGGTTTCCAAGTAATGTTTGTTTATAGAAAAGGGAATCAAAATTAAAGGTAAGAAAATTTTCTCCTGTTGTATCTCTACCCAGGCTGAATTTAAATTCAGGTACCATCAGGTCATTATAGCTAAAATTTCTCATATTCCCATACATTACAAATGTATAAGATTTACTATCACCTCTATAAATTCCAAGAATTTCTCCTCTGCTTCCCTGTAGATAATCAATTTCATTATTTTCTGGCACATCTATCCCTATTTTTATTTCTCCTGGATAGCCTCCTTTTGCGTGCAGGCTTATTCCCCTGTAATTTATTTTAAAAGTATCTATACTTAAGGAATCTTTTTTTGGGAAAAAAGTAAGCATGGAAAAACCTGTAAATTCGTATAAATCATCTATATTAAAGTCTTCAACATATAAATTGAGCTGTGATTTTTTTCTTGTAAAATTTGTTTCACTTATAAGCTCAAAATTAAATTTATGTTTTTTAAAAAAATACTCTCCTTTAATATAACTTACCGCTTCAAAAGATATTCTGTTTAGGTCTCTGTAGTTCTTCAGTTCTCCTGAAAGTGTGAATTCTCCTCTTTTTTCCTTTGCATCTATAAAAATTATATCTATGTCATTATTCTTTATCTTTAATTTTCCCTCTATATAATCAAAGTAAAATTTGTCAACCTTTGAATTTCTTAATTTGAATCTTAAGAAAGGAAAGTCCAGAGATATTTCACCTCTTGTATCAAAAATTTCATTTTTAAAATCAAGTATTTTGAAATTCTGCTCTTTAACATTTCCTGTTATAAGAGTTCTGAGATAGAAAGAGTAAGGCTTTAAAAAATTAAAAGCAAGAAGAGAGAGAAATTCACCATTCTTCTCAACCCTTAAAAATCCTTTGATATCCCGGGCTTCATATGCCTTTTCATTATGCATAAGTTTTAAAAAGTTTATATTGAAATCATTTATGGCAAAAGAAAATGGAATAGATAGGTTATTACCCTGTTTTACTTTGCCTTTTTCAGTTTCAAAAATTCTGGAATTTAAAATTAAAGTGTCTACACGAACAGTACCTATGCTTTTCCTTTTTATAAGAGAAAAAACATCATAGGAAATCCTGACTTTTTTAATCACAAAAAGGTTTTTCACCTCGATTTTTTCAAATAACAAACCACTAAGAGGATTGAATTGGTATGACTCTATTTTTACCCTATCACCCCATTTTTTATAGAGAAAACCAACCAGTTCTTTTTTGGTTCTTCTGTAAGCATAGAAATATGAAAGAGCAATTAAACTGATTATGCTGACAAAAATAAAGAGATAAATTGATATTCTTTTAAAAGACTTCATCTATTTTCTGGATAAGAAGGTCTATCTTCGTTTCTATCTTTCTAATATCTTCATAAATAAAATGGTCCTCCTTAACTATTTTAAAATCATGTTCCAGAATTTTAAAAAGAGAAGAAATAAAGGGAGGTAGTTTAATCTCAACCATAGAAATTGCTCTTATAGCTGAAAGTAACTCTGTTATTAATATACCTTTCAAATTATTATTCATTTCAAAAAGCCTTAAAGCGGAGTTTGCACTCATGCTAACAAAATCCTCCTGATTTAAAGAAGTGGGTATAGAATCTGCACTGTTTGGGAAACAAAAGCTTTTGTTTTGAGAAGCAAGAGCTGCGGAAAGAACCTGAACAAGCATATATCCTGATGAAAGGCCTTCCTCTTTTGCAAGAAATCTTGGAACAACGCTGGATTCAACCCCCATAAGTTGAAAAACTCTTCTTTCTGAAAAGTTACCAAGCGTGGTGATAAGATTTGCCATCATATCGCATGCAAAAGAAAGCCTCTGAGCATGGAAATTTCCACCCGAAATCGCTCTCATGCCTTTAATTATAGGATTATCAGTAACTGCATTAATTTCAGAAGAGATTATTTTTTCTATGAAATTCCTGACTTCAAGAACAGCCCCAAATACCTGTGGAATACACCTGAGTGTATAAGGATCCTGAACATTTTTTCTTTTTCCTTTTTTTCTATATCCTTTTAATACTTTTCTAAATATTTTTGAAATAAGCAATTGTTCCGGCGAATTCCTGACCTTTCCTATAATGGGATTAAAAGGCTCCAGATTGCCATCCAGAGCAACAAATGACAGAATAGAACTTATCAGGGACAATTTGAAAAGTCTGTCAAATTCATAAAAGCTATGCAAAAGTAAAGAAAGAGAAAACTGTGTTCCATTTATTAAAGCAATCCCTTCCTTCTCCTTTAAAATATATGGGGTTATCCCTTTTCTCTTCAATACAAGATGAGCAGGTAATACATCTCCTTTATCCATTATGTAACCTTCTCCTATAATGGCGAGTCCGATGAAAGAAAGAGGAGCAAGGTCTCCGGAAGCACCCACCGATCCTTTAAGGGGAACAAAGGGTATAACATCTTTATTTAAAAACTCTACCATCTTATCGATTAATTCAAAACTTACACCTGATAATCCTTTTAAAAGACAGTTCACTCTTAAAAGCATTGCTCCTCTCACAACTTCTGCAGGGGCAGGCTCTCCCCATCCAGCAGCATGGCTTCTGAGTATATTAACCTGTAATTCTCTTATTTTTTGATGGGGTATAATTCTATCGGCAAGTTTACCAACTCCTGTGTTCACCGAATATATAGGTTTTTTCTCTTTTAAAAGTTTGAGAAAGTCCTTTCTGTTTTTGTTAACATTCTCTTTTAATTCAGAAGAAATTTGCACCTTTTTCTTAAAATAAACGATTCCCTTATAGTTTTCCAGGTTGAGTCCTTTTTTATCAAGTTCTATCATATCATTAAAACAGGCTTATTTGTTTCCTTTCTTTTATTTCTAATTCTCCTTCTTCGTCACCAAGAACTTTTATTTTACCATAAACTCCATCATAACCGGGTATTCTTTTAATCCTGTTTTCTCGCAGATTACCTATCCCCCTGGCTACCTCTGGATGAAATTTAGCCTCTATTTCCTTCAGGGGTGCATTCAAAAGGACCTCCATCTCACTGCCAAAATAAGTTACCAGCCTCTTATACTCATCATTTACCTTTTTTGTATCCTTACCCACATTTAAAACTTCGGAAATTATCTCATCAAGGGGAACAAGGTTCCTGTAAGGAACATAACGAGGCGGTTTCTCTCCTTTCGCTCTCGTGGAAAGATTCTCAACTCTGTGTAAAACACCGATTGTAAGAGGTTTTTCACAAACAGGGCACAGATAGCCCATTTCCTTTGTCTTTTCAGGAGGTAAAGACACTCCGCATTTTCTGTGACCATCGTAATGATATTTACCCTCTTCAGGGTAAAATTCTATTGTAAAGAGGAATTTTTCGGTGTCCTTTTCTTCAAGAACCTGTTTCAGTTCAAAATAATTCAGTTTTTTGCTGAACACATTTGCTTCTCTGCCTATTCGAGATGGAGAATGGGAATCAGAATTTGAAACAAGAGAAAATCTGTCAATTTCCTTCACTCTCCAGTTCATTTCCGGGTCAGAGGACAATCCTGTTTCAAGAGCGGTAATTTTATCAGTGTAATTGGCAAAACACTCTTCTATTGAGTCAAAACCCGATTTAGAGCCAAAAAGCGAGAACCAGGGTGTCCATATATGGGCAGGTATAATCATTATTTCAGTAGAGATTGATAAAGCCATCTCTACAAGATTTTCGGCATCGAGAGAAAAGATGGGTCTCCCATCCTGAACAAGCGAACCATAGATAGAAAGTTTTTTACTCAACTTCTCTGCGGATTCAAAATCAGGGAAACAGAGAACAATGTGAATCTTCCTCGTCCTACCCCCTTTTGAGTATATAAGATTGACCTCTCCTGAAAGTATGAAGTTCACACCATTATGTTCAAAAATTCCTCTATCAGAAGGTTTTAATTTTTGTTTAAGTGTTTTTCTCCATTCAGGATGGGTTATATCTCCTGTCCCCAGAAGTTGAATACCTTTTATTCTTGCCCATTCAGAAAGAGTTTCAGGAATCATACCGGAACTGGTTGCTCTCGAGTATTTAGAGTGAATATGTAAATCTGCAATGTACATTATTTTACCCCCACAACAGCCATTCTTATTGTGGTTTCATTTATATTCTTAAAAGTTTTAAATTCAAAAAAATGGCTTTTTTTGAAACCAGCCCTTTTAACCATCTTTTCTATTTCCCACGGGTAATAGGCTCTCTCTCTATGAGTTTCTTCCAGAACCAGTTTTTTATTGCCTTCTTTAACCTGAAGTATAAGATTGAGAGTGGAAATCTTTTTATCTTCATCCCATGTATTTTTCCATATTGAAAATATATTTTCAACTTCTTTTACAGTGGTTGAATTATCCCATATCTCTTTAAGGGAATAGTAAGTATTCATATCAAATATAAACATGCCTCTATCTTTGAGAACTCTGCAAACTCCACTCATACATCTTATCATATCTTTCTCATTTAGCATATAATTCATGGTATCAAAAAATGAGAATGCCACATCAAATTGCTCATCCAGGCTTATATTCTTCATATTCATTTTCAAAAATTTTACCCTTTTGTTGTTTTTTAGTTTCTCTCTTGCAACTTCTAACATTTTTTCAGACTCATCAATACCCACTACTTCATAACCTCTTTCCACAAGGTATCTTGCTGGTGTCCCTGTGCCACAACCTATATCCAGTATCTTTTCTGGATAAATTCCAAAAAGCTCACACAATTTAATAAAATAATCCACCCATCCTTCATAATCTATATTCTGCATTAGTTTATCGTAATAGGGCGCTATTTTTTCAAATATTTCTTTCAATTTAAATTATATTGTCTTATTTAAGATTTTTTCAAGTTTATAAATGAATTCTTTTATGTGGGAATTATTGATTATAAAGGGCGGGCTCAGGGCTATTGTATTCAAGTTTTTACCCTCCAGTAAGGTAAAAGTCCTGTGTTTAAAGAGAAGGGTCTTCCAGATGTTCTCAGCAAATTTTAAATCAAAACCTATTAAAAGCCCTTTACCACGCACATTTTTAATAATCTTTCCATATTTTTTCTCAATAACTTTAAGCTCTTTTAAAAGAGTTTTACCTTTTGATATAACTTCTTTATTTAAATCCATATTCTGCAATTTTTTTAAAACCTCAAGGGCAACATAACAGGTAAAAGGGTTTCCTGAAAATGTTGAAGCATACAGTGTTTCTTTTTCCGTCTTATTCCAGATATTCATTAATTCTCTTTTACCTGCACATACTGACAGGGGAAGCCCGCTGGCTATTCCTTTGCCAATGCAAACTATATCAGGTTTTACATTATACCATTGATGGGCAAACATTTTACCTGTTCTCCCCAGCCCTGTAAATATCTCGTCAAAAATCAATATCACATCACCGCTTTTGCAAATTTCTTTTAGCTCTTTAAGGAAAAACAAAGGCGGAAACCTGATACCTCCCCTCCCCTGAATGGGCTCCAGTATCAGGGAAGAAACAGGATATTTTTTTAGGGCCTTTTTCAGATTTCTCAGGGATTTTGTAGCAGAAACTTCATCTCCAGGAAATGGCATCCTGACGATTTTCTTATACAGAAAAGGAGAAAAATACTTTTTCTGAAACCTGTCTGTTAAAGAAAGGGAGATACCACTTAAACCATGATATGCATTTTTAAAAGATATAATATAAGGCTTTCCCGTACATAAGTAAGCTGTTTTAACAGCTATCTCACATGCCTCAGAACCGGTGTTCAAAAAAATGGATTGATAGCTTCCCCCAAGCATTCTGCTTATCTTCTCTGCCAGTTTCACTCTGTAAACATTACTGAAAACATCACCCAGTCCATGGATAAGAAATTCTTTTTTTTTGAATATAAAATCAGGAGAATGCCCGAAGTTCATTACCCCAAAAAAAGAGGTCATATCCATATACTTTCGGCCTTTTTGGTCCCAGAAATATACACCCTTTGCTTTTTTTAGAAATATATGTTCAAAACTTTTGTCCTTTAAAAACAGAGCAGGGGATTCATATTTCCATGCGAGTTCTTTCAAATTCATTTTAATAAGGAAAAATGTAAGGTCTTTTTCCCAGCCTAACCTCTGTAGTAATTAAATCCCCTCCTCTTTTAATCTTTAACTCTAAATTCTCTCCAGGAGAAAACCTCTTTATTTCATCAAGAAGAACTCTCATATTTCTTACCTTTTCAGACTCAATTTCAAGTATGATATCTCCCTCTTTAAGATTGGCTTTTTCTGCAGGGGAACCGGGGAATACCTTTTTTATCACCACACCTTTTCCACTATCTTTAATAAGAACCCCAAGCCATCCGGGAACTCTAAATCTATGTTTTCCAACATTTTCCTTTACTTCTTCTATTACATTCCATGGAATCACAGAAATAAGATTGGAATTTCTGCTAAAAAAGAAAGGGAATTTTTCTTCCTCTTTAAATTCAACAAGCTTGCCTTTAACAACGCCCACAAATTCACCCTTTATATTAAACACAGGAGACCCAATCTGTCCTGGAGATATATCTCCCTGTAAGTAAACTCTCCTTTCATCTTTTTTAGAAATAATACTTAAAATAAGGCAGTTTTCAATTCCTGATGAGTTACCTATTATAATGGCAAAATCTCCTTCTTCAAGATTAGAGGCTTTTCTCAAACCCTTTACATTAAACTCACCCTTCAAAAAACCAAGATGAGTCAACTCATCCCAGTATAAAATCCTGGCAAAACTGGTATCACCTTCAAAATCAACAATTTTGTATGTCTCCATCTGAGGAAAAGGAAGTGAAGTTACTATAAGACCCGTGGAATCATACAGGACACCCCCACCCACACTGTTTTCATTAACAAGAGTAATAACTTCTGGTAAAACATCTTTATAAACCCTTTTAATCTCACTTTGAAGTCCCAGAAGATTTAAACTTGCTGAAATTAAAAAAATTGAAAATAGAAAAATCATCTCAACACCATATTTCCCGAAAATTCAAAATCAATAAGATATATTCTTCTGTCATTTTCTTCTTTAACAAAAGGTTTTTTATCCTCTTTTTTCTCCACAATATTAACATTATTATTTTTCAATGAAAATGGTAAGAACTTGAAAGAAAGTATTAAGAATAACATTAAAAGTGTTTTTATAAAAAAGCTTTTAATAAATCTTTTTTTATTGCTACTCCTTTTGTAAATAAGATAGTTTGAAAGCTCAGTAAGATTCTGCAGGTCATATAAAAGTATTCTGCAATCTTCACATACCTCAAGATGTGAAGAAAGGTATTCCAGCTCTTTTTCTTCAATGTCATTATCTATATATTTGTTTATAAGCTCTTTATATTTTTCGCAATTCATTCTTTAACTTCTCCCTTAAAATAATTCTGGCTCTATAAACTCTTGTCTTAACTGTTCCGATGGGCAAACCTGTATTCCTGCTTATCTCCTCATAGGTATAACCATCCACATCTCTCAATATAAAAATCTCTTTGTAAAGGTCAGGCAGGTTATCTATCTCTTTTTTTAAAATTCCTATTAAACGATTCCTCCTCTCATTATTATACCTGTCTTCTATTTCCAGATCTTCTATAGTTATAACCCTTTTATTTTTTCTGATATGGTCTATAATAAGGTTCTTGGTAACTTTGAAAAGCCATGCTTTAATATTGTATATTTCTTTTTCTTCTTTATAAAGCTTTATAAAAGCCTCCTGCACAACATCCATGCTTCTGTCTCTGTCTTTCAGCATACCGTAAGCAAAAAAATACAACCTATCTTTATATTTTTGAAAGGCTTTCTCTACTTTTTCTTTTTCCATTTCTTAATATAATGACGCATCAACATATTTAAAAGTTTCAACTTTATATTATAAAAGAACATTTCAGAAATAAGCAACAAAATTGAAATTGAATGTGTTTCTCCATCCTGTTCTCTGACCTCTTTTAAAAAAACCTGTGAAATTAATTTCAAAATTTTGTTTTATTTTTCTCGAAATTGATAATCTGTCCTCCAGCCTCCAGCTTTCTTTTTCAGTATCAGAAACATTTGAAAGAGGATTCAGGACGCGTTGTAAAATCATTTTAAATTCATTCCTGAAGTTGAATTGAAAAAGATTAAAACTGAGATTGGGGACAAGTTCAAAATAGTTTCTTCTCATAATTTTATCACCAAAATATAGAGGGGATTTTCTACTACTCATGCCGTATCCTGCAACCAGTTTAAAAGAAGTTTTGGCAAATTTTTTAAAAAATCCGGCCAGAATTTTTACATCTCTCTGCTCCATTTTTGTAAAATTATTTTCTTTCTGGTCAGAATAACTGTATTCCAGGCCTGCTTCAGGAGTGAAATTTTTCACTTCTTTCTTTAAATTCAAACCTGTCTCAAATGCTCTTTTGGACAGGGGGCTTATATAATATTCTTTATCCTCACTTATAGAATATCTGGAATAAAAACTCATGTAAACGGGTAAATTTAACCCTGTAGATAGAGTGTAACTTTCATTAGTGGAAACTATTCTGTTATTCACATTCTTTCTTTCTCTATCAGTATTAAAATGAGAAGAAATAACATGTCCTGTAAACTCAAAACCAAGGTGCTCTTCCTGTTTAAATGCTCCCTGGTCCTGAGAAATAAAAAACTCCTTCTTTATATAGCTACCATCTTCATCAGGATAAAAACTATTGGATAGAGAATCATAAGAAAAATTCCCTTTCCCTTTTCCCACAAAAATATACTCAATGTTTTTTTCAAAAACCACATCAGGACTCTTTATAAGGTCAAAGTTCACTCTCAGATTTTTTAAAGGGGTTAACATGGAAAAAATATTATAGTAATAATTTTTAGAAGCTTTTTTTAGATAGGGTTTGGAAAAAGAGTATTTTAAAGCTCCGTGAGAAGAGGCTGTGTTTCTGAATTTTAAATTAAAATTCAGGGAACTTGAAAAAACATAAGTTTCCTCCGACACAATGTTTTCTGAAAGGGTAATGAAAAAATTATAGAATCCAAAAAGTAATTCTCTATCATGAGAATTTGACAGTGAATTTTGAAAAATGTTTTTGAAATCAATAAAAATTTTCTTGAATTTCTTACCAATATGGAAATTATTTCTATAGGTATTTAACTTATTATTGGATTCATTTTTTTCAATCTCCTCGTAATTCAGGTTTATTTCAACTTCCTTTGTGAAATTTAGAATATAATTTTCTTTCTCAATATATCCAGAATCCGTTTTTAAATAACCTCGCTCGAAACTTAACGAAGCATAATTGTTTAGATTAAAGTAAGGAGCAATTACCCATCTGTATCTCTCTTTATTATCTGTAAGCCACAAAAATTCATAATTCGCTTCGTTCTCTCTGAAGGGTATAGAAAGATTTCTACCGAGATATTTTGAACTTAATTTCAAACCGGTTTCCCATCTTTCATTTTTTTTATAAATCAAATTATTTGTTCTGAATCCGATATCCAGATTATTTCCATCATTTAAGGGTGAATAAAGATTCTTATCAAATTCAGAAGCAAAAATTTCAAAACTCTGCTTCATTCCTTTTAATGAAAGTGAAATAAAATTCTTTCTTGAAGGAAGATATAAGATTCGTTGAGGAGTATAATCACCATTCCCATCTCCTACATACTCAAATCCGCCTGTAAGGTCATTAAATACATAATTACCTTTGCCCTGTCCCACAAACATAAATTGAACATTGTAGTCACCATTGCCTTCTCCAGCATAAATAAGAGTATCACCTCTTTTGACATAATCTCCTTTACCAGCTCCAACATACTCATATCCCTTGGTATAAACAACACGAGATGTATCACCTGCATTTTTTAAAAAAATCTTTTCACTATCAGAAAGAGAAAAAAACGGGCTTTCTTTTAAATCTCTTTCCATGAAATATAGAAAATCAAGATTAAAACTTCCTCTTTTTGTGGAATTCTCTGTCATTATATAATACTTATCAAAACCACCTTCCACTTTTTCAAAATCCACTTTTAGATTTGATTGGGATAAAAGATTCAGTTTAGAAGTGAAAATTATTGTTCCTCTCTCATAATCAATAATATAATCTCCTTCTTTACCTCCTTTTAACAACTTTCCATCCAGATAAACCTTTTCAGAACCTGGCACTATCCTTTCAAAGGGAAACAGTGGTAGAAAATAGGGACCATTTTTACCTGGAATTATATCTATCCTGGTGCTTACAAAGGTCCCTTTACCATATCCTGTGCCTGCTCTCGTCTTTAAATTCTCCCATTTACCATATCCTTCAATACCAAGAACTTTTCTCTTTATTTTCTTTCCTTCAAGAAAGAACTCTCCTATCCTGCTTTCAAAAACAGGANATTTAATCTTAAAATAGGCTTCTTCAAGCTCTGAAAGTGCCACTGTGCCTTCATCGGGAAGTCCCTGGTCCTGAAATACACCTTCAACTTTTACTCCCTTACCTATCATGCCACTCACACTAAGATTTGTGCTCTGCACTATTGAAAAATTGCCTTCCTCCACTTTAAAACCCACTTCTTTGAGTCCACTTAAATGAATTTCTCGGGACCGTCCTGTATCCTTCTTTTCTGTTTTTTTTACCTTATCGGGCTTCAGTTCTTTTCCGATTAATATCTCATTAATCCTGTATTCAGAAGGAGTTTCAAAACTCTCATACTCCAGATATAGTGTATCTTTTTCCTCAAGAGGGCTTTTTATAAAAAGAGTATCTCCCCTTATCTCGTAAGTTATATTTTTATCAGGATAAATTTTTAAAGTATTGATAATAGGATTTTTCATTACAGCCCATGGTATAGAAGGCAAAATCGTATCCTTCAGCACTTTCGTTATTATCAGGACAAAAAGTAAGTTCATTTGTAGATTTCTTTAAATGGAATTCTGTAAATTGAATCAGCGTCAATAATTAAAAGGGTATCTTTAAAAAGGGTCAAATCAAAAATCTGTAAATTCAAACATAACTCCTTTTCTGTTTTGTTTTTTATTAAAATACAATCTTCTCTCCATAAGATTTTCAATGAGTCAAAAATTTTGAAGCTGTTATAATTACCCTTTAAAATCCTTTTTATCTCTTTATTTTCCAAACTCAATGATATCAACTCATCAGGATAAAGAAAATATATACACTTTCCTTTAAAATGCATCTTTTTTACTGTACTGGTTGGTGAAAACTCTAAATAGAAAGAATCTTTTTGAGTAAAATTTATAACTTTAATCTTATTTTTTGTTCTTTCAAGAAGATAAAAATTACCATTTTTGTCTCTGGTAAATCTATAAAAATTCTTTTTAAAGGGGTAAAAGGAAATAATTCTGCCTGTCAAAGGATTTATTGTGTAAAGACCACTTTCATCCAGTATGTACAGCCAGAGAAAATCAAATTCCGCATCATAAGCATTATAAAAAGTTTTCTCAAGAAATATTCTGGAGGAGGTATTTTTTATAAGATAATCCTTTTCTGAATTAAATATATATATATCACCTCTTGAAACACCAATAATCTGCAGTGACACCACTAAATATAAAATTATCATATAGAGTTTTTAAAATAATATAAACCCCTCCTTTAAGTCAAATCGTTTAGTCTTTAATATCAAAGTCTTTCAGTCTTTTTAGGTACCCTTTGTTTCTTACAAGTTTGTCAGCCATATCTCTAATTATATACATATCTTTATCATCAAATCTTTTATACAATTTGTAAATGAAATAAAGTTTTTCTATCTTATCGGTAAAACTGCTGTTTTTCATGGCCCATTTAAGGGATTCTTCAATCAATTCTTTTCCTTCTTCAGGATAACCGAGTACGTATTTAAGCTTACCTTCAATATAAATTTTGTAGTATTTATCCTGTTCGTGTTTTAGAATTTCTATTTCATTTATTTTATTAAAAGATTCTTTTGCTTTATCAAATCTTCCGAGTTCTATAAGCACTTCTGTTTCACCTATATAGTATGAATTTATAAGTCTTGGATTTTGCGTTTCTTTAATCAAACTCTCCAGTTTTCCAAGATACTCATTCACTTTTTCTTCTTCCTTCTTTTTAGCATATATATAAAGAAGATTTGCAATATTCGTAATTATTCTATCTTTTCTTGAAAATATTTTATTAAGCTCCAGTGCTTTCTTATAATACTCCTCAGCTTTATCAAGGTTTCCTTCAAATATCTCATAACAAACACCGATATTGTTAAGGGAGATCGCCTTAGCCGGGAAATCAACAGGATAATTTACCACATCGTTGTAGTACTCCATTGCTTCTTTATTTCCATAGAAAAGTTCAATATTACCTATGTTATGAATGCTTGTAAGCATTCTTCTGTCATCTCCTATTTTTTTTAAACACTCCACTGATTTTTCAAAAAAATCCCTTGCCTCAGTCATTTTTCTTTTTGAAAAGTAAAGATTTCCAAGCATATTGTAAACTCTTCCATACATGAGAGATATAAAATATTCGGGAGATTTAATTACTTTTCTCTTTACTATTCTCCAGGGGTCTTTTTCAAAATCAAGTTTCTCAGGTGGACTCTCTTCATATTTTTTTAACCTGTTCAGCAAACTATCAGCCTCTTTTATTAAAATATCATCTTCAACTCCAAGACCCTGTTTTGATAACAAGAGATAGTATTCAGCCTGCAATCTGTCTTCAATATCAAGATTTTCAAGAACTTTTTCTATATGTTTTAAACCGTCCTGATATTTTTCTATAAGGATAAGACACATCCCGTAGCAGAGAGTGAGGTCATAACTCAGGGAAATGTTTTCAAGTCCTATTTCTTCAAAAAATGTTTCAATTTCAGATATTCTACCTTCATTGAAAAGGTCAATCACCACAGCTTTGAAGTATTTACCCACTCTTACATAATCCCTGAGCCTGATTGCATGATATAATGCATTCTCAAAATCACCCACGCTTTCAAAATATTCCACACCTCCCGCATGAATTCTTAATGAAATTTCCATACCCATGGGCAATTTTTGCATCTTTTTTTCCAGCCAAGATTTTAAAAGTCTGTGAAAACGAAAATTTAAAACACCTTTCTTTTTCTCCTCTATAACAACAAAACCCTTGTCTTTTATACTGTTTATTATCCTCTCAGGAAAATCATACCCCAGTATCCATTTTATAGCCCCATAACTAAACTCTTTTAATTGCCCAAGAGCGAGAAGAATCAACTTTTCTTCATCATTCATGTTTTTAAAATTATCCTCAAGTAGAGATTGAAGCAACTCAGGCCACTCTTTAAGCGTTCTCAACTTGACCTCTATATCCCTTTTATCTTTAAAGAATAGAATTACGGGCAACAACCACCCTTCTGTCTTTTCTGCTATCAAAGAAGCTGTCTCAATATGCAATTGTTCTCCATAGAGGTCACCAATTTTCACTATTTCTACAGGAGTCAGGCTGAAAAATTCTGTTCCCATAATTATGGCATCTGTTGTTTCAAATTCATAGGGAAGATTGGCTTCAATCACAACATTTGCATTAAATTTACCCATACTACCAAAAAGAGGAATTATTATTTCCTGCATTACTTTTGAAAAGTTTTCCATTAGATGATAAGTATCAAGGAATATAAAATAGGTATTATCAGGCAAAACTATATTGTTACATTCCTGTTCAATAATCCGGGAAAAAGATGCACTCAGGGTTTTGCCATTGGTAAGAGAGATAATCTCCTTTAAACGACCCGAGAATTCTGAGAGTATTTCCAGAAAGGAATCTTTAAACACATCCATATTCTTATCTCTCTCTTCAAGCTGTAAAAAAACAGGATTGTATCCTGTTTCTTGGAAAAACTTTAAAAGAGTGGTAGTTTTTCCATAACCCGGAGGTGAATAAAGATAAATAATCTTTGAGGAGGTTTTCTTGAGCTCCTCTATTGTATTTTTGAAGACAGGGATATAACTTTCAGGTAATTTTAGCTCAATCTTTCTCATTTTAACCTCCTCTTTATCATATGAAATTTCTATGCCAAATTTATAAATCTAAGTTTTTTATTCTAAATGAATGGAATTAATATTCTGAATAAAAATCCAAAAAGTTTAATGTTGCATTTTTGCAACATTGCTTTACTACTCATACCACTTTATAAATTCCCTGATACCTCTGACTATCCTTGCGCACATTTTTTTCTGATATTTTTTATTTTTAAGAAGTTTTTCCTCCTTAGGGTTGGTTATAAACCCGAGTTCAATAAGAACAGCAGGCATATAAACCCCATACAAAACATAAAATCCTGCCTGCTTAACACCTCTATCTATTTCTATACTATTATTGACAAGTTTTTTTTGAAGGCACTCTGCCAGTTTTTGTGATTCTTTTAAAAATTCCGTCTGTGCAAGGTCAAGCAAAATTGCATCAAGAACATTTTGAGCCTCTTTTTCAGGCAATTCAAATTTTAAAGAAGCATTCTCAAGAGCTTCCACTGCCCTTTCCCAGTCAGTTTTTGCTTCTGAAAGAAAATAAACTTCCACTCCCTTTGAGGTTAATTTTCTTGATGCATTACAATGAAGGGAGATAAAAAGGTCCGCCTTTTCCATATTTGCAATCACACTTCTTTCTTTCAGAGAAATAAAAGTATCTCTTTCTCTTGTGAGAATTACCTGTAGTCCGAGTTCTTTTTCTATCATCTGTTTTAAAATTTTCGCAACCTGTAGATTTATATCTTTCTCCTTTGTTCCTTTTCTGCCCACTGCCCCTGAATCTCTACCTCCATGACCCGGGTCTATTACAATCTTTTTTATTTTTCTTTCCTTCTTCTCTAATGAGGGCTCGGTTAATTGAGGAGTTGGTTGATAAACCTCTTCTTCTAAAGGCTCTTCCTGGTGTTCTTCTTTCAATAACTGTTTCCTTTTTGTTTCCTTATATCTTTTTTTGATAAATGTCACTTCTACACTGTTTTTTCTTTTAACAATACGATACTTTTCTGCTATACTGGTGAATTTAAAATCAAAAACAAGGTTTTGTATGCTTTTATAAATTTCAAATCCAAGCACATAGTCAGTTTGAATCTTATAGGAATAAGGTGGTGGTATTTGAGTGAAAGGCAAAATAAGTTTAAAATGACCGTCTTCCACTTTTTTCTGTATACTGGCTAAATTACCTTTTTTTCTTATAACGATTTTAACACTATCACCGAAGTTATATATTTCAGGTGAGAAAAGTGATAAGTTTATAAATAGCAGTAAAAAATTAATCATCTTGCTCTTTTTAATTCCCTTTCAATTTCTCTTTTTATTTCTTTTTCTTTAATGATCTGCCTCTTCTCATATTTTTTTCTTCCTTTCACAAGTGCTATTAGAACTTTTATCCATCTGCCCTTGGAGTAAACTTTAAGAGGAATAACAGTAAGCCCCTTTTCCTTCACTTTCCCAATCAGTCTTTTTAATTCTCTTCTTTTTA
Organism: Candidatus Hydrothermus pacificus; assembly: GCA_002011615.1. GTDB lineage: Bacteria > Hydrothermota > Hydrothermia > Hydrothermales > Hydrothermaceae > Hydrothermus > Hydrothermus pacificus. Next base: position 42,140 of record MTOH01000005.1, on the reverse strand, counting down.
ACAATAATTTACGTTTTCTTTCAGGTTCAGGATTCATTTTACCTGCATATTTATAAGGTGCTATATAGGTATTTAAAAGGAAAGCTTCGCTATTTTCAAATTTTACAAAAGAATCTTTCAAAGAAATTGCTCCATTCTTTACAGATTTAACCTCTGCTCCTTCCAGCTGTATACCCACCTCTATTTCTTCCAGAATCTCATAGTCCCTGTAAGCCTTTCTATTCTCAGCATAAACTTTAATTTTCTTCATCCCTTAACTTTACAGGTATATTAAAAGCCTCTCCCAGTTTAATAAGTAACTTATTGTTTCCAGAACAGACTATTTCTTTAATAAAACCCATATCTTCAATGTTTAATTCTGCCGGTATAACAGGAGAATAAGAACCAAAATACCCTTTTTTTTCATCAACAAGCACATACTTCTTGGTTCTTCTTCTCCTGATTCCCATTATTTTAAAATAATCTGTTTTCTGATTAAGTTCCAGGCCTAGAAATCTGTATAACTCATTTATACCACCTTTTATTATAAAATTTCCATAGTTATCAGTAGAGACCCACAAACACTTTTTGATAATGTAACTTTTTAAAATGTCCTCTTCCAGAAAATCAATCAACATTGTTTTTTCTCTGAGAATATCGGAATTTAAACTCTCTAATATTTTATAATCAACAAGTTCATAGGGAATTGCGTTTTCAAAGGACCTGAACATAAATAAAATTTTTTCTGGAACTAAAATTAAAATCTGTGGAGCATAAATTTTCCTGGTTTTATAAATAAAAGGAATTAATTCAACGACTTTATCTTCTTTGAGGGGTAACAAAATTATCCATCTTTTAAAGGTCTCTATCTTTACTGGAAAATGCAATCGATAGTTATAATTTGCAAATCTTAAAAACTTAATTTTCAATCTTAACCTGTCAAAAAAATGTAATTTCATTTAAATTCCTATAGAAAAAGAAAAGGTCCACAGGTCCTTTTTATAACCCTTTATAAAATCAAAATCAGTCTGAATAAAGAAAGGAGATTCTCCGAGTAAAAATTTAAAAAACAAGCCTGTTCCCGGGGCCAGCCCCTCCTCATGCCACCCTTTTTTCTGAAGGCTCAACAACGAATAGAAAAGTTTAAAGCCGCAGTAAAAATTTTTAAACACTGAAAAAGAAAAAAAGGGACCTGAAGAAAGAACTCTGAAATTCGCATTTGAACCCTGTTTAAAAGGCATGTTTTTAAAACCAAAGATAATCCCCCATTTATTTAAATCAATATTGAAATTTTTTGAAAGTTCTATCTCAAAACCAGGGTTTAAACTGGCAGAAGACTCTTTAAGGGGGAAATACAACCCGCTTTTTAATGAGAAAGAACTCAAAATTACCAAAATTATCAAATTCATAAATAAATTATAAAGTAAACAGTAAAATTTTTCAATTTTATTTTCTTAAAAATAGCAGGATAATCAGATTTAATATAATGGTTAAAATAATAGATATTATTATAGAGCTACCAATAGGAATAAAAACCTGAAAGTTTTCCCTTTTTATATAAATATCTAGGGGCAATCCTGGAAATTTTATCCTGCCCATAAAAACGAATAACAGACCAAATATAATCAGGAAAATCCCTGAGAAAATCAGAAGCCTCCCCAGCCAGCTTATTCCGCCCATAGAGGATGATAGCCAAGAATATATTCTTTTGCTTCCATGATCTTTTTTCCAGCAGGTTGCAACTCAATTATTTCAATCGCCCCCTTTCCACAAAAAACATAAAGAACCCCATTCTCGATCTTTATTCTACCCGCAGAACCATTTTTGTCTTTATGAACTTTCACTTTAAAAATTTTAGTATATTTGCCATCAAAATGGGTTCTTGCACCTGGTAAAGGAGAAAGCGCGTGAATTTTATTCTTGACTTCCTCTGCATCTTTTTTCCAGTCTATCCATAATTCGTCTTCTTTAATCTTCTTCGCATAGGTGGATTTGCCCTTTTGAGGCTTGGGTTTTATCTTATTATCAGCTTTTTTTAGCATTACATCATACATAATTTTACCTGCAAGAGAGGCAATTTCTTCTTCCAGTTCTCCTCTCGTCTTATCATCTATTTCAACTTTTTTCTGGTATAATATATCTCCTGTATCCACTTTTTCATCCATTATAAATATTGTAAAACCGGTATACTTCTCACCATTCATTATTGCTCGTTCAAGAGGTGAAGCTCCTCTGTATTTTGGTAGTAAAGAAGGGTGTAAATTTAAAGGTGCAATTTTAGGAATATCAAAAAGTTCTTTTTTTAATATTTTTCCATAATCAGTAAGGAGAATATACTCTATTTCTCTGTTTTTAACCTCCTCTATAAATCCCGGATTGTTCGGGTCATAAGGTTGTAAACAGGGTATACCTTTTTGCAGTGCAACTTCTTTAACCTTTGTTGCTCTGAGCTGTCTTCCTCTACCTGAGGGCGCATCAGGTGATGTAACAACAATATCAGGAATTACATTATTCTCAATAAGGTTTAAAAGAACTCTGTGTGCAAAATTTCCTGACCCAAAAAAAGCTATCCTGAATTTTCTTTCTGCATCTCCCTCCATAGTTTTCTCCATTTTGCTATCATTATTTTTTTCTCTTTTTCAGGTAATCTATCAACAATCAAAATGCCATTCACATGGTCATATTCATGTAAAAGAACTCTTGCAAAAAGACCTTCTGCCTCCATCCTGTTGATTTTCATATCCATATCAAAATATTCTATAACAACTTTTGAAGGCCTTGGAATTTCAAGATAAAGTCCTGGCATTGAAAGGCATCCTTCCTCAAAAATTTCTTCACCCTCGTAATAAATAAGCCTGGGATTTATAAACTCTTTAACTCCCTTACCCTTCTCAAGTAATTCAAGGTCCACGATAAAAACCTGAAAGGCTTTTCCTATTTGAGGAGCTGCAAGACCAAGTCCTTTTAGTTCCTTCATAATAGACACCATCTCTGGAATAAACCCTTTAACCTCATCGGGATTTCCCACCTCTCTCGCTTTTATACCTAACACCCTGTCTCCATATATTCTTATCTTATTGTTCATAATTTTTTATTTTTCTTCTTTTTTCCTGAGTATTGACTGAATTGCAGACTTGTCAAACTTAACAAGAACATTTTCATTTAATTTTAGCACAACTGTGTTTTCTTCTACCTTTGAAACAGTGCCATAAATTCCAGCTGATGTTACAACATAGTCTCCCTTTTTCAGGGTCTTGAGCATTTCTTTATGTTTTTTATCTCTTCTCTGCTGTGGAAGAATTATAAAGAAATAGAAAAAGGCAAAGAGTAAAATAAAGGGTAAGAGCAACCCCAGGAGTGACCCACCTCCTGCAGTAGAACCATCCTGTGAAATTATAAGGTTTAATAGATTTAACATTTTTCCTCCTTTAAAAATCTCTTCCGAAGGTCAACCATATAAATGGCCTGCCTCCAAGTCCTGTGAAATCTGTTTTGTAAGCAAAATCCAGTTTCAAATCAAAGTAACCCAAGTTCCATCTAAAACCAAACCCATAATCAAAAAGCAAATCCTTTAGCTTGTAACTTCCGTCTTTTTCCTCTATTGGTCTAAATTTTTTCATACTTTCTACTGTATTAAACCCTGCACCGGCATCTATAAAAAGAACACCTCTTATATTTCCAAGTTGTAAAGGTAAAGGGAATGAGAGTTTTAAATTATCAAGGAAAGGGACTCTCAGTTCCAAACTGCTTAAAAATATATAGGGGTAAACGAATTCAAATAAATCATATCCTCTCAATGTAGTAGGTCCCCCAAGCCAGAACGGCAGTATCCTTCCAGAACCTTCTTTACCCGCAAAAACGAAACGCATGGCAAAATTTGAACGGGGTGTTATTCTGAAATACTTTCTGGCATCAAAACTGTATTTAAGATAAAGTTCAGGCAAAACTCCTGTTTCAAGACCAAGATATGCTCTTTCACCATCTCTTACCCCGAAGTAATAAAAATTAAAACTTCTATCCCAGACAAAAACAGAATAAAAAGGCAGCTGAATAAAATAATCTTTACTGTAAGTATAGTAGTCAGCAAAATATTCATAAAGTATGTATCTTTCTATATAATTAAATCCTGTACCCACCTCTATTCTAAAAAATCTATTTAATGGAATAAGTGATATAAGGTTAAAACCGAGATTTCTTTCATAAGAATATAACAAAGAATCATAAGGGTAAAAAGGGAAATATTGATAGAACTGTACAAAATAATCAATTCTTTTAGGTAGATAGTAAATGCCGAGTGCCCAGTTTGATACTGTGAGGTCTCCTCCTGTCATATCACTGAAAAACTGCACCCTGAGATTTCCAAGCATATCAGAAGCCTGAAACACAACACTACCAAAATAACCGTATTCAGGTGCATACTCAACAGCACCACCTAACCAGTCAATTGTAAAAGGACTCACATACTCCTTCCATTCAATATCTTCAAGTTTCAATCTTTCATGTCCGGATTTTTCCTCTAAATCTATTTCCTTCCATTCCTTTCTGTCCAGAATATCTTTAGAATCTATGTAGAATATTTCATAACCCCCTTTCCAGAGAATACTGAGAACCGCATCTTTTGTCTCTCTTGCGAATTTTACTTCTCTTATTCCTGTAGGGAAAGATGTAATCTGATAAAACTTATTTACGGATATATCATAAGCCATAAGATTGGATATACCTCTTTCTTTGTAGAGAAAAATGTATAAACTATCTTCTAAAACAAATGGATAAGAAATGCTACCAAGATAAGGAGTTATACGTCTTACAGTTCCATCTTTTAGATAGTATAAAAAGATTGCATAGCTACCATACCTGTTCTCATTGTTTCTATCAGAAACAAATACTATTCTATCGTTGTCAATAAAAACAGGGTCTTTATCCTCAAACCAGTCATCGGTTAATCGTTCCTCTATCTCACCTGTTGAAACATTAAGTATGTAAAGATCTGTTTTACCATCTTTGACTCCGGCGAATACAATCTTATCTCCGTCAGAAGAAAACTCAGGTGTGTATATTCCATCAAAGTTTTTAAAAGAATAGGATTTTATTATTCTATTTTTCTCTGTATCATAAAAATTTATTATTTCTTCGCCCTTTCCATAAGAGGTAAAAACAATATACCTGCCATCAGGAGAGAAACATATACCCGGTCTTAAAAGATGCAGGTTTTCAAGGGAAGGAAATTTTTCTCCTGAGACAACTTTCTTAACTTTATGTTGTGTATATATTGAAGTTAGATAAAGGTCTGTATATCCTTTTCTGTCTGATAAAAAGGCAATTTTTGTGCCATCGTCACTTGGTGCTCCTCCAACATTCATAAATCCACCTTCTTTCACATGGTCTGTAATTTGTTTACCTACGTCAGGAGGATATTTATAAGTTTCAAATTCTCTGTATACCTTCTTCTTTAAATAATAGGAAAACTTTTCAGAAAGACTCTCATAAGAAACTCCAAAGACCTTTAAACAAGCTTTATTCAATGATTTTTTAAACTTCAGAGCGTAAAGAAATTCTGATATTTTTTCTTCTCCGTAAGTCTCGTATATAAAATAGTAAAAGGCCTGTCCTACTTTGTATACTATATATCCGCCATAATACTCAAGTTCTTTTAAAGAAGGAAACATATCGTTTATAAGAAGGTCCTTCACAAAACCTTCGGTTTCAGAATCCCATCCAACAGAAATGTATTCAGAAAGTCCTTCCATAATATAAAGAGGAATGTTAAAAAATGGTTCTTGAGCCAAACCCTGAATACCACTATAAAATAACCTGTATTCAAATACATGGGTAAGTTCATGTTCAAGAACATGCCTGAAGGACTCGTAAGAACCGTCAAAAGGAACAACCACCCTGCTCTTATAAAACTCGGTAAATCCACCTACTCCTTCCTCTATGAGGTCAAGCACAATATTGGTCTCCCTGAAATCATTGGGAGAGGCATAGATAATCACCGGAACCTTTTCCTTGAATTCTATGGAAAAGAGTCTTGAGAGTCTCTCATAGGTATTTTCAAGAATTGGAGAGGCAAAATCAACAAGACCCTCTCCTCCTTTTGTAAAATATATCATAAAGTGATTGGTTTCTGCGGTTTCCCATGAAAGGTCCCTGTATTGGACCTTGTTCTGACCAAAAGTTAAAAGCAAAGATACAAGGATATTAACCATAAGACACTTTTTTAATCAAAATATTCTGTATCCGGTATTACATAAAGAAGTGGATTAACTGCTTTTCCAAAGAGTCTAATTTCGTAATGAACATGAACACCTGTTGTCTTGCCAGTTCTTCCCATTAAAGCCACCATATCTCCTCTTTTGATTCTATCCCCTGTTCTGACCAGATTTTTTTCATTGTGTGCATAAATTGTAACAAATCCGTTTCCATGGTCAACTTCAACTGTTAAACCATACCCTTTTCTCCATCCACTGTATTTAACAACACCATCAGCAGTTGCAAAAACAGGGGTCCCCTTAGCTCCTGCTATATCAACTCCTTTATGAAATTTTTTTCTTCCTGTAAAAGGGTCTATTCTCCATTCAAACTTTGATGTTATGTAACCACCATTAACCGGGCTGATGCTGGGTGTTCTCCTCCTCAAAACTTCATCCCTCTCAAGGAAATATTTAAGTTCTCTGGTCTCTTTTTCTTGTTTTTCGGCAATATTCAAAAGGTAATCTAATTTTTGCTCAAGTAAAGATGTTTTTTTCTCCTCATCAGGAAAACCACCAATGGGCATACTAAGAATTTCTTCATCTATGGGTTTAAAATCCAAATATTTTCTGAACTTATTCTGTTCCCTCAATAAAATTGCCATCTTTTCTTTCATCTGATCTGTCTTTTTTTCAAGTTTCTCTATCTTATTTCTGAGCCTTTCATTTTCATAAGTATAATAGGCTAACTTTCTCTGCCCATGAAATTTTTTAAAGAGAAAATAGGTAGTAAAAATAACCCATATAAATACAAATCCCGACAAAATTATGAATAATTTAATCAGAAAGGAAGGAATAAAAAAATTTCTCTCTTTGGTCAATCCATCAGTTTTATATATATTTATATAAAATCCTTTCCTCATTTTTACATCAATTATACTCTTTTAAATTTTAAATTAAATTATAAGTTCAAACTTACCTATTTGTCAAGGGTGTTGATCTTTATTCTCTGTATATTTTCAGGCAAACGAATCTCAAAAACTTTTTTTCCGAACACAGGATTTATCTGAAATTTATTAAATACAAACTCAAAACGCACTTCTTTTTCAATGAGAGAAAGTATCCTCAGAACCTTGTTTGTCTTATTAAGAACAAGATGTATTTTAAGATAGGGTAATTTTAACTCTTTTTTTAGAAAAAATTCCCACTTTTCATACCCTTCACCAGATGAACTGTGGCTTGAATCAACATAGTCCTGGATATTGAGTAGAAAGAAATCAGGTATGAATCGTGGGGTTGTAAAAACCTGAATCTGATTCCATGAAGGTAAATACACAAGGGTGCTTTCGGGATTAGAATATATGACCTGAGTTTCGGGTTTTTCCACGACCATTTTTAAAAGCTCTTGCCTTTTTACATAGAGTTTACCTTCAAGGGTATCCACAGGAATATCATCAGAAAAAATAATTTCTTTAAACTCAGCATACACTGTCTCTACATCTTTATAATGTTCCTTTACATTCTGCCATGAAAGAGATAAAAAAAACATTAAGAGATTTATCATATCAAATCAAAGGAGTTTCTCCATAATTTCTGCGATTTCCTGAGGTTCTGCGGCAACTCTCACACCTGCATCTTCAAGAGCCTTTATTTTGCTCTCTGCAGTTCCCTTACCACCTGAAATTATTGCTCCTGCATGTCCCATTCTCTTCTCAGGTGGAGCAGTTCTTCCTGCGATGAAACCCACAACAGGTTTTGAAACATGTTTCTTTATGTAATGTGCAGATTCCTCTTCATCAGTGCCTCCAATCTCACCTATGAGAACAATCCCCTTTGTTTCCTTATCCTGTTCAAAGAGCTCCAGAACATCTACAAATCTCGTCCCTATAATCGGGTCACCTCCAATGCCTATTGCAGTAGATTGTCCCAATCCTTTATTTGTAAGATGAGACACCACCTCATAAGTAAGAGTTCCACTTCTGGAAACCACACCTACAGGTCCTTTTTTAAATATCTGACCAGGCATGATTCCAACCTTTGCAATGTCCGGGGCAATTATACCGGGACAATTTGGTCCTATTATTCTAACATCCCTGCCCTTGATGTAGCTCATAACCTCTGCCATATACAGAGCAGGTATGCCTTCTGTTATAGCAACTATCAACTTTATACCCGCATCTATTGATTCGTATATGGCATCCTGTGCAAATTTCGCAGGAACAAATATAATGGAAGTATTCGCACCTGTTTCATTTACTGCCTCATGCACAGAATTGAATACAGGGACTCCGTGAACCACCTCTCCCCTTTTTCCCGGTGTCACTCCCGCAACAATTTTTGTTCCGTATTCAAGCATCTGTTTGGTGTGAAAAGAGCCATCCCTTCCTGTAATGCCCTGCACCACCACTCTGGTGTTCTCAGAGAGAAGAATTGCCATATAGCCTCCTTTCTAAATCATGTTTTTATTTCAGTTATAACAACCTCATCTTTACCATCTACTTCTTTAAGCCTTACCTCTACATTCTCTTTCTTAGAAGTTGCAACTTTTCTTCCTAAATAATCAGGGTGAATTGGCAACTCCCTATGCCCTCTGTCAATAAGAACAAGAAGTTCTATTTTATCAGGTCTTCCAAAATCCACAACCGCATCAAGAGCACTGCGAATAGTCCTGCCTGTATAGAGAACATCATCTATAAGGATTATTTCCTTATCATTAACATTAAAATCAAGAAGTGTGCTTTTGACCTCCGGGCTTTCTGATACTTTTTGAAGGTCATCTCTATAAAAGGTTATATCAAGTATACCAAGAGGTATTTCAATTCCTGTTTTTTTATCAAGTATTTCCTTAATCCTTCTCGCAAGTGGAGCCCCTCTTGTTCTTATTCCTATAAGCGCGATTTTCTCATATTTCTTATGCCTTTCAAGAATCTCAGAAGAAAGTCTCTCTACGGTTCTTCCTATGTCAACTTCATCCATTATTTTTCTTTTTTTAATCGTTTTCATTTTTCAACTCTAATTTTAAATCTTTAAGTTGTTCTTTTCCAACTTCAGAAGGTGCCCCTTCAAAAAGGGCATATCCCTTTGCTGTCTTAGGAAAGGGAATTACATCCCTGATTGAACCAAGCCCCAGAAGGGTCACAATTATTCTGTCAAGCCCCAGAGCAATACCACCATGAGGAGGAGCACCATAACTTAAAGCACTTAAAAAGAACCCAAACCTTTTTTCTATATCTTCATCAGAGTATCCCATTTTTTTCAAAATCTTCCTCTGCAACTCAGGGTCATGGTTTCTTATGCTTCCTGAGCCTATTTCAACTCCATTTAAAACAAGGTCATACTGCCTTCCTATGACCTCTCGGGGGGATTTATCAATGTCACCAGGATTCCTCGGCATTGTAAAGGGATGATGTGCAGGTTCCCATCTTTTCTCTTCTTCATCCCATACATATAATGGAAATTCAGTAATCCACACAAAGGAAAAATCTTCTTTCAACTCTGGTTCCAGTAGTTTAATACACTTTTCTCTCAACCTCCCAAGTATAAAAATGGCTTTTTCCTTTTTATCTGCAACAAATAGATAAACATTTCCCTTTTTTAAGTAATCAGCACTTATGAATCTGGATAAAGGACCACTCAAAGAATCAGTATATTTTACATAAGTAACACCCTTTCCTCCCTGTGATTTAACAAATTCATTCAGTTCCTCTACTTTTTTTCTCGTTATGTCAACATCTATTTCCAGAGATAGGATTGCCTCACATCCTTCAAAAATTTTTATACCTTTATCTTTTAAAAGGTTTGTAAAATCTTTTATTTCCCAGTTAACTCTTAAGTCTGGTTTATCACTTCCATACTTATTAAGAGATGTAAAATAAGTCAAACGGGGAAAAGGGCAATTTAAAGTTTTCATAAAAAGTCTGTTAAAGATATCCTCAAACAGTTCTTCAATCATCTGAAAAACATCCTCTTCTTCTACAAAGCTCATTTCTATGTCAAGTTGGGTAAATTCAGGCTGTCTATCCTTTCTCAAATCCTCATCTCTAAAACATCTTGCGAATTGATAATACCTGTCAAAACCGCTAACCATTAAAATTTGTTTATAAAGTTGAGGAGACTGGGGAAGGGCATAAAATTTGCCAGGAGCCAATCTTGATGGAACCAGAAAATCTCTTGCACCTTCAGGAGTGCTTTTTGAAAGATAAGGGGTTTCCACTTCAATAAAACCTTTTTTATTCAGATTGTCTCTTACAATCTGAACAAATCTGTGTTTAAGAATAATATTATTTTGCATCAAAGGTCTTTTAAGGTCAAGAAACCTGTATTTAAGCCTGGTTTCCTCAAATACATTGATGTCATCCTCTACTAAAAAGGGTAATTCAGAAGACCTGTTAAAAAGTTTGATTTCAAAAACCTCAATCTCAACATTACCTGTTTTTATATTTGGGTTCTTATCTTTTCTCTCTCTCACCATACCCTTTATCCATACACAATCTTCCATTCTAATATCTTTAACAATATTGTATACTTTTGTATTTGCCTTTTCAACAAAACACTGGATATAACCTTCCCTATCTTTTAAATCAAAAAATATCATTCCACCGAGATCTCTTACCCTTTTTATCCATCCGCAAAGCTTTAACTCTTTACCTATGAACCTATCACTCACTTCACCGCAGTAAATATCTCTGAAACTCGTTTTCATGAAAGTCTCAAGTAAATTGTCCCATCAAAGGTTTTCATCTCCTTTATGTCTAAAATTCTTTTTTGAGAAAGTGATTTCAGTTTAAAGGATTTGAATGCAGAAATTCCACTACCAATTATAAAAGGTGTAATAAATATATGATATTCATCTATAAGGTTGTTTTTAAGTAAAGAGGAAACCAATTCAGCACCACCTTCAAAAAGTATACTCTGAAAACCTTTTTCGTGCAGTCTTTTTAACATATTTTTTAGATCAACTTTTTTATCTTTGACTTTTGTTTTTAAAATTTCAACATTTTCAGGCAGATTTTTATAAGAGACCGGTGTAGCAAGAATAACTCTTTTATGCAGTTTAAAAACCTTTCTATTAAAATTGATCTTTCTGGAACAAATTATCACCGGCACAGGGGGTGATGGCGAATAACAAAGATACGGCACAAGAGAAGAATCATCCTTTAACAGTGTATTTCTGCCTACTGCTATTAAATCAAATTCTCCTCTTAGTTTGTGGGCATATACTCTTGAACTTTCAGAAGAAATCCATTTTGATTCTCCTTTCTCAGTTGCTATCTTGCCATCAAGAGAAATGGCAAGTTTAAGTGCCACAAAGATTTTGTTTTTTTCATAAAAGGTAAAATATTTTCTGTTCAAATCTCTGCATTCTTGCTCAAGGATACCAGATTTCGCATCCAAACCTGCCCTTTTAAGCTTTCTCAGCCCCTTCCCTTTAACCACGGGATTCGGGTCCACAGTTCCTATATAAACTCTTTTTATTCCTTTTTTTATTATGTAATCAACACAGGGAGGGGTTCTCCCGTAGTGAACGCAGGGTTCAAGATTGACATAAAGGTCTGCACCTCTGGCATCTTTTCCTGCATCATCAATTGCTATTTTTTCTGCATGCGATAATCCCGGTCTTTTATGATATCCTATGCCAACAATTCTGTTGTTCTTTACAACTACTGCCCCCACCAGCGGATTTGGCGATACACTTCCCTTTCCCAGACTCGCAAGCTCAAGACATAATTTTATAAAATACTCTTCTTTTTTACGGGAATCTGAAGGGTATATTTGTGAAAAATTCAACTGGTTCACCTTCTTCATCTTTCACAGGTTCAAAAACAAATTGTTTTGCAGCTTCAAGAGCAGACTCATCAAGAATAGGAAATTTAGAGCTTTTAAGTATTTCTGCCTTCACCACTCTTCCGTTTTTGTTTACAAGAACTCTTACAATTGCCATTCCTCTCAAATTTAATTTCTTTGCTTCTTCAGGGTATACAGGTCTTGCCATCTTCAATATCTTTGCCTGTGCAACAAGTTGAGGCTCACGGGGTTTGGGTTTGGATGGAGGCGGTGTCTCCTCTGCCTTTACCTCCTCTTTCTTTTCTTCTAAAGGAGGTGCCTCTGTTACTTCTTTTTTAGATGGGGGAGGTGTTTCTTCTTCAACAGGCGCAGGTAAAACCTCTTCTGTTTTCTTAGCCAGTTCTTTTCTTAAAATTTCTTCTGCTGCTGGAGGAGGTGTTGCAGGTTTTTCCACAGGCTTTGCAGGTTTTTCTTCTTTTATTTCTTCTTCTGGTTTTTCCTCTTCGGTTTTTAATTCAAAATCAACCGCGATCTCCTGCATATTCTTTGGCACCCATGCTAAATCAAGGTTTGATATAGGAGATGCAAGGTATTGGTCAAGGCCTTTAACCCTGTCTGAAAAAGCCACCAGATTTTTGTTTACAAAAAGATAAATAGAAGGAAGCTTTTCAAGAAGAATCTTTTGACTCATGGAAAAATTTTGTTTACTCTTCTCCTGATTTATAGTGAGTATTGAATTCTCAAGATACCTGTCAAGTTCGCTATTTTTAAATCCGGTAAAGTTAAATATCCCGTATTTGGAATGCCAGAGAGGTATAAGGTCAACTTTTTCACTCATGCTCCAGGAGAAAAGATATACATCAAAATCTTTATCTCTAAGCCTCCTGACAAAATCCAGCGCAGGAACCGAGTCAACCTCACACCTTATTCCAGATTTCTCAATATACTCTTTTATTATTTCTGCAACCTTCTTTTTAAAAGGTTCATTTTCAGTCAGGATTTTCATGGTAAACTTCTTTCTATTCAATTCAAGATAGGGGTCCCTATCTCTATTTTCAAACCCCAGAGATGAAAGGAGTTTCTCTGCCTCATCAGGATTAAAGGGAACGTCCTTTAATGAGGGGTCATAAGCCCAATGATGAGGTGGTAAAGGAGAAAAAGTTTTTTCTGCATAACCACCCACAGCCCTTGAAATGAGCTCATCTTTGTTTATAAGGGATGAAATTGCCTTTCTGAAGTTAAGCTCATTGTATGGGAACTTTTCCAGGTTAAAACCTATAAAAAACACCCTGTTCCCTGTAACAGCATTGAAGGTCAAATTTTTCTCTTTAAGATATAAGATTTCCTCTGGAGTGAGGTCCAGAGCAATATCTATTCTTCCCTGTTCATAGGCAAGAGCAACAGTTTTAGGAGAATCATAAAATTTAAAATAAATAGTTTTTACAAGAGGAGTAAATAGAAAATAGTTCTCATTTGATTCAAGCTCGAGTAAATTTCCTTTTATCCAGTTTTTAACCTTATAAGGACCCAGGCCAACAGGATTTTCCGAAAATTTGCTCATATCCTTATTACCCTTCAAAATATGAGAAGGCAATGGATAAAGGTTACAGTCAAAAAGTTCATAGAGATAAACACCTGAAAAGTTATATTTAACTTTATATTTTCCAAGAGGAACAACTGATTTTATGAAACGCAATTGTGCTTTGAGGGGAGAGTTCATCTCAGGGTCTTTTATCATGTTATAAGTAAAAACAACATCTTCAGAGGTAAATTCTTTTCCATCATGCCATTTAACTCCTTTTCTTAAATAAAATGTTATTGATTTGAGGTCCTCTGAAAATTCCCATGATTCAGCAAGAACAGGGATCACTTTTTCCTTTTCAATGCGGAACAGAGGTTGAAAAATCAGATCATAGAAGGGATTGGGTTCAGCAAGAGATGGAAAAAGAGGATTCAGATTCAACGGTTCTTTAAGCATACCGATTCTGAGAATCCCTCCTTTTTCAGCAAGGGAGGAGGGTTTTCTTTCCACCTTAATACATAAAAGGAAAAGGGTGGATATGAGAACAAATCCTGAAACCCTGAAAAATTTCATAGCATCACCCCCTTTTTAAAAAATTTTTGCAAAATAAATAAATGCAGGGTTAAAAGGTTTTCCATTTTTTAACATTTCAAAATGCAGGTGAGGTCCTGTGCTTTTACCGGTTGACCCCACTTCTCCTATAATCTCACCTTTATTCACACTTTCTCCATTTTTAACAAATATTCTTCTAAGGTGTCCGTAAAGGGAATGAAAACCACCATTGTGCTTCAACTTTATATAAAAACCCAGATAATTTGAGAATCCCGCTTCCACTACAGTACCATCCATGCAGGCAACAACAGGTGTACCTGCAGGAACAACAATATCAATTGCGGGATGCTCCTTAGAAAAAGACCTGCTTATAATTCCCTCCACAGGTAATATAAAATTATCATCTTGCAGATTCCCTGGTCTGTTAAAATTTTCTTCTGTTCCTGCAACCACATTTTTTGATGTTTTTTTTACTCCGAGCATGTAATTTATCTTTTTAGTATACTCTGTAATCTTATCCAGTCTTTCCTCAAGCACTCCCAGTTTCTTCATTTTTGATTCATATTCTGCCACCTTCTTTTTTAGATAAATGTAATTTGCAATATTACTATAAAGATAATATACAGAATAAATTAATAGAGGTATCATTAAAATTGATAAAAATAGAAACACTTTAATCAGTTTGAGTCTGAAACCAGAAAGAAAAACATCCCTTCTTTTATCACCCTTTAAAGGTGAAATCACAATATAGTAACCTTCTTTTTTCATATAACATTAATAGTTTAAAGCTTTTTTATAAAATTTTCAAACAGACTATTTAAAATTAGAATGTCCTTCTTGCTTATTTTTTTATAAATATTTTTGTGATATTTTAAAGGTATAGAAATTTCAAGAACTTTTTTTGTCCCTGAAGATTTAAGATAAACAGGAAAGTAGGAAAAATCTTCTTCAGCTTTGAGTTGAAACTTCAGGCGCGATTTTTTTAATATCTCCAAAATTTTATTTTTAAAATCTACAGGAAGAACATAATTCCTACTGAAAATATTTATAACAGGTCCTCTACCTATTTCTATCCCATCTTTGCACGGAGAAGTCCTTAGAATAATGTAAATCTCAGACTTTTCCTCTCTGCCAGCAATATAATAACTCTTTTCTCTCATTCTGGTCTGGCAAAGAAAAATAAATTTCAGAGAGTGGGAAAGTTTATTTTTCAATAAAAAGTTTAGAGCGAAGGCAACTCCTGCTCTTGAATCAAGATTCGTGGATAAGAATAAATCTTTTCTTTTGTAGAAAGAAGGTTCTATAATAAAAGGCTCACCTATACCAGGCTTTTTTGAATCAAGCATCTCAACACCCAGGTCGCTCAGCTCAGGAGAATCCTTTTCACTTATATTTCTTATTATACCTCGTTTCCTGTCCTTAAATAAAACTATTCTATCCACCAATTGAATTGCAGAATAATCTCCTATTATTTTAAATCTAAAAAAACCTTTTTGCTCACCAGCGATAAAAAAGCTTGCTTCATCAACGGGTGTAAGGACTGATATCCTGGCACTCTTATTTTTATAAACATACAGATTGCCAAGCACATCATCAGTGATTCTGAAGTTTTTGACCACCTTATTTTTAATATACTCTATTATTTCATTTTCATCCCCTAGTGCTCCAAATTTGTATGTAATTTCTTTTAAAATCTTTTCCATATTCTTTTTACCTCCTTTAAAAAATTGAATGCAAGTGAAAATGTCATTCTTACATCTTTATTTTCTGCTAAAGAGACAGGAGAATGGATATATCTTATTGGAACAGAGATTATCCCGACCCTGACTCCTTCCCCTGATAACTGAATCATTCCTGCGTCAGTACCGCCTATAAGAGGTTTCTTATACTGGTAGGGGATTTTATTTTTTTTAGAAATTTCCCCGAGATAATTCAAAAGCTCTTTATCCACAACACACGACCTGTCAAGCACAGTGAGAACAGGACCTTTACCCAGAAAAGGGAAATCTTTACCATCTCTTTGATAAAAATCGCCTGCTGCAGTTCCCTCAATAATAAGCGAAATATCGGGTTTCACTCTTTCTCCCCCTATCTTCGCTCCCCTTAAACCCAGTTCTTCCTGAACAGAGAAAAGTGCGGTAACCTTAAACTCAAAATCAAAATTTCTGAGTATCTCTGCAATTATAGCACATCCCACTCTATCATCAAAAGCTTTACCTTTAATAAACCTTTTGCCAGACTCTTTAAAAGAAGTATCAAAAACTGCATAATCACCGGGGGAAAAATTTCTCTCAGCTTCTTTTCTATCATGCATACCTGCATCTATGACAAGGTCATTAAAGGAAATTTTTTTGCCTCTTTCTTCCTTTTTCTGCAGGTGGAAAGGCTTGTAACCTATAACTCCGTTTTTACCATTTTCAAAAACAACTTTTTTTCCGGGTAAAATTTCAGGGTCAATGCCACCAACAGGTGTAAATTTCAGAAAACCATCTTCTGTAATCCCTTTAATTATAAAACCCACTTCATCCATATGAGCACAGAGTAAAACTTCTGGTCTACCTGTGCCCTTTCTCATGTAGAGATTTCCGAGAAAGTCCTCTTCCACTTCTTCTACATGGGATTCAAGTAATTTTTTTAGATAATCTCTTACCCTGTCTTCTTTGCCCGAGGGGCCAAAAATTTCTGACAGATTTTTAAGTATCTCAATCAATTTTATACTTCTTTTTCAATGAATCCAGACCAGGAACGGTTCCAAATCTTTTTTTCGCAAGTTTAAAAATCTGTTTTGCACTATCTGTGTGATTTTCCTGCATATATATTTCTATAAGTGATTCATAAGTTTTTATAAAAGCAGGGGGAAGTTCAAGAGCAAGTTTATAATACTTCTTTGCAAGTTCTTTTTTTCCTTCTCCTCTATAAGCATCGCCCATCAAAGTGTAAACCACACTGTTTTTTTCCTCCTTAATAAGTTCTTTACAAACTGAAATTGCTTTATCGTATTTTCCATCTGCAATTGAGAACTGGGCAAGCTGTAATTTCATAAAATAGACTATTCTTTTATCATCTTTATCCATCAAATCTCTGTTACCTTCAAAATTCAATGCAAACTCTATGTTTTCTATTGCTTTGTCAACTTCGCCCCTGTTGAAATATTCAATTGCAAGAACCATTAGAGGCGCTCTGTAATTTGAAAGTAATCTCTGATGAGTTCTGTCTATAAAGAATTTATTGTTGTCCACAAAACCTCTGAATCTGAAAACTTTGTGAAAAAGAGAGTCGGTCTTTTCCATATTTACTGCATAACCAAGAGGCGTTTTTTTGTCCACTTTGTATGGGACAATCCGGTAGGCCATCCCTTCAAGAATAAGATAATCTGAAAACCCCTTATAAACCCTTGTCTCACAGGTGATTGAGAAAAATATCGGCTTTTTAGGTTGTCTGCCTTCTATAACTTTTCTGGCAAACTCTTCAGGTGGTGCAAGATAAATTTTCGGAAATCTCAAATTGCTTCTGGGAAGGGCAATATATTCCTTTGGGTCTTTGGGAAGCTGATATCCAAAGTTTGCAGCGAGCATATCTCTTATAATTAAGTCTCTTACCAGAACCACCTTGTTATCAGGTCCAATAAATGGGGTAAGCTTATCTATATCCTCTTCTTTAAAATAAAGAGGAACACCCCATGACTTCAGCTGTTTGTTATACCAGTTTGTATTCAGGAGAGAGAGATTTGCAATCGTAACAGATTTTTTTATACCGAGAACCTCCTGGGCACACCAGAGGGGAAATGTATCGTTATCACCGTTTGTAAAGACAATCCCCCCATCATCCACACAGTGCAAAAGATTATAAGCATAATCCTCTGCAACATAGTTTTTTGACCTGTCAACCATTTTGTAGTAAGCTGAAAGTTGCCATACGGGAATAAGAATTGCAACGGGTAAAGCAACATAAAGGGCTATTTTTTTGAAAAACTTAAGGTTCTCTATGGCCAATTTAAAAACACCGAAAAATCCTAAACCCGTATAAATTGCAAAGTAAAAATATCCCGGGATAAAGAAATAATCTCTATCTCTCACCTCTCGCATTTCCTGAGGTATATAAGCTCTGGGGTCTGTTGCGGAGTATTTGAGATTGAGGACAAAAATAAGACCGAGTGTTGCCAGAATTAGCGAACTTCCAACAAGAGCAAAACTCTTCCTGTCATAGGCAATGTGCAATGCGAACCCGATAAATCCAAGAATAAATATAAGAGGCACATATTGAGGAGGCATAGCCACATCACCCTGTCTGCCTGCAAAGTATGTCCAGAAAAGCTTCAACTGTTCAATAAAGGGAATTCTTCTCGGGAAAAAGTCAGCCGGAGGATATTGTTTTCTTAATAGAACATCCCAGAAAGCCTGCCAGGTTTTAGGGTCTGCTTCGTTAATTGTAGGATTATGATGAGCCCTTATAATCAAATAAAGTCCTGCTGAAACAGCAATAAAAACAAGAATAAGAGCAACACCTTTACATTCTATGTAAAGTTTCCCGGAGACAAAGGCAGTTATAGCGGTGAGAAGAACACCTATTATGAAAGCTACGGGAGATTTCAGATAAAGCCCTGCAAATGTTATTATAACAGAGACAAAGAAAATTCCTTCTTTAAGACCCAGCCCTTTGAAGTGTTTTTTTAAATACAGGAATAGTCCTGTTCCTGCTGTTCCGATAAAATAGAACCCTAATGCTTTACCCCATGAAGGCGGAGTAAAACTCCCAAAAATGCCCGAAATTACAATAAAGAAAATAGAGAAAACTCCAAGAGATTCCCAGTCAAGAACCATTCTGGGTTTCACAACAAGAACAAATATTAAAATTGCAGGAAAGATAAAGGGTGCAGAAAGATGAATTCCTGAACCAAGAGCAAGAAGATAAATTATCAGGATAAGATATTTAACAGAATCTTTTCTTTGTCTTTTTTCCCACCATATAAGAGCAAGATATGTCGCCAGAAACATAAAGAAATTGGAAGGTGCATAGGTTTCAGCTTCTATACTGGACCACCATGTTGTATAGGCAAAGGGAGCTATAAATCCTCCAAGAAGACCTGATAGATGCTGTATCCACTTTGAAATATTTTCTCCTTTAAAAAAATCTATAACCTTAACGGTTATAAGGTATACAAAGCCTGCAGAAAAAGCTCCTGAAAGTATTGATATAAGCGTTATTTTCTTTATTGTATTCAATGGAAGAGGAAGCAATGCAAAAAATCTACCCAGAATAACATAAAGTGGTGTTCCCGGAGGATGGGGTATACCGAGAATATAGGAGGTGGCAAGAAATTCTCCAACATCCCAGAAAACAATTGTAGGAGCGGTTGTGAGCATATAGATTATAAAGGTAAAAAATACAACAGAAGAGAAAAAAATCCATCTTAAATGTTTTTCTTTAATCTTAACATTCATTTTCTTTTTTCCTCTAATGCGGCATGGGCAGCAGCAAGCCTCGCTATGGGAACCCTGTAGGGAGAACAACTCACATAGTCAAGGCCTATCCGGTGGCAAAAATCCACAGATGCGGGTTCTCCACCATGTTCACCACATATGCCTATTTTTAACTTGGGATTTGCTTTTCTTCCCTTCTGTATACCTGTCTTCATGAGTTCCCCAACACCTTCCTGGTCGAGAACAGCAAAGGGGTCCTTTGATAAAATACTCCTATCTATATAATCATGTAAAAATTTGCCAATGTCATCTCTTGAAAAACCAAAGGTTGTCTGGGTTAAATCATTGGTTCCAAATGAGAAGAAAGAAGCAATCTTTGCTATTCTGTGAGCAACTATACAGGCACGGGGGATTTCTATCATCGTTCCTACACTGTACTTTATTTTTATACCCTCTTTTTCCATAATTTCTTTTGCAACCCTGTCAACAACCTCTTTCTGCATCTTCAGCTCTTTATCTATGCCAACAAGGGGAATCATAATTTCAGGGATTGCTTTAACACCTTCCTTTGTTGCTTTGACCGCTGCTTCAAATATTGCCTTTGCCTGCATTTCAGTGATTTCAGGATATGTTATCCCGAGTCTGCATCCCCTGTGTCCGAGCATAGGATTGAGTTCTGAGAGTGCCTCTATTTTCTTTTTCACCTCCTCAATACTTTTACCTGTTCTTTCAGCAAGTTCCTTTATGCTCTCTTCTTCTTTTGGTAAAAATTCATGAAGAGGAGGGTCGAGTGTCCTTATGGTAACCGGATGCCCGTCCATTACTTTGAATATCTCATAAAAATCTTTTCTTTGAAAAGGAAGAAGTTTGTTTAAAGCTTTTTTTCGTTCTTCCTCATTTTCAGCGAGAATCATTTCCTGCATTGCATATATTCTTTCCCCCTCAAAGAACATATGTTCTGTTCGGCATAATCCTATGCCTTCTGCCCCAAACTCAAGAGCCTTTCTGGCATCCCTCGGTGTATCTGCATTTGTCCTGACACCAAGTTTTCTTATTTTATCAGCAAATTTTAAAAGTTCATTGAGTTCAGGAAAAATCCCAGGGGCTTCCACAGGAACATCGCCTAAATAAACCTTTCCTGTGGTTCCATCTATGGTAATTAAGTCACCTTCCTTCACCACTTTACCATTAATTTCAAAAAGTTCTCCAGAATAATTTATGTTCAAAGACTCACATCCCACAACACAGGGAATCCCCATCCCTCTTGCAACAACCGCTGCATGAGAGGTCATTCCACCTCTCGCAGTAAGTATCCCTTTTGACCTTGCCATACCGTGAATATCATCCGGCGAGGTTTCAACTCTCACAAGTATAACACTTTCACCCTGAGAGCCGAGTTCAGCTGCTCTGTCAGCATCAAAAACAACTTTACCTTTTGCTGCACCAGGCGATGCAGGAAGACCTTTTGCAAGAGCTTCTCCCTCAAAGGAATCAGGAATTTGAGGGTGGAGTAAATGGTCTATATCCTCAGGGGAAACCCTTTTTATGGCCTCTTCCTTTTTTATAAGTCTTTCCCTTACCATATCAACAGCTATCTTAACTTTCGCTCTGGGAGTTCTCTTGCCAACTCTTGTTTGAAGCATATAAACTTTCCCGCGTTCTATTGTAAATTCCATATCCTGCATCTCTTTATAGTGTTTCTCAAGCTTCCTAAATATATTCACAAGTTCATCATAAGCTTTTGGCATTTCTTTTCTTAATTCAGAAATGGGCTTAGGAGTCCTGATACCCGCAACAACATCTTCACCCTGTGCATTTAAAAGATATTCTCCAAAGATTTCCTTTTCACCGTTAGAAGGATTCCTGCTGAACGCAACACCTGTAGCACTGTCATTACCCATATTGCCAAAAACCATGACCTGAACATTACATGCAGTGCCCCATGTATCAGGTATGTTATGTAATTTTCTATATTCTATTGCTCTCTTATTGTTCCAGGATTCAAAAACTGCTTTTATAGCCATCCACAACTGCTCCTCAGGGCTTTGTGGAAATTCTTCATCGGTATACTTTTTATAGACCTTTCGATACCTTTTTATTAACTCTTCAAGGTCTTTTTCGTCCAGCTCTGTGTCAAGATGAACCCCTTTCTCCTCTTTCAACTCTTCAAGCACAGCCTCAAAACTTTCATGAGGAACATTTTTAACCACATTACCAAACATCTGGATAAATCTCCTGTAGGCATCAAGAGAAAATCTTCTGTTACCTGTAAGGTTTGCAAGTCCTTCAGCCACTTCATCATTGATTCCAAGATTAAGAACAGTATCCATCATACCAGGCATTGATACTCTTGCACCACTTCTCACAGAAACAAGCAACGGATTTGATGGGTCTCCAAATCTTTTACCTGTTGCTTTCTCAAGAAACCTTATTCCTTTCTTAACCTGTAACTTCAAATCACCGGGAAATCTCCTTTTCTGGTAGTAATAGGTGCAAACCTCTGTAGTTATTGTAAAACCTAGAGGCACATTTATACCAAGTCGGGTCATTTCATGTAGATTTGCACCCTTTCCACCTAACAGATTTTTCATCTTTGCACTGCCTTCTGCTTTGCCTTTGCCAAAGGCATATACATATTTCTTTCTCCTTGTCCTTGCAGTCATTTTTCCTCCTTTCAAATACCCTCTCCGTTAATGATAGAGTTTACTGTTTTGAAAAGATATCCCAAATCTTTTATAAGATTTTTTGATTTTGCATATTCTTTTTCAATTCTTATTCTCTGATAAAATGGGATTTTATTTCTACCACATGTTTGCCATGGTCCTGTAATACCAGGCCTTACACTAAAAATATCATAAGCGCTTTCAGGTATATTATGAAACTCCTCCTTTAAATAGGGTCTGGGACCCACAAGACTCATATCACCCTTTAATACATTCAAAATTTGCGGAATTTCATCCAGACTGAATTTTCTTAAAAATTTTCCCACCTTTGTAACCCTCGGGTCAAAGGTTTTCAATTTCCTGTAATCTTCCCATTCTTTTTTCGCAATGTGATTATCATTCAAATATTTCGCAAGTCTCTTATCCTGGTCTTTATACATTGTTCTGAATTTATAAATTTTAAAAATCTTCTGATTTCTACCCACTCTCTCCTGAACAAAAAATACCGGTCCTCTGTTTTCCATTTTTATCAATAAAGCAATTGCTATCCATAGCGGAAAGGTGAGAATTAGAATGAAAATCGTTATTATTATTTCTAATAGCCTTCCCATCTTTTTGGAAGAGTTATGTAAAAAGCGGTTCCCACACCTTCTTCACTTTCCAGATCAATCTTACCTCCGTGCATTTCAACACCATGCTTAACAAGTGTGAGTCCCATACCTGTTCCTTCTTTCTTTGTTGTGAAAAAAGGCTCAAATATCCTGTTTTTAATATCTGCAGGAATCCCAGGACCTGTATCCCGAACCTCCACTCTCACCAAATCTTCTTCTTCGTCAATCCTGACTTCTATCCTGCCTCCTTCTTTCATTATGTCAAGAGAGTTGATAAAAAGGTTTATAAATATCTGTTCAATTAATCCAGGATAACCGTCTATCTCAACATCCTCAACACCTCCTCGCCAGAAAGAGACCCTGCTCTCCACAAACTGGGGTAAAAGTATTTCATAACACATATTTATAACTTCGCCAAGTTTAACTTTCTTTCTGGTCGGTTTAATAGAACTCATTATTTCTTTAAAATTATTAAAAACTTTTTTCAGTTCTTCCCATTGTTTCTGCAACCCCTTAGTTTCTTTTAAATCTACAAGGTCTTCACGGTTAAAAAAGTAAGATAACCCCATTTCCACATTGTTTAAAGGATTTTCTATCTCCTTTATAAGAGTATTGCTTATTTCACCGAGTACTGAGACCCTGCCGGTTCTTAATGCTGTAAGATGATAGGCCTTTAATTTTTCAAGAGCTTCTTCAAGTTTCCTTTTTGAAACAAGTTCTTTCCACAATATCTCTCCCTGTTTGCATATCAATTTAAAAGTCTCTATTTCCCTGTCTATAAAGGGGAAAAAGGATTTAACAATCATAATTCCTTCTATCTCTTCTGAAGGCGAGATTTTATGTAACATGTAGGTATCTTTGATAGAAAATTCACTTTTTCTGGCATCCTGTATATAATTCTCAATCTCTGGAATGAATTTTGGATAAAAAAAGGTTTTTTCTTCCGGGCTATATATATATAGCATTGCACTTTCAAAATTCAGCGAATCAATTAATATTCTGGGAAAATTTTTTAAAAACTCTTCCTCACTATCGGATTTAAGCATTTCAACCACTGCTTTATGCAGTTTTTCAACTTCCTTTAATTTTACATTCTCTTCAAGAAGTATCTTTTTTTCAAGAGCTCTCTGGATTGCGAACCTCATATCGTTTATACTCACAGGCTTTTCAACAAAGTCATAGGCTCCCAGCTTCAAAGCGGTTATTGCACTTTCTTTATCTCCATAGGCAGTCAAAATTATTGGAATACCCTCATGCCCTCGTTTTTTTATTTCCTCAAGAAGAGTGAGCCCATCCATTTCAGGCATTTTTAAATCAAGAAGGTAGATGTCAAATTGTTTGTTTTCAAGAATCTCAAGAGCAACCAATCCATTAGAAGCGGTATCAACATCGTAACCCGCGTTTTCAAGCACTTTTTTAAATATAACTCTTATATTCTCATCATCATCCACTATAAGTATCTTTCTCATAAAAAATCTCCTTTTAAATCACCTGCAAAATTTCCCCGACAGTAAAAGGCTCTAAAATAAATCTTATGCCCTTATATTTCAACATCCTTAGCCAGTCTGGCTCAAGTAAATCTGTAATAAATATAAGTCTTCTTATCATTGCATCATTACTCCTTTCTATTCTTTCTATAACTTCCTGATACGGGATTTCAATATTTTTCATATCAACAAATCCCAGACATCTATTCGCCTCACATATAGAGCATGTGTGAATCATCCGATTTAAATCCTCAATTCTTTGAACATTCCAGCCAAGTTTACTCATAACATTCTTTATCTGAAACTCTATCTCATTTCTTTTTGTAAAGATAATTGCCTGATTTTCATTCTCTTCTATTTCCTTGACATTATACACAGGTATTTCTACGAAGAAAGATGTTCCCACACCTTCTTTACTTATAAAGTGTATGTTCCCTCCAAATTCATCCACAGCTTTTTTTACAAAACTCAGACCAAAGCCTATACCCTGTGTATGTGATTTGGTGGTAAAAAAGGGCAATAAAATCTTGTCCTTATATTCTTCTGGTATACCTCTACCATCATCATGAATTTCTATCAAAACATAGTCTGTTTTATTTAAAACTTTTATTTGAATCTGTCCTTTAGTCTTTACACTTTTTATGGCATCATAGCTGTTTTTAAGCAGGTTAAAAATCGAATTTTGAAACACCCCTCTCCTCCCCATAATAAACAGTTTATCCGTGTCGTATTTTTCAGAAACCTCAATACCCTCTGACCTGTAATGATTCTTTACTATTCCCACAATTGATTTAACCGCTTCTTTTACTTCAAAGATTTCTTTTATAGAGTCTTTCTGGGTATCTGCAAACAAAATTACATCTTTTATTATACTGGATATTCTTTTAGCAGAGTTTTTTATCAGGTTTATTTCATCTGAAAAAATCTCAGCATCTTTGTTAGAAGAGATGTATTCTATTGCTGCCATAAGGGAGGATAAAGGGTTATTTATCTCATGAGCTATACCTGCGGCAAATTCAGCAAGGGAGATAAAATAGGGTAAATACAAGTCTTTTTCTTTTTTTTCTATAAATTCGTCCATTTATATCCTTTATATTTTATTTTTTGTTTTATATTTTAAAGGGTTACTTGACAAATTTTCAAAATTAGAGGTAAAATTATAAACTTAAACTATGGCGGCGTGGCCGAGTGGCTCAGGCAGCGGTTTGCAAAACCGCTTACCTCGGTTCGATTCCGGGCGCCGCCTATTTATTTTAAATGATACTAATTCAGGGTGGAACAATAGTCCCGGTGGTCTCTCCACCTGTGGAAGAAGGCTATATCCTGATCGAAGGTTCAAAAATCAAAAAAATAGACAGAGGTAAATACCAGGGTAAGGATTATAAAACATTTATAGATGCTAAAAATCATATTATTATGCCTGGTCTTATAAACACCCACACCCATATCCCCATGACTTTTTTCAGAGGAATTGCAGACGACCTGCCCCTTGAAATATGGCTCAAGGAATATATATGGCCATTAGAAGCAAAATTTATAAAGCCTGATTTTGTATATTACTCATCCCTGTGTGGTATCACAGAAATGCTGGTTTCAGGAACAACTTCCTTCTGTGACATGTACTTTTTTGAAAATGAAATAGCAAGGGCATGTGAGGACGCAGGAATAAGAGGATTTATCACACCGGGCGTGCTTGACTTTCCCACATCCTCTTTTAAAACACCCCGGGACGCAATTGCTAAGGCTGAAAATTTTATAAAAAACTACATGAAACATCCCATTATTCACCCGGGGATAGCACCCCATTCAACATACACCTGCTCCCTTGACACCCTTAAAAAATGCAAGGAAATCTCAGAAAAATATAATACAATATTCCATATCCATGTATCAGAAACAAAAAAAGAGTATGAGGAATCCCTGAAAAAGCATGGTGTATCACCTGTTAAATACCTCCATAATAATAACCTTCTTTATGAAAACACACTTGCGGTTCATTCTGTATGGCTTGACGATGAAGATATTGAACTTATAAGTCAGAAAAAGGCTAAGATATCCCATAATCCTGAGAGTAACCTGAAACTTGGTTCAGGTATATCACCTGTTAAAAAACTTCTTGAACAGAAGGTCAGGGTTTCCATAGGAACTGATGGCGTAGCATCCAATAACAACCTTGACATGTTTGAAGCTATGAGAATAACCGCACTCTTACACAAAGGTATAAATCTTGACCCATCTGTTTTAAATGCCAGAGAAGTTCTAAAAATGGCCACTCTATATGGGGCAGAGTGTTTAAATTTCAGGGAAATAGGAACTCTTGAGGAAGGTAAACGAGCGGATATAATTATAATTGATATTGAAGATATATCTACTATTCCATTTTACGACCCCTGTTCCGCTATAATTTATTCACTAAATTCACGCCAGGTAAAATATGTAATTGTAAATGGTAAACTGGTGGTTGAAAAAGGAGAAATAAAGACTGTAGATATAGAGAAATTAAAAAAAATAGCAAAAGAGTACAGGGAGAGGATAAAAAATGCTATTTAAAAAAATATTTTTTGGGAAAGATAAAAAAGAGGTGCCCGATGGAATATGGAGAAAATGTGATAAATGTGGAGAGATTCTTCATGTTGTTCAGTTGAAAAAAAATTTCTGGGTATGTCCTTCATGCTCATTCCATTTCAGGATAAATGCAAGAAATTATATAGAAATACTTGTTGATCAGGAGAAATTTGAGGAACTCTTTACCAATTACACCTCAAAGGACCCCCTTGGTTTTCCTGAATACAGAGAAAAGATTAAAAAGTCAATGAAAATGTCCAGATTAAAGGACGCAGCGATATGTGGAACAGGCGAAATTGGAGGAATAAAAACAGGTCTTTTTTTAACTGATTTCTTTTTTATGGCGGGAAGCATGGGCTCGGTTGTGGGAGAAAAATTTAAATTAATAGCCGATGAGGTTTGTGAGAAAAAAATTCCTCTTATAGCTATTACATCATCAGGAGGCGGGGCAAGAATGCAGGAAGGAATAATATCGTTGATGCAAATGGTAAAGACCGTTGAGGGTGTTTTGAACCTTTATGAAAACAGAATTCCCTACATAACTATTCTCTGTGACCCTACAATGGCAGGAGTTATGGCATCTTTTGCAGCACTTGGAGATATCTCAATTGCAGAACCCGGGGCATTGCTCGGATTCACAGGTCCAAGAGTTATTCAACAAACAATAGGTGAAAAACTGCCTGAAGGTTTCCAGAGGTCAGAGTTTCAGTTAAAACACGGTATGATAGACACGGTTATTGACAGAAGAAATTTAAGAGAAACAATAATAAAAATTCTAAAGATTCTGTGTTAAAACTGCTTGTTCTTCTTGTTATCCAGATCCCTGAATACAAGGATACAATCTATTTTAAAGGAGATTCCATATTCTATCATCCCGCAGAGGAAAAAGTCGTTTTAAAGGGAAATGCATACATAAAGTATAAAAATATAGAATTGATTTCTGATTCATGTATTTTTTTGAGAAAAGAAAACCTTCTCCTGGCTTATGGAAACCCTTATCTTATTTCAGGAAAGGATACCCTTAGGGGAGATTTTATGAAATTCAACATAAAAACTCAGAAGGGATATGCATACGAGGGAAAATCAAAGGTTGAAAAGGGGTTTGTCTGGGGAGAAAAAATTTACAGAACTGATAAAAAGGTGATCAAGGGCTTTACAGGATTTTTTACAACATGTGAGCTTGAAGAGCCCCATTATTACTTCAGGTCAAATAGGATGAAGGTATTAATAGGAGATGTAGCAGTTGCATCACCTGTTATAATGGAGATAAAGGAAATACCCGTTCTATGGGCACCTTTCTGGGTGTTTCCAATATCACCAAAGAGAAAATCGGGATTCTTGATTCCGAGACCGGGAAGAAATTCCACTCTCGGTCTTTACTTAAAGAATTTAAGCTATTACTGGGCAATAAACAACTATATGGACTTAACACTTACAATGGATATTTACGAGAGAAAAGGTCCACTCCTGGGTTTTAATTTCGTATATTTAATTTATAAAAAACTCACAGGTAACTTCAAAGCAACCTATACAAGGGAGATAGATACAGGCACAAAAAGATGGAGTCTGGTAGGGGATCACAAACAGAATTTACCTTTTGGATTTAGTTTAAATGCCCATAGTGATTTTATATCTGATGAAAAATATATTCTTGAATACTCTGATATAAGAGTTGGTAGGGTGAAAAGTGAATCAGAAAGCCATGCGTCCATTTCAAAGAGATTTACAATTGGAAGCTTTGTTGCTCACACCAGGTATAAAAAAGACTTTATAAACAAAATAGAAGTTCTTACAGCACCGAGTGTCAACTTTATTCTTTTTCAGAAAAATCTTTCTATTTTCAGAACATCTTTCAACTTCTTATATTCAAGAGAAATATATAAAGACACTCTTAAAAAAGATGAAAAAAGCGGTTTTTCAATATCCAATTCAACAGGGATTCAGAAAATCCTGTTTGATATATTAAGTTTTTCAGCAGGTGTGAATACAAAAGCAGGTGTTTTAAATAAAGATACTCTCGGGAATGATTATCCCTTTTTAAAAAATTTAAGCACAAATGCATCTTTAACAACCAAACTTTATGGGCTTTCTCTCTTCGGAATACCGCCCTTTCAAAGATTTCTTCACACCATAACCCTTTCATCGGGTTATTCTTATTCTCCTTATATCAAAAATCCGCCTGTAAAAAGTTTTGCAGGACTCGGTCCTCAACAAAGGTCCAGCAGGATATCCTTCACCATAAGAAACGACTATGAAGGCAAAATTGTGAAAGATGAACAAAAGAAAAAAGTAAATTTTCTATCCTTCACGCTTAATAGAGCCTATGACCTGATAGATAAAAAATGGAGCGATATAAGTCTGACAGGTAATTTTCTGCAGAATTCACCTGTAAACGGTTCCTTTTCATTAACATATTTTACTCAGGATAAAAAGTGGAAAAACCTTACATTCCAGCTTGCAGGAGCACTTTCTCTGAAATCTCTGTCCTCTCTTTTATTTGAAAAAGCAGAGGAGCAAAAAGACAGCCTGGAGCAAGACACACTAAAACAGGAAAAAGAATTAAGAACATCTTCGTGGAATACGAGTCTCACATATACATATAGAAATATAGGCGGGGTATCAGGATTTTTAAACTTTCGTCTTTCAGGTGGCATAACACCTAAATGGAAATTCAGTTTCCATACAACTTTTGATACCCAGAAAAAAATATTTATTGAAAGAGGACTCAGTTTAACAAGGGATTTACACTGCTTTTCAGCAAGGGTTACATGGAGCAAAACAGGCAGTGCCTGGGATTACCAGTTTAAGATATGGATAACCAAACTTCCTGACCTTAAATTTGAAAGAGGCCTTTTTGAAACGATACTTCCTGCGATTCAAGAATGATAGGAATTTCAACCTCTGCAGGCAATCATAAAAAACTTGATAAAATCCTTAAAGAAACAAAAATATTTTTTGCAGAATTAAATTATAGAGACACTATAAAAGACTTTTATAAAAGCAAAAAAATTTTTGATAAATACCAGATTCCGTTTCTTGGTCTTCATGCACCTGCACCTCTTGAAAAACCTGTTAAAAATGCTTCAAGATTAATTGACCTTGTTAGCGGGGAGAAAGAAGTTATAAGGGACTCTTTAAAATATCTACGAAATTCTATAAAATTTGCTTATAAAAATGGGATGAAATATGTTATCCTGCATGCGGGCGGTCATGAGAATATCGGAACAGAAATCGTAAAGGAAAAAGTAAATCAGGAATATATAAAAGAATTTTTAAAGCAGAGAAAGAAAAAAAGAAAAATATATCTTGAAAGATTTTTTAAGAATTTTGAGAAAATCCTGAACTTATGTGAAAAATTAAAAATAAAAATAGCACTTGAGGTAAGATACTATCCAGGAGAATTTCCTGATTTTTTTGAATTAAAAAAAATATTTGAGGAGATGGATTCAGAATATTTAGGATACTGGCACGATACAGGCCATGCATGGGTCAAAGAAAAAATAGTTAAGGACCTTTCTTATTTTGAAAATTTTAAAAACAAATTAACAGGAGTCCACGTGCACGATATAAAGGGAACAGACGAACACAAACCACCAGGGTATGGAGAATTTGATTTTCAAAATTTTTTTAAAAAAGCCATTAAAAACCTTAAAAATATTTATATTGTGTTAGAAATTCACAAAAAATATTCAGAAGAAAAAATCATAAAAGGAATTAAAAAAATAGAAAGGATAGCAGAGGTTAAAAAAATAGTCCCGAGAATCAGCTGGAAGCCTTATAAAGTAAAAAATGAAAAATTCAACCTGCATATACCTGAGAGAATAATACTTCATCACACTGCAATACCTTCAAGAAAAGAATACAAGGGTTTTAAAACAATAAAAAAAATACAGAAAGAACATTTAAAAAGGGGATTTAATGATATAGGCTATCATTTTATAATTACTCCTGAAGGAAATATTGTAGAGGGAAGAAACATATTTTATGAAGGTGCTCATACAAAGAGTAAAAATAAAGGAAGCACAGGAATTACACTGATAGGAAATTTTGAAGAGGAAAAACCTCTGAAAAAGCAGATAAAAGCCTTAAAAGTTTTAATCAAAATCCTCAAAAAATTCTTTAAGATAAAAGAAATTAAAGTACATCACCACTACAATCCATACACAAAATGTCCGGGAAGAAATTTTGTATCCTTCTTACCTGATGTTTTTTCAACTTAGAAAACTTTTACTTTATTTGAAAAAAGTTATCAAGATACATATAATTAAGTTATATTTATAAAATTAAAATTTAAAGGAGGTGAGTTAAGATGAACATTTTAATATGTGCATTCCTTTTAATGCCACCCCATCCAGAATTAAAAGAAAGACTTGTAAGAGAAGGAAAATGGAATGATGTGAAAAATGTTCTTATTCAGGCAAAACAAAGAGGTGTTGATGCCCCTGATTTTGAAAACCTGAAAAAATTCAGAATAAGAATGCTTGAAAGGCAGAGCGATACTTTAAGCATCCCTGTGATACTTGTTGAATTTACCGACAACCTTGCAGAGTCATCAAAAACCCATTATGAAGAAATGCTTTTTAGTGTAGGAACTTATCCAACAGGTTCTCTAACAGATTATTATCTTGAAAACTCCTATGGAGATTTCTTTATCAACGGATGGGTCTCTGACTGGCTCATGATGCCCCATAACTATGCCTATTATGTGGATGGTCAGTATGGGTTCGGTCAGTATCCCCAGAATGCACAGGGACTTGCAAGGGATGCTGTTCTTGCTGCTGACCCCTATGTGGACTTCTCTCAGTTTGACAGGGACAACAACGGCTATGTGGATGCAATATTTGTAGTTCATGCAGGACCTGGTGCAGAGGAAACAGGAAATCCAAACGATATATGGTCTCATGCGTGGTATATACCCGGTGGAGTTCAGGTTGATGGAGTAATAGTTTATAGATATTCAATGGAACCAGAAAACGGAAGAATGGGAGTTTTTGGACACGAACTTGGTCATGTTCTGGGTTTACCTGATTTATACGACACCGATTATTCATCAGAAGGACTTGGTAACTGGTCAATGATGGCAGGTGGTTCATGGGGAGGAAACGGAAGAGTGCCTGTTCACTTTGATGCATGGTGTAAAAAAGAGCTCGGCTTTTTAACACCAACAAATGTAACAGGAATCATAGAGAATGCAGTTTTTCCTCCAGTTGAAGAATTTCCTGTCGCTTACAGACTATGGAGTTATGGAAACTCTTCGCCTCAGTATTTTCTTGCTGAATTTAGAAGTGACCAGAAAGGATTTGATAAATCATTACCTGAAGGCGGACTTCTGGTTTTTCATGTTGATGAAAATCAGCAAAACAACAACAATGAATGGTATCCCGGTCACACAAATTACGGTCATTACAAGGTTGCCCTTGAACAGGCTGATGGAGATTGGGACCTGGAAAAAGGAATTAACAGGGGTGACCCTGGAGACCCCTATCCAGGAGCAACCAATAACAGAAATTTTGATGACTACTCAATACCGGATTCAAAGGATTATAACTTCTCAACAACTTATGTTTCTATAACAGGAATATCTGATTTTGGCGATACAATGTATGCAGACCTCGCTGTAATACCCGTTTACAACCTTGCTCTGGACAGCCTGGTTGTACCTCCTGTAGTTCCCAAAGACAGCTCTTTTGTATCTAAAATCTATTTTTCTAACAGAGGTTTTTATGGACAGAATTTCTCAATAACACTGAAGATAGACTCTGCAGGAACAAATCTTCATCAGGAAACTCTATCCGGCCTTTATCTTGCACCAGGTGAAAAGGATTCAGCCCAGTTTTCTCCATTCACAGTGCACTGGGAGAATGGATTTTATAATTTAACAACTTACATAACATCAGGAAATGACCAACTTCACAGAAACGATACAATAAAGTATGACCTGTATTCCTATGTAATAAAGAGATTTGTAAATGCCACTTATTCCACAAATCTGCCCAGTATCGATGGAGTAATCCAGAGTTCAGAATGGGCTGATGCTTATGCATTTGATGTGTCAGACTTTTTGGCTAAGGATGGTAAAATAAATGTCGCAGAGGCAACAGCTTTCGTGAAAAATTCAGATTCTGTATTCTATATAGGAATAATTCTTGAAGACACAACCTCTGGAATTGATATGTTCAGGATATTCTTTGATGATAACGCAGATGGTTCATTTCCGCCTTATCCTGAGTCCACTGAAGGCGAAATCCGAATCCACCAGACAACAAGCGGATTTAACATCACATATAGACCTTATTATTCTTCAGGACAGGCAGGACCACCCCAAGCCATCTCTTTACCTTTTGGGGCGAATTTTACAAATGGTAACAGAAGTTATGAACTTGCGGTTCCACTTGTGCATCACAATTATGCCCTTGATGAAGAAATTGGTGTATCTTCTCCAACAGACACATTTGGCACCTATATTCTGGTAAGGGATGGCTCAAGGAGTGATAACATTGCAAACTGGCCCCAGGACGCATCACCTTATAACTTTAACGACCCTTCTTATTATGGAAAGATAGAGGTTACAAATGTAAACATAGGAATAAAGGAAAGGGACAAAAAGGAAAACATTTTATCTTTTGCCATAACACCTGATAAAGAGGGATACAGGATAAAACTTATACTGCCTTCTTCTCAGTTATTCAGACTGAATCTCTATGACATAATTGGAAGAAGGTTATGGGAAACAAATAAAACAGGTAAAGAGTTTGAAACTGTCATAAGTTCAAAGGATTTTTCAAAGGGAGTCTATTTTCTGAAACTGGATTCAGAAAAAGTAAAACGAACAAAAAAGATAGTAATCTACTGATAACTGTAAGTTAACAGAAAAAACCTACTTGAAAATTAAGTTAGAAAACCTTAATATATAATATTAAAAAGGACCGGGTTCGAGCGGTCGCAGGTGACCCATAGGTTACACAAATGGCTTATAGCCAGTGGCTTATGAGTTACCTGAGGAAAGTCCGGACTCTGAAGGGCAGGGTGCTCCCTGAAAAAGGGAGGCTATTCTGTCGCGAGGCAGGATAGACGGAAAGGGCCACAGAAACCAGACCGCTCCGACTCTGTCGGGGTAAGGGTGAAACCGTGGGGTAAGAACCCACGATGCATGCGGGCAACCGCATGCATGGCAACCCCCACCCGGAGCAAGACAAATAAGGGGGGTAAAGGGTGTTGCCCGCACCCATGAACCCCCGGGTAGTCGCATAGATAGATGACCGCTTAGAACAGAATCCGGCTTACGGGACCCGGTCCTCTAATCAAAATGGAATATATTTCTGAAAAAATAAAAAACATCAGAAAACAAAGAGGATTAAAAATAACAGAACTCGCACAAAGAGCAGGCGTGAGCAAGAGTTATATTTCGCAACTTGAAAAAGGATTAATTATTCCCAAAATAGATACATTGAAAAAAGTTCTTGACGCTCTGGGGGTTTCAATAATTGATTTTTTTTCTGAAACTCTGGAAAAAAACATTCATTTTACATGGAGAGACTTTATAGATTTCACTCCCCGTTCCACCAGGATAAAGGTGATACTCTTAACCCCTGTAAGGGAAAGAAATTTTGACATTTACTATGTTGAACTTCAATCAGGCATAAAAACATCAACCGAGGACCCGCATCCCGGAGAAGAGGGAGGTTATGTTTTAAAAGGTGAACTAACCATCAAACTCGGTGGAAGGGAAATAAAAGTAAAAAGGGGCGAAAGTTATTCCTTTAAATGTAATAAAACCCACTACTTCAAAAATGACACCGACCATGCCCTTTCCTTTATAAATATAGTCTGCCCTCCTTATAAAGACGTGTTGATTAAATAAAGCTGAAATTCAGGGATTAGGAGTCAGGGATTGGGGTAAAAAGAAAGTCAAAATTATTAAGCTCCTTCGGCCCTGGCTTATGGCGTATAGCTGATGGCTTATAGAGAGAAAATAAAAACTTTTTACCTTTTAGATTTTACTTTTAAGTTTTTACTTCTTAAAACAAACTCAAAAAACGAGATTATTATCCTATAATAAAGGCAACCTTACCGCAATTACCTGTTTCCATGAGTTCAAAGGCTTTATCAAACTCTTCAAGTTTAAACTTATGGGTTAAAACAGGAGAAATATCAAGCAATCCTGATTCTACAAGGGCGGATGTTTTATACCAGGTTGAATATATTTTTCTTCCTGTTATTCCGTAAATTTTAAGACCCTTTAATACCACAAGGTCGTTTATATCAAATTTAACATCGGATTTAAAAAGACCCAGGAGAGATACCCTTCCACCAGAGGCAGTGGCTTTTAAACCCTCTATTAGAGCATCCTGATTGCCTGAAACCTCACAGAAAACTTCGGCTCCGTTTCCATGAGTTATATCCATCACTGCCTCATATACATTTTCCTTTAAAGGATTTAAAACATAATGGACACCCATCTCCTTTGCCTTATTAATTCGGTACTCATTTATCTCTGTTGCGATTATGGGATACGCACCAGAAACTTTTGCAACTCCTATGGATAGAAGTCCGAGCGGACCGCATCCTGTAATTAAAATGCTTTTGCCTGAAATATCCTCTGATAAAACTGTATCTACCGCATTTCCAAGGGGCTCTTTTAAAGAGGCAATCTCGGGAGGCAAACTTTTATCGTTTTTCCAGCAATTTTCCTCTGGAACAACAACATACTCTGCATAAGAACCGTCAGTGTCAATACCCAGGATTTTCATATTCATACACACTTCCTGCCGATTATTCCTGCATGCATAGCACTTCCAGCATACAATATGAGTTTCAACAGACACAAAATCACCGGGTTTTACATCTTTAACATTTTTACCGATTTCAACAACCTCACCACTCATTTCGTGTCCCACAATCCTTGGAATTTTTATTCTCTGAGATGACCATTCATCCCATTTGTATATGTGAAGGTCTGTTCCGCATATTGCTGACGCTTTTACCTTTATCAAAACTTCACCTTCCCCGGGTGTGGGGACAGGAACATCCATGATTTCAAAACCCTTTTCGGACTTTGTTTTGGCAATTGCCTTCATAAAAACTTCTCCTTTTTAAATTAAGAATAAAATTTCTTAATCAGAGAACATATATATTCAACATCCTCATCTTTTAAATGGGGATGACAGGGCAGGGAAAGAATTTCCTTTGAAACTTTTTCTGTAACAGGCAGGTCACCTTCTTTAAATCCATAATTTTCAGCAGCCTTTTGAAGATGACAGGGTATAGGATAATGAATTCCCACATCAACACCGTTCTTTCTCAAAAATTCAACCAGTTTGTCCCTTTCAGGGACTCTTATGACAAAATAGTGATACACATGCTTTACATCCTCTTTTGTTTTCTGGAACTGGCATGGAAGTCCGGAAAGTAATCTTCTATAAATTTCCGCTATTTCCCTTCTCCTTGTATTCCATCTATCAAGTTTTTTTAATTTCAAATTTAAAATAGCAGCCTGAATTTCGTCAAGTCTTGCATTAAAACCGGGATTTATACTCGCATAGGAACTTATCTGTCCGTGATTTCTTAAAAGTTTTAGATTCTCATAAATTTCATCACTATCGGTTGTGATACCTCCTGCCTCTCCGAGTGCTCCAAGATTTTTTGTATAGTAAAAACTGAAAGCAGAAACATCACCCAGACTCCCGACCTTTTTTCCTCTGTATTCTGCACCGTGAGCCTGTGCAGAGTCTTCTACTATATAAAAACCATGAATTTTCTTTAATTCATAAATTGGCTCCATATCACAGACATTTCCAAAAAGATGTACAGGAATAACTGCTTTTGTTTTTGAGGTTATTTTCTTTTCTACATCAGAGGGGGAGATGCACAGGGTATCCTCTTCTATATCAGCAAAAACAGGTTCTGCTCCCACCATCCATACCGCTTCAAAGGTGGCAATAAAGGTAAAGGAAGGCAGGATTACTTCATCTCCTTTGCCTATTCCCAGTGCTCTTAAAGCAAGGTGAAGAGCCTCTGTTCCGGATGAAAGCCCCACACAGTATTTTACTCCGCAGTATTCTGCAAAATCCCTTTCAAATTTCTGAACATTTTCACCCAGAAAAAGCCACATCTTCTGGAAAATCTTTTCCCACTCCTTAAATAACTCCTCTTTAATCTCAAGATAGGGAGATATAAGGTCAACAAGTTTAATTTTTTTCATAAAAGATTATTATTATAAAGATTATACCAGGAAAATTAAAAAAAATTTAAATTATAAATACATAGGCAAAACCAAAATTTATTTTTAAAATCTTTAATTTTTTAAAACGCTTTTTTATGCTTTCTCCTTTATTAAATTCTCTGATTGAATTAAAAAGAAATTTATACTCCTGCCCCAGATCTTTCGGAAAAATCAAAGAAGTTAACACTTCCAGCAATTTCAAATAAATCAGATAAAAAAACCTTATTATAAAGAAATCGGGTAGACCCATTTCAAGAATTAAAATTCTACCATCTCCTTTTAGAACTCTTCTGCACTCTTTAAAAAATTTATCGGGCTCTATATTCCTGTATAAAAAAGCAGAAACAACAAAGTCAAATTTATTCTCTTTAAAAGGCATCTTATGGACATCACCAAGCATAAAGATTGCACTTAAGTATTTTTTCTTCTCTTTAACCATCTCTCTTGCAACATCAATTCCAATAACCTTTTTAACTTCTCTGTTTTTTAAAAGAAACTCTGTAAACTCACCCTTGCCGCATCCTGCATCCAGAACAAAGCCCTTTACAAGTTTTCCTGCCCTGAATCTCCACCACCTGTCAAGAGAAAAACTTGCAAAGGAGTTAAAGTAATCGTATATTTTGTAAATTTTTTTATACCTTTCCTCTGGTTTCATTTTTAAGTTTTTTATTTTGAATGATTCTTCAATAAGATTTCAATTTGACCCTGCAGGTTCATATAAAAATCTAATTTTTTATTTTGGTTAAATTTTTGATGAGGCAACTCGTGTAATTGTCTCTAAGATTTATGATGCTTTATAATAACTTATTCTAATGAAATATTTCAAAATAACAATTTTTATAATTCTTTTCCTTGCAAGTTGTAAAACCCCTTCAGAACCCCAAAAAGAAAGGGAATTTAAACTTATAACAGAGTATCATCTTTCTGGTTATGCACAGGGACTTTTTTTAGAGGATTCTCTGCTCTTTGTAGCAGACGGTCAGGGAGGACTTGTAATTCTTGACATCTCCTATCTTCCTGATTCAATGAAATTTATTTCTCAGAAAGAGACAGGATACAATGCGGTAAGTGTATGTGTGAAAGATAGTTTTGCCTTTATCGGGTTCAATGATGTGAACAGAAAAGGGATATGGGTGTATAAAATAAGTGATTTATCAAATCCGGAATGGATTACAGGAGATGAAGGCCTTGCCTACGCCTATGATGTATGGCTTCCCTCACAGGATACAAACTACCTCTATATTGCCTCAGGGTACTGGTATTACATAGAAGACCTTTCAGGACTCCCCTATTATTTATCCTTTGCAAAGAGATATCATCCACCCGGAAAAGCAAGGGGAATTTTTGCTGATAGTAATTATGTTTATTTAGCCTGTGAGCAGATGGGGGTTGTTATATATCCTGCCCTTGTTCCGGAAGTTCCTGACTCAGAGGCAATAGTTTCCTGGATGGATACACCCAACAATGCGAGGGACCTGGTTGTTAAAAATAATAAAATCTTTGTTGCTGATGGTTATGGAGGGCTTGTGATAATTGATATAATTGATATTGAAAATCCCTTCATTATATCAAGTATTGACCTGTCCGGCTATGCTCAGAAACTTGAAGTAGATGGCAATAAAGTTTATATTGCCTGTGGGAATGAGGGAGTTTTTGGAATTGACCTATCTGATGTCTATAATCCTGAAATTTTTGCGGTTTTTAAAGCATCTTATATCTATGATGTGAAAGTAAATGAAGATTACATTTTTGTTGCTGACAGGGATAGGGGAATAATAGTTTTATCAAAGGAGATAGAATGAACATTCTGTTGACCATACTTTTTTTATCAGGACCCTATTTTTTATCTCTTAAAAAGGATTCTGTTTCAGGAGGCAAATTTTTCGGAAAATTAAGAGATATTCGTGTTTTTGTTCAGAATAAAAGTGAAAAACAAAAAAATCTGGAAAAGATAAAAGTCCCTTTATCATTATATCCTTTTTACAGAGAAGCAGGATTTATAAATGCCCAACCGGAGCCCGGTGAATATTTAATAATAACGAGTTCCTCATTTTTATCTTTAATGGATGAATTCATCTCCTGGAAGGAAAAATGTGGTTATAAAGTTGTTACAGAGATTGTAACAGGCAGTGAACCGCCTGAAGTTATAAAAAATATAATCATCTCGCACTACCAAAATGACGCACCAAAACCCGAATATGTTCTGCTTGTTGGAGACGTTGATTTAATTCCCACTTTTTACGGATATCCATGGTCAATAAGTGATAACAAGTTTGTGACAATGGATGGTAATTCTGACTACATTCCTGAAATCTTGATAGGAAGAATAAGTGTTTCAAATTCAGGTGAACTTCTGAGCTATCTGGCAAAGGTTTTGAATTATGAAAAAAATCCAGAAATATCCGATACCTTATGGTATCACCGCTCCCTGATGATAGGAGCCCATTATCCTCAAAATGTATGGACACCTTTAAGAACAAAAAAATGGATAAGGCAGTTTTTATTGAATTCAAATTTGTTTTATCAGGTTGATAGTGTTTATTATCCACCCACTGCAAATGGAGTCGCACCTGTTACATCCTCTGTAAACAACGGTGTACTGTTTATCAATTACAGAGGGGGTGATGCTGAATCAAAAAGATGGATTTATCCTTTATTCACATATCAGGATGTTGATGGTCTCTCGAATGGATACAAATTGCCAATTATAACGAGTTTCGTTTGCCTGACAGGTGCCTTTGATGATAATTCTCCCATGTGTCTTGGTGAAAAATGGATAAGAGCGGGAACACCTACAAATATGAAAGGTGCAATTGCATTCATAGGCTCAGGGTCAGGTGGAACTCACACAAGGGGAAACAATGCCCTTGACGAGGTATTTTATAAAGGATATGTGGAAGACTCTTTTCCTTCACTTTCTTCATTGCTTCTGTATGCAAAGTTAAACTTGATTTCCCATCTTCCAAACAACCCTGACCCTGATTCAGGAGTGGGATTCTATTTCCATACATATAACATTCTTGGAGACCCTTCTTTAATTTTATACAAAGGAACACCCAAAAATGTAACCCTTACACTGCCTTCTTTCCTTGCACTGGGAACATCTTCAATAAGTGTAAATGTTAAAAGGAATGGAAATTCCTTAAAAGATGTATGGGTGAGTGTGTTTAAGGAAAACCAGGCAAGGGATTTTTCATTAACTGATGAAAATGGAGATGCCTTTCTGGAATTCAACCCCTTAACAGCAGGGACACTTTATGTAACTGTAAGAGGGTTTGATGTGTATCCTCAAACCACAGGTATTCCTGTATACGGAGCATCTTATTTTATAGGAATTCAGAGTATTTCATTTTCTGATTCTATTGGACACGGAGATACACTCTTAACGCCATCAGAAATTGTAAAGTTAAGTGCGTCACTCAGAAATTACGGTTCCCAGACAATAAATAATGTAACTGCAAAACTTTCAAGTTCTGACCCTTTTATAAATATAACAGATAGTATAAAATCCATGGGCAATTTTTCTTCGGGTCAGGTTAAAAATACCTCTTTCAAATTTGAAATTCTACCTCAGTGCACAACATCTCATGAAATAAAATTTAACATGAGCATAACTTCAAATCAGGGTAACTGGACCCACTATATAAAAAGAAACTGCCATGCACCTGAATTTGAAATTGATAGCATCTATGTAATTGATGCAGATGGTTATCCTGACCCTGGAGACACTGAAAATCTTGTAATTGTGTTTAAAAATACAGGTGATTTTTCAGGTTACAATGTAACAGGAACTTTAAAATCTCTAAGTTCCAAAATACAGGTCATTGATTCAATATCAAACTTTGGAAATATCAGCATTGACTCAACATCCTCAAATCAGCAGAACCCCTTTGTTATAAATATAGCAGGCAATGCTTTTCCCGGCGAAGAAATCCCGATGCAAATAAGATGGAATACACAGGCAGAAGGACAGGGAAGAATATCCTTTCCCTTAAAAATAGGGGCACCATCCCCTTCAAATGCAACAGGTCCTTCTGAATACGGCTATTATGTGCTTGATGACCTTGACAGCCTGTTCAACGAAAAGCCAGATTTTTCATGGATTGAAATAGACCCCGGTTTTGGGGGTTCTGGAAATCCCTTAAATCTAACAAACGACTCAACAGTTAATGTGAATCTACCCTTTACATTCAAATACTTTGGGGTAGATTACACGAGTATTTCGATCTCTGATAACGGTTATTTTATCTTTGGAAATTCAAATGTATCTGACCCTTACAACTGGCCTGTTCCTGCTGTTACATTACCCGATGGATTTGTTGCGGTTTTCTGGGACGATTTTAATCCCGAAATAACCGATTCCAGCAGGGATGTTTATGTATATTACGACAATTTAAATCATCTCTTCATAATTGAATGGAGCAGAGTTCAACATATACACAACTATCAAAACCCTGTGCCATCAGAGCTTGCAACCTTTGAAGCAATCCTTTTTGACCCATCTTATTACCCCACATCTACAGGAGATGGAATAATAAAGATTCAGTTCTTAAATGTTCAGGATGATGACCAGTGGCACAACTACTCAACAACAGGGTTTGAATCACAGGACAACTCTGATGGAATACAACTCAGTTTCAATGGAACAAAAGAAAATGGAATTCCAGCAATTGAAGGTGGGAGAGCATTTCTTATAACTCCTGAAAGCCCATCTCTAAGTATAAAAGAAAGTAAAAAGGGGATGCAGGACAAAATATTCATTCCTTCCATTACAAGGAACTCATTTATTCTTTATGTTCCAGAAATCTTTAAAAATTCAAAAATTACAATAGTTGATGCAGCAGGTAGAAAAATATATCAGAATGTATTAAAATCAAAATCTTTAAAACTGGATAGAAAAGTCTTTAGAAAAAACGGTGTTTTCTATTTGATTTTAGAACAGAAAAAAAATATAATTAAAAAAATTATATATTTGAAATAAAAGAAGGGGTGACAGAAATGATGCGTAAAATAGGCATAAGTGTGATTTTTGCATTGCCATTAATGGCTCAGATAAATGGTGCAAAATATCTTATAATTACTGCTGATAATTTTTATAACCAGGTGCTTCCCCTTGCAAACTGGAAGCATAAAAAGGGTGTTCCCAC
>MTOH01000009.1 GCA_002011615.1 Candidatus Hydrothermus pacificus | reverse complement strand
AATTTTCTTTACCGATAGAGAAAATAAGGAATTTTTTATAAATGCATTAAACAACCTTCCAAGAGGAAACTATTTTTTGAGAATAATAACAGAAGAAAGGATTTATGTAAGGAAAATTACCCTGATAGGCAGGTAAAATTTTTCAAATAAAAAGCTTTGATTCTATGACCCCTTTACAGGAAATCCGGGTAAAGCAATGAAAAACTTTGGATGGAGCACCCTTTGTGTTTTGATTTGAAAAAAATAGATATCTTACCTTAAAATTTTAGAATGAAAACAATAAATAAATTATTAAAAAAGTTGCCACCGTATTTATTTCAGGAAGTGGAGGATTTTATACTTTTTTTAATTGAAAAAAACAAGATAAGAAGAAAAAAGAAATTAAAACTTACTTTAAGAGGAGCCCTTAAAGATTTGAAAAAAAAGTACACTTCGGTTGAGCTTCAGCATAAGTCTCTTGAATGGTTTAATGATTAATGTACCTGATAGATACAAATATTCTACTTGAATTTTTACTTGACCAGGAAAGAGCGTATGATGTAGATAAATTTCTTCATAATATTCCAGTAGATAAGATTTTTATCTCAGAATTTTCTCTTTACTCAATCGGAGTTATTTTAATAAAACACAAAAAATATAAAGTTTTTCAAAAACTTATAAATGAAATGATAATAAATGGAAATATTAAAATTCTACGATTAAGTCCTTATGATATGGAGAGAATTATAGAAGTTTCCAAAAAATTTAATATAGATTTCGATGATGCTTATCAGTATACCCTTGCAGAGAAACATGACCTTACCATTATAAGTTTTGATAAGGATTTTGATAAAACAGACAGAGGTAGAAAAATACCCTCTCAAATTCTGTGAATTCAGGTTATATAAATTCTATGACCCCTTTAGAGGAAATCCCGGTAAAGCAATGAAAGACTTTGGATGGAGCACCCTTTGTGTTTTGATTTGAAAACTTTATTCAGCACTTTTTAAATCCCTCATAATTTTTGGATTTCATCACCCCTTCAAGACTTGACATAATTAATTTGTTTTCTTTAAAATAGTAACACTTTTTTTAAAAAAGGTGTTACAAAAGGAGGTAAAATGAGATATGTCCTGATGGGTATCTTAATAGGTTTACCCGCTATCTCCCTCTATGGGGCAA
Source organism: Candidatus Hydrothermus pacificus (assembly GCA_002011615.1). Classification (GTDB taxonomy): domain Bacteria; phylum Hydrothermota; class Hydrothermia; order Hydrothermales; family Hydrothermaceae; genus Hydrothermus; species Hydrothermus pacificus. The sequence continues at coordinate 154,415 of MTOH01000009.1, read as the reverse complement.
GACCCTTTGCAACCGATGATGCTGGAACGGTTTCTGTGGCAGGATACGAGCTGGAAATCGGGTATGATTTCGGACAAGATGAAGGTATCCTGGGTTTAAGTTTCAAACACGGATTGACTCCCAAAATGGATGTGGGGACTTAATTCGGTTATAACACTCTTTCCCTTCCCAAAAATCGTTTTACTCCTGCAGCCTTTGTCTTAAAATATGCCATCCTGCCTGATTTTTTCTCTGTTTCTGTAAGTAATGAACTCGGGACATCCTCTTATGATTTGAATGCAATCTTCACAAAACCTTTGGGGTTAATAGAATTTGATGTTAATCTGGGTTATTCTATTCCCGGAAACGCAAGCAAAGGTATGGCTTTCTATGCATTGGCACTTATTGCGGGATTTGATAAATTTGATGCAGGGGGTGAGATACTGGGGAATGAAAATGAGCTTGAAACATGGCTTTTTGGAGGAAGATATAAATTGACAGATGGGTTTAATCTGGATATAGGAATATCCGGCAATTTTGAAGGAGAAAACAAAATTACGGGCACCATTGGATTGCATTATGAATTCTAAAAGAAGGAAGTCATGAAGAAGTATATTCCTGCAATGTTGTTTACCCCTATCTTTTTATACGCCCATTTTCAAATGATTCTTCCGGACAAAGACATAATAGAGAGCAAAGAAGAAAGTGAAATTTTGTTTCATCTGATCTTCTGTCATCCCTTTGAAGGTGATGTGATGAATATGGAAAAACCTCTTAAATTCGGTGTTCTTATAAGAGGAAATCAAAAGGAAGACCTTTTAAACATTTTGAAGGGATTCAGGATAGATGGAAAACTTGCATGGAAGGCTCTTTATAAGATTAAAAGACCCGGAGATTATGTATTTTATGCAGAGCCTACGCCTTACTGGGAGCCAGCAGAAGGAAAGTTCATTGTTCATTATACCAAGGTCATCGTTAATGCATTCGGTCTTGAAGAAGGATGGGATGCAGAGGTTGGATTGAAAGCGGAGATTATTCCCTTAACAAGACCCTATGGATTATACACGGGTAATGTATTCCGCGGACTTGTTAAAGTTAATGGAAAACCCGCTTCCTTTATTCCTGTTGAAGTCGAATACTATAACAGGGATAAAAAATATAAGGCACCTGCAGGACCTTTTGTTACACAGGTTATCAAAACAGATGATAGGGGTTCATTCTGCTATGCCATGCCTAAGGCAGGATGGTGGGGGTTTGCAGCTTTGACTGAAGCTGAAGAGAAGATGAAAAATCCCGAAGACGGTAAGGAATATCCTGTGGAAATAGGTGCGGTAATCTGGGTAAAAGTGGAGGATATAAAATAATGCATATTTCAGAAGGAGTCCTTTCAGCACCCGCATTGATCGGGGGCGCCTCAGCTGCAGCAGCGGGTATAGGTTTTGGAATTAAAAAGATAAAGGATGAAGATTTACCAAAAGTTGCGGTTCTTTCATCGGCTCTATTCGTTGCATCTTTAATACATATCCCTTTGGGTCCTGCGAGTGTTCATTTGATTCTGAACGGGCTTGCAGGTCTCATACTCGGATGGTCTGTATTTCCCGCTCTTTTTCTTGCACTTTTATTACAGGCAATATTATTCCAATTCGGTGGGTTAACCACACTCGGAGTTAACACGCTGACAATGGGCTTACCCGCAATTTTATGTTTTTACCTTTTCAGTAAATCAATGAGGAGTAAAAGTGATGTTTTAGCAATAATCTCTGGTTTTCTGACAGGTGTCCTTGGAGTTTTTCTTGCAAGTATCCTTGTTGCCCTTTTTCTGGTTACCACGGGTGAGGCTTTTTTAAATGTTGCAAAACTTGTAATCATTGCCCATATACCGGTCATGATTCTTGAAGGGATTATAACTTCTTTTATAATAGTGGTTATAAAAAAGATAAGACCTGAAATTCTGGGAGGTGTGGAATGAGAAAGTTTATTTTGCCAGTGTTAATCATTATGTGGATTTCAAAAGGATATGCCCATAAGGTAAATGTTTTTGCATGGACCCAGGGAAACAGAATTTTCTGTGAGGCTTATTATGTGGATGGTTCAAAGGTCAAGAACGGAAAAATAGAAGTATTTGCAAAAGACGGTAGAAAATTGCTTGAGGGCAAAACCGATGAACAGGGTATTTTTTCCTTTATCATTCCTGAAAAAACAGATTTAAAGATTGTTCTCTATGCAGGTATAGGACATCGGGCAGAGATCGAAATTCCCGCAAATGAGTTGCCCGAAGTAAAGAAAGTGATAAAGGAAAATATTCAAAAAGAGAGTAAGAAAGAATTACCGTTCATCTCCACTCAGGAGATAAGAAAAATAGTTGAAGAGGTCATGGATGAGAAATTGCATCCCCTTTATAAAATGCTTGCCGAGCAGAAAAAAAGTGAAAGAATAAAATTCAGTGAAGTGGCTGCTGGAGGAATAGGCTATATTTTCGGTATTCTCGGAATAATCGCATTCCTTATGAGAAAAAAGAAATGATAGAGGAGAGGTTTTCAAAGGGCGATTCAATAATCCATAAACTTGACCCGAGAATCAAAATAATCTATGCCTTTTTGTTTTCAATCATCATGGCTGTGAGTGCGAATCCTTTAGTTCTTACATCTGGATTTGTTTTCTCGTTAGCCCTTGTGTTTCTTGCCCGTTTAGAATTTAAAGAGATATTAAAAAGACTTTTCCTGGTTAATATTTTCATCCTTTTACTCTGGCTTATCTTACCTCTTTCTGTCCCTGGAAAACTGTTGTTTTCAATCTGGAAACTACATATCACACAGGAAGGAATTATTTATGCATTTCAGATTACTGTGAGATGCAATACAATTGTTCTTGCGATTATAGCTTTTTTATCCACCTCAAGCATTTTGAATCTTACCTATGCATTAAAATCCCTTCGCATTCCGGATAAAATGGTTTACCTTTTCTTCCTCATTTATCGTTATATATTTACCCTTTTAAAAGAATATAGAAGACTTGAAAATGCTTTGAAAATAAGAGGATTTATTCCGAAGACATCACTTCAAACCTATCGTGTTTATGCATATCTGACCGGTACACTTTTAATCAGGAGTTATGACCGTGCTGAACAGATTTACAGGGCAATGCTCTGCAGGGGTTTTACAGGGAAATTCTGGGTATTGAATAAAAATTCTTTTAAGAAAACTGATATTCTTTCTATAGGAATATTTGGTATTTATATAACATTACTTTTATTTTTACAATGGATGAAGTCCTCGTAAATTTAAAAAATATAACTTTCGGGTATCCATCCCGTCCAAAACTGCTGAAGGATTTAAATTTTACTTTCCACAAGGGTGAACGGATAGGGCTTACAGGACATAACGGTTCGGGTAAAACAACCCTTTTGCACATAATTATGGGACTTCTGAAGCCCTTTGATGGAGAAATAGAAATTTTCGGTAAGGCAAGAAAAAATGAGGAGGATTTCAGGGAAGTCAGGAAAAGGATAGGGCTTTTATTTCAGAATTCGGATGACCAGCTTTTCTGTCCCAGTGTATATGAAGAAATTGCCTTTGCACCTCTGAATTTCGGAAAATCTAAGGAAGAGATCAAAAGGGTGGTGAGGAGGATATTAAATCTTGTAGGGCTTGAGGGGCTTGAAAAAATGCCACCCTATCACCTATCCGGTGGGGAAAAAAGAAGACTGGCTCTGGGCACGGTTCTTGCAATGGAACCCGAAATACTTTTGCTCGATGAACCAACCTTAGAACTCGATGAAGACGGGGTTCAGAAATTGATGGATATATTGAGAAAACCTCATTTTTCATATATAGTTGTTTCGCAAGACATAAATTTTTTAAAGAAAGTAACCGATTCAATACATATAATAAATGATGGAAAGATTAAAAAATACAACTCGTGAGTTTGAAATACTGCATTCATAGTCTTTTTAATTTAAATCTTAACAGATTTTTATTCTTCAGAAGATGACAAAAATGAAATGGAGGGATAAAAGTAAGGAAATTCTGGGTATAATAAAGGGGAATTTTAAAAAGGATATATATTCCCATGACAGGTTTGAGAAAGAATACTGGAACACCAGGTCCATGGAATACCTTAAAAATTGGAAAGAAACTTCCGAGATTTATCGTAATTATAAAATATATATATGTTATAATTTTGCTCATGAATCCTATGTTAGCTTGATTTCTGAAAAGATAAAAAATAAAAGGATTCTGGGACTGGGAGTAGGACTTGGCCTGGAGGAACTGCATCTTCTAAAAATGGGAGGAAATGTTATATTTCTCGACCTCTCTATCCAGATGCTTAAACTGGCTCGTAGAGGAGCGGGATTATACAATCTTGCCCCGATTTTGATAAATTCAAATGCCCATTTTCTTCCCTTTAAATCCGAAAGTTTTGATATGATTATAGGAACGGGTATTCTCCATCACTTAAATATGGAGAAAGCGGCACCAGAACTCGCAAGAATCCTTGTTCCAAATGGAAAGGCAATATTTATTGAACCCCTTGAGCAACCTGAACCACTGGTTTACTTAAGAGCAATGATTCCGGTGAAATGGAGAGAATCCCGGGGAGGCGGGGTTTTATCAAAAAAAGACCTTTTTTATCTCTGGAAAAATTTCGGCAGGATAAAAATCCGTAAGTTTCATGTTCTGGAAAGTTTATGCAGGATTTCAAACTGGCTTGAGGACAGAAGGAAAGCAATCTCAAATATTGACAGATTATTACTGACCGCTTTTCCCCTTCTGGGATGTTTTGCAAGAGCAGGGGTTATAGAAATCCAAAAGATAAGAAAATAACCGGTTAATCTTTAATTCTGGAACACCTTTATCCTTGCATCAACAATAACAGTTTTGTTCATATATGCAAAAACAGGGTTTAAATCAAGTTCCTCTATCTCGGGTATTTCTGTAACAAGTTGAGAAGCTCTTAAAATGACATCTTTTACCCTGTTTATATTAACTCCCTTTTCTCCTCTTACTCCTTTAAGTAAATTATATCCCTTTGTGCTCTTTATCATCTCCTCTGCCTCTGAAGGAGCTAAAGGTGCAAGCCCAAAACTCACATCCTTTATAACTTCAACATATATTCCTCCAAGACCAAAGACAATAAGAGGAGGAAATCCCTTTATTCTCCTTGCGCCAACAATAAGTTCCTTTGCAGGTTTGCCCATTTTCTGGAGGATAACTCCTTTAAATCCGGTCTCAAACCTATTTTTCATTTTCTGGAATTCAATAATTGCATCCTTTTCTGACCTTACATTGAGAACCACACCTCCCACATCCATCTTATGGACAACTTCAGGAGCAACAACTTTCATTACAAGGGGGAAGCCTGTTTTTTTGCACCTATCTTTTAAATCGGTTTCTTCCTCTGCAAATTCCCATTTAATGAGATTAAAACCATAATATTCAAGTATAAGAAATGCATCTTTCAAAGAAATAAAACCATCCCTGCTTTTCTCTGCCTTTTCAATGATTTTCTTTACTTTCTCTGTTTTAACCTTAAAAAGAGGTTCTTTTTCATCTTTTCTAAATTTCTTCAAAATCATATACTGATAAAGCCCCGCAACAGCATTTATAGCATTTTCTGGAAATGTATAAAAGGGAACTTTTTCCTTTTTCAAAATTTCTATGGGCTTCAATACGCTTCTTTCTCCCAGAAATGCAGGTATAAGCGGTTTTTTACCGTTTTTTGCATATTTTGCCATTCTCTTTGCGACTTCTTCCATATCAATCATTTTCTGGGGAACCATCATAGAAACCACGGCATCAACATTTTTATCCTTTAAAAGATGCTCCATCACCCAGTCATACCTTTCTGCATCAGCATCACCTATCAGGTCAAAGGGATTTGCAAGGGAAGCATAGGGAGGAACCTTTTCTCTTAACTTCTTTTCGGTTTCAGGAGTTATCTTTGCAAGGGAAAGTTCCCTTTTCACGCACTCATCGGTTGCTATAACACCTGTTCCTCCTGCATTTGTTATTATTGCGACCCTGTTTCCTTTTGGAAGAGGTTGAGAAATAAAAACAAGAGCCTTATCAGCCATCTCTGCAAGTTCATATACCCTCAAAATTCCCGACTTTTTAAAAAGGGCTTCATATATCTCATCAATCCCTGCCATAGAACCTGTATGTGAGGATACAGCCCTTGCTCCTTCAGGGGTTCTTCCTACCTTTAAAACAAAAACAGGCTTTTTCTTTGTTGCCTCCTTTGCAGCCTCAAGGAATTCCTCTCCCTTTGCAAGACCCTCAAGATATATAAGTATTATCTCGGTTTCAGGGTCATCTTTAAAATACTTAAGGGCATCAACCTCATCAATATCAACTTTATTTCCTATGCTCATTATTTTTGAAAAACCAATCCCTTTTTCCCTTGCGTGGTCAAGAAAGGAAACACATATTGCACCTGACTGGGATACAAAGGCAACTTTTCCTCTTTCAGGTAAAGGAGTTGCAAAAAAGGTATTCAATCTTTTTTGGGGAGAGGTATTTATTATACCAAGGCAGTTTGGTCCAATAATTCTTATCCCCCAATTTTTCCCGATTTCCCTGACCTTCTTTTCAAGAAAAACTCCTTCACCACCAACCTCTTTAAACCCTGCAGTTATTATTACCGCAGCCTTAATCTCTTTCTTACCGCATTCTTCAAGCACAAAAGGAACAATTTTCGCAGGAACCGTTATAACAGCAAGGTCAATTTCATCTTCTATTTCCAGAACACTTTTATAGGATTTATAACCGAGAACATAATCAGCCTTAGGATTCACAGGGAAAAAAGCACCCTCAAAACCCGACTCTATCATGCTCTTGAAGGTCTGGTAGGCAAGACTTTTCGGGTTCCTTGAAGCCCCTATTATTGCAACCTTCCCGGGATTAAAAAATAAATCCATCGCATTCATAGTTTGAAATTTTAAAGAATTTATGTTATGGAATTCCATATTAACTTTATTTTTCATTTTCTTTTGCTATAAACTATTATGTGATGTTAAAGGCTGATAAAATTATGATGGAAGGTGATTTTTCTATAAGGAGAAAGGAGGAATTTTTAGACTATAAAGTCTTAAAAACAAAAGTAAACTACACTCATGTAAGCAAAGCAAACACAGCAAGAATAAAGAATCTACCTGACACCATCTTTAAGGAAGAAGAGGTATAAGTGTGTCCAGATACAGAGAGATATCTGCAATACTGCATATATCTACCAGAATTGGAATAATATTAGCAATGCGTATATGAATGAGTTAGGCGATAATTTAAAGATAAGAAGGGGATAAAATGAAATTCAAGTTAGAAGAATATCATAGAAATGTCCCTAATGATGAATTGATTAATGATCTTAAACGGGTTGCCAAGTCACTTGGAAAAGATAAAGTTACAATCGAAGAGTACAATGAAAAAGGGAAATACCATAGTACTACATTAACGAGAAGATTCGGTTCTTGGTTTGTTTGTCTGGAAAAAGCAGGTTTAAAACCTACTAGAACTCCGTTAAATATTCCAAACGAAGATTTATTTATGAATTTGGAAGAGGTATGGCGGAAACTAGGCCGTCAGCCACGTTATAAAGAGATGAATGATAAAAGCTTATCTAAGTATTCAGCAGGGACTTATGAGAAACGATTTGGAACGTGGAGGAAAACTTTAGAATCTTTTATTGAGTATGTTAATGAGAGATTTAATAAAGAGAAACAAGTTGATATTTATAAAGGAAACAAAAAATCATTAAAAGGGAAAGAGAGGAAAAATCTTCATAAAACAAAAAGAAAAATAAACTGGCGTTTACGTTTTTTAGTAATGAAAAGGGATAATTTTAAATGTAGCCTGTGCGGAAAATCCCCAGCAACTGACCCTTCTGTGGTTTTAGAAGTTGACCATAAGATTCCTTATTCAAAAGGGGGAGAGACAGTTTTTGAAAATTTACAAACTCTATGTCGAGAATGTAATAGAGGAAAAAGCAATTTGTGACTGCATGATAATGAAGAGAATTAATAAACCATCGCCTAACAGAACGTACCTGGTTTCGTGCCTTTGGTACTCCGCCCAAATTCCTCTTTGGGAACTTCAGATACGCGCGGAACGTCAAACTAAAAACCCTAAAAGAACCTGCATCTTCATAAGCACCAGAAATTTACTGAACTTGTGGCTCAAATAATTTGACTGGTTGAATTTTTAATCCCATTCTGGTATAATTATATACTAACTAAAGCTATTGCTATAAGCTATACGCTAAAAGCCATATGCTATATGCTGGTTATGGAGGGTTGGCCGAATTGGCTTAAGGCGGCGGATTTGAAATCCGCTTCCCGACGCAAGTCGGGATGGGGGTTCGAGTCCCTCACCCTCCGTGGTTCCGACTCTGTCGGAACACAAATAGCGGATGGCTTTAAGGTTTAAAAATTTAGAAATTTATCAAAAAGCAAAAGATTTTGCTAAAATGTGCAGAGAAAAAGTAAAAATGTGGAATAAAGAAAAGGGCCTTGCAAACCAGATAATTCGTGCATCTAATTCGGTCGTTCTGAATATTGCAGAGGGCTCAGCATGTGAGTCTAATGCAGAGTTCACAAGATTTCTCACAATGTCCTTGAGGTCAGTTTATGAAATCCTTGCGGGTTTTGACCTTGCAGAGAGTCTCGGGGTTGTTAAGAATGGAAGTGTTAGACAAATAGAGCAAAAGGCAGAAGTACTTATTAAACAAATTCAGTCTTTTAAAAATGTTTTAAAAAATAAAAATGAAAAATAATTTTTTACTATGTACTATTAGCCATACACCATATGCCATAGGCTATAAGCTATACGCTATAAGTGTTTTGCCGAAGGCAAAACCGTGGAGAGGTGGCCGAGCGGTTTAAGGCGGTCGCTTGCTAAGCGATTGTGCCCTCAAAAGGGGTACCGTGGGTTCGAATCCCACCCTCTCCGTTAAGCCCCTTCGGGGCTTGGTTTATGGCTTATGGCTAATAGTGTAAAGTTAGTTTTTTATTTTTTAGAGATAAACTATAAACCTGAGGGAGGTTTGAAATGAAGGAGAAAATAATTGAGGTTTTGAAAACCGTTTATGACCCTGAGATTCCTGTTAATGTCTATGATTTAGGACTTGTTTATGATATAAAAGTCGAGGATAAAAAGGCTCATATTCTTATGACACTGACAGCACCGGGATGTCCAATTTATCATTTAATCAAGCAGGAAGTTGAGAAAAGAGTTAAAGAACTTGAGCAAATAGACGAGTGCAATGTAGAATTCACTTTTGACCCACCCTGGTCACCAGAAAAAATCACAGAACAGGGGAAAGAAGCTTTAAGAAAATTCGGATTTAACGTTTAAATTCCGCCCACTTTCATTTCAGAGATTAAAATTGCAGGAGACCTGAATCCTCTTGATATATCATACTCTTTTGATAGAGCCTGAATATTGTTCAACATATTTTTCAGATTTGAGGCAAGTGTAACCCTTGCAACGGGCTTTTTTATCTCTCCTCTTTCAATTAAAAATCCGTATGCTCCCCTTGAATAGTTCCCGGTAATTCTATCAACACCAAAACCTATTGTCCCGAGACAGTAAAATCCCCTATCAATTTTTGATATTATTTCCTGAATATCTTTATCTCCGTTTTCCAGAATCAAGTTTGATGGAGAAATTCCCGGAATGGAATCATATCCTCCTCTTGAAGCATTGCCCGTGGGTTTTCTCTTATTCAGAAATGCGGACCTATAGTTTTCAAATGTTCCTTTTATAACGCCCCTTTCAACTATTTTTCTTTTTCTACAGGGGATTCCTTCATCATCAAAGCCCCTGCTCCTTAAACCATAAGGTATAAATGGATCCTCATAAATATTAATTTTTTCTGAAAAAATCTTCTTTCCTATATCATCCTTAGAAATAAAGCTCTCTCTATGGTAAAGATTGTTTCCATTCAGAAGAGATGAGATTATCCAGAGAAAAAAAGAAGAAGTCTGCAGGTCGTAGAGCACAGGTAAACTCTGGGTTTTTATAGGTTTTGCTCCCACAAGTTTTCTTGCTCTATCAGCCTCTTTTTTTATCCTTTTTTCAATCTCCATCTTTTCAATATCAGAAAACCTTCTGACCGCAACATAATCACCTGATTCCCATTTCTCGCCTTCTTTTTCAAAATAAAGGGAAAATCCAAAATTCAAAGATGTTTGTTCATCATACAGGTTTATACCCTTTGATGAAACAATAGCCCTTCTCGCAACACCTTTATTACATGAAGAAAACCAGAGGAAAGGTTTTTGCTCTTTAATAAGTTTATCGTATTTAAAGACAATTTTTTTTAATCTATCCACGTCTATTCTTAAAATCTTTTCATCAAACTTCTCAACCCCCCTGTATTTTTCCTCTGGTTCAGGAATTAAATTTGCGTCATCTGGTTTTGAATTTTTTAAAAGTATTTCTGCACTATCAAGCAATTTTTTGAAATTTAAATTATCTTTAAAAACAGTGTTAAAAAATACCATCTTTTTATCCTTAAAAATCCTAACCCCTATACCCCTGTCAAGGGATTTCCTTATTGAATCTATCTCTCCCTTTTTATATGAAATCGTTAAACTCTCATCCTCGGAGAAATAAATTTCACCTTCAAAACCTCTTTTTTCTATTTCAAGAAGTAATTTTTTGATTGTATCTGAAATCTTTTTCACTTCTGTCCCCCGACCGTTATCTTTTTAATCCTCAAAGTGGGCTGTCCACTTGTGACAGGAACCCATTGTCCCTTACCGCATGTTCCGGGGCCGTAACCAAAGTCCTTTGCAACCATATCTATGTTTTTGAGTGCCTCGGGACCGTTCCCTATTATCGTCACACCCTTTAAAGGGTATGTGATTTCACCATTTTCTATCATATAAGCCTCTGTTACACTGAAGGTAAAATTGCCCGATGTTGTATCAACCTGTCCACCACCGAAATCTTTACAATAAATTCCCCTTTTTGTTGATTTTATAACATCACCGGGTTCAGCCTCTCCGGGTAGTATATAGGTATTTCTCATTCTTACAAGAGGCGGATACCTGTAAGATTCTCTTCTACCGTTACCTGTTCTTTTAAGACCGAGTTTTTTTGCATTTATTATATCGGTCATAAACATCACAAGTTTACCTTTATCTATAAGGACCGTATACTGTGATGGAGTTCCCTCATCATCAAAGTTAAAACTGCCCCTTGCATTCTTAAAGGTGCCATCATCAACCAATGTAACAAGGGGAGATGCAACAATCTCACCCATTTTACCTGAATAATAAGATGCATTCTCAGAAACCGCATCTCCTTCAAGACCATGACCCACTGCTTCGTGAAAAAGCACACCACCCCAGCCCTTTTCAATAACAATGGGCATCTCACCTGCGGGTGCCTCTTTTGCCTTTAAAACTGCTTCTGCCTGTTCCACAGCTCTTCTGGCAAATTCTGAAGGGTTTATTTCCTTTAAGAACTCAAACCCACCGTTTTTACCTTCCCTTTTTCTTCCTGATGCTCTTTGCCCTTTCTCCTCAATAACAACACTTGCCCCTATAGTAAAAATTGGTTGTAAATCAATTATATGAATACCTTCAGAATTTACAACTTTTATCCTTCTTATTGTCTCACTATAACCAACACTCACAGTTTTAATTTTATTTGAAAAAGAAAAGGCTGACTCGTGGATTTCTTTTAAAATCTTAATCTTCTCATCATCAGGAACTTCATCAAGAGGAATTTTAAAAGGTAAAACAGTATGTTCTGCAGATTTTTCTTTTTTTGAAAACCTTACCCCTGCTATACTCTTTGCCTCTGCTATTTCTCCTGCAATTCTGGCTGTTTCTGTTAACGAATCCTTAGATAAATTCTGAGTATATGCATAACCGTACTTATCACCCTTTATAACCCTTATTCCGCAACCTTCATCCTGGCTTATTCTCAAAGTTTCAAAAACTCCGTTCCTTATTGTATAATTTCTTGAAATGGTGTTCTCTATAAATATCTCGGATATGTCTCCACCTTTTGAAAGAGCAAGGGACAGTATGTCTTTAAAATCATCTATTTCTGATAAAAAAACCTCAGCAAAATTTTTAAAAGGCTTTATAATTAAACCTCCTATTAAAATTGCAAAAAAACCTGTAAATCTTTTCAAAAATTCCTTTCTTGTCATTAAAGGACTTATTATAAAACAAATATGATTCTGAATTCAATCTACCGAGTTGTCTCATCAAAAATCTAATTGAAATAAGAAAGTTAGATTTTTATATGAGTCTGCAGGTTCTGCAGAAATTACCATGACTTGCATTTTTCTAAAAAATAACTTATTTTATGATTTCCATGTTTATACATTATAATCAGAACGTATTTAAAAAACTTAACACAGGAGGAATGATGAAAAAAGTAATAATGGGTATAATTATCCTGCTTACAGGTTCAAATCTGCACTCAGGGAATAAATTGCTTAACATAGAAACTGTATTAAAAAATCATCAGCGTGAAGGATATAAATTTTTGAAAAAAGTAAATGAATCAAGCTGGTTAGTTCAATTTCAATCTCCTGACTGGGAATACTCGTGGAAAATAAATGTGTTTTTAAGTAAGCACCCGTCTGACCCTGATTTTGATGTTGTTTACATATGGACAAATGTTCTGGAACTGGACAGGAAGCCTTCTGATGAGGTCCTGGAATATATTTTAAAATTAAATGCTCAGGAAGGAAACTGGGGATTTTTCTCGCTGGATAGTGAAAACGGGAAATGGTATATAGACTACAATGTGAAAATGAGGTATTATTACCTGAATAAAAACCAGCTCATTGAATCAATAGGCTGGGTGGCGGGTTATGCAAACGGCATATATAACGCCATTGAAGAACAAGCAAAATAATATCTGAGCCAGAAATCGGGTTTTAAAATATAATTTCAGAAGACTATAGAATTTTGAATTAAGTTTTTTCTTTACTTTATACTAAAAAAATGTTTCAGTTTAAAACTTTTGTCAGGTATTCAGAGACAGACCAGATGGGAGTTGTGTATTATGCCAACTACTTTGTATATTTTGAGGCAGCAAGAACACAGCTTTTAAAAAAGGAAGGTAAATCCTACGGTCAATTTGAAAAGGAAGGGGTTTATATACCTGTCCTGGAAGCCCATTGCAGGTATAAGTCTCCTCTTTTTTATGAGGATGAAATTACTGTAAACTGCTGGATTTCAGAGGTTAAGAATACATCCTTTAAGTTTGAGTATGAAATTTTGAAGGATGGCAAAGTTGCTGCACAGGGTTTTACAAGACATTGCTGCACAACAAAGGATTTGAAGCCTGTCAAAATACCCGAAGATTTAAGAAAAATAATTGATAAGTATAAAAGATGAAGATAGGGGTAGTTGCGGATTCCCACGATAATCTTCCAAAAGTTGAAAGTGCTTTTAAAAAAATAAGCGAGGAAGGAATAGAACTCGTTTTCCATCTCGGTGATTATGTTGCACCTTTTACCATAAGAAAAATAAGAGATTTTTATTCGGGTAAACTTATAGGTGTTTTCGGAAACAATGATGGAGAAAAGGTTTTTCTCACAAAAATGTTTGATGTATATCACTGGGAAATATATGACCCCCCAAAACTTGTTGAAATTAAAGGGAAAAAGTTTTTGCTCTTTCATTCGCTTCCTGAATTTGAGAAAATAGATTTTAATATTGATTATGTTCTTTTTGCCCATACCCACAGGGTGTATATAAAAAAAGGAAACGTGAATTTTCTGAATCCCGGAGAGCTATGCGGATATCTTACAGGAAATTCAACATTTTTGATAATAGATATAGAAAAAAACGAGGAGGAGATTGTAGAGGTTGAGTGAGAGAAAAGAGAAAGGAAGATTGTACGAAGTTTTTGCAGAGGAATATTTAAAGAGAAAAAAATATAAAATTCTTGAAAGAAATTTTTCATGGAGAAAGGGAGAAATTGATATTATTGCAGAGAGGGAAGGGAATATAATATTTATTGAAGTGAGGAGTAAAAAACAGGGAGATATCAGGGGATATGAAACTGTAACACCTGTAAAGCAGAAAAAGATAATAGAGACAGCAAAGTTTTATCTTGAATCAAAAAATCTTCTTGGCAAAAGAGAGGTAAGATTTGATGTTATTTCAATAAATTTTAAGGATGATGAAATTGAGATAGAACATTTTGAGAATGCTTTCAGGGAGGAGTGAATGCTCGCAAAATTAAAATCCGCAACCTATATAGGGATTGATGGAACCCTTGTGGATGTTGAGGTTGACTTATCAAAAGGAATACCCTCTTTTTCTCTTGTGGGTCTTCCTGAAACAATGGTTAAGGAAAGCAAGGAAAGGGTTTTAACAGCAATAAAAAATTCGGGTTTTTCTTTGCCCTTAAAAAAGATTACAATAAATCTCGCCCCTGCTGATTTGAGAAAAGAGGGAACAGGACTTGACCTTCCTATAGCTCTTGGAATTTTATCAGCATCAGGACACTTTGCATCAGAACTTTTAAAGGAAAAAGTTTTTCTCGGTGAGCTTTCCCTTGATGGAAAGTTAAGAAGAATAAGAGGCGCCTTACCCATTGCAATTCTTTTAAGGGAAAAGGGAATTAAAGAGATTGTCTTACCTTTTGAAAATGCGCCCGAAGCAGGAATTGTTGAAGGGGTTGATGTCTATCCTGTAAACTCTCTTAAGGAAGCAGTTGATTTTATAAAAGGGGATATAAAAATTGAGAAGTTTGAAGTGGAAAAAGAAAAAATATTCTCTGAACTTTCCTTTTATGATGTCGACTTCTCGGAAGTTAAGGGACAGACTTCTGCTAAAAGAGCACTTGAAGTTGCTGCTGCAGGTGGACATAATATCTTATTTATAGGTCCTCCGGGTGCAGGAAAAACAATGCTTGCAAGGAGGTTCCCAACAATTCTGCCAGGGATGACCCTTGAAGAAGCTCTTGAAACAACCAAAATTCATTCGGTTGCAGGAAAATTGCCATCTGATAAACCCATTATTACGACAAGACCTTTTAGAGCGCCGCATCATACGATTTCTGATGTTGGTCTTATAGGCGGAGGACACATCCCAAAACCCGGAGAGGTTTCCCTTGCCCATAATGGAGTTTTATTTCTGGATGAGTTTCCCGAGTTTTCAAGAAACGTTCTTGAAGTTCTAAGACAGCCCCTTGAAGATGGCTCTGTCACAATAGGAAGGGCAAAATTTTCAGTAACTTTTCCTGCAAGATTTGTTCTTTTCGCGTCAATGAATCCCTGTCCCTGCGGGTATTTAACACATTCTGAAAAGGAATGCACCTGTACAGCAGGCCAGATAAGGAGATATCTTTCAAAAATCTCAGGTCCTTTACTTGACAGAATTGATATACACCTTGAAATACCATCAATAACATACACAGACCTTTCATCAAAAAAGGATGGTGAACCTTCTGAAAAAATAAGGGAAAGAATAGAAAAAGCAAGGAAAATCCAGCTGGAAAGATTTAAAAATGAAAGTGGAATCTACTTTAATGCCTATATGAAACAGAAACATATTAAAAATTATGTTAAAATATCACCTGATGGTGAAAATTTGTTAAAGAACGCGATGGAAAATTTAAATCTTTCTGCCAGAGCCTATACAAGAATTTTGAAACTTTCAAGGACCATCGCAGACCTTGACGAAAGCAAAGAAATAAAACCCCATCATATAGCAGAGGCAATCCAGTACAGAGCTCTTGACAGAGAATACTGGGAGGGATACTGATTTGAAATTGAGAATATGTTTTCTTTATTATAAAGTTCTCTGTGAAGGCTAAAAATTTTGTCTAAATTTAAAAACCCAAAAAAGGAGGAAAAATATGAGTGAAAAACTAAACCCCTTTAAAATTGCACAGGCACAGCTGGATGAAGCGGCAAAGGTTCTGGGAATAGAAGGAAAAGCAGAGCATATGATTCTGAGAGAACCCCTGAGAGAATTTCATGTCTTAATTCCTGTAAAGATGGATGATGGTTCATATAAGGTGTTTAAGGGTTTTAGAGTTCAGCACAACGATGCAAGAGGACCCACAAAGGGTGGAATAAGATGGCATCCTGAGGAAACAATAGACACTGTGAGAGCCCTTGCAACATGGATGACATGGAAAACCGCAATTGTTGACTTACCCTATGGTGGTGGAAAAGGCGGGATTATATGCAATCCAAAAGAAATGTCCGATGGTGAAAAGGAAAGACTGGCAAGAGGATATGTAAGAGCAATTGCACAGATAATAAGCCCTGAAAAAGACATCCCTGCTCCTGACGTTTATACCACCCCCCAGATAATGGCATGGATGATGGACGAATATTCCAAGATAGTTCAATACAATGCACCGGGAATAATAACAGGCAAACCTCTTGAAATTGGAGGTTCTCTTGGAAGAGACGATGCGACTGCAAGAGGTGGGATGTATACTCTAAGAGAAGCTGCCAAAACTCTGGGAGTGGACCTCTCAAAAGCAACAGTTGCAATTCAGGGATATGGAAACGCAGGATACTTTGCTCACAAACTCGTTGAAGAGCTATTTGGTTCAAAGGTAATCGCTGTCAGTGACTCAAAAGGTGGAATTTTAAATACAAATGGACTTAAATTTGAGGAAACATATAAATTCAAGATGGAGAACAGAACAGTGGTCGGATTCCCAGGCACTGATAAGATAACAAACGAAGAACTTCTTGAACTTGATGTTGATGTGTTAATCCCGGCTGCTCTTGAAAATGTGATAACCGATAAAAATGCTGATAAGATTAAGGGTAAAATCATAGTTGAACTCGCAAACGGACCCACAACACCTGAGGCAGACAAAATTCTCCATGAAAATGGTAAATTTGTTATCCCTGATTTTCTTGCAAACGCAGGTGGCGTAACAGTTTCCTACTTTGAATGGGTTCAGAACATAAATGGATACTACTGGTCTCTTGAAGAGGTTCATGAAAAACTTGACAGGAAGATGACAAAGGCATTCTATGACACATATGAGGAATACAACAAGAGAAAAGTCCATCCTCGTCTCGCAGCATACCTTGTCTCTGTCCAGAAAGTAATTGAGGCAATGAAACTGAGAGGCTGGGTATAACAGGAAAATTCTGAAAAAATCAAAGGGGGCTTTCGAGCCCCTTTTTTATTTCATAGATTTTATTCTCCTTATCATTTCAATAGCTCTCAAGTTGTGAGGCGATTCCTTTAAAACTCTCTCATAACAGTAAACAGCCTTATCATACTCTCCTTTAAAAAAGTAAACTGCCCCGAGATTAAAATAGATATTTTCATAAAGCCTGCATCCTCTATCAAGGGCTGTAAGATAAAGTATTTCAGAACATTTAAACTCAAGAGATAGATAGGCATAAAATGCCATTTTTAAAAGGGAAATTTTAGACTTCCTTTTTTTGAAAAACCTCTTTATCCAGTGGATAAAACCTGATTCAGGCTTTTTCTTTAATATACTCCAAATTTTCTGGTCTGTAAAATTTGTGTCAATTCCCATCTCTTTTATCCTTTTCATAAAATTAACCCTTTTAAGATGGGGAGCAAAATCCCTTCTTGCAAATATAACCGATTTTGAATCCCAGTAAATTATTCTCCAGTCAGGCATACTCTTTATATCCCTGTCCCAGAAAAGAGCTTCAGGATAGGAATAATCAAAAACAACAAGATTCGGAGTGTATTCAAAAATGAGCTTTTTTAAACCACCCGGCGAATAACTCCTGTGATACCTTTCAAAAAACTTTTCTTTTATAACCTCAAGTCTTCCATCTATGAAAACAGGCTCTCTTACCCTCCATATAAACCAGCTTCCATGATTTAAATCGTTCAGAATTTTTCCCTTTAAATTGTTATTCAGTATAAAATCAGCAGTACCGACTGGATGAACATCATAATCAAGTCCTATTCCAAAATTTCCTCCCCCCCTTTCAACATAATATACATTTGTAGAAATTCTCAAAAGGATTAAAAAAGAAAAAAGCATGGGTAAAACATAGCCAGTATGTTTTAAAAATTTGAAGATTGAATTTTCCTTTAATTTTTCAAATTTCTTTGAAAAATCAAGCATGGAGAGGGCAAATATCTGGGATGATACAATTAAAAAAAGAGGAACATTTCTTATGGCAGTACAGGAAAGGTAAAGAAAGGCAAAGTAGAGCAAAAATTCGTGAATTTTCCTTTTTTTGAAGGTAAGAATTAAAAGCAGAAGGCTTGAAAAAAGAAAAATATAGAAGAAAACAAGGGGCATTTTTGGCATAAGTATAATTGCCTTTTTTGAAAAAGGAGAGGTAAGTTCAGAAATTACATTTTTAAAAACACTTGAGCTTTGAAGTCTTGTAAAAAGATAAAAGGGGAAAAGAATTCCCTTCCAGGTATAGGGATTTAAAAGACTGCCAAGCACGGCAAAAAGAATATAACTGAAAAATTTTCTGTCAAACTTTTTATAATGAATCCAGAAACTTAAAAAATAAAAGCCCATCAAAACCCAGCCAAGAATAAAAAGTCCGTGAAAGTTTACCCATAATACCTGAATTAAAGGAAGCAGGAAAAGATAATTTTTTCTTTCATAAAAATAATTGTCAAGGGTAAGGAGCATTAAAGCCATGAAAATCCAAGTAAGAACTTCTGGACGAGCCGAAAACCTTATTTCCATTGCAAAAATCATAAGAAAAAGAACCCCTGAAGATATCCATAAAGGAATATTGAATTTTCTCATTCTTAAAAATACAAGATAGAATAAAAGGGTTATAAGGATTGAATTTAAAATTGAAATCCCTGCATATCCTGATAGTTTATAAATTAAAAATAAAAAAATCTGATAAAGCCAGTACATTGCAATATATTCATTTCCTCTAACTGTATAGGTAAAAATATCCTTTTTATGAAAGGATTTGTTTTCAAGCATCCATTCCCCTCCCCTTAAATGAAATCCTATATCAAGGTCCATTATTTTTCTTAGAGAAAGAAAAAAGACAAGCAAAAATAGAAAAATGAGAACAACCACCCATGCAGAGATTTTATGTTTTCGCATATTAAATTATAGATTAATTTCTTTTTCGTCTGCAAATATCTCCTGAGATTAACTCTTTGAACTCCATAAACCTGAGATGCTATAATTAAAATTATGAAAGAGGAAAAAATAGGTTTTTTAAGGATAGGTTTAAAACCCTCTGTTCCAGAGCCAGCACCCAAAAAAAGATTTATGGTCTGG
This sequence comes from Candidatus Hydrothermus pacificus, assembly GCA_002011615.1. Taxonomy (GTDB): domain Bacteria; phylum Hydrothermota; class Hydrothermia; order Hydrothermales; family Hydrothermaceae; genus Hydrothermus; species Hydrothermus pacificus. The sequence continues at coordinate 135,228 of MTOH01000009.1, read as the reverse complement.
ATAGGACCTGTTATGCTCACCATTGCCTTAGGGCTTGGAACAAGCGAAGTTATACTTTATCCTCATTTAACTGCAAGATTCGGTGCTGGATGGTTAGGACTTATGGCTTTAATGCTTTTCTTTCAAACAGTCTGGGTTCAGGAACTCGCAAGATGGGTTTGTGTATCAGGTGAACATGCTGTTCAGGGAAACGCAAGAGTTCTTTCAACTGTTGGAGCAATAATACTTATAACATTCTTTATGTTTGTGGCATTTGTAATACCCGCATGGGCGACCGCTTCCGCGTCAGCCTTAAGAGAAATTATAAACTGGCCAGCTGATGTAAGAGCAGGCACGGTTTTCTGGTCATACATATCATTTATAATAATTTTTATGATTGTATTCTTCTCAAAAGTAGCAAGAAAATACATAGAGCACATAGCAACCTGGTCAACTTTGCTTGCATGGATAGTTCTTATAATATCAGCAATTTATGGCATAAAATCAGGCACTTTGTTGAATATGTTTAAAAGTTTTTTTATATGGAATATACCAAAGGAGATGGACTGGTGGGTTCTGGGCTCAACCGTTGCATGGGTGGGGGCTGGTCCGACTCTTATATGGTATACCTACTGGATGAAGGATGCAGGATGGGGTATGGCAGGCTATGTTCCCCCTATTCCGGGATGGTTTGGTAAATCTTCAAGTTCTGAGGAAACAGGCAGTATATGTGAGAAAAATGGAGACAATTTAAAAAAACTCAAAACCTGGATTTTGCGGTCTCATTTTATAATATGGGTTGGTTATTTTCTCGGAAGCCTTTTCACGATTTTAATCTTTGTTGGACTTTCCGATTCAATTCTGAGACCTCAGGGGCTTATTCCAAAAGGATTTGATGTTGTTAAGCACCAAGCAAATTTCTTTACCCTGTTCTTGGGTAAACCCGGTTATCTTTTATTTCTTTTAATTGCATGGCTTCTGCTTTTTAACACCCAGCTTACAGTTGCAGAGGCTCTTGTAAGGCAGAATGCGGATATTACCTGGATTATATCTTCAAAGGTCAGAAAATTCTTTAAAGAAGACATCAAAAATGTTTATTTCATCTGGTGGATAATTTATCTTTTAATATCCTTTATTCTTATAGGACTTCAATATTTTGTAAAAGGAGCAAACCCCTTTGCCTATGTCACCTATGCAGCAATGCTTTCCTTTATAAGCCTTTTATTCTCAATGCTTGCAACTTTCATAGGAGCGATAATCTTTTACAGAAAGGGGATTATTAAGGAACTAAGACCAGGAATTTTCTGGATTATAGTTCTTGGAATCGGTGTGATAATGCATTTTTATGTTATAATTAAAGCGGTCATGTTTTTCTTTAAAATTTGATATGAGAATAAAAATGGAACAAAAGTGATAATGTATGAATGCAAAAACGAAGAAACAGGCAACAAAGTAGTGCTTTTAAAAATAGAAGTCAGCGATCATACATGGTCTGGTGGGTGGTAATATCCCGGTAAAAGCTCTGCAGAAAAAACATCAAGAGATATAAATGCCCCTGATGTGATATGGGAATTTTTCAAAAGTATCAAATAAAAAAGGACAAAAATATATTATTAAAGAAATCAATTATATTTACCTTTATCCCCCTATTTCAAATATTCTCCTTGATTTTGGAATCTGAGATTTTAAAATCCCTGTGCCAACACTCCCCACTCCAAGAGCATAATCTTTATAGAATACCACCACCTGGCCTTTAAAAGGAGAAGAAATCCTTATATCCCTGCCTTCAAGAAAGTCTTTTGCATCTTTAAAATCTTCAAGCTCCAACTTCCTGTTTTTTATGAATTTTCCGAACAACTGTATGAAATTTGTTGTTAACTTGTATCCTTTTTTATGTTTTCTTAAAAATCTCAATCCTCTTCTTAAATCAAAAGGGTTCTTTATTGCTCCGAGTTTTCTGGAAAAGACCCATATCTCATCTTTTTTTACGGAAAATAAAAAATCTTTAAAATGAGTTTCACTTATACCGAATTCATTTTCAAGATAGGAAAACGCTTTTTTTAATTCCTGATTATCCGGGTCTACTATTTTTTTGTCTTCCTTCAAATAAAATCTTTTCTCCCTCTTTAGTGCATCATTTTTAATCAGAACCGCTATGTAAAAACCTTCTGAATCAATATCCTGAGGATATATTCTTATTGTTCTTTCTATCTCAGGTAAAAGTTCTAAATTTTTAAATTTTCTTATGCCTTTTCTGAAAGGTATTTTAAGCTCATCTATTTTTAGAATTTCAAGAGGATAATTTTCAACCATCTCTGATATAAGAAACTCATTTTCCTTCACAGAAAGGGTACAGGTAGAATAAACCATTTTCCCTCCAGGTTTCAAAGCTTTTATAGCAGATTTAAAAAGTTCTCTTTGAATATTGTAGAATCTATCTATTTCTCTCGGGTGCCACCATTTTAATATACTCCTGTTTTTCGCAAGCGTTCCCAGAGAAGAACAGGGCGGGTCAAGAATCACCCTGTCAAATTGTTCAAAAAATAACTCACCTATTTTCTCTCCTTTTATCTTTGTTACCATTACATTTAAAAGGCCAACTCTATCAAGATTGTGGGATAATGCTCTTAATCTATCTATATTTACATCATTTGCTAAAATTGCTCCTTTATTTTTCAATATTATACCTGCCTGTGTTGTTTTTGAACCGGGCGCAGAGCATAAATCAAGAATTGTATGGTCATTACCAGTGTCAAGAAATTCCACCGGAAGCATTGAGGAAAGGCTCTGTATGTAGAAAAACCCCAGAAAATGTTCAATTGTCTTTGATATTTCAAAAGGTCCTTCTCTCACCCTGAAAGCGCTTCTTAACCATTCACTCTGTTCTATTCTAAACCCCTTGTTTTTCAAAATTTCTATAAGCCTGTCTTTTTCAATTTTTAAAGAGTTTACTCTTATGTATCGAACTGACTCTCTTTCCACACTTTTTATAAATTCTTTAAAATCTTTTTCATCACGAAATACATCTATCAGAATATCTCTGAAATCTTTATAATCAATCATTTCAGAAGGGAATTTAGATAGTCTATAAAGGTTTTTTTGTCTTCATAAGACATATTTGAGTTTAAAACCTTTATTATACTTCTTCTTATTATCTCGTCTTCCTCTATTACTTTTTGAGGAGATGGCAAAGGCTGGTAGGGTTTTGGTTCTTCTGCATATCTTTTCTTTGTAAATTCCCTTTTGTATATGGACCTCTGGGCTTCAAGCATCCTTGATAAAATCCTCTCCTGCCTTTCAAGGACCTCTCTTTTAATTTCTCCTTTTTCAATCTCTTCTGCCACTTTTTGCATCTCCTCCAGTGCCTTTTCAATCTGGTTCTCAAGCCCCTCTGTTCCACCTGCCTCTTTAATTGTCTCGAGTATCTCCTTTAATTTTTCTGCAAGAGATTTTTGCATTCCCGCTATTCTCTGAACTGATTTAAGAAATTCTTCTGAAGGTGCTTCGCCTGTACCAAGAGGTAAGAGGCTTTGAGTTAAAGCATTTATATGGGATTGTTCTCTTGCAAGTCTGGAAAGTTTTTTCAGAGCCTGCATTAATGCCTGCGAAGCACCTCCTCCCTGTCCCTCCCCTTTTAACCTCAATATTTCAAGGGCAAGAAGAGTTAAATAATCCTTTATCTCTTCTGACAATTTCTCCATTTTATCAAATTCAAGAATTCTGGATTTTTCATAAAGTTCTTCACCTTTAAAATAAGCGGAAAATGCATAATTTAGAATACTTCTCGGGAAAGTAAGATTTTTTCTGGCAACTTTGAGAATATCTTCTTTGAACCTTCTCAATGATTCCCTGTTGTTTATAATCTCTTTTTCAACTCCAACTATGTCTTCTTCCTTCTTTTTAATCTGTTCACTTATCTCTGATTGTTTTTCTGAAAGAAAAATGGCAGAAAAAAACATATTTTCCAGCTCCTCAGCTCTTAACTTATTTCTCATTGAAAGTAAATTTTCAAGGGCTTCCTCTGTTTTCTGTCTTGCCTGCTGTAGAGATTTTTTTGAGGAACTCATTTTACCTCTACATTCGCTCATCTTGTTCTGTAACTGCATATTCATTGAAAGGTTCATCTCTGATAGAGAGTGTTCAAGCTTTTCTTCGCCTTCTTTTAACTGTTCCCCTACTCTTTTTTCCTCTCCTTTAAAGCTTTTTGAAAGGTCTTTCATCTCTTCTGAAAGTCTTTGCATTTCACCCTTTAAATCTTCAAAATCTTTTATGGATAAGTCCTGAAGGTTTTTCTCCATACCTTCCATTTTCTCTTCCATCTCTTTCATCCTTTGAATAAACTCCTTGAGTTTTACCTCCTGCTTCACCTTTTCAAGCAACTCCAGAGTCCTTTCAATTTGCTCTTTAAGGAGTTCCTGATTCAGCATCAAGTTTTTATAAGCCTCCTTCAGCTTTTCAGGATTCATTGATTTTAAAGCTTTTTTCAGGTCTTCAAAAATCTTCTCGAACTCAGGTGTCATTATCTCTTTGAAAAGTTCTCTGAGTTTAAAAAGTTTTTCCTGAAGCTCTGCGTCAAGAGGCTGTCTCTTCAAGAGGTTTTGAACTTTTTTAGAATATTCTTCAAATCTCTGGCTCATCTGCTCCAGATTCCTTTCAAGATTTTGCACCATTTCTCTTATATCTTCAAACTCTTTTTTCTCCTTTAACTGGCTTATTTTTTCCTGAAAAGATTTCAAATCTTTTAAAAATTCTCCCACCTCTCTGCCTTCACCTTTTAAAAAAGAAATCTGTTCTTCCATCTCTCCGGATGTCTCCTGATAAATCTCTGTATAAGTTGGAACCCAGAACCTGTATGTTCTGGATTTTGAAACCTGACTCTTCCCTTTTAAACCCCTGTCTGCAACTTCAAACCATACCTCCACTGTGTCGCCGGGCAAAAGAGGCAGGTGGGAAAGGTCAAGGTTGTAAAATACTGTATCCTCTCTCTGCGCTTTATAGTTTTTTATTCTTTTTAAATCTTTTGTTTTAAATCTGTAGTTCAGGTCAATATATTTAAGGGAGAGGTCATCCATTACATATAGAACAAAAGGAACCTTCATATCCTCGTTTATTTCCTGGTCAAAAGGTGGGAACACCACATATATAAAGGGTGGTAAATCCCTTCCCTTTATTAATTCTATTTTTTGTAAATCTTCTATTTTTATATTTTCTGTAAAATATACAAACTTTATAATTCCTGATTTATCCTTGAAATCAAGCTCGGTGTTCCTGTCATAAAATTTTTTTATCAGACTATTATTCATGAAAACATAGCCTGAATCAAAATCTCCACCAAATTCAAATCCAATTTTCACAGAGGCACCTTCAACAAAATTCACTCTATCGGTCAGATACAGTGTATCCTTTTTACCATCAGGCATCTGAACATAAACTGTCCACAGCTTTAAAAAAGGCTTTTCTTTTAAAACAATTCTGTGCTCTTTACCCCTGAATCCCTTTGCTCTTACATTATATGTGAGAATTGCTGGCTTAAAAGCATTCACTGAATATGTAAAAAAACCATCTAATTTCTTCATTAAGTCTCTGTTTTTGTTCTGTCCAATCTGATATTCAATAAACACTTTTTCCACCTTCTGCCCATAAGGGATTGTTTTTATATGAATTGTTCCCGGTACAAAGAAAACACCTTCATGAGGCTCGGTCTTTAAATAAAGAGGCGGAGAACCAACCCCTACATGATATTCAGCAAATCTGCCTGGAAACAGTGACATAAAGAGGAAGAAATAGGTTAATGAGTAAACAAGAATTCTAAATTTTCTGACGACCATAGACAGAGGGTATGTTTTCTTGAAATTATATTTTTCAAAAGTTTTTTCCAGTCTGTGAGCAATCTGTTTTTCTCTCACATTCTTTGAGGCTCTGAATTGCAGGTATGTTATTATTTTTTCATCGAGTTCAGGAATATTTTTTTCTATATACCTTGCAATTTTAAAATCACCGGAATTTATCAGTGTTCTTATAAAGAAAATTAAGGGAATTAAAAAGCCAAACAAAGCAAAATAACCGGGTATATTTGTAAACACACAGAGTATTATAAATACAATAAGAAGTGAACATGAGACAATTAAACTTTCAATAAATTTCAAAGATAAAAAGTATCTTCTAAATGCTTTTACTTTACCCATAAGAAATAAAAAATACTATATTCTTTGCTTTGATGTCAAGTTTCTTTTGGTTTTGTATTTGAGAAACTATATAATTTACCTCTCAAATATTTTATGGAGGTGAGAAAGATGGAAAGAGTTATTGTATTTATAGATGGCGCGTACATGCTTGCAGCATGTAGTGAGAGAAATGTTAAGTATGACCTTTTCAAACTTATCCCGATTGTTCAAAAAGACAGAAAAATCATAAGAAGCTATTATTACGATGGAATTTATTCCCAGGAAGATGCAAGGAAATCAGCCGAGTATATGGATAAAAGAGAGAAAAAGATTTCCTTTATAAAGAATTTCATAGGAAGAGGAATTACCCCCAGACTTTCAACACTGAAATTCAGGGGAGACAAACCCATTCAAAAGGGAGTTGATGTAAGGATAGCAACAGATATGCTTATGCTTGCTGCAAGAAACGCCTATGATGTCGCAATTCTTGTATCAGGAGATGAAGACCTTGTTGAGGTTGTGAGAGAAATCAAGTATCTGGGCAAAAGAGTTGAAATTGTGGCTTTTAGAAAAGGGGTTTCCGAGAATCTGGAGCTGGAAGCAGATAGCATGTGGTACTTAGAAGACATATGGGAAGAAGTTAAAAGAGAAGAGTAACTGATTGACAAAGAGATGGTTTTTGCGTATAATTTAAATTTAATATGTAAATAATAAAGGGGGTATAAAATGACAAAGGCAAAATTGATTGAAATAATACATGGTAAAACAGGTTTTCCTAAAAGGGATGTTGCCCTGATCATAGAATCAATGATTGACATCATGAAAGAGAGTCTCTTAAGGAAAGAAAAAATAAGCCTCAAGGGATTCGGCATTTTCAAAGTAAAAACAAGGAAAGCAAGGGTGGGTAGAAATCCCAGAACAAAGGAAGAAGTGAGGATACCTGAAAGAGATGTGGTGGTTTTCGAACCTTCCAAACAGATAAGAGTGATTAAATAAGGGGGTGAAAAGTATGCCCTGTGGCAAAAAAAGGAAAAGAAAGAAGATCAAAAAACATAAGTTAAAAAAAAGAAGAAAAAGGGAAAGGCATAAAAAGAAGTAAACTTCATTGAAGATAACCGTTATATCTGATACTCATATTCCAGGACGGTCAAAAAATTTACCCTCTTCTCTTTTAAAAGAAATTGAAAAGTCTGATGCAATAATCCATGCGGGTGACTTTACAACTATTGAAACTGTTAAATTTCTGGAGAATTTGAATGAGTTCTATGGAGTAGCAGGAAACATGGACGAAAAAGAAATATGGGAATATTTACCAGAAAAAAGAATTCTGGAAATTGAAAGTAAAAAGATAGGCATGATCCACGGCTTTGGTCCGCCTGTGGGAATTGAAAAAAAAATCATAAAGAGGTTTGAGAAAGAAAGTATTGATTTAATAATCTTTGGACACACCCACAGGGCAGTTATAAAAAATTACAATGGGATACTTTTTCTAAATCCAGGAAGTCCAACCGACAGGATATTTTCTTTAAAAAGAACTTTTGCAGTTCTTGAAATAAAAGAAGAAATAAAAGCAAAAATAATTAACATAACTTAGAAGCGCCTGTAGCTCAACAGGATAGAGCGTCGCCCTCCGGAGGCGAGGATGCGGGTTCAAGTCCTGCCGGGCGCGTTTGGAAAAAATAGATGTTCTGCTTTATCATTACAATTTAATCAAAAGGGGGTGACATGAAAGTGTTTATTAAATTTTTTACCCTTTTTATATTTACAGGTTCTCTTTTTTCCTATGAAATCCCAAGATTTTACGACCCAAAGGGTAGAAAATTGACCACCTATGAAGAATGGAAAGCAAAATGCACAACAAAAAGAGGATTTAAAATAAGTAAAGTCTATGGGACAAAAGTAAGTAAAAGACAGCAACTTATAAACATAATAGTAAATTCCAGAATCTACGCCGGAATACTTGATTCATTAAACATTTACATCTCTGACCTTGAGCAGGAAGGTTATGAAATAAGAGTTGATACCCTTTCAGGAGATGATATATTCTCTTTAAGAAATCACCTTGTATCACTACTTGATTCAGGACTTGTAGGAGCAGTTTTCATAGGTGAGACACCAATTGCATGGTATGAATACTCAAGTGGTCAGGGAGATGAAGAATTCCCCTGCGAGTTATTTTTTATGGATTTAAACGGTAACTGGATTGACTCGGATAACGATTCCAAGTTCGATGACCACACAGGAAACAAAGAACCTGAAATATGGGTTGGCAGAATAGATGCAAGCAAAATGACACTTGGAGAAGAAGCCACAATGGTTAACAGGTATTTCTCAAAAATCCACAAATACAGAACAGGTGGTTTTTCAGTCCCGCAAAAAGCATTAGCCTATGTTGATGATGACTGGTACGGCTTTGACGATTGTGACCTGGGCTATCTCTACGATACCGTTGATGTGATAAGAAACCACAATACGACAACTGCTGCAGATTACAGGGTAAGGCTCTATCAGGACTACGAATGGGTTCAGGTGTGCTCTCATTCATCACCATGGGGTCAGACCTTTAAAAATACATCAGGTTATGCAGGAACAGTATTCAACTTTGAAGACTGGGTTATATGCCCCCATTTTCTTTTTATCAATTTCTTTGCCTGCAGTGCGGTAAGATTTGTTGAACATAACTATATCGCAGGTTGCCTGTTGTTTAACTATGATTACGGGCTTCTTGCAATAGGAAGCACAAAGGTTGGAAGTATGTTATATTTTGATGACTTTTATGGTCCACTTGCAAATGGTATATCAATCGGTGATGCTTTTAAATCATGGTTTGCACAGCACGGTATAAACGATGTGGACTGGTTTTATGGAATGGTAATATGCGGAGACCCAACTTTAAAACCCAGACAATCCTCCTATAAATCCGTTCATAAAAAATATTTTAACCATCCCAAAGAAGACCTGTTTTCTCCTTCTCTGGATTATGAGATAGAAAGAGTAACCTCTGATTCTGAAACAGACGGTTATCCATCAACGATTGTTGACGGAAACACAATATGGGTTTCATGGGTTTCAGGGAGGTCCCAATCCAACGGCAGAACAGAAATATATGCAAAATACAGGGATTCAACAGGCTGGACATCTGCACAGGTTATAGACCCCTATCTTTACTGGGACTGGTTTCCCGCAATTACAAAAGACAACACAGGTAAAATATGGATTTCATGGACAAGAGCTTTTGCAAGACATTACAATATTTTTGGAACCTACTATGATAACGGATGGGCTCCTTCTTATGAAATAAGTTCAAGAGACTGTGATGATGTATTTCCTGTAATGATTACAGATGGAGATGGAAGAGTGTGGTGTATTTATGAAAGATGGTATCATTTAAATGCAGATATATATTGTAGATACTATGAAAACGGCTCATGGCAACCAACCTTTGCGGTCACCATAGACTCTGCAAATGATTACCTGCCAGCCCTTGCGGTTGACAGTAGCGGAATTGCCTGGTGCACATGGACAAGTGAAAGGTATGAAAACAATAAGAACATCTATGCGAAAAGATATAATCCTGGTTCAGGACACTGGGAGAATATAAGAAGAGTAACAGGGAATCCTGCGCAGGATCAGGACCCGAACATCGCGGTTACAGGGGATGGAACCGTATGGATTGCATGGACAACATGGAGAAATGGAAACCCTGATATATATGAAAGCCATTTTGATGGCACTGCATGGTCTCCTGTAAGACCGGTTGTGAGACATCTGGCAAGGGATGAAAAGCCATTCTTAGTGGTTGACAGAGAAGGACATTTGTGGTGTATATGGCAGAGTGATAGAGATGGAAACTGGGATATCTTTGCAAAATATTATAAAGATGGTGAATGGAGAGACTCATTCCAGATTACACAGGATACAACAATTGATATATTTCCCAGAGCAGGCTGTGATAATGACGGTAATATATGGATTGTATGGCAGAGTTTCAGGGAAAATAACTGGGACATATATGCAACCCATTTCCTGTCAGATTTGATTTCACCAGATGTAACGGTTATCTATCCGAATGGTGGTGAAATATTTTATATGAACGAGCAGGAAACAATAAGATGGAATGCAAGTGATAATGTCCAGCTTGATTCTGTTATAATTGAATATTCTCATGATGGTGGAAATACATGGAATTTTCTTACATCACCTCAGGCATCTGAAACCAGTTTTGTCTGGACAGTTCCTGAAATTTCATCGGAAAGCTGTCTTGTGAGAATAACAGCATGGGATGAATGGAACAACTTCTCAACTGATTTATCGGACTCATTTTTCAAAATAAAGGACATCTATCCTCCAGAGGTCACTGTTATATATCCCAACGGAGGAGACACACTTATGGCAAATGACACAACAGTAATAAACTGGTATTCAAATGATAATATAAGGGTTGAATCTCTTAAAATCTATCTTTCCCTTGATTCAGGCCAGACTTACACTGAAGTCACAACAATTATGGGCAATGACTCATTATTTGAATGGCAGGTTCCTGACACCCAGTCAAATACATGTCTTATAAGGATTGTTGCCTATGACCAGGATGATAACACTGGATTTGATGAAAGTGATAGCACCTTTGTGATAAAGAGACTTAAAATCAGTGAAAAAAATCTGACTCTTAGAAACTTTTTCAGAATAGCCCCTTCTTTATCTTTAAAGTCCTTTGAAATTTCCTTTGGAATTGAAAAGGATGGGAATGTAAATATAGCACTTTACTCTCCAGCAGGTTCAAAAATTGCGGAAATTTATTCGGGTATGAAGAAAAAGGGCATTCATAAAATCCTGTGGAATCCTGAAAACATAAAGTCTGGAACCTATTTTATAATTTACAGAAATGAAAAATATCACAGGTTAAAAAAGATTATTTATCTGAGTGGTAAACACTGATTTTGTAAAATTAACTTAAATTAAAAACAATCAATTTTATCTCAGACAATTCATCAAAAGTAAAATGGGGTCCCTCTCTTCCTATTCCGCTTCCTTTAACACCTCCGTAGGGCATTAAATCAACTCTATAGGAGGGTATATCATTTATTATAACTCCCCCTACTTCTATTTCTTTTGCAAATCTGAAAGCCCTTTTAATATCCTTTGTAAAAACACCACATTGAAGTCCATAAATTGAATTGTTAACTTTCTCTATAACCTCATTATCCTTTTCAAAGGGATTTATAACCACAAGAGGTGCAAAAGCTTCTTTTTTGCAAACTTTTGTATCCTCAGATGCATTTTTAACTATACAGGGATAAAGAATTGTTCCTTCCCTTTTAATCTCAGGCAAAATTTCGGCACCTTTTTCTTCTGACTCTTTAAGCCAGTTTTCAGCTCTTATTGCATTCGCTTCATCTATCATAGGTCCTACATCGGTCTCCTCTGAAAGGGGGTCACCCACTTTCAGGGTTTTAACTTTTTCAAGATACCTCTGAGAAAACTCATCGTATATTTCTTTTTCCACATAAATCCTCTGAATCGATATACAGACCTGACCTGCCAGAGCATAGGCTCCCCTTACCATTCTTTCAAGATACTTTTCCCATTCAGAATCTTTAAAGACAACACAGGCAGAATTTGAACCCAGTTCAAGGGTTATCCTTTTCATCTTTGCAATCCGGGAAATCCTTTCCCCGATTTCAAGAGAGCCTGTAAAACTGACAGCCTTAACATAATCATTCTGAACAATGCTTTCACCAACAACCGAGCCTGAACCTGTGAGGAATGCAATACATTCAGGTGGATAACCCGCTTCAAGGAGTATTTCAACAAGCAGTTTTCCTGTTCTTGCAGTATAACTTGCAGGTTTAAAAACTATGCAATTTCCTACTCCAACAGAAGGGGCTATTTTGTGAAGGGCTAAATTTAAAGGAAAATTAAAAGGCGTAATTGTAGCCACAACTCCAAGAGGCTCTCTTATGTAAAATCCCATTTTTCCTTCTCCGTATTTTGAGGAATCGAGCGGAACTACCTCTTCCTTATAACTTTTTGTCTCAATGAAAGAGTATGTTAATGTATCAATTCCTCTTTCAACCTCGGTTTTTGCCTCTTTTATGGTTTTTCCACATTCAAGGGAAATTGTCTTTGCAACCTCTTCTTTTCTCTTTTCAAGGATATTCCTGGCATTTTCAAGTATCTGAGCTCTTTTATGTCTTGACATATCTTTCATTATTTTTTTGTTTTTTTCCAGAAAATCAATTGCCTTCTGAACATCTTCGGAGCTTAAAAAAGGAAATTCCCAGAGAGTTTTGAGGTCATAGGGGCTTTTTATATCAAAATATTCCTCCCCTTGCTGCCACTTTCCAAGGAAAAACACTTTTTCCTTCATTTCTTTATCCTAATATTTGCTTTCAGTCATTGATTTTAAGAATTCCTCGTTTGTTTTATAAAGTTTCATCTTTTGAATTAAGAATTCCATTGCTTCGTCAGGAGTCATATCAGAAAGAACTTTTCTCAAAATCCAGACCTTGTTCAGGGTAGATTGAGGAAGTAAAAGTTCTTCTCTCCTTGTTCCCGACTTTTTAAGGTCTATTGCAGGAAAGATTCTTCTATCAGATAGTCTTCTATCAAGTATTATTTCCATGTTTCCTGTTCCCTTGAATTCTTCATAAATAACATCATCCATTCTTGAACCTGTTTCAATGAGACATGTAGCAATTATCGTCAGACTGCCTCCATCCTCAATATTTCGTGCAGAACCAAAGAATTTCTTTGGCATATGAAGTGCGGTTGCATCAAGTCCTCCTGACATCGTTCTTCCTGAATGCGGGGCAAGAACATTATAAGCCCTTGTCATTCTGGTAAGTGAATCAAGTAGAACCGCTACATCCTCTCCCATCTCCACCATTCTCTTAGCCTTTTCAAGCACTATATTGGACACCTGTGCATGCCTCTCAGCGGGTTCATCAAAAGTGGAGCTTATTATCTCTGCATCAACTTTTCTCTTCCAATCAGTCACTTCCTCGGGTCTTTCATCAATTAAAAGAACTATCAGATAAACCTCAGGGTTATTCTTCCTTATACTCTTTGCGATTTCCTGAAGTAGAATCGTTTTACCAGCTCTCGGGGGTGATACAATTAACCCTCTCTGCCCTTTTCCTATCGGTGTAAAAAGGTCAACCACTCTCATTGAATAATCTTCTTTACCTTCTCTCTCAAGGTTGAATTTCTCTTCAGGAAAAAACGGAATAAGATCATCAAAATAGGGTCTTTTTCTCATTTCCTCATGATTTTTGCCATTTATGGTTTCAATTTTTACAAGGGCAGGATATTTGCCATTCATTTCAATGGGTAATTTTATCAACCCTGCAACTCTATCTCCTGTTTTCAGGCCAAATCTTTTTATTTGAGATTGAGAAACATAAACATCCTCAGGACCTTGAAGATAATTGTTTTTTGGTGATCTCAAAAATCCGTAACCGTCTGGATGAATTTCAAGTATTCCCTCTCTGAAATCAGCACCTTCTTTTCTCGCCATCTGCTTCATTATCTCGTACACAAGGTCTTCTTTCTTCATGCCTGAGACTGATTTAATTCCCAGGTCCTTTGCTATCTCATGCAACTCCTGCAATTTTTTTTCTTTTAATTCTAAAAGTTCCATAAAAATCCCTCCTTAAAGCATTTTTGTTTTGTTTATTATAAGTTCAAATTTCAGGCCTAAATACTTTGTTGCCTTTGATGCTATAAGCATCCTCTCCATAAAAATTTCAAAGTATTCCAGGACAGGCGAAATTTTTGTATCAATTTTAATATCAAAGGTAATTTTCTTTTTTCTCGGATAAACTATTACCTTTGAAGACTTTGCAGAGTAATTAACCCTGTCATGAATATCGTTTCTTAAATCATGTCTTTTTCTCACTCTACTCCTGTGGACATCTGATTTATCTGCAATTATAAGAGCTGCTGCTGAAGGAGAAACAGGATTTCCCTCTTCTTCATGGTGATTACCTATAGCCATTGCCACTTCCAGGACATCCTGCAGAGCCAGACCCTTTCTTAAAAGAAGGTCGTGTGCAAAAATTGCACTCATAAGCGCATGTTTGTCTCTATTCACAAGATTGCCTATATCATGAAGCAACCCTGCAAATTCTGCAATTCTGCACTCCCTCTCCCTGTAGCCAAGCTTTCTTAAAATCTCTCCAGCAGTCTTTGCAACATAACCTGCATGCCTTATACCATGTTCGGTATAACCTAAGGATTCAAGGTGCTTATCCGCAGCTTTTATGTAACTTAAAACTTCCCGGTCTTTTAAAAGAGTATCAAGGTCTATCATTTAAATATCTCCTCTAATTTTTTTCTCATTAAATCAAACCCTTCTTTAATCTTTTCCCTTTTACCACCTCCACCTTCAGCTTTTTCATCATTCCCACCACCTCCTCCTCCAATAAACTTTCCAAACTCCTTAACAAGTTCTCTGGCTTTTACAAGGTTAATCGCATTCTCACCCACCCTGGCAAAAAAAACAGGTTTGCCCTTCTCTTCTCCTGCAAGGAGTAAAATCCTGTTTTTGCCCTGTTTCAGAAAAATTCTATCAGATATTTTCTTCAAAATATTTACATTAAGATACGGGAAATCCTCCAGATATATTTCAAATTCATTTATTTTAACAGGCTCAATATTCTCAAATATTTTTTGAGCAATTAAGTCCTCCAATCTCTCTTTTTCCTTTAGTGTTTTCTCTTTTTCTTCAACAAACTTTTTTATTTTAGAGGTAATTACTTTTATTTCTGTTTGAAATATATCCCCGATTTCTTTTAAAACTCTTTCCTGTTCCTGAATAGATTCAATTGCTCTTTGCCCTGTCCATGCCTCTATCCTCCTCATACCCGCCCCCACACCTTCTTCCTTAACAATCTTAAATACACCTATCTCTCCTGTGCTCTTACAATGAGTGCCCCCGCACAACTCCTTTGAAAACCCTTCAATCTCCACAACCCTGACAATCTCACCATATTTTTCTCCAAAAAATGCTATTGCTCCTTCTTCCACGGCATTTTTAAAATCAGTGTATCTCCACTTTACTTTTCTGTTTTCTCTTATTCTCTCATTTATATAATTTTCAATTTTCCTGAGCATTTTATCATCAAGCTTTTCAAAGTGTGTGAAGTCAAATCTAAGTCTATCAGGCTCAACAAGAGAACCTTCCTGTCTTACATGCTCACCCAGAAATTCCCTTAAAGTGGTATGGACAAGATGAGTTGATGTATGAGCTCTCTGACAGGCATATCTTATTTCTTTATCCACTATGGCTTTAACTCTTATATTTTTGATTTTTCCTTTTTTCAAAGTCCCTATATGCACTATATCCTCTCCAAACCATTTTGTGTCTTCAACCAGAAATAAAAAATCATCTCCTTCAAGAATGCCTTTATCTCCTATCTGACCTCCCGCATTTGCATAAAAGGGGGTTTTATCAAGGACAATTTCAAATTTGCCATCCTTTTTTGCCCTGTATCTGGTTATCTCTGATTCATATTCAGTAAAATCATACCCCACAAATTCGGTTTTAATATCTTTAAAAATTTCCCATTTTACACCTTTATCCACAAATATCTCCTCTTTTTTTGAAACTTCTCTCTGTCTTTCCATCTCTTTCTTAAACCCTACCATATCCAGTTTTAAATCTTCATCCTGAGCATATTCTTCTATAAAATCAACAGGAAATCCATAGGTATCATAGAGTTTAAACAAATCTTTGCCATCCACCACACCTTTTTTCCTGGAATTTTCAATAACCTCTTTTAAATAGGGTAAATTTTTTGATAGAGTTTGCAGGAACCTCTCTTCTTCAGATTTTATAAGAACACCCGAAAATTCCTTTTTTTCATAGACTTCAGGATAAACATCTCCAAATATTTTAACAACAGAAGGAACAAGCCTGTACATGAAGGGTTCTTCAAATCTTAATTTCTGTGCAAATCTCAATGCCCTTCTTAATATTTTTCTCAAAACATAACCTCTTCCAAAATTTGATGGGTACACACCATCACTTATTGCAAAAACAAGAGCCCTTGTATGGTCGGCAATTACATTAAAAGGGACTTTTCCATTCTTATAAGGCCTGTTGAATATCTTTTCCAAACCCTTTATTATCGGGTAAAAAACATCAGTTTCATAATTTGATTTCTTATTCTGGAGAATCAGAAGAGTCCTCTCAAGACCCATCCCTGTATCAACTCCCATGTTTTTAAGAGGAAGTAAAGTTCCATCTTCCTGCATATCATACTGGGGGAAAACAAGATTCCAGAATTCAAGAAATCTATCACAATCACAACCAGGACCACAGCCCTGTTCTCCGCATCCAAACTCTTCGCCCAGGTCATAATAAATTTCTGTTGAAGGACCGCATGCTCCTGTTTTTCCTGCAGGTCCCCAGAAGTTATCCTTTTTACCGAGTTTATAAATTTTTTGTTCCTGTAATCCTATTTTTTTCTTCCATATATTAAATGATTCTTCGTCCTCATGGTAAATGGAGACAAAAAGTTTCTCCACATTTATTTCAAGAACCTCAGTTACAAATTCCCATGCCCAGGCAATTGCTTCCTCTTTAAAATAATCGCCAAAAGAAAAATTACCCAGCATTTCAAAAAATGTATGATGTCTTAATGTCTTGCCAACTCTTTCAAGGTCTGTTACCCTCAGGCACTTCTGACAGCTTACAGCCCTTGTAAAAGGAAGAGGAACGGCACCAGAGTAATAAGGTTTGAACTGAACCATTCCTGCTGTGGTAAAGAGAAGTGTGGGGTCGTCTTTTGGAATAAGTGAAGAAGAAGGCATAATTTTATGTTTTTTTTGCTCAAAGAATTTTAAATAACTTTCTCTTAATTTCCGGGAATCAAACATGACTTATATCAGACCTTAATTTTTAATATCAACTCATCAAGCGGGAGACGGGATTCGAACCCGCGACCCCTACCTTGGCAAGGTAGCGCTCTACCGGCTGAGCTACTCCCGCAAATCTGGGACAAAAAAGAATTTATATTATACAAGAAATATGTAATTTTGTCAAGACAACGAGTTATCTCATCAAAAATCTGACTGAAATAAGAAAGTTAGATTTTTATATGATTCTGCAGGTTATTTGAAAATTTTATCCAGGAATCCTACAATGAAAAAGTTAATCCAGAATATGAGAAAAAGAATATAATCGGGTAAATTTTCTAAAAAAATAGCTTCAAGGCTGAACAAAACAGAGAGTGCGAGCAAAAGGACAACTGTTTTTCTCTGGGATTTAATTTTTTTGAAAACCCTGTAATGAAGATGGGTAAGGTCTGAATCAAATATATTTTTTGTTGTAAACCCTCTTCTTAAAACCGTCCACATCATGTCAGAAATTGGGAGAGAGAGTATTAAAACTGCCTGTATGGGTTTTACACCTCCATAACCTGTTTTTGCTGAAAACACGGATATACCTGTAATCATTGCTCCCAAGAAAAAACTTCCAGCATCTCCGAGAAATATTTTTGCAGGGTAAAAGTTGTAGAATAAAAATCCGAGGGAAGCACCCGCAATACCTGCTGAAACACAGGCAAGATAAAAATCTGAATTTCTGAAATTTAAAAAGGCAAAGCTCAAACCTGCCAGAAAACTAACTCCGCCTGCAAGCCCATCAATACCATCTATCAAATTAAAAGAATGCACAACACAGTTTATTGCAAATATAGAAAAAATCAAAGAGATAACAAAGTTCATACTGATTTTACCAAAACCCATCAGATTCCCCAGTTCCTGAATCTTGAAAGGCGTAAGAATGCTGAATATCAGGACAATCCCTGCCCCTATTAACCATTTGTAGATATTTCTGATTTTTATTCCCGTATCATCCACAAAGCCTATTGTGAAGAATAAAAGAGAAAAAGGAATCAGGTAATAGATTATTTTTTCTTTCGGGAAAAAGAAAAATGTAAGTATAACTGATAGTGCAATTGCTATTCCCGCGGTTCGGGGCAAAGGTTTCTGGTGAATTTTTCTCTTTTTATCCGGAAAATCTATTATATTCAGATTTCTTCCGAGTTTATGAGCAATAGGTATAAATGAAATTGTTAGAAACATACAGAACAGGAATGAAAATATAATTGAGAATATATTAATCAATTGAAACTGCTCCCATAAATTCTTCCCATTTTTTCAACACAATATCTTTATCAAAATTTTCAATTGCTGTTTTTCTTGCTCTTTCTTCCATTTTTTTTAATTCCTGTTTATTTGTTATTGCCCATTCTATTTTATTTTTTATATCATCAACATCTCCAGGATTCGCATACAGTCCACACCTGTATTTTTTTACTATTACTGAGGAATTTGAATCTTTATCACATATTGATATAAAGGCTTTGCCTGCCGATAAAATTCCGTAAATTTTTGAAGGAACACATACTCCTTTTGCCCCGTCTTTTAAAGACACAATATGTAAATCTGCTGCGCTTAAAGAATGTGAAAGAAAATCTTTTGGTTGATAGGGTAAAAATTTTACCCTGTTTTCCAGATTTTTATACTTTATTCTCTGTAAAATTTCTTTTCTCTTCACGCCATCTCCCACAAACACCATTACCCAGTCCTCTTTACTCCTGACTTTTTCAAGAGCATCAACCAAAACTTCCAGATTATGAGGGAGCCCTATATTACCTGAATACATTATAACAAATTTACCTTTTAAGTTATACTTTTTTAAAAATAAATTATTATCTTCTGGAACAGGAAAAATTTTTCTGGTATCCACCCAGCTTGGTATAACACAAACCTTTGTCTTTTTAATCCCTTTATCCACTATAAGTTCCTTCATATCTTCACCCAGTGCTATTATTTTAAGGGAATTAACAAGAGCTTTTTTATTAAGATAGTCAAAGTAACTGGTAAGAAATCCTTTTTTGAATGTTCCCAGTGCTATTGCAACATCAGGATAAAGGTCGTTACACCCATAAATAAAAGGGACATTTTTTAACTTTTTCAGGATATAACATAAAATCCCGAGTAGAGGAGGGTCTGTTCCACATATAACTATGTGAGGTTTAATCTTTAAAAGAACAAAAAATGAAACAAATGAAAATGTTAACCAGTTTATGAATCTTTTTAAAATATTGCCTTTCCAGAACAGGGTGTGTCTCACCCTTATAATTTTCACATTTTTGAATTTTTCTTTTCGCCATAATTTAAAACCAAAACCGTGAATCTTAACATAATAAGAAAGCCCGCAAACAAAAGTAATATCAAATTTTCCGGACAGAAATTCTGCAAGTTCGGTATAAAACTGACCCGTTGCTTCAACATCTGGGTAAAAGGACCTGTTTATAAAAACAATCCTTTTCATTCTTTATAAATAATATAATTCTCTATCACAAGCACATCCATTTTTGTTCTCAAAAAACAATTAATTGCTTCTTCAGGTGTGTTAACAATAGGTTCATTTTCATTAAAAGATGTATTTAAGATTACAGGAACACCTGTGATATTCTCAAATTCCTTAATGAGCTTCCAGTATTCAGGATTTGTCTTTCTACTCACAGTTTGCAATCTTCCTGTCCCATCAATATGTGTTGGAGCAGGAATCAATTTTCTCTTATCGGGTTTCACCTTATAGGCAAAGAGCATAAAAGGAGAGGGATGAGTTTTTTCGAAAAAATCCCCTGTTTTTTCCTCAAGGATTGAGGGTGCAAAGGGTCTAAAAGGCTCTCTGTGTTTTATCCTTTTATTTAATATATCCTTTATTTCCTCTCTTCTCGGGTCACATACAATACTCCTTGCCCCAAGTGCCCTTGGTCCCCATTCCACTCTCCCTCTAAACCACCCCACAATTTTACCCTGAGAAATATACCCTGCAGTTAACCTTATAAGTTTATCTTTGTCTTTGATTTTTTCAATTTTAAATCCCCTTTCTCTTATCTCATTTTTCTTTTCATCAATTGCCCTTTCAACTTCTGTTTCAGAATAATCAGGACCCCAATAAGCATGTTCCATCACAAAATTCCTTTTATTATTGAGCACATGATTCCATAAATAAAAGGCTGAACCTACTGCAAGACCTGCATCTCCTGCAGCAGACTGAATATAAACCTTTTTAAATTGCGTATTATCAAAAATCTTTCCATTCGCAACACAGTTAAATGCCACTCCACCCGCCATGCACAGACTGGATGTATGTGGTCTGTAGTTATCATAAAGGGAATTTATAACATGGAAAAAAACCTTTTCAAAATGATATTGTAAAGTTGAGGCTATATTTTCATGCCTCTTTTTAATGGGTTCCCCGGACTCTCGTCTCTTTCCAAGTAAATTTTCAAGACTTTTAGAGAAAAGAATATCAATCTCAGGATATCCTTCAAAGTTTAAATCAATCAGTTTTTTGTGATGAACAAAATACTCAAGCCCCAGTCTAAAGGTTTTTCCTTTTATTTTTAGAATTTTTTTAAACTCTTCCTCAAACTCGGGTTCTCCATAGGCAGAAAGTCCCATAACTTTATACTCATCTCCAAATTTTAAAAATCCGAGAAACTGGGTTATAGCTGTATAATAAAACCCGAGAGAATGAGGAAATTTTATGTCACCCAGAACTTTAATCTTATTACCCTCTCCATATCCCCACATTGTTGAGGCAAAATCACCGAGTGCATCGGTTGAAAATAAAAATGCTTTTTCAAAGGGAGAGACAAAAAATGAAGAGGCAAGATGGGCTCTGTGATGTTCAATCTTGAAAATCTTTGCCTTTATATTTCCCTCTGGAATATCAAATACCTCAGACAGCTTTTTTTTAACATCAAAGGTTTTTCTCCATGCTGTAATTCTTTTTAAAGTAAGAGCAGGTATTTTAAGTCCATAAAGAACTTTATTAAAAAGTCTTGCATTGGGTTCTCTTGGTATAGCAATATAATCTACATCTTTTATGTGAGCACCCGCTTTTTTAAGACAGAACTTAATTGAATTTTCAGGAAATCCCGCATAATGCTTTACTCTTGTAAACCTCTCCTCCTCACACGCTGCAACAAGTTTTCCATCAACAACTATACAGGCTGAAGCATCAGGATGATATGAATTAATTCCGAGGATTAACATTTTAATTCAATTTTGGCTTTCTTCATCTCCCATATCTTCACATCCACCATAAACCTGAACCAGAACCCCTGAATAAAATGAAAAATAAGTCCCTCCACTCCGTCCAGAAAGCCAAGTCTTATGAAGTACCTGTAGAAAAAGTATAAAAAAGGCCTTATAAAAAGGGGCATTTTCCCGTATATATTTTTTCTCAACCATCTCATTTTCTGGACAGGATTACCCTTAAAAGAAGGAACTATCTCACCCTGTTTTTCTCTGACAATAGTTTCTGCTTCAAATTTAGCCCATTTCAAATGCTTTTTTATAAATTCTGAAATTTCTTGGGTCAGGTCATTTACTATCACGCTTTTAAGCTTTTTTATATTGCCTTCAACAATAAAATGCTGGTCATACTCTCTTTTTTCACACCTCCCTTTATGTTTTTTAAAAATTCTCAGATGATATCTGGGGAAATGTCCTCCATGTTTAATCCACTTTCCATAAAAAATTGTTTTTCTTGAAATCAGAAACCCATCATACCTTTTAAACTCTCCCTTCTGAAAAATTTTAAATAACTCTTTTTTCAAACCATCGGTTACCCATTCATCTGCATCTATATGAAAAACCAGCTCATTTTTTAAAGGTAAATTTTTCTGAGCCCAGTTTCTTTGCTCTGAATAATTTGTAAATTCATGTTGATAAATTTTATCCGTATATTTTTTCACAATTTCAAGGGTTTTATCTGTTGAAAAAGAATCAACAATAAAAACTTCATCTGTCCAGCTGTAAACAGATTTAAGACATTTTTCAATATTATCTTCTTCGTTGTAAGTCAAAATGATTACTGAAATGGGTAATTTTTCCTTTACATTCTCTGTTTCAATCATGTGATTTTTTAACCATACTTTCACCTTTACATCTGTTTTTCACTTTTTAGAATAGAAAAATATTTTAAAGAAAAAATACGCTTCAATTCCAATGAGATATTGTCTTATAGAAATTAAATAATATGAATTACAGACCTTCAAGCACCGGGCATAGCCATCGGTGCAATGAAAAGCGCAACTCACTTTATAGAGAAAGATATATCAGATGTAAGGTCACAATAACAATAAAAATTTAAAAATCTTCTCGCATCTTTCAGAACAATCAACTATAATTTTTTAATTCTTTCCTGAATATAAGGGAAAAATGGATTTTCAGGATATTTTAAAAGAATATCTCTATAAATCTCCTTTGCCTTATTTTTATCTTTTTTCTCGTATATTTCAGCAGTTTCTATTAAAGATTTTACCTTTACTATTTCAGGAATTTCTTTGCCCTTTGATATCCTCTCAAGTAATTTTAAGCTTTTATCCAGTTCTCCTTTTTGCTTTAAATATCTTGAATATAAAAGATTGTAAAGGTAATCTATTTTTTCTTTTACTTTAGGTGGCTCTATGTCTTTACCTTTAAAAATCTTATAATGAATTTCAGCATAATTCTCAAGATTGTTTTTGAAATTTATCAGCAAATAGGATAAAAAAAGAACATCGGGCACTCTTTCATCTCCTGAAAATTTTTCTATAAATTTGAAAAAGGTTGTTTCTGCTCTTGAAAAATTTTTTGAAAAGTAATAAGATAATGAAAGATAAAAAAGACCATCTGCTGTGTTTATATTCTTTAAAATTGAGAAGTTTTTCTCAGGATTTCCCTTTAATAAATTATAGATTGAAAGAAGCAGATTTTTTTTATCTTTATTCTCTATCTTTGAAATTCTTTTTTCAATTTCATTCAAATCTTTTTTTTCAAGATATATCTTTGTAATTGAATAATTTATATCCTTCGCATATTTTTCAAGTTTACCTTCAATTTTTTTATAAATTTCAAATGCTTTTTCTATATCTCCTTCCTTCTCAAAGGCTTTTGCTCTGTAAAATGAAATAAGGGGGTCTTTTTCTTTATCTGTAAACTTTATTATAAAAGAAGGGTTTTTTTCGAGATACTCTTTTATCTTTTCTTCATTTTTTGACTTTATAAAGTAATTTAGAGCCTTTTCAGTAAGCCCTTTTAAAAGAGCTATATCAGCAAGGACGGGGTAAAATTCTTCCTTATCCTTGAACTCTGCTTCAATTTCTTTGAAATCAATTTTCGCTGCGACTCTTCTCAGTTCTATCTGAACCACATTTTTGTTTGCGAACTTCTTTAATTCTCTAAAAGCATCTTTATAATTGTTTTCTTCTATATATATCCTATACATAATTTCAGAATAAATCTTATTATTTTTCTGTTTTTTTCTCATGTAAGATACAACTTTTTCCCCCAATTCATAATACTTTAAACTTATTATTTGAAACAAAATTCTTTTGACACTTTCTTTATTAAAGAATTTATCAATTGAATCTATCAATGGTTCTGTTTTCCTCTTTGTGAAATACCTTGAGATTAAAAAATCAGAATAATATATTTCTGCCTTTCCAAGTTCCTGAACCGCCTTTTGAGAAATCTTATAAAGTTTTTCAAAGTTCTTCTTTCTCAGGTATTCGTTTCTTAAGTTAAAATAGTATATTCTGTATTTCCGGGGGTTTGAAAAGAAAAGGTCTTCTCTTAAATCCGGCTGAGATAAAAATATTAAAATAAGGAACCAAGCCACTCGAATATCAAAAAGTGAATCCTTCCTATAAGAAGGGAAATACGCGCCATAACGGTATAACCGAAAGAAGCACCGAATGCTATCATTATAAAAGTTATACCGATTTTAGCAAATCCCCCTATAATACCTTTATGTTCCCTTGAGAAAAAGAAGTATACGAGTGTTGTAAGAGTTGCAACTATTATTATAATGTTGTTAAAGCTTGTAAGCAGGTCTCCTGACCAGACAGGAAGGAGAGTTGCCTGTGTCTGGGGGACTATGTATCCCTGAAGTGCCCCTGTAATGCCAAGACCTGCAGCCATTCCAACTGTGAAAGCAATTGCCCATCTCGAAAGCCATGCAACAGGAGGAATAAATCTTAAAAGCATACATATGGATAAAAATATTGGTATAAATAAAATCCACTGAGTTGCCCCGAAATGTGCCCACATTCCCCAGAATCCGTATGCGTGGAAAACCTCCTTAAAAGGCCCTAAAATTTTTGGTTCAACATCAAAAAACCAGAGATATAAAAACCAGAAAGATGCAGCAGAGCCAACATATATGTGTTCCGCAACTTTATAAAACGGATTGTCTTTATATAGAAATGAAAATATGGCAAGTGTCAAACCTGCTGCTATCCATAAAAATATTGTATCTATCATCTTACTCTCCTCATCGCAAGGTAACCTATATTCCCTATAAGAATCAGTGCAACTATTATTATATGGATTATTGTCTGTGCAGTCATTCCTGCATACGCAAAACCTTTCTTTTTAACAAGGATTTCATAGTCAGCAGCACCTCTGAGTCCTCCTATTAACCCAACAATCTGTTTTGCCTGATAATAGGGATAAAGGTCTGGTGTTACGACTGCGGTTGATGTTAAAATTATTTTCTGATTGAATCTTGCCTGTGCAAACTGAACCCAGAAATCTCCCACAGAACCTGCTTCAAAACCTATAAGAAGTGCTATATCACTGTAATTGTGCACATTTCTCATTATTGGAAGTGAGTCAAGATAAATACCTCTGTAATCCACATCAAAAACACCCCTTATCTCTTTACCTATGTTTAAAATTACCGCTGCGATACCGGGTCTGTAACCAAGAAATACATAATCTTCCCCGTATTTCCTGCCCATTTCCTTTGCTATTTTTTCAAGAGCAATCTGACCCAGAGGTAAACCTAAGGGCCAGTGACCGAGCATAATCACTTTCAAATTTCTTCTAAAGAGATGTCTGAGCATGACTTCAAGAAGAGGCTGAAGTTCGGGCATACTCGCTGCATCATAGTCTATTGATACAAGAACATTTGAGCCTTCAGGAAGGCTCTCAATGAAATTATAGGCAGTTTCAACTTCCTGAAGGGGTTTAAACTCAAATCCCTTTCTGGTTAAAAGAGGTATTGTAACCCCTATGAAAACAAGAAGATAAATAATTCTTCTATCAATTTTTGAAATTCTCTCAAAAAATTCTCTCATTTCAAATATGTCCTTTCAATTCCGAGTATTATTCTTATTGCCATCGCAATTGCACCAAGCCATATTCCTATGAAAAGCCCTCTTTTTGCTCCGAGCTGTGGAACATTCATAACCCAGTCTGCAAGTCTGGGCAGGTTGAATTTCAGAAACCATGCAGCAGGGAAAATTGCAATTATTGAAACTACTGCAAGCCCGAAAAATATTATCTTTTCATAAACTTCTACCCTTGAAACTCCTTCAAGCACAGAAACTATTGCAAGCAGAATAAGGGTTATCCCTATAAAATAAGGTGCTGCCTCCTCACCTTTCGGAACTCTTCCCAGCATAACAATTCCTGCGGATATTAGAAGTAGTGTTGCATTAAGTCCTCTTGCTCTGAACGCTCTGTATGCAGCAGATGCGATAAAAAAGGCAAGTAATGAAAACATGGTTGCCTGAAGAGGAACAAACATATAGGTATAAAAATACCTCAAAAAAGAAGAAGCAGGTGCAAAGGGGTTTCCATATTTAACCCCTGAATATATGCCCCATGCGAGAACAATAACAAAGGTTGATATTAGAATTATTGAATAGGGGGCTTCTTTTTCTTTTCTTTTTATTTTTCTCCAGTGATATAAGATAAGAGAGTCAACTCCAAGAATAAGTGTAAATCCTGATACAATTATGTACCAGTCATTAAATCTTTCCTGAAGACTTCCAAAGGGCTCATGGGGTATAAAAAGTGCCACTATGAGCAAGAACCCTGAGATAAATGTTATTGCAAGAGGAACTTCTTTTTTCATATCACACCACTGTAAAAAAGTTTTTCAATACATGTAACCAGGGTATCTTTGTAAAAAATGCAATGCTTTCAAAAATTATTCCCAGTATTATCACAGCTATGAGCAAAATCTTCACCCAGTCTTCACCCTTTATGGTTGCAAGGGATAAAGCATCTTTTGTTAGATAGGCACTCGCTGCATACATCTCCTCTCCTATCAGAGTATAGTCAGTTGCAGCAATAAAGAAGGGTAACTGGGTAACTGCAGTTGTTCCTGAAATCTGAATTGCTCCTATGGAGTTACCTGTTTCTGCAAGTATAAGGGATTCTGCATAAAAGTATCCCTGTAAAAATACCGCACCAGGTTTTTCTCTCACCATTATTCCATCAACACCAGCAGCATATCCAAACTGGTCATAGGAAAGAAAGAATACATTTCCCTCTTTGAACAGGTCAGGTCTTCCACCTTCTATATAGCCTTCTTTAACAGTTTCCTGTGCTGCAACAAAAACAACAGGGTCAAAACAGGGAACTATTAAATCTGTTTCATATTCAGCGGATTTCTTTGAAACCCTCTTCAAAATTGAAAGTCCTGCAATCGTGGGTATGTCAGCAATTGTTCCGAGCCCCAGAACAAACAAAAGGGGTCTGCCAAGTTCTGTTGACCTTCCAACAGCCTCATCAAGGGCATCAAGACCTGCAATCTTTCTTATAAAAAGTTCTTCGCCTTTTCTTGTTTTTTGAATAAAGTAGAGAAGAAGTCCCACAATTATTATAAGCAGAATCAAAACACTTGCCCTCTTTTTATGGAACCACTGGGCAGAAGACATTGCTATATTTGAAAAGGGGCTATCACTGAATTCTTCACCTTTTGAAACTCTCACAAAATACCTGTATTCAACACCATCTTTACAATCAGTGTCAGTGAGTGAATTTGTTCCACTCCTCACAACTGTCAATGTCTCAGGTTCACTCCATTGTCCCTCAATCTTTTTTTGTTTAAAAACTGTATAGAAATCTATTATTGAATCATCCGGAGAAAGCTCCCATTCAATCTGTATTTTACCTCCTGCGTCATTCGGAACATCTTTTGCAACCACTTCTGAAACAGGGAGAGGAGGCAACGAGAACTGGAGAATTAAAAATATTTTAATCATACAGACTTAATTATAATAAAAAACAATTTTCATTGTCAAAGGAAAATAAATTTTAAAATTATGAAAATCATGCCCGATACCCTGCAGAAAATGGGACTGTAAAAAGCCATGAAAGCAATATATTCTTTATTATTCCAAGGTTAAGGGTTGAAATACCTCTTGCAAAACCAATCCCTATAACAGCACCCACCACTGTGTGAGTTGTGGAAATAGGGAGTCCCAGTTTGGAAAATATGAGAACCGTGGTCGCTGCACCAAACTCTGCAGCAAATCCTCTTGTTGGAGTTATTTCTGTAACCTCCTCTCCTACTGTTTTTATAACCTTATATCCAAACAAAGCTGTTCCTATTGCAAGCCCTATTCCACCTATTCCAAGTAGCCATATTGGAACAGCACTCTCTTTTGCTGATAAGCCCCCTTTTATTATTGACCATACCCCTGCAGCAGGTCCTATCGCATTTGCAACATCATTTGCACCATGAGCAAATCCCATATAGGTTGCTGTCAGAATTTGAAGAATAGCAAATAATTTTTCAACCTGCATATAAACACCATCTCTTCTCTTTCTTGCTCTTAGAAATGACCAGGTTATAATATATCCAAAGAATGCAAAAGAAAGGGAGATTAGAATAGACTGNAAAAGGGGAACCTTTAATTTTAGTCCTTTATAAATTACAGAGAGCATTATTATAAAAAACACAAGGGAAGATAAAAAAGGTCCCCATCCTTTTGTTCTTAAAATGGGGTTTTCAGCATCAAGAATAACCTTTTTTATAAAGTAGAATATAAGGAAAGCAAGGACTCCTCCAAGAAATGGAGAAATAATCCATGAGGCAACTATTTTCAGAAATTTCATCCAGTATATATACTTACCTCCTCCTGCAAAAATTCCAAACCCCATAACTGCTCCCACTATTGAATGGGTTGTTGAAACAGGCATACCAAAATGCGTTGCTATCTGAACCCATATTCCCGCAGCTATTAAAGATGCAAACATTCCGAGTATAAAAAGTTTTGCATTTTTAAGGAATGGTTCAAGGGTTACAATCCCTTTACCTATGGTATGAGTAACATGTCCTCCTACGAGAAGGGCACCTATTAAATTTGCGACTGCTGCAATTATAACAGCCTGTCTGTAATTTATTGCTTTTGAGCCCACAGAGGTTGCCATTGCATTTGCAGCGTCATTGCCTCCCAGGACAAAAGCCATATAAAAAGCCCCTGCCAGAACAAGAATTAACCAGATAAACATTTTTAGAAAACCTTTTTAGACTTTTGCAATCATTAACCTTATATTTTTACCCATTGATTCGGCATGGTCAGCAAGAGCAGAAAGTTCCCTTATAATGTTCATCCACATGTAAATTTCAACAGGAGAAACTTCGTTTTCAAGGTTAAGAAGAATCTTTGCAACCTTGCATGCCTTTTTATCGGTTTTCCATTCCCTCTGTTCAAGTTCGTCTATTAATTTTTGCACTCCTTCAATTTCTTTTTTTGAAAATGATGATTCAAGAACTCTGTCCATTTCCTGAACAATCTTAACTGCCTGTTCAACTGTACTTTCAACTCTTTCAAGAAATTCAAAAAATTCGGCTTTTAACTCCTCAGGCATTTTTAACTTTTTGAGTGTAAGTAAAACCGCTATATCCTCCACCTTATCAGGTATTTCATCCTGTTCATGAACAAGACCAAGAAAATCAGAGCGGGCAAAGGGCATGAGGAGTGTTTTTGGTAAATTGTCTCTTATTCCATCTTTTATCTTGTCACATTCATGTTCCAGTTTGTATATTGTTTCCGCTATCTCTTCAACTTTTTCAAAATTACCCTGTGCCAGATTTTCAAACATGGGTTTTAAATGGGAAAGTGTTTCAAGAGACTTTTCCATGTGCACCCTTAAAGGCTTAAAGGGAGACTTTCTGAAAAGCCTCAAGATGGGTATTCTCATATGGGTATTCTCATAAGGTTCTCCTTTAAAAATTGTTGAAAGGTTCAATATTATAAAGGACGATAACATCAGGAACAAAACAACACGATTTTTTAAGTTTTCAATAACAAGATGGCAAAAGGCAGGGGTCTGCTTCGCAACCTGATATGACAAACAGCCCGTAACAAATAGCAAATGGATTATGGTTTTTTAATTAATTTTTTCATTTTTCATCTTTCATTTTATACTCCTATCACTTTTTTCATTACTTCTTCATAAATTCTTTATAATAAAAAACTTATGAAGGAACTCCTTAAATATTTCTGGAAATGGAAATGGAAGATACTTCTTGGGGTTTTAGCCCTTTTAATAGTTGATCTATCGCAACTCTTTGTCCCGCTTGTTATAAGGAGTGCAATTGACAGGATTGCCGAAGGAATAATGAACCTTAAATCCCTTTCCTTTCATTTTCTTTTAATAGTTTTTCTTGCCTTTATGACCGCTCTTTTTAGATTTTTCTGGAGATATTTTATAATGGGGAGTGCGAGGGAAATTGAAAAAAGTTTGAGAGACAGGCTCTATAAGCACCTTTTGACGCTTGACTTATATTTTTATAACAGGAGAAAGGTTGGAGATATAATGGCTCATGCAACCAATGACCTTGAAGCAATAAGAATGGCCTGCGGAATGGGTGTTGTTGGTTCTGCAGATTTTTTTATAATGTTTTTTGTTTCTCTTTTCTTTATGCTCAAAATAAGTCCAATTTTAACACTTTATGTTTTAATCCCTTTACCTGTTCTTTCAATAATAATGCTTTTCTTTGGAAGATATATACACAGATTCTTTAGAAAAGTTCAGGAAGGATTTTCATATCTTTCAGAACTTGCTCAGGAGGCTTTTTCAGGAATTAAAGTGATAAAGTCATTTGTAAGAGAGAGAAATGAGGAAAATATATTTTATAAAGGCAATGTAATATTTTTTAAAAGAAATATGAGCCTTGTATATCTCTGGGGAGCCTTTATGCCCATAATTACCCTTGTGTCAGGAATATCAATTGTAATACTCCTTTATTTTGGAGGCAAAAGGGTTATACTGAACCAGCTTTCTCTTGGAAGTTTTGTCGCCTTTGCATCCTATATAGGCTTCATGATATGGCCGATGATGGCAATAGGATGGGTTGTGAATATCTTTCAGAGAGGGTCTGCGTCAATGGACAGAATAATAGATTTATTAAAGGAAAAACCCGTAATTAAGAACATTGCAAATTGTATAAATGTGAAGAATTTTAAAGGTAAGATACATGTTAAAAATCTTGAGTTCTATTATCCTGACACAGAAAAACCTGCGTTAAAAAAAATATCTTTTGAAATAAATCCAGGTGAAAAAATAGGTATTCTCGGCAAAACAGGAAGCGGAAAGACAACCCTTATAAATTTGTTTTTAAGGTTACTTGAACCGCCCCAGGGGACCATATTTATAGATGGAAAAGATATAAAAAGTTATTGCCTTTATGATTTAAGAAGAGAAATATTTTTACTGCCTCAGGAGGCGGTGATATTCTCGGGGACCATAAAGGAAAATATAACCTTTGTACACCCCTCTGCAAATGACGAGGATATTTTTAAATCTTCAAAATTTGCAGAAATTTATGATGAAATAATTGAATTTCCTGACAAATTTGATACACTGGTGGGTGAAAGGGGTGTTACTCTTTCAGGGGGTCAGAAACAGAGAATTGCTCTGGCAAGGGCATTTTTCTTAAATCCTTCAATATTTATACTGGACGATGCTCTTTCTGCTGTTGACAGTGAAACTGAAGAAAAGATAATAACAAATCTAAGGGATTATTTAAAAGGAAAAACAGCAATCATAGTATCCTATAGAACAGGAGTTTTAAAAAATCTTGACAGGATAATCGTTATGGTTGATGGAGAAATTGAAAATATCGGAACTCATGAGGAGCTTGTAGAAAAAGATGGATTTTACAAAAAAGTTTATGAGGTTCAAACTGCTCTAACCGAGGTCATGAAATGAGACACGGGGGTCCGGGAAGAGGTTTTAAAATGGAAGAGGAAAGACTCACAGGAACTCAGGACATAAGGCTTTTTAAAAGACTTTTAAAATACATTAAAAAACCCTACTGGAGGGTAATTGCCTTTGTATTTGTTTTATTTATGGTTACATCAGTATTTGATATTTCTCTACCCTATTTAACAAAAATCGCCATAGATGACCACATTGTTCCTCCTTACAGGATTTTAAACTTTAAAGATTATCCCGAGTTAAAGCAGGAATTTGTTAATAAATTTAAAGGTGAGAAAATAGAAATTGAGTCTGACAGATATATTGTTAAAAAGAGAGATATTTCTTCCTATGAATTGAAACTTTATGAAAAAAAAGGAATTCTGGAAAAAGGCCTTTATATAGAAGTTTTTGAAAATAAAGAGGATATAAGTATAATTCAGGCAAAAAACAGAAACTTTGTTAAATACGAAGATTTGAGCAAATTTTCTCCATTGATGATTTTTAAAATAAGGAAAAAAGATATAGACAGTATAAAAAATATAGCTCTTATTTATCTGGGAATTCTGATACTTCTCGGTATATTCACTTACTTACATATGGTTTTACTGCAGTATGTGGGGCAGAAGTTGATGATAGATGTAAGAATGGGATTATTTTCTCATATACTGAAGCTCCCGATGACCTTTTTTGATAAAAATCCTGTTGGCAGGCTTGTTACAAGGGTTACAAATGATATAGCTGCCTTAAATGAGTTTTTCACATCGGTTCTGGTTTACCTGTTTAAAGACATACTGCTGATAATAGGAATAACAGCCATAATGTTTAAAATGAATATTCGTATAACACTTATTATACTTGCACTTTCACCATTTATAGCAATTGCAACAACCATTTTCAGGAAAAAGGTCAGGGAAGCTTACAGAGAAGTAAGAAGAAAACTTGCATATATAAATGCATTTATCCAGGAAAGTCTTTCATCCATAGGTATTATTCAGGTCTATAATCAGGAGAAAAATAATTACAGAAAATTTGATGGAATCAACGATGACCTCTTCAAGGCAAATATGAGACAGCTTATGGTATTTGCAATATTCAGACCCATAATAGACCTTATAAGAGCCTTCGCAATTGCCCTTTTAATATTCTTTGGGGGATGGACAATTATGACAGGGGCATTCACGCTCGGTGCCCTTGCTGCATTTTTGTCCTATGTAGAAATGCTTTTCAGACCTATAATGGATATATCTGAAAAATACAATATATTTCAGTCAGCAATGGCAGCAACCGAAAGAATTGTAATCTTGCTTGATGAAAAAGGAGAGGAAAAAGGCAATGGTAAAACAGGTGAAAGAAGGGGTGAAATAATATTTGATGATGTATGGATGAAATACGATGAGGGTGACTGGGTTTTAAAAGGGATAAGTTTCAGGATAAATCCCGGTGAAAGGGTTGCAATTGTTGGTCCCACAGGCTCAGGAAAAACATCCTTAATTTCCAGCCTGTTAAAATTTTATCCGGTTCAAAAAGGGAGAATAATAATAGATGGGGTGGATATAAAAGAGTGGGACACCTGTGAATTAAGAAAAAGGATGGCGCTTGTTCTTCAGGATGTGTTTATGTTTTCAGGAAATTTTGTGGATAATATTTCTTTAAGAGATGACAACCCGTCTATTGAAAGAATAAAAAGAAGCGCAAGAAGGGTTTATGCTCATGAGTTTATTGAATCAAGAAACAACTCTTATTTTGAGGAGATAACAGAAAAAGGTAAAAACCTTTCACAGGGAGAGAGGCAACTTCTCTCCTTTGCAAGAGCTCTTTATTTTGACCCTGAAATTTTAATTCTTGATGAGCCCACATCTTCTGTTGATTCATATACAGAACATTTAATTCAAAGAGGAATAAAAGAACTCTTAAAAGATAGAACCTCACTAATAATAGCTCACAGACTATCAACAATCATGGACTGTGATAAAATAATAGTGATTCATAATGGTAAAATAGTAGAAACAGGAACTCATAAAGAATTAATAAATAAAAAAGGCCTATATGCAAAATTATGGGAGCTTCAGATTAAAGAAAAAGAGCTTGTATTCGGATGACAGATATTGGTTTTTTGCTCATATGTTTAATTTTCACAGGTTTTGTGGCACTCGTTGCTTATGAGTTGAATTATCTCACAGAATCAGGTTTTTACGGAGCATTGATAGTAGGAACATTAGTATTCTTTACACTGGGACTTAAAGGTGTAATTCCTCTCTTATTCTTCTTTTTTTCATCCAACTTACTCTCAGAGATAAGAAACAAAAAAACCAGGAGAAGCTTCTCACAGGTTTTTGCAAATGGTTTTTTGCCGGTTATTTTCTCTATTTTATGGTATTTTGAGAGGAATGATTTCTATTTTTATCTTTTTCTCATCTCCCTGGGAACTGCAATCTCTGACACATGGTCAACCGAGGTGGGCTTAAGGTTTAAAACGGCATTTGATATAAAAGAATTTAAATGGAAACCCGCTGGCTTTGAGGGGGGAATTTCTATTCCCGGTCTTCTGGCAGGATTGGGTGGTGCAATCTTTGCAGGTTTGTTTGCCCTTAATTTTAAGTTTGTAATTTATGTTTTAATTTTTTCATTTCTCGGAAATTTAATGGATTCTGTTTTAGGAAGATTTGTTGAAACAAAACTCAAATTTTTCACAAACAACTGGACAAATTTCTGTTCGGGCTTAATTTCATGTATTACATTTTTCTTTATTTTTAAACCTTATTGATATAAAAAATCTCTGTTCCAGTATTCCGTAATATTCAAGGGTTTCAGAAGACGAAATTTTCTGCCTGAAACAGAGCTTTATCTCCTTTTTTGAATTTATTATAAAAGAAGGTCCTGCACTTAAAATAAATCCTGTCTTTCTGTTTC
Source organism: Candidatus Hydrothermus pacificus (assembly GCA_002011615.1). Lineage (GTDB taxonomy): Bacteria > Hydrothermota > Hydrothermia > Hydrothermales > Hydrothermaceae > Hydrothermus > Hydrothermus pacificus. The sequence goes on along the minus strand of MTOH01000009.1, from coordinate 101,149 downwards.
CATAAAGATAGTAAGAATCTATTTCAAAATCTGCTCCAAACAGGGAGTTTTTTGACCCATAAATTTCCCTTTTTATATTAAATTGAGTTTGCAGATAAAAGGGATAATCACTCTTTTTAAAAATGTAATCAAAGGAAATTTTTAAAGAATAGTCATTCATTAAAAATCTTTTATTTAAATTAAAGGCATTGATTTCTTCAAATTTTCCATCAAAAAGGTTCCCATCCCTTCTTTCCCTGTGATACAGTTGCAGGTTTATATTTTTAAAATCCATATTGAGACCTATCTTATAATCGTAAAATCTTGGCTGTTGAGTTTTTGGGGGACTCACTGTTTTCAAATGGGTTAAAATTCCCGTGGTTTTGAAAATTTTATATTTTACCATAAAGTCTGAGAAAAAACTGTAATCAGGATTTTTAAAAAGATATCCGTAAGAGACTTCAAACTCGGGTATTCTTTCCATAATTCCTGTAAATATTTCGTACAGGCTTAATGCTTCGGTGTTTACTCCCTGAAGACCATGACGCCTCTCCAATCCAGAACCCATAAGAAATCTTTCATTTGCAATTATAATTTTAAAAGTGCTGGAATACTTTAAAGAGGAAACATCCAGAAAACCCTCAAATTCTATATCAAATAGAATGCGAAAATAGCCAAAATCTTTTTTAAAGATGAGGTTATGGAGAAATATCCAGTTGTAATTATTGTTTTTTCTTTTTGGTCCAAAAGGTGATACAACATAGCCTGTAGAGTTCCTGAGGTAAAAATACCTGTTCCAGAGGTCAATTTTTACTGCAAACTGATTCCACTGTCTTCTATCAATACCGGGATGGTCAATTCCATGATTGCAAACATGGTTATAGATGAGTCTTAAAACTGAGTTCTTATTCTCCTTTTTTAATCCCATATCCCATTCAAATTTCATCTGATAGGGTGTTATTCTCTGATTTTCTATTTTAAAAAACTGGAGCTCTTTGAGATAGAAATAAAGAGGATTAAAAATTTCAAACTCATTTTCCCTTATAACTGCACCATGATAATTAAGGGGATTCTGTCTGAAAAAGTAAATACCTGTAAAAGAATACTCGCCAGGTTTAAAGAGAAAAAAAAGTAAAAGAAAAAGCATACTATAATTATAATTCATTCTTTATTTTTAATTCATTTTTAAAGTATAATAAAAGTATGAAAGAATATATAGAAGAATTTCTCTCATATATAAAAAATCAGAAAAATTATTCTGAAAATACCTTTAAATCCTATCAGGATGACCTTTTTTCTTTTATGGATTATATAAAGAAGAGAAAGAGAAAAAAGGATGTAAAAGATATTAAAATCTCGGATTTAAGAGATTATATTTCAGACCTGATAAGATACGGTTATACATCAAGAAGTGTGGCAAGAAAATTATCGGCTCTGAAAAGTTTTTTTAAATTTCTTTTAAAAAATAAGGTAATAGACTTTAATCCTGCATCTTCTTTGAAAACACCAAAAATTCCAAAAAGACTTCCTGATGTTCTTTCTGAAAATTTATTGAGAGAAATTCTTGACTGCTGGAATCCACAGGATTTCAAGGGAAAAAGAAACAAGGCGATTATTGAGATACTCTATGGTTGTGGTTTAAGAGCAGGCGAGGTTGTAAATTTAAAAGAGGAAGACCTTTTAAAAGATAGTCTTCGGGTTCTGGGCAAAGGAAATAAAATAAGGGTTGTGCCTGTGCCCTTGAAAACAAAAAAGACAATCTATGATTATTTAACAGAGAAAAAGAAAACGAGAGGTGAAACCAGATTTTTATTTACAAATTTAAAAGGCAAGAAACTTACAGAAAGGGGTCTATACTATATTCTGAAGAGAGTTTTTAAAGAAAGAGCAGGGATTTATGAAATCCACCCTCATGTTCTAAGACATTCCTTCGCAACCCATCTGCTTTCCAGAGGTGCTGATTTGAGAAGCATACAGGAACTTTTAGGTCATGTATCCTTAAAAGCAACTGAAATTTACACCCATCTTTCTCTTGAGGACATAAAAAAGACCTATGAGAATTCACATCCCAGAAAGTAAATTTGCGCCTTATGTTCTGGAATACGAAGAGGTTGAATCAACCCAAGATATTGCTTTTTCTCTTCTTGAAGAAAAAAATATTGATTCCTGTATAATCCTTGCACATTCCCAGAAAAAAGGCAGAGGAAGAAAAGGAGCGCAATGGTTTTCACCTCCCGGGGGCTTGTGGATGAGTTTTGGGTTCAGGGACATTTTACCCAGAAATCTTTACCTTGTTTCAACAATTTCAATGAGTAATTTTCTTGAAAAAGAGTTTGATATAAAGAACAGAATAAAGATACCAAATGATATAGTGTTTGAAAACAGAAAGATATGTGGTATAATAGTTGAAAATAAAAAAAATTTATCAGTTGCGGGTATAGGTTTAAATTTAAATATAAAAGAATTTCCTGAAGAAATCAAAAACTATGCAATATCAACTTATATTATAAAAGGTATAGAATATGATTTAAAAAAGGTTTTTCTCTCATACACAGAGGAATTTTTGACCACCATTTCAAATTTTTCTTTAAAAGATCTAATTAATTACTATATAATAAAAACCTGTGTGAAGGGCAAAAATGTTAGATTTGAATACGCAGGTAGACCTGTGAAAGGCAGTGTGGTGAATATAACGCCTGATTTTGAAATCCTGATTGAAAACAAGGGAAAGTTTGAAATAGGTTTGATAAAAAATTTTGAAGAAATATGAAAGCTCTGTGTATTGATATAGGCAACACATACCTTCACTGGGCTTTTTTTATTGATGAAAAGATTGAGGATTTCGGGAAAATTCATATCAGCAAAGTTCAGGACTTTTCAGAAAATATAGGTTTTCCGGATGAGATTTTAATATCATCAAATGCACCTTCATTTAATTTAAGAGTCGCCAACCTTTTTTCAAAGTTCTTTGGCATATACCCTAAATTTGTTGTGCATGAAAATTTTAACATGTTAAACATACCCTATAATGAAAAACATCAACTCGGCATCGACAGGTTATGTAATGTCTTCGCTCTTTATAAATTTTACAAAACACCTGGCATAGTGATAGATGCAGGAACAGCAATAACCATTGATGCAATTGATGAAAAAAAGAATGTCTATCCTATTGCAATATTTCCAGGAATAGGACTTTTAATAAAATCAATGTATGAAAATACAGAGAGAGTGAAAGTCAAAGATATCCATTTCACAGGTTTTCATCATGGTAAATCAACCGAAGAGTGCCTTTCAATCGGTATAGTTAATATTTTAAAAGGGGGTATGGAGAGGGTTATAAGGCAATTTACTGTTAAAGAGGGCTGGAAGGACTTTAAAAAGATTACAACAGGTGGAGACGCAAATATTATTTCCGAGATACTCGGTTTTGAAAAGGATGAATTTATCACATTGAAAGGGATTTATGGAATTTATATCGAAAACGCCTGAAGAGACTGAAAAAATAGGTGAAAAAGTGATAAAAAGATATAAACCTCCATGCATTTTTTGCCTTTTCGGGGAGCTGGGTTCTGGTAAAACAACATTTATAAGAGGAGCAGCGCGCTATATGGGTGTTACAAAGGTAAGGTCACCCACTTTTCTTTATATCTTTATATATAACCTGCCTCATGTTAATCTTTATCACATAGACCTCTACAGGATAACAAAAACAGAAGAATGGAATGCTCTTGGACTGGACGAATATTTTTCGGACAAAAAAGGAATAATTTTCATAGAATGGGCAGACAGGATAAGAAAGCTTCTTCCTGAAAAAAGAGTGGATGTGGTTTTTGAGTTGATTGATGAGAAAAGAAGAAAAATAATTGTAAAGGAGAAAAATTGATTAAAGAAGCAGTAATTTTATGTGCTGGAAGGGGTGAAAGGTTAATGCCCCTGACTCTTGAAATTCACAAGGCCCTGATTCCCTTTGCTGGAAAACCTCTTCTGATAAGGATTATAGAAAATCTTAAAAATTTTGGAATAGAAAGAATTTATATAAACCTCTATTATCACGCAGATAAGATTCAGGGTCTTCTTGAAACTGTTAAATGTCCTGAGATAGTTACAAAAATGGAAGAAGAACTAATGGGCACAGGAGGAGGCATTGCCAATTTCAAAAGACTGATAGGCGGAGATTTTTTGCTCCATAACTGCGACATACTCCATAATCTTGAATTAAAAGAACTAATGGATTTTCATATAAAGGAAAAAAGCTTTTTCACAATGGCTTTAAAGAAGGCAAAGACAAATGCCAGAATTATTCTGGATGGAAACAGGGTTGTTGAAATCAGAGATGTGGTTCCTGAAGTCTGTCTTTGCTACACGGGTATTTCTGTTGTTTCAAGAGATTTTTTAAATTATCTTCCAGAAGGAAAAAGCAATCTGATAGATGTGTTGAGAAAAGTTATTAAAGAACAGAAGGTAATGGGTTATGTTTTTGAAAAGGGAAGATTTATTGACATCGGAACATGGGACACTCTCTATAAGGGCTATGCTTTTGCTGATGGACTTCTCCCCGAAGAATAACTTAAATTTTTTTAAATCCTTCTCCCAGCACTTCTTTTGTGGTCTTAACGCTTATAAATGCTTTTGAGTCCTCTTCCTTCACAAGTTTTTTAAGGTTTATAAGTTCTCTTCTTGTTCTAACTATAACCCAGAGAATTTCTCTCCTTTTATGGGTAAATGCTCCTTCACCTTCAAGGATTGTTACTCCCCTTCCAATTTCTTTCAAAATCCTCTCAGCAATTTTCTTTCCTTTTCTGGTCACAATCATAATCTCAAAAGAAGAAGTTACGCCCATCAGGACCTGGTCTATAACAAAAGAGTTTATTATCACAGCAATTAATGAATATATACCTATTTCTTTACCAAAAGATATTCCTGCAAAGAGAGTAATTATAAAGTCTGTTATTAAAAGAGCCCATCCTGTTGAAAACCCTGTTAATTTATTAGCTATCATGGCTATTATATCTGTCCCACCTGTTGAGGCATTACGTGAGAGCACAATTCCTATACCTATTCCGGTTAGAAAGGCTCCAAATATCACCGCTACATTTGGGTTTCTTATCATCCATGTTGAAGGTATTATATAATAAAGGAGGTCAACGAAAATAGAGAGTATAATAGTCGAGTAAATGCTCCTTATACCAAAAGAACCTCCCATTATTTTGAAAGCAAGAAAAAACAGTATAAGATTGAAAAACAGCATTGTCAGACCAACAGGTACATGAATCAAATAATGGAGTATTGTGCTGAGTCCTGAGATTCCTCCTTCAACAAGTTTATTGGGAATAAGACACAGGTCAAGCCCCAGTGCAGTTAAAAAACTTCCCAGAGTAATGTAAATATAATCCTTTATACTTTTCATAAGTCTATTAAAATACATTTATTTTTATAAAATTTCAAGTGCCCTTACTGTAAGTTCACGCATCTCTTTGCTTTCACGCTCTCTTCCTTTTAAATTAAAATTCTTACCTGTATTTTTAATGAACCAATTTCCTCTTTGTTGGAAATTGAATAGCAAATTGAATTATAATTAAAAAAACATTTAAAGGAGCGAAGATAATGCTTAAACCAGGAAATAAAATACCTGATTTTGAAACTTTTGACCAGAAAGGAAGAAAGTTCAAGACAGAGGATTATAAAGGCAAGTATCTGGTTATTTACTTTTACCCCAAGGATATGACTTCTGGATGCACCAAGGAAGCAATTGAGTTTTCCAGGTATCTCAGTAGGCTTGAAGATATTGGAGTTGAAGTTTTCGGGATAAGCACTGACTCCACCCGCTCACACATGAGATTTGCAGAAAAATACAATATAAAGGTGCGATTGCTCTCCGATGAAGGTGGTGAGATATCTAAAAAATTCGGGGTTCTAAAAGAAGGCGGGAAAACAGCCATGCGAGTAACCTTTTTTGTAGGACCCGATGGGAAAATCCTCCATGTCTGGGATAAAGTTAGACCTGTTGGTCATGCCGAAGAGGTTTACAAAAAGGTAAGAGAAATTCTGAAAGGAAAGTAATTTGAGTTTGAACATAGGTATAATAGGGATTGGACACATTGCTCAGGTAGGTTATATTCCTGTTATAAAGAAGGAGAAAAATGTAAATCTCTATGCTTTTTGTGATATAGACGAACCCAAACTTTATAAGTTAAAAGAAATTCACGGTGTTCATAAGATTTATACTGACTTTGAAGAGCTTCTTTCAGACAAAGAACTTGATGCGGTTATAATAACCGCCCCGAATCATCTTCACACTCCTCTCGCAATTGCCTCCCTTGAATTCAAGAAACATGTTCTTCTGGAAAAACCTGTATGTTTAAACTCCATTGAAGCAGAACTCCTCCTTGAAAAAGAAAAAGAGCATAAAGGTATTCTTCTCATGCCTGTTATGAATCAGACTTTAAGACCCGATGTTCATAAAATGAAAGAAATGCTTGACAATGAAGTAATTGGCAGGGTTTATCATATAGAATGTGGGTATAGAAAAAAGAGATTTGAATTCGAAGATGCGGAATGGAAAGAGGAAAAGGAATCAGGAGGAGGTGTTTTGAATACTCAGGGAATTCAACTTATAGAGATTATTTACCATCTCTTTAAAAAGACACCTGAATACATAATTTCATCTCTTTATTATGAAGAGGAGGTTGAAAAGGAAGTTTTTTCATTTTTCAAAATAAATGATATATCAATAGATTTTGAAATAAAGTGGGACCCTGAATTTGTAAGAGACTATATGTATTTCAATGTATATGGTGATAAGGGGATATTATACCTGAATCCTTTTAAAATTGTCGAAAAAAGGTATGGTAAACTTCTTGATGTGAAACCTGAAATAGATGAAGAGGAGAGCTTTTTTAAAATATCTTTTTCAAGACAGGTCAAAAATTTCCTGAACTCAATAAAAGGTAAGGAAAAACCTTTATTCAGGACATCAGACGCCATAGAACTTGTAAAAATGATTGAAAGAATAAGAGAATCTTCAAAATAATGATTCTTGTTTTATTTTTGTTTGCTTTTTTTCTCGTGCTTTTTTCAGGACCTCCCTTTTATATGTGGTTCCTGTCCCTTTTTTTTCTCTTCCCATTATTTTTTATAATAGAAAAGAAAAAAGGATTCCTGGTATTTTTTCTGTTCGGTCTTCTCTATTATACATATCATCTTTTCTGGCTTATAAATCTATCAAACATAGTCCCTGAAATAAAATTTATCCTGCCTTTTGGTCTGCTGCTCTTAATACTGCTTGAATCAAGTTTGTTCGGAATATGCGGAACTTTAACAAAAAGATTCCTGAATTCACCTTTTTCTTTAATTTTAATACCTTCCTTTTTTACAGGACTTGAATTTTTCAGGACATTGTTTGAGATAGCATTCCCATGGTCTCCCTTTTATCTGTCATGGGTAAAAAATCTGCCAGGAATTCAGATAATAGAACTCACAGGCCCTTTTTTTATAACTTTTTTAATAGTGCTTCTAAATCTTTTATTCTACAAGTTCTTTAAAACAAAAGAGTTCCTTTACCTGATTTTCTTTTTGCTTGTTCCCACCATCAACCAGATTTACGGGCATTTAAGAATGAAAAGGCCTTTCCGGGGCGAAAGGGTAAAGGTCGCGATATACCAGCCAAACTTGAGCCTTTATCTTTCTTATAATCAGGAAATGGAAATGGGTTTTAAAGTTTATAAAGAACTTTCAGATAGTATAAAGGGTTTTAATCCTTACATTTCTCTGTGGTGTGAGTCTTCTGTACCAGGGAACCTGCTTTACAATCCTTTTGTATACAGTTATGTTAGAGAATTTGTAAAAACTCAAAGGACATATCTGTTTCTTGGTGCTCAGGATAGAGTTAAAGGAAAGGTTTACAACACAGTATTTTTGTTCTCTCCTCAGGGAGAGCTTCTTTCCAGGTATTATAAGATGAAGCTTGTGCCCTTTGGCGAGGCAATACCCTATGATGAGAAGTTTGAAATGTTAAGGAAAATAGATTTTGGTGAGGGTGATTTTTCAAGAGGCAAGTTGCTTGAGCCCATGAAGGCAGGCAAATATCTTTGTGGCACCCTTATATGCTATGAAAGCATTTTCCCGGAGATGTCAAGAATTCTTGTAAGAAAGGGAGCACAGGTTATTTTAAATTTGACCTCTGATGGATGGTATGGAAAAACACTGGGTCCTTTAGAACACAGGGACTTATTTGTTTTCAGGGCAGTGGAAACAAGGAGATACCTTTTAAGAAGTGCAAGAATGGGGATTTCCTGCGTTATAGACCCCTATGGTAGAGTGGTTGAGGAAAGAAAACTTTTTAAAAAAGGTGTAATAAAAACAATTATAAAAATGCCACCATGGAATTATAAAACGATTTATGTAAGGCTGGGAGATATAACAGGCTGGGCGAGCCTGGGCATTCTGGTTCTGGTTATGTTTTTTACCATAACATGGAAAATAACAGATAAATTCAGAAGAAAAAAGATAATCTAATAAAAAATAATTCTGACTATACTGTTAAATGTTCCACATACAAAAATAAGTTTTCAAATTGACTTTAAAAACTCATATAAGTAAAATATATAACTTTTTTAAGGAGAGATAATATGAATAAAGGGGAAAAGTTGTTTAATGAAGGTAAAAGATTGTATGAAAAAGGAAGGGTGTGGGAGGCAATTCCAAAATTAAAGGAAGCAATAAAACATCATCCTGATTATGCGGATTATCACAATCTACTGGGTCTTTGCTATTATACTGCCGGTCTTTTTAAGGATGCAATAAAAAGTTATGAAAAAGCACTTAAAATAAATCCGGATTATATTGAGGCAAATGTTAATATGGCAATTGTTTTGAATGATGTAGGAGATTTTGAAAGAGCATCCAGATTTTATGAAAAGGCAGCCCTTCTTGAAAAAGGTATTGGGGGTATCCCTCAAACTATAAAGAACAACCTTGCAAATACATATAAAAAACTGGGAGATATGTATTTAGAAATAGGCGAATATGATAAGGCAGAGGAGGAATACAAGAAGGCAATAGAAATTGCACCCATGTTTATTGATATAAAAACCTCACTTGCACTTACTCTTTTACAAAAGAAAAGCTATAAAGAAGCCGAAAAAAATCTTAAGGAAGTGCTTGACGCAAATCCAAAGTATAAAAAAGCATTCACCCTTCTTGGACTACTCTATTACAAAAAGGGAGAAAAAGATAAAGCAAGGAAGATATGGTCAGAACTTCTGAAAGAGTACCCTGATGACGTTAAATTAAAAACTTATTTAAAAATGGTAGAAAAGGAGGTAAAATAGATGGGAGTTAGAGAAACCCTTAATCTTCCCAGAACCGACTTCTCAATGAAGGCAAATCTTGCCAGAAGGGAAAAGGAAATCATAGATTACTGGGATAAGAATAAAATATATCACAAACTTCTTGAAAAAAAGAACAAAGGAATATTTATTCTTCATGATGGTCCTCCTTATTCCAATGAACATATACACCTGGGAACCGCTATGAATAAAATTCTGAAAGATATAATAGTTAAATTCAATTTCCTCAAGGGATATAAATCTCCCTATGTCCCGGGATGGGACAATCATGGTATGCCTATAGAAAACAAGGTGGTTCAGAGTGACCCTGAGCTTTCAGAGATCGTTAGAGACCCCGGGAATCTTAAAAAGGTTGAAGTTAAGAAAATAATAAGGGAAAAAAGCAGAGAATACGCTAAAAAATGGACAGAAATTCAAAAAGATGAATTCAAAAGGCTTTTGTGTATAGGTGAATGGGAAAACCCCTATATCACAATGGACCCTGCTTATGAAGCAGAGGAATTGAGATTTTTTTCTGAACTTGTAAGAAAGGGATATATATATAGAAGCTTTATGCCAGTTCATTTTTGTGCCCATTGTCATACTGTTCTTGCAATGGCTGAAATTGAATACAAAGATAAAGAGTCTCCTTCCCTTTACTTTTCAATGAATTTCAATAAAGACAGTTCAGAACCTTTTGATGAGGATTCAGAAATACTCGTATGGACAACAACTCCCTGGACAATAATCTCCAATCTCGGTCTCGCCTTTAACCCCAATTTTAACTATGTAGAAGTTATAGCTGATGGAAAAAAGTTTATTCTTGCGGAACTTACCCTTGACAGGGTGAAAGAGGAGCTTGGCTGGGAAAATGTGCAAATATTAAGAAGAGAAAAAGGAGACATTTTTGAAGGAAAGGAGTTTATCCATCCATTCTTTGATAGAATATCAAAGGGGATTCTTGCAGATTTTGTAACCTATGATACAGGCTCCGGTGTTGTCCATATAGCACCGGGACACGGTAAAGAAGACTTTGAAGTCGGAATGAAGTATAAACTGGGCATTATTTCACCTCTTGATGACAGCGGAAGATTCACTGAAGAAGCAGGCAGGCTTTTTAAAGGACTCACAACCGATGAAGCATCTTTAAAAGTGGTAGATGTTCTGAAAGAAAGAGGAAAGCTTCTCCAGTTCTCAAAAATCCTGCATATTTATCCCCATTGCTGGAGATGTAAAAATCCTCTTATTTTTAAAGCAACATCCCAGTGGTTCTTATCTGTTGAGCATCTTGATTTAAGAAAAAGAGCACTCTCTGAGATAGAGAATATTAAATGGGTCCCAAAAAACAGTATAAACAGAATAACTCCTGCTGTTGCTGAAAGACCTGACTGGTGCATCTCAAGACAGAGAGCATGGGGTGTATTTATACCCGCACTCAGATGCAAAAAATGTGGAAATGTATTTCTTGATGCAGATGTAATTGATAAACTTGCTGAAAGGGTTGAAAAGGAAACATGTGATGCATGGTTAAATCACGATTTAAAGGAGTTTACAACCGAGAAAACAGAATGCAACAAATGTCATTCAAAAGAACTTGAAAAGGAGTTTGATATTCTCGATGTCTGGATTGATTCGGGCTTAACAAGTCTGATAGTTTTAAAACACAGGAATTTACCATGGCCATCTGATGTCTACATTGAAGGTCCTGACCAGCACAGGGGATGGTTCAATGCAAGTCTTGTGCTTGGTGTTGCTCTTAAAGGGAAAAGTCCTTATAAAATCTGTATAACTCATGGATGGACACTGGATGAACAGGGCAGAGCGATGCACAAGTCCCTTGGAAATGTTATAGACCCCATGGAATTTGCAGGTAAATACGGTGCTGAAATCCTGAGAATATGGGCAGGCTCTTCTGAATATACTCAGGATGTTAAATTATCTGATGAAATACTTGAAAGAACTGTTGAAGCATACAGAAAGATAAGAAACACCTACAGGTTTATACTCGGGAACCTTCAGGATTTTGACCCTGAAAAAGATTCTGTCAATTTTGATGAAATGCTACCTTTTGATAAATACATACTGTCCCTGCTTAAACTAAAAAGAGATAAATGGATTGAAAACTATGAAAATTTTGAGTTTCACAAATTTTTCAAAGATTACTACAACTTCTGTGTGGTGGAACTCTCTTCCTTTTATCTTGATGCTTTAAAGGACAGGCTCTATGTTTCTTCCAAATCATCGAGAGAAAGAAGGAGTGCTCAGACAGCCCTGTATATTTTATTGAAAGAACTCCTTATATTTGCCTCACCAATTCTGAGTTTTACCTGTGAAGAAGCCTATTTAAAAATGCCGGGCTTAAAGCAGGAAAGTGTATTTCTGGAAGAATTTGAAGAGTTTAAGTTTTACAGTGAAGAGATAGTAAAGGACTTTGAAGAAATAAAAAAGATAAGGGAGCTCGTATTAAAAGGACTCGAAAATACAAGACAGAAAGATATCGTTGGAAGTTCTCTTGAATCAAACCTTTACTTTGAAGGAAACACAAAAATTCTTGAGAATTATCGGGATTATCTCAAGGAAATTTTTATTGTATCAGATGTGTTTTTTGAGAAACCTGACAAATTTGAAGAATTTCTTGAAGATGAGGACACAAAGATTAAGGTATATGTGACAAAGGCAAGAGGCGAAAAGTGCAAAAGATGCTGGATGTATTCTGAAGATATTAAAGATGACAATGAATTTGGTAAATTATGTCCCAGATGTTACAATGTTGTAAAACAAATAAGGGGGGTTAATGCATGAAAAAACCCTGAAACAGTTGAAGAAAAAACTAATACAAGAAAAAGAAAGACTTTTGAAAATCCTTAAAAAAAATGAGCAGAAACTTAAAGAAGATATATTTGATAAAACAGGGGATAGAAAATTTTCCTATCATCTTGCGGATATGGCTACTGATGAGGGGTTTCTGGAAGAAATATCAATCCGTGCCTCTCATGCCCACAGAAGACTTAAAGAAGTTGAAGAAGCACTTGCAAGGATAGAAAGGGAAGAGTACGGTTTTTGTTTAAAGTGTGCGAAAAACATAGAAGTTTCCAGATTAAGGGCGGTGCCCTATGCAAAATATTGTATCAAATGCCAGGAAGAGATTGAAAGAAAAAGCGGATTTATCTCTTAAGAAATTTTTAATCTTCTTGGGGACAGGCATATTTGTAATTTTAGTTGACCAGACTTTAAAATTTTTAGTAGCAGGTAAACTCAATTACGGTGAGCCTTTGAAAGTTATGGGAGATTATATATGGTTGACATATATAAAAAATCCTTATGGAGTGTGGGGGATTTCATTCCCGAAATGGTTTCCCTATGAACTTGTTGCCTTAATAATAATAGTTATCCTTATACTCTTCGTTATTTTTGAAAAAAAGAAAGTTTATATTTTTCCTTACGCACTTCTTTTTGGAGGGGCAATTGGAAACCTTGCAGACAGAATAAGATTGAGGGCTGTAATTGATTTCATAGATGTTGGGGTTTCAAAAAGCCTTAGATGGCCTGTTTTCAACTTTGCGGATTCCTGCATCACTATAGGGATAATTTTACTTTTTATCATTCCTTTCTTTGAGAGGAAAAAATGAATATCCTGTTATTATTTTTAGCCGGTCTCTGGATTCAGGATTCCCTTGAGAATAAACTTATCTCTACTTACATAAGAGACTCAACAAAGCTTGCTTTTGAAGAATACTATATTGAATATAAAGGGACAAAGGGTCTTGTCCACAATGTAGAAGTAAGAAATATTGAAGATTTAATGGCAAAAAGTGAAGAAAGTGCAGAGCAAGAAGTTATCCATAAAATTGTTAAAGACAGTGTTTTTAAAGAGTCTCTTGAAGAAACAGGCGGGCTTATTCCTGAAATTGACATACCCATTCCCATACCAAAAGTCCTCGGGATAGGAGAGGGTGCCAATATAAAAATTTCAGGTTCCCAGGACATATCTTTTGGAGTCAGAAAGGACCTTTATAAAGACCCCACTCAAGTAACTGAAAAAGCCTCTAATTTGCCTCAGTTTGAGATGCACCAGAAATTAAGAGTAAATACTACGGGAACCATAGGCAGAAAAATAAAAGTTATACTTGACCATGATTCTGAAAGAGAAGCCCAGTATAAAAACACTGTAAAACTACAGTATCAGGGAGATGAAGATGAAATAATTCAGTTAATTGAAGCGGGAAATACAAAATTTGACCTCGGAGGCTCTGCTGGTGCGGGTGGTAAGGGTCTTTTTGGAATAAAAGGAGTGGCACAGCTTGGTCCTTTATCCCTTGAAGGTGTTCTTTCAAGGGAGCAGGGACAGGCAAAAAAGGTTACAAAAAGCCCAACATTTGCAAAAGAGGATACCCTTTCAGATGAAAATTTTGTAAGAGGGGTATTTTTTAAAATACCTGTTCCCCCGGGTGATACAATAGATACATTATGGGTGTTTTATGATGACGCTGATTATTATAACACAAATGGGAAAAACAGAGTATTTCTCTTTTTGCACCCTCAGAATCCTGATTCGTTTGTTGACACCCTTGCATATTTTAAACTACTGGAATATAAAACTGACTGGGATTTTATAAGCATATATAAAGACAGGATACAACTTTTCTCTGAGACAATTGAAGGTAACAAACAACTTGCTGTTGCCTATGTTACAAAATCAGGTTTAAAAGTAGGCTCTTTCAGAGATACAACTAACCCTGATACCCTTTTGCTTGTTAGAATGAGGGGTATAAAAGACTATACTGATTCTACATGGTGGAATGAGTTAAGAAATGTTTACTATCTTGGAACAAATATTGAGTATGTAAAAATTTACAGGTCAACAACGAGTGAACAGCTCTTATCCTATGACGAGAATAACAGAAACATAATGAAAACCCTGGGGATTGATAGTGATGAGGATGGTAATGTAGACGGTATAATAAAAGTAAACGGTGAAGATTTTACGCCCTTGCAGGGACCCTATCTGGTATTTCCTCAGGAAATGCCCTTTGCAATCGATTCTTTGAATCCGAGAGATACAATCATATACATGTATTCAGATGACCAGTATAACAACTATCAGAATGAGGGTTATGGTAAGTATAAAATCGTTTTCAAATCCCAGAGAAGAGAGGATAAAATCCAATTAGACTTCGGAATTCTTGAAGGTTCAGAGAAAATAACATTTGGTGGAGAACTCTGGCAGAGAGGAAAAGACTACCAGATAGATTATACCACAGGCGAGCTCACAATCCTGAACCCATCTTATTTCAATGAGGTTACAAAGAACCTTGAAATAGATTATGAGGTGGGTCAGATACTTCAGTTAAAACAGAGAAGCCTTCTCGGATTTAAGGCAAACTATGACATGGGCAAGTTTTTGACAATGGAAAATATCTTTGTTATGAGAATGGAATCAAGTGTTGACAAAAGACCCAGACTTGGCGAAGAGCCTGTTAGAATGGGACAGTATACAATGAATTTGAAGTCTGTTTTCAACCCCAACATTTTAACCGAATGGGCGGATAAATTGCCCCTTGTAAAGACTGATAAAGAATCAGAAATAAGTTTTAATGTTACATACAACCAATCCCTCCCCAATCCAAATATCTACGGGACAGCATATATTGATGACATGGAATCAACCGAGCAGAGTTTTGAACTCCCTATCTCTTACAGATGGTGGCAGAGAGGAGCCCCCCCTCCCGGTTATTCTCTGGATAAGCTGTGTAAAAAACTTATATGGTCAACAAGAAGTGATACGGTTAAAAAAAGAGATATAAATCCTGACATTCCCAAGGAGGAACAGAATGACCCTGTGAGTGCAATGCTGGTAACTTTTAGACCCTTAAACGGAGACCCTGATGAGTGGGCTTCCCTTCACACTCTTATTTCACCTGAAGGGTTTGATTTTTCAAAATACGATTATATTGAAGTGGTTGTTAAAGGCGATAATGGACTTATGGGTATAGACCTTGCAACAAGCATGAACGAGAATTCTTTCTGGAGAGACAAAAACGATAGTTTAAGGGGAGACCCGGATAAGCTTGAGTCTGAGGATATTAACCCACCAAACGGTCAGCTTGAAGCAGATGAAGATGTGGGGCTCGATGGGGTTAAAGGCAATGATAGTGAAAACAAACCAGGTGATGATGGCAATGATGACTGGGGTGATGATGCAGAACATGTGAATGGAACAGAGCTTAATGGAAGACTTGACAGAGAGGACCTTGATGGTGACGGAAGGGTTGATGAGCCTGATAATCTTGTGGAATATATCATAGACCTTGAAAATGATGTGCCTGAGTATACAAGCCCGTCAAATTTTAAAATTTATAGAATCTATTTAAGAGACACATCGGATATTGACACTGTTGTTGGAGAACCTGATTTTAAAAATATTAAATTTGCAAGAATATGGTTTTCAGATTTTACCCGGGAAGATACTGTTATAATTGTGTCAATAAAGGTAATTGGAAACAGATATATAAAAGACGGGATATTCATGACAGGCAAGAAAAAGATACCAGTTGATACGCTTACAGAAAAATTTGCTGTTACAACATATAATAATAAAGACCACGGCACAATATACGACCCTCCTCCTATAAAGCTTTATAGAGACCCTCAAACAGGAAATATTGAAAGAGAGGCATCTCTTGTTTTAAAGTTTGAAAATTTGAAAAATACTCACCTTGCAAGAGCAACAAGGTTGAATTACAAGCCCGAAAATCTACTTGCAGATTACAGAAGTATGAAGTTCTGGGTAAAGGTTAATGAATTAAACACCTCTCAATTAAAATACCTTGTTATCAGATTTTACAGTGGGAATGACACAACCAACTATTATGAGTTTAGATGCTCCCCTCCATCGGGAAGATGGGTAAACATAGAAATTGACCCTTTGAAATTCCTTGAAACAAAAAAGATAAGACCCGAGCAGGATATGGAAAAAATTTATCAGAACCCTTATGAACCATCCTATCTGGTCAAGGGAAATCCCAATCTACAGAATGTTTCAAGGTATTCCTTTGGAATTCTAAATTTAACAGGTGAGAATATTACAGGTGAGGTCTGGATTGATGAATTCAGAGCAGGCAAACCTTTGAGAAAAACCGCTTACAAATTAAACACATCTTTTAAAACCCAGGTTGCAGACCTTTTGACCCTGAATTTAAGATATGAGAATTTTCAGGCAGACTTCAGAGATTTAAATTACCAGCCAGGAACAGGGATAAGTTCAAATTCCACTCATCATCTTTATGATTTCAGTTCTTCATTAAATCTCAATAAATTTATACCCGCAGAGGGCTTTAGCATACCCCTGACCTTTGGATATAAAAGAACCTTTGAGTTTCCAAAATATATGCCCGCTTCAGATATTATACTCAACCCCTCTGAAAGCAAGGACCAGAAAAGCGACAGAATGGAAAGAAGTGTTTCTCTTAATTTTTCAAAATCAGGTTCAAAAAATAAAATTCTTCAATATACCCTTGACAGGTGGACTTTCGGTTTTTTAAGAAGCGAGAATTATAGAAAAGACCCTTTAAATCTTGACACCCTGACAAGTTTTAATGCCCAGACTGGCTATTCTCTTGCAATTCCCTTCAGGGGCTTTAAAATTATGGGACAGGAGATAAACCCTTTCCCTTCGAACCTTGGAACATCTTTTAAATATACATCTTCAAGACAGAAAAGATATTCCTTTCAGGATACATCTTATGTAATGGATACCAACATTAAAAATCTTGTGGGAAATTCCAATTATTCAATATCATTCAGACCATTGAGAAGCATAAATCTTGATTATTCCAGCACCCAGAATTATGACTTAAAAAGGAAAAAAATAACTGACAGGTGGTGGGGTGAGATGAACAACTATTCCCAGAATTTTTCTTTTGGCTACAGACCTGTTCTGCCTTCAATTTTTAAGATTATGATAAACTCCTTTTCCTTTACCTATAACGGCAATTTTAATGCTTCAAAAAATACAAATGTGAGCGACACCGTTTTAAAGGTTCCATGGAGCACGGTTTCATCAAATGGCTCCTATAATTTTCAGGGTATAGTTGATATTACAGGTGTTATAAATAAGATAATATCATGGGCAAGACCCGAAGCAAAGGAAGGATTCAAGGTTTTAAGGAGTATAAATCCTGTTAATCTTGGATACAAAAAAACCCTTCAATCCACTTATTATGACCTGACAAATCTGCCCGGATATCCTTACAGATTTGGATTTAAACATGAAATTCCCTTTGATTCAACCTCGCCCTATGCAACAGGTAACACAATAACTGATATGAGAAATTTCAATGCCTCAACAGGTTTTACCATTGATATATTTGATTTTAATACAAGTTATCAGAACACTGACAGAATAACAAAACCCTTTAATTCCCCTTCTACAAAAACCAACACTCTTGAATTCCCCTCACTAACTCTGAGTATTGCATCCCTCCACATGAAATTCCCTGGATTAAAGAAATTTCTTAGCTCTTTGAGTTTCCAATCAGGTTATACAAGACAGAAAGAAAAAAGCGAAACTTTTACCTCTGTGAACATAAACAACTCAAATAATTTCTCCCCTCTTCTTAACTTCCAGGGTAGATTGAGAAGCGGGATTGGTTTTAACCTTTCTTACAGCTACAATAAATCAGAAGGTGAGAATAGAACCCAGACAGCAAGTTTTAAGACATCAGGCTATACAAAAACAATAATGGGCTCTGTTGATTTCTCTTACAGCAATCCAAAGGGCATAAAGCTTCCCTTTATGAAAGGCAGTATTTTAAAACTCAAGAGCCAGCTGAATGTTACCTTAAGGCTCTCACTTACAGAAAACAGGCAAGCAACAGGTAATGTTACAAATCATAATCAATCTCAAAACTTTACCGTTGACCTGAACTATGCTCTGACAAAGGATATAACAGGCAGTGGCTCAATCCAGTATGTCAAAAATATTGACAAGGTGAGAAAAGTTGAAACAGGTGATTTAAGAATACTTGTCGGTGTTTCATTTAAATTCTGATGAAAATAGAAAGATATATTAAATTATGGATAGAGGAGGACATAGGAAAGGGGGATATAACAACTGACGGAGTTATTGAAAAAGATTTTGATGCAAAAGGCACAATTTTCTCAAAAGAGAACGGTGTTCTGGCAGGAGGAATTTTTATACCTGAAATACTTAAAAAATTTGGAGAGTTTCAGGTAAAATTTTTTAAAAAGGATGGGGAAGAATTTAAAAAACATCAGAATCTAATAGAAGTAAAAGGTTCTGCAAAGGGAATTTTGAAGTCCGAAAGACTGATTTTAAATTTACTGATGAGATTAAGCGGTATAGCAACTTTTACAAGAAAATTTGTTAAAGCACTTGAAGGAACAAAGATTAAAATTCTTGATACAAGAAAAACAACACCGGGCTTAAGGATTTTTGAAAAATATGCCGTGAAAGCAGGAGGCGGAACAAATCACAGGATGGGACTTGACTCAGGAATTTTAATCAAGGATAACCATATACTACTCGCAGGGGGTATAGAAGAAGCACTTTTAAAAATGAAAAAAAACAGACCCGCTGGAATGAAAATAGAGATAGAGGTAAAAAATCCTGATGAAGTTAAAAAGGCAATTGAACACGGTGCAGATATTATTCTTCTTGACAATATGAATATTGAGGAAATAAAGGAAGCGGTGAAAATATCAAAGGGCAGGTGTGAAATAGAGGTCTCGGGTGGTGTAAACATTAATAATATTGAAGATTATAAAAACCTTGATATAGATTATATTTCCTCAGGTGCATTAACCCATTCTGCAAAATGGATAGACTTATCAATGAAAGTAGAGCGTGTTTAAATTTGTCTTCTTATTTGACAAATTCTTTCAAATTTTGTATAATTAAAATGTGAATAAATATAGAATTTTGATATTTTTCCTGTCTTTAATCCTTGTCATAGGTGTTCTGGGTGCTGTTTATTACTTCTATCCTGCAAAGGAAAAAGCAAAGAGCAATGAACAGGAGGTTTTAAATTCCTATAAATTAACCGCACAACTCATATCCAGAATAATCACAGACCCTGTTATTGATGAGCTCACCGAAACAATAATGAGCGGTATAAAAATAATGGAAAAGGACAAAAAAATTTCCTATCTCGTGGTCCTGAATCCGGATGGAAAAATTCTTGCCTCTTTAAAACCTCAGGAAGTTGGCAAAAAGTTCAATACCATCTATAAATTCTCAATGCTCAAAGATTTAAATTCTGTTACAAAAGACATGGGCACGGTCACCGAGATAGGGGTTCCTGTGGTATTCAGAACCGGAAACAAGGATATAAAGGTGGGTGAACTGCATATGGGTATAAAAAAAGCCGGCACAGGCTCGGGTTTACCAATGGACTTTCTTATAAAAGTCGGTGGTGTCGGGGCTCTGTTATTCATAATTGTCCTTATTCTAACCCAGGCTCTTGTTTTTTCAGGCCTTCAAAGGCAGTTTGCGGTATACGAGCGAGAACACAGAGCAATGGTCAGCCTCGATGCAATCAAAAAGGAAAGAGAAAAGGTTGAAAAAGAAATAGAAAAGTTAAACAATCAGAAATTAAAGGCAGAACAGGAAATTGAGAAACTTAAAGAAGAAATTGAACAGAAAAGAAAAGAACTCGAGGAATCTGAGATAGGTGAGATGGTTAAAGAGCTTGAAAACAAAAAAGATGAACTTGAAAAGAAAGTGGCAGAGTTAAAAGAGGAAGAAGAGAAACTCAGAGAAGGTATAGAACTCAAGAGGATGGAACAGGAAGAGATAAAGAAAAGGCTTGATGTAATAAGAGAAAAGATGAAAAAGATTATGGAAGGATAATTATCTTAACCACCTCGTTGTTTTTCCTTATAAATCCGACACCCTTTAAACTCTTATTTAACTTTCCTGAGAGGTCAAGAACCCTGTCTCTGGATTTTACATTATGTAAGGCAATGATACTTTTCCTTTTTTTCACATTTGAGCTTCTATATGCAAATTCTTTTACATTCTGCAGGTTTGAAAGAAAATAGAAATTGCCTCTTTCTTCTGTCCAGTTCGTAATTGTAATATCATAGTTTGCAGGGTATGTGCAGTTAATCAAAAATGTGTCATTATCCAGTGTTATATCATTATTTATTGACACCCAGCCTGATTCAAGGGAATAAGTATAGAAATTCAGTGGAATAGTATAATTAATTCCTGAATCTATCTTAATTACAGATGTAATTTCGCACAAATTCCTTTTTTTCAATGTGTAAACAGGTTCGTCCTGTCCCCTTATAAAAGTATCTGTAAAGGAAAACCAGCTCTGGTCAATTTCTGTAAATGTTACCTTCTCACATACAAGGTTATAGGGATTTGAAGGTGCCCATTCCCAGTCAGGCACATCGTGAAAACTACCGTTCAAATTCTCAAAAATCACAAGAGGTTCCCACCAGCCCCCTGCTCCCATATCCAGGTCACCATCATAATCAACATCACACAGAGAAACAGTTGAATAATAAGCTTTTGAATCGTCCAGTGTATAATCGGGTATTGTATCGGGAAACCCATTTTGATTCAAATAAATCTTTAAATTACTGCTGCCTGAAATCTGACCGTTATTTGCAAAAATAAGGTCCGGATATCCGTTCCCATCAATATCACCCGCATCAACCTGTATTGAGCCTTCTGAGTCATAAGATTGCCATGAAGGTATTGTCTCAAGCACACCGAAGTTGTTATAAAAAATCAAATTTTTTTCACCATCGCAGGCAACAACCAGGTCAAGCCATCCGTCTCTGTTAATGTCACAGAACAGAACATCATAGGCATAATACTGGTAAGCAGATTTCCAGTAAGGTAAATCCTGTATCACGCCCTGATTGTTTTTATAAATCTTTATGTATTCTCTTATATTATTATATCTTTCACCTCCTGCAATTGCAATTTCAGAGTATCCATCTCCATCAATATCACCAAAATCACAGGAAAAATTATATGTGCTATCAAGGGATTCCCAGAAAGTGTTTGGTTCAGGATTTCCGTTTAAATTTCTGTAAATAACAACATTTCCTGGTTCACTAAATCCTGCGGGGCCTAAATAATTGCTGATCGCAAAATCAGGATAACCATCATTATTAAAATCACTTATTGAAAGATGCCCTGAATACTCATTATCACCTGAAAGCCATGAAGGAGAAGTTTCAATGCTTCCATTCTGATTAAAATAAATTGCATTCCTTTCCCTCTCCATATCATTACCATTTGAGACCACAAAATCCATATATCCATCTTTGTCTATGTCACAGAATCCTCCACCTGTTGAGTAAAATCCTGAATTTGATTCCCAGTCAGGAGAACTTCCATAAGGCACAATCAAAACAAAAAATAAGATTAATCCTGTCATAATGAACTTAATTATAATGCCTTAAAGGTAACAGGTTGCAAAAGTAAAAGACAAATACAGGAAATGCCAGAAACATAAAATTCAACAATAAAATCGCATGATCACAGGTTTATACAAAAATCAGAGTTTTTCTGAAAGGAAAAAAACACTATGTCTATTCAATGAACTTTCTGATAATACAACCTGTGGATTGAAAAGCAGAAACACAGTATATTATAATAATTTTATGATTTTACAGATTTTTATATTTTCCCTTTTCTGGGTTCAGACCGACTGGTCAGGTGGGGAGGGGCAAAGTATATGGCAGGATTCAACTAAATATTTAAATGGCCATAAAATTGATGTTAAATCTCCGAAAGGAAAATTAAAACCAGGGACAGGGGGATTTTATAAAAATATGGATTTTTCAGGATATGGAACAGGAAGTATTAGTGCTTTGAATTACATTTCAGAGGACAGTTCATTGTATATTTCAGGAAATTTTTCAGGTAGAGGCTATGTTTTTAGATATGATTTAAGAAATCAAAATCTTGATACTATATTTGATATGCAAAATGTCACTGTAAACAACATTGGAAAAGACAATTATTATTACTTTGTGTATGGAAAAGACCAGTATGGAAGGGGTGCCTATTACTACACCCTGATTGATACCTTTAACTGGCAATATAGATATACCGATGAATGGGATATAACAAATTTCTTTTTTTCTTCTTATTCTTATAGATATTATTTTTCCACCTATAGATACGATAGAATTTATTATGGAACAGATATATCAGATCTTTCTTCTTATTTAAATTTGCCCTATGCCTACGGAGTATATTCTTATATCTTTAAAACAAAAAATAATACACTCCTTGCCTTTACCCGAAACATTTATCTCCACTATGCTCTTAACGAAAACATTTCAAACTTCATAACCTATGCAGATACCCTTGAAGGTTCTTATGTTAAAAAAATATGTGAGGATGAGGATTCTGTTATTTATGCAATTTCAGAGGGTTCTTCAAAACTCTTCCGTTCCTTTAATGGAGGTATAAAATTTCCTGATTCCCTGTGGATTGATTTTGGTTATCCTTTAACAGATATTTATTCTGCAAAATCAGGCTTATTTTTAATCGTTGATGAAAAATACATTTTAAAATCCTTTGACCACGGAGAAAACTGGGATACGGTATTTGTATTTCCCCAGAATAAAAAACCTAACAGCATAGTTGAAACAGATGATTACAGAATTTTTATAAGCACAAGGGCTGATTCCCCTTTTGTTTATGAAAATTACTGGTCAGATTATTCATATCTTGAATCTTCTGTTTTTCAGCCTTTATCCGAGAGTATAACAGGCGGGGTTATATGGGGAAGGGTTTTCTTTACAGATTCATTAACCCCTAATTCTTCTGTAAAGGTAAAAGTAAGGACTGATACTCTGCCTGATATGAGCACTGCCACACCCTGGGAAAACTGTATCCCTGTTACAAACAGTGACTCTCTTTTAAATTACCCCTCTGTAAAGAACGGGCAAAGATACATTCAATACAGGATAGAATTTTATTCAAGCGATTCTCTTGAAAGACCCTGTTTTGATGAAATAAAAATAGAATATGAAATAGACACCACAGGTCCTTATATAATTTCTGCTAAGGCAAGAGATGGGGGAGGACAGCAGAACGGATATGAAAACGATGATTACATTGAAATAGTGTTTTCAGAAAAAATAGATACTTCATTAATTATAAATCAGTCAAACATTGATTCTCTTTTTATCCTTTCAGGAAATCACCATTTTTCTCCCTTTGATTCAGTTGTCTGGAAAGGTGAAAGGGAAACACTTTTAATTTTTATGGGAAACCCAAGACCCGATATACCCGTACCCGGCGATACAATAACACTCTCAGATAAAGTAAAAGATTTATGCGGAAATCCAGGTTATGGTTGGATTATAATCACCGGTTCCTACGACGATATTTATCCGCCTATTGTTCAGGGAGTTCTCACCGATGGACAGGTTCTGGATGACGGTATAGACCCTGATGATACTCTTTATTTTTATTTTTCAGAGGTAACAAATACCCCTTATCTTCCGCCTGATACCTTTGAAATATATTTTGACCTGCTCGGTAAATCATGGAATAATCAGAATGTGAGTCTGAATACAATTACATGGAAAAATGAATCAACATTGTGTGTTACATTTTCGGGTTCAGGATTACCCTCCTTTTTCCCGGGTGATTCTGTCCATATATCTGGAAAAGTGGGTGATTTAAACGGAAATATATGCGATACGACTATCTATCTTACAGGTAGTTATGATTTAAAATCTCCTGAAATATATTCCGCAATTTTTTATGACTATCCGCCCTATGGGACATCTCCAAACTCTTCCTATGACCATTTTATTTTAGAATTTGACGAAAAAACAAATAAACCTTTGATAGATTCCTCGAATATTGATTCAATTCTCAAATTATCATCCTTTCATTCATGGCTTTCAGGTGATGGTAAAATTGAATCAGTAGAATGGTTTGGTGATTCAATCCTTTATATTCATCCCTCATCACAGGGAGGTTATCCAGATGTTTCAGAAGGAGATACAATATACCCGGATTCAGTCACAATAAAGGACATTTTTGGTAATACTCTATTTAAACCAGAAGTTATAGTAAGATATGTGAAAGTAGAGGAACAAGGGGGAAACCTTTCTTTTTTAAAAATAGAGAAAAATATTCTCATTCTATTTCTAAATGAACAGAAGGAGATAAAAATAAATATATTTGATATTGCGGGAAGAAAGATTCTGGATAAAAAATACCTTTTATCTCCTGGTATCCACAAGATAAATTTATTAAAAAATTTCAAAAAAGGAATTTATTTTGTTGAAATCCTTGTAGAAAAAAAACAAAAATTCAAACTTTTAAAATTTAAATAATCAACAAATCCTCCCCTCTTAATGGGGAAAATTAAGTTAAAACTCAAAAGTTAAAAGTCAAAACTAAAAAGTGAAAAGGCCTTATCCACCTTGATAAAAAAAATCAACTAACAAACCTTCCTCCCCCTTAATGGGGAAAATTATCCAACAAACTTTCCTCCCCCTTGATGGGGGAGGACAAAGGAGGGGGTGAAAAAACCTGTAATCTCATATAAAAATCTAACTTTCTTATTCCAATTAGATTTTTGATGAGACAACTCGTTGAATTGAAAACATTGGTTCTTTTAATTTATAATTATTGTAAATTTTTAAAAAGCGCGGGAAAACATTAATTTTTCAATATGCAAAGTAAAAACTATGGATTATAGACAAGGAGTATTTAATAAAAAATAAAGAACTTTTAAAAAGAAAACAGGATACATGACATTACCTTTTATAGATTATTATGAGATATTCAAAAAATTCAACGAATTAAAAATAGATTATTTTGTGGTAGGTGGAATAGCAGTAAATTTACACGGTGTCCCGAGAATGACCTATGATATTGACATAATGGTCAAGTTAAATAAAAAAAATTTATCAAAATTTATTGACCAGCTTTTAAAATGGGGATATAAATTAAAAATTCCCGTAAAACCTCTTGAACTGCTGAATATAAAGAAATTAAAAAGATGGATAAAAGAAAAAAATATGAAGACAATAAATTTTTATAATGAAAAAGAACCTCTTGCAGAGATAGGCATTGTTCTTGCTTCACCTATTCCCTATGAAAAATTGAAATTGAATTCAATCTATGTGAAACTGGGGGACGAAAAAATACCTGTGATAGGACTTAGAGATTTGATTTATATAAAATCAAAAACCGGAAGGAGACAGGATAAAGCTGATGTGGAAAGTTTAAAAAAGCTTTTGAAACACAATGAATAAAAAAGATAAAGGATTTTATTATTATTTAACCAAAAAACAAATAAAGGAATATTTAAAATGGAGCATTGAAAGGCGACTTAAATGGCTTTATCTGGGAAATTTAATGAGAAAATCCCTGCCCGAGAAAATAAAAGAAATTCATGAAAAATTCAGAAAAGGAGAGATTTAAGATAAAGCATTTAAAAAAATACATAATTAAAGAAATATTAGAATGCAGTGATAGAAAAAGTATAAAATGGCTTTTATATACAAAAGTGCAAGGATAATTTTTTACAAAAGGATGAGTTAAAATAGTTATAAAATACTCTTATGATAACACTGATTATCCCTGAAGCCTATAACAGTGTAGGTGGCATTCAAAAATATAACAGAAACATAATAGAAGTCCTGATACAGGAACATACAAAATCCACTGTGTTGAGTTTAAATGACAAAACAAATTTCCAGAAGGGCACAGTTAAGTTTAAAGGATTTCAGAGAAGTAAAATAAAATTTTTCATCTTTTCAATTTTATATTCTTTAAAAAACAAAAAAATAGTAATAGGTCATTTAAATTTCCTGCTCCTTGCTCTTTTTATCAAAATTTTTAATCCCTTTTCAAAAATATTTTTAATTCTATATGGCATAGAATGCTGGAAGAAATTAAGTTTACTTGAGAAAGTTCCTGCAAAACTTGTTGATGAATATATCTCTATCAGTAATTTTTCAAAAACAAAATTTTTAGAATTAAATACCTTTTTAAAAAATAAAAAAAATTCTATACTTCATCCATGTATAGATTTTGATAAAAAAATAGATGAATCAGAAAACCTTCCTTCAGGAAAAATAATATTATCGGTCTCCCGTCTTGCAAAGAGTGAGAAATATAAAGGAATAGAAAATGTCATAAAAGTTATGCCAGAGATTTTAAAAGAAATTCCTGATGCATATTATGTAATAATTGGAGATGGTGATGATAGAGAAAATCTTGAAAAATTATCAGAAAAGTTAAATATTAAAGACAGGGTAATTTTTAAAGGTTTCTTACCGGATGAAAAACTAAATTTTTATTATAAAAACTGTAATTTATTTATTTTGCCTTCAAAAAAGGAAGGATTTGGAATAGTATTTTTAGAAGCCCTCTCTTCTGGAAAACCTGTAATTGCGGGCAATAAAGACGGCTCTAAGGAAGCCCTTTTAAACGGAGAACTCGGCATTTTAATTGACCCTGATAGTCCTGAAGAAATAAAATATAGTATCATAAAAGTTTTAAAGAAAGAGGCGGATAAAAAACTTTTTAATGAAAAATATTTAAAAAGTAAATTAAAAGAAAATTTTGGAATTGAAAGACTTAAAGAAAAACTCATGAATATTTTAAAAACAAAATGATTTCAATTTTGTCTTTATTTAATCTGATTTCTGTTTTACTTTCCTTAACCTTTCAGATTTTACTTGTCAAATTTTTTGGTGCTCATCTTCAAACAGATGTTTATTATTTATCAATCGCAATCGTCCAATTCATAACAGGAACATTTTCAGGTTTTTTAATGGATTTGTATATACCTGTTTACAATGAAATAAAGGCAAAGGATGAAATAAAGGCAAAGGAATTTGCGGGAGGAGTATTTATCTTGATGTTAATAATTTCCTCTGCTATCGCCTTTTTAATGTTTATTTTTTCGCCATTCTTTGTAAAGTTGTTTGCCACAGGTTTTTCACCTGAAAAAATTTACTTTACATCATATTTGTTAAAAATTTTTTCAATTTATATTATTTTAAATTTTTTAAATCTCGTTCTAAGTTCCACCTTACAGGCAAATATGTATATGAGCGTTCCCTTTTTTACAACAATCTTTACTCCTTTATTTAATATTATTGCCCTTTTATCTTTTTCTCAAATTTACGGAATAAAAGCAGTAATTTATGCTATGGTATTTTCTTCTTTTTTTGTATTTCTTATACTACTATTTTATTACTTAAAAAAAATTCCTGTATCTTTTGTAAATCCTTTGAGAAGAGTTAAGAATATATTATATCTTTTAAAACATAATTTACCCGTAAGATTTGGAACAATAATATGGAATTTAAAATCTCCCATTACTACAAATATACTTTCCTACTTCCCAACCGGATATTTCACTTTATTTAGTTATGCAAATAGAATTTTGGCAACATTTTTTGGAATAACTAATTCTCCTCCTCTTCAGGTTTTATATGTAAAAGTCTCAAGATATTTACCTGAAAATAATATAAAGAAAATAAAAGAAACCCTCACATCTACTTTGAAGACAAATACATTTTTGTTTATCATACCTGTTTTTGTCATTTTATTGATATTTAAAAAACTCTTCATTTTCTTATTCCATCCAAAAGTTTCTTTATCACAAATTAATATCATGTATTACTTATTTATTTTTCTTGTTCCTTATTATCTCATTCTTTCCTTCGAAATGCCCTTTGTAAATATCACACTTTCCATGAAAAAGGGATTTAAGGTTTTCCAAATTGCCATTATCTTTATAATTATCTACACTTTATCTCTTTTATCTTCTACAAAACATTTAAATATTTATGCAATACCTGTGTCTTTATTCATAGCACAGATATATAATACTTTTTCTTATTCGTTTTTTGTAAATAAAAAATTAAGTATCGTGGATAGAGAAATAATAAAAAATATTCTACAATTTGCTGTATTTACTGTATTACTGATATTTTTCAACATTTTTTTCGAAGATACTTTTTTTCTTAAAATGCTCTTGAACATCATATTAATTATTTTATTTTCCTTAACAATGAAAAAAGAAATTTTCGATATTTTTGTGTTTTTATTTGGTAAGAGAGAGATAAAATGAAGTGCCCCTTATGTAAAAATAAGGACGATTTTGAATATATTGAAGCGATATATTCCGAGGAAATGAAAATTGAATATAAAATTTTCAAATGTAAAAAATGTAAACTTGAATTTTCTCATCCTATGAAATCTGCCCCCCCTTTTCATTATGAAAAACAGGAATGGTATGGATATAGGTGGGAATTTTATGAAACTTTAAAATCTTTGGGAAATAAGAAAGTAAAAATTTTGGAAATAGGGTGCGGAAAGGGGTATTTTTTAAATCTTGCAAATAAAAAAGGTCATGAAGTAACAGGAATAGATTTCAATAAAAAGGCAATTAAAGAGGCAGAGAGACAATTTAATTTAGAAAAAGTTTTCCCTTTAACCTTGGAAGAATTTTTAAAAAATTTTCCTGAAGAAAAATTTGATGTAATATGTTTTTTCCATGTGATTGAGCATTTAGAAAATCCGGTAAATTTTATTACAAGAATAAAAAATATTTTAAATAAAGAAGGATTTTTAATTTTTTCTTTACCGAATGATAAAAGATTCTCTCTTTTTAAAAAAAGAGAAGAGTGGGATTATCCCCCTCATCATTTAACAAGGTGGAATGAGAAGAGTATTAAATTTTTAATAAATATAACTCAACTAAATCTCTTGGATATGAAAAACGAACCCCCTTATAATGAAATTCTAAACAAACTAATGATAAAAATTCACTTTGGGCTTTCTAAAAGATTTAAAAAAATTCAAAATAATTTGAAAATACCAAATTGTAAAAAGCCTCTTCCCACTTTTACCAAATTGGTTAAAATAAAAAAATTTTTTTTCTCTCCTTTTGCATTTTTATACTCTTTTATCTTAAAATTAAAAAGAATTAGTGGGACAAGTAAACTTGTAATTTGTCAAAGAAAAGATGAGAGTGATTATAAATAAAAAACCCATAGTTTCTGTAATAATTGATACTTATAATCACACAGGGCTTATAGAATCTGCCATAGAAAGTGTCCTTAATCAAACTTTTCCTCAAAATGAAATGGAAATAATTGTAATTGACGATGGTTCAACTGATAATACCCCGGAAAGAGTAAAAAAATATAAAGATAAGATAAAGTATATTTATAAAAACAATGAGGGACAGGCATCTGCGCTTAATGCGGGGTTTAAAGAGGCAAAGGGAGAATATATAGTGCTTTTAGATGGAGATGATTATTGTAAAGAAAAAAGAGTTGAGAGAATTGTTGAAGAATTTGAAAAATATGAAGAAGTGGTATGTGTTTTAAATACAAGAGAAGTTATTAACGAGATGACAGGAAGAATAATAAATGAATCTTTTCCAAATTTCCATAATTTAGAACTCAACGAAAAAAATCTGAATCATTTTATAAAAAGTTCATATGGAACAAGCAGAACTTCACTGAGAAAATCTGTTTTAAAATACGTTTTACCTATTCCAAAAGATTTAATAATAGAAGCAGATTTATATTTAAATCTTTCAATAATCTGGTTCGGCAATTTATCCTGCATCAATGAAAAATTAACTGTGTATAGAATTCATGGAAGAAACCTATTTTGTTTAAGTGACTTAGAAAAATTACCTTTGCAAATTCGCACGATGAAAATTGCTCTTAGAGATGTAAAAAATACCGCAAGAAAGTCAAAAATATACAATAAAAGAATTCTTAAAGAGATTTTAAAGCCCTATGAAATTGAAATAAAGGAAAAAGAAATTATTTTAAACAGTTATAAAAATAGAGCAAAGAGAAAAGACATAATTTCCTTAGAACTGGAAAAAATCAAATTTTATAAAAAGGAATGGAATTTTTTATATAAATTTTACAAATATTTACGTTTACCTCTTTTCGTTGCATTTTCTCCTGCTCTCTTAATAAAATTTAAAGACTTTTACTATAGAAATAAGTTATATAAGATAAGAAAATTTATATTTCCTGATTAAAAATGAAAATTTTGGGGATAAGTTATTCAGGAGAACATGACACAGCCTGTGCTTTATCAATTGATGGAGAATTGATATTTGCAATCTCAGAAGAAAGGTTGACAAGAAAAAAACACGACTCATCTTTTCCTTTAAATGCAATAAAAGAAACATTAAAATTTGTAAATTTAAAACCCGAAGATATTGATTATGTATGCATTGCATGGTCACACCCTTTAAAACAATTATTTTTTGACTTAAAATTAACTTTGAAAAATAACCTTTTACCCAAAGCATTTTTATACACTTCTTATTCACGATTACACCACTTATGGATAAAAGGAGGATTTAAAAGATATGAAGAGTATTTTGGAAAATCAAAATTTTTATTCTGCGACCATCATCTTGCCCATGCAATAAGTGCTTATGTTTATTCTCCCTTCAATGAAGCAACCATTCTCGTAATAGATGGAAGGGGTGCCTTTGAAGCAACCTCAATATGGTATGCAAAAGACGGAAAGATAGAACCTGTTGAAATAATAAAATTTCCAAATTCACTCGGTCTTTTTTATGCAAAATTTACAAAGTATCTGGGTTTTAAACCCCTATCCGATGAATGGAAGGTTATGGGACTTGCACCTTATGGCAAAGAAGGGATAGATTTAAAGGAATTCATTACAAATGAAAAAGTCCCTTATAAAGTCCACTGGAAAAAATTTTTTGGGAAGGGACTTTCTGATGTCTCAGGAATAGAAAGGGTATTCGGACCTCAAAGAAGAGAGAATGAAGAAATAAATGAAAAACATAAAGACATAGCATTTGCAGTTCAAAGGGAAACAGAAAAAGCAATGTTAAATCTTGCAAAATATGCAGTTGAGAAAACCGGTTGTAAAAATTTATGTCTTGCAGGAGGTGTTGCCTTAAATTGCAAGGCAAATGGATTAATTGCAAATTCGGATTTTATAGAAAATATATTTGTTCAACCTGCAGCCTCTGATGAAGGAGCATCTCTCGGGGCATGTTTTTATCCCTATCTTTTAGTGGATAAAAGATTACCAAAATTTGAGTTAAGGCATTTATATTTGGGACCTTCTTATGAAGATGAAGTTGAAAATATTTTGAAAAAATATAAATTGCCCCATGAAAAATTAGGCAATCCTGAAAAAGTTATAGCAGAATTAATTGCAGATGGGAAAATAGTAGGTTTATTTAAAGGAAGAATGGAATTTGGTCCAAGAGCACTTGGAGCAAGGTCTATACTTGCAGACCCGAGAAAACAAGAGATGAAAGATAAAGTTAATAATTCTGTTAAATACAGAGAATGGTGGCGTCCTTTTGCTCCTTCAATCTTAGAAGAATATTATTATGAATATTTAGATGCGAAACATTTATCACCCTTTATGATTTTAAGTTTTCCTGTTAAAAAGGATAAAAGAAATAAAATTCCTGCAGTAACTCATGTTGATGGTTCTGCAAGACCTCAATCTGTGAATAAAAAAATAAATCCTTTTTACTGGAATGTGATAAATGAATTTTATAGAAAGACAAACATTCCCGTGGTTTTAAACACTTCTTTCAATTTAAAAGGAGAGCCAATCGTATGTTCGCCTTTTGATGCAATAAGGACTTTTTATACATCAGGGCTGGATGCTTTAATTCTGGAAAATTTTCTTATTATAAAAAAATGAAAATCCTTATGATCACAAGATATTTCCCCTATATTCCCGGTGGCGTATCCGACTACACTTATTATTTGAGCGGGCATTTAGCAAAAAAAGGACTTGATGTTTCTGTTTTAACTTCTGATGATAAAAGAATAATTAATAATTTAGATGATGTTAAGGTGATGCCTTTGATAAAAAAGTGGGATTTAAAAGGAGTTAAGGAAATTATAGAGTATGTGAAAGAAATTTCACCTAACTGGATAATAATTCAATATGTCCCTTATATGTATTCCTATTATGGAATTCCTTTCTGGCTAATTTTTCTATATTTAAATTTAAAAAAACAAAAATTTAAAATATGTACAACTTTTCACGAAGTTGCAATACTCCTTGATACAGGAGATTTTAAACATCTTCCGATTGCAATTTCTCAAAGAATAATAGCCTATTTTCTCGCTTTACTTTCCGATAAGATAGTTGTCCCGATTGAAAGATGGAAAAAGATGCTCCATTTCTTTAAAAATAAAATAAAAGTTATACCTGTTGGAAGCAATATAGTTCCTGAAAATGAAGAGGGCGAGGCTTTTGAAGAGAGCCATAAAAAAGACTTTATAATTATAGGCTCTTTTGGGAGTGCCCAGAAATCAAGAAGAATAGATGTGCATTTAAAGGCGGTGAAGATTTTAAAGGATAAGGGATTAAAAGTTAAATATATTTTCGTGGGAGAAACACCAGCGTATTTAAAAAAAATGGCAAAAAATTTAAAAATTCCTGCAGAGTTTACAGGGTATTTACCAAAAGAAAAGGCTTATAAAATTTTAAAAACCTTTGACTTTTTCATATTTTTTGATAAATATTCAAATAAGTATGAAGGAGGTATAAATTTAAAAAGCGGTTCTGTCTCAGCAACTTTTTCTGCAGGAGTTCCTGTTATAAGCAACAGGGGTTTTTTCACAGATGAAACATTCAAGGGGTATTACATCTATTCTGACCCTTCCCCAGAGGAAATCTTTGAAAAAATAATTGGATATTTAAAAGATGAAAAATATAGAAATTTAAAAAATAAAATAATTGAATTTTATAATCAAAGAATAAAATGGAAAAAAATTGTATGGGAATATGAAAAATTTCTTGAGTTAAGAAAATCAACTTTTTGCAAACTATAATTGACAAAAAGTATTACTTTTTGTTAAAATATAAGTATGATTTATCCAAGAGAAATTTTAAAAGAAATAGAGAAATATTTTCATTCCAAAGAAGCGATTATAATTACGGGTATGAGAAGGACCGGAAAAACAACGCTTTTAAAAACTATATTTGAGAAGATAGATTCAAGGAACAAAATTTTTCTGGACCTTGAAAATCCCTTAAATCGAAGATATTTTGAAGAAGAAAATTATGAAAATATTAAAAAAACTTTTGAATTTCTTGGTATTAATTTTAATAAAAAATCATATTTATTTCTTGATGAGATACAATTTGCAAAAAATTTACCTTCAGTGGTCAAATATTTTATTGACCATTATAATGTAAAATTCTTTTTGACAGGTTCAGCAAGTTTTTATCTGAAAAATCTATTTTCCGAAACCCTTGCAGGAAGAAAATATATATTTGAACTCTTCCCTTTAAGTTTTAAAGAATTCCTTATTTTTAAAGAGACAAATTTTAAAATACCTGAAAAAAAAGAAGAATTTAATAAAAATATTTTTGAAACACTTTATTCTTTTTATGAAGAATATATTTATTTTGGTGGATTTCCGGAAGTTGTATTAAAAGAGAGTATAGAGGAAAAAGAAAAAAGTCTGGAGGAAATATTTAAATCATATTTCCAGATGGAAATTGTTACATTAGGAGATTTTAGAAAAAATGAGGCGGTGAGAGATTTAATCCTTCTTTTAATGCAAAGAGCAGGGTCAAAAATTGATATAACTAAGATTTCTAAGGAACTTGGCATTTCACGGAAATCTATTAGTGAACACATATCTTTTCTTGAAGGGACATATTTTATTTATCTTTTAAGACCTTTTTCTAAAAAGAAAAATACAGAGATAAGAAAATCTCCAAAAGTGTATTTCTGTGATACAGGAATATTGAACAAGTTTGCAAAACTTGATGAAGGCATAATTTTTGAGAACGCGGTGTTTCTTGCATTAAGAAGAAGAGGAGAAGTTAATTATTACCGGAAGAAAAGCGGTGTTGAAATAGATTTTATTTTTAACAAAGATATTGCCTATGAAGTAAAAATAAATGCTAATGAAAATGATTTAAAAAATCTGAGAAATATTTGCAAAGAGTTAGAAATAAAAGAATTTTGTGTAATTTCTAAAAATTACCATCATTCCCTTAAAATAATTCATCCTGTGCTTTTATAAGTATGATAAAGGTAATTGTATCTCATCCAGGTCGTCAACATTCTCATCAACTTGTTTATGCATTGCAGGAAGGGAATATGCTTTTGAGATACTTTACTGGCTTCTGGTATAAACCCCATAAGTTTCCTTATAATTTTTTAGGGAAAATACCGAAATTTGAGAAAGAATTGAAAAAAAGATACTTTGAAAAGATAAACCCCGAACTTGTATGTCAGAACCCTTTATCTGAAATAAAACATAGATTTATTTTAAAAAGCAAAAATCGTGATTTAAAAATAGGAAAAGAATTTGACAAATGGGTTTCAAAAAAGTTAAAAAATATGGGTTTTGATATTTTTATAGGATATGAACTTTCTTGTTTAAAGAGTTTTGAATATTGCAAAAAAAGAGGTAAAATTACTATTTTGGACCTTGCACAAATTCATTATAAAGAAATTAGAAGACTGAATGAAATGTATAATTTTTTAAATATAAGAGATTCTTCCTTAAAATTAGTGGAGAAGATTAAAAAAGAGGAGTTGGAAAGGGTTGATTTTATATTAACACTTTCTTCGTTTGCCAGAGATAGTTTAATTAAAAATGGGATAGATAAAAAAAAGATTTTTGTTATTAATCTGGGTGTGGATTTACAAAAATTTGTTCCCAAAAAAATCTACGATACTAAAGAATTTATTATTTTATTTGTCTCTAACCTCTCTAAAAGAAAAGGTTTGTCTTATTTAATAAATACATTCAGGGAAATAAAAAAACAAGATATGAATCTCATTATTATAGGAGCACCTTCTGATGATTTTAATACTGTTAAGAAAAATGAAAAAATTTTAACTTACAATCCCTTTTTACATCACGAAGAACTTGTAAAATTTTATCACAAAGCAAGCATCTTTGTTTTCCCTTCTTTACTTGACAGTTTTGGTCAAGTTGTCCTTGAAGCAATGGCTTGCGGTTTGCCTGTTATAATAACGGAAAATGTAGGGGCGAAAGATTGTGTTAGAGACGGAATAGACGGTTTTATAATACCTGCGGGTGATAAGGAAGCATTGAAAGAAAAAATACTTTATTTTTATAATAATAGACAGAAAATTGAGGAAATGGGCAAAAATGCCGCTAAGCAGGCAGAGAAATATACATGGGAAAAATACAGGGAAAATATAAGGAAGGCTATAATGGAGATATGGCAAAGGTATGGTAATTAAAATATAATGTAAGATTTCAGGAAGAAATTAAATCCTGGGGCAAAATTCTGCCAAGAGTTGTTTTATCAAAATCGCTGTCAAAACTTATTATTTTAAGATTATATTTTTCTGCAACTACATACTGGTAAGCATCATCAAAATCTAATCCAAATTTTTCGTGAACTTTTACAATCCTTTTTAACTCTTTATGCTCTAACCCAATAATTTTATTTTCTCTTCTATAACATCTTTTAAAATTTGAAGAAAATATTGTGGCATTTTCTCTCTCAGTAAAATAATCCCGAGCGAGTGGAGAGTGAAATCAGAAACGAAAATTTCTCCCTTTTTCAAATTTTTTAAAAACCTCTCTACAATCTGTGCTCTTTTCTGACCCAGTAAAAATTCAAGAATAATGCATGAATCTATAAGATACATTATTTATCTCGCCATTTAGAAATTTCATGTTTTAACTCAACCGAAGTGTATTTATCTCTCAAATAACTCAACACTCCTTTTAATTTCAATATATTTAATTTGCCCTTTTTTGGTTTTTTATATCTCTTTAATAAGAAGTCCACAAAAATCTCCACTTCTTTTTTTAAAACAGGAGGCAATTCTTTAATTTTTTGTTCCAGTGTTTTCATATATTAAATTATAAAGGGTAATAATATTTTTATCCAACAGAAAATCATTTTTAAAATCAATAAATAATTGAATTTCATACAGGTATTAAATTAAAATATAATCAACTTATGGAGGTGAAAAATGGGTATTGTTTGTTTAAAATTAAAGGTTCCTAATGTTGAAAGTCTTTGTAAAAAGGGAAAATTAGAATCACCAGAGATAAAACCCACTTCTTACAACCACTGAAATGATTGAAAAAAATAAAAATTATCCAACATACTTTTTAAATGTCCGATAAGAAAGTAATAATTTTATTCATAACAGCAGGTTTATTTCTCTGGTTTTTTAAAAATTTTCTTTCTTTTAAATACATAATTCTGGGCTTTGCAGGACTTACAGGATTAATTTGTGCAATCTACTGGAAAAAATCACTTCTATTTTTGCTTTACTGGATATTAATTGAAGGCGCTTTTAGAAAATGGATATTTCCTTTTATGCAAAGAGAACTTTTTTTGGTAAAATTCTTAATTTTATTTTCAATATATACAGGCTATCTTGTGAGTAAAAAAATAAAGGGAGAGGATATTTTACCCTCATCTCCTTTAAATTTTTTAATTTTACCTTATCTTTTTATGGGATTTGCCCAGATTTTTAATCCAAAATTGCCTTCTATTTTCATTGGAATTACAGGGTTTGTTGTTGAATTTTCCTTTGTTCCCTTAATTTTCATTGTAAAAGAAGTGTTTGACAAAGAAAAGTTTTTATATAAATTTTTAAAAATATATGCTTATTCTTCTTTACCTTTTATGATTCTCGGAATAATTCAGTATAATTTGCCTCCCACACATATTTTAAACTATTATGCTCATGGAACACCAGCAGAAGCATTTGTTGGAAAGGCAGTGAGAATAACATCAGCATTTCCTTATATTAATGGATATACCACTTATTTAAATTTAATAAGTGTATTTTTACTCTATATTCTCACAACATTTGATTTAAAACTGTATGAAAGAATTTATTCTTATATTTTAATTGTCCTTGTATTCCTGAGTCTTTTCCTCACAGGTTCAAGAGGACCTTTTGCCATAACCCTTTTTATATACCTTTCATACCTTATTATAAGTTCAATTCAGGGGCTTTACGGTTATAAACATCTTTTAAGAAAATGGATATTAAGGCTTGTTCCTGCCCTTGGAATTTCTGCACTGTTTATCTTCTGGACACCTTTTGGAAAAAGAGCGTATAATAATTTTATGCAAAGAATGGGAGAAAAGGGTGAACAGGATATAAGGAGAAGAATAAAGATAACATATATAGAGCCTTTTAAGTTTTCAAAATATGCAGGGGCATTCGGTTATGGTGCTGGAAGTGCCTATCAGGGTTCCCTGCAATTTGTTGAAAATGAAGAAGTATGGGGAGATATGCCCAGAGCCTTTGAGCCAGAACCAGGAAGATTAATTTTAGAATATGGTGTTTTGGGATTTTTATTGGTTTTTATTTTAAGATGGAGTATAATATTTTGTGTTCTAAAGAAATTTTTTACATGTTTTAATATAAAGTTAAAATATTTCTTCCTTATTATACTTTTATATCTTTTGCCTTCGGGATTCATGATTACTCAGATAAATTTCATGACTCATAGAAATTTATTCTTCTGGTTTTTGTCTGGATTTTTATTCTTATCTCATGGGTTCAAAAATGAAGTAAAATAATGGGAAATTTTCCCTCAAAGAATCAAAAAATTAAAGTTTACAAAAAGGAACAAAAATGATAAAATATTGAGTAAAATATTATATCTTAAATATTATATCTTTTAAATAAAACATAACTTCTTTGGAATTGATTTTTATTTTTCTTTAAAATAATAAATGATGAATCTTTTTTTAAAAATATTTTTCCCAATCCTGTGGCCTCCTAATTCTTTAATTTTAATTTACCAAGAATCAGATTCCTCTTATAGTAAAATATGGTGGAAAACAACTTGTATTTTAAATATTTTTTCATTGACAGCCATACTCCATCATTTAATTTTTTATCCTCAAACTTGTATGCTTAACCCCTTTGGTAAAGATTATACTTATATTCATACACTACACTCATGGCTTTCACGAGATCCTTCTTTCCCGTGGTCTCTAATAATAATGAGCATGTGCATGAGAATGGGGCGTAGAAGTAAATGGCTTCAAATTTTAATCGCTCCATTTTTTATTTCTTTTATTCCTTTAACAATATGGATCTGGGATATTCCTTTTACTAATCGCCTAATATGCCGTTATTTTCATGATGGAAAGTTTATTCTTTATGATAATGTTCCCCTTCGTACATTACACTTTTATCTATTGGGAATAATCATTTATTCGATTTTTATAATATATTTTTTGGTAAAGAGCCCGAAATTAAAACAAAGTAATGTACAGTAAATTGTGTAAATTTGTTTATTTGAAAAAACTCCTTCTTTAGTAAAATATGACTCTGAAAAAAGCATCTTACTTATTATGGAATTCAAAAAAGAGAGGGGGATAATTAAGGCTTGTTCCTGCCCTCGGAATTTCTGCATTGTTTATCTTCTGGACATCCTTCGGAAAAAAAGTGTATAATAACTTTATGCAAAGGCTTGGAGAAAAGGGTGAACAGGATATAAAAAGAAGAATAAAAACAGCATATATAGAACCTTTCAATTTTTCAGAATATGCAGGGATATTCGGTTATGGTGCAGGAAGTGCCTATCAGGGTTCCCTGCAATTTGTTGAAAATGAAGAAGCATGGGGAGATATGCCCAGAGCCTTTGAACCAGAACCCGGGAGATTAATTTTAGAATATGGTATCTTGGGATTTTTATTGATTTTAATTTTAAGATGGAGTATTTTACTTTCCTTTTTAAAAAAATTTTTAATCCTGAAAAATATAAAACTGAAATATCTTTCCCTTTTAATATTTTTATACTTTATCCCTGCAGGAGTTATGCTTGCCCAGTTAAACTTTGACACAGAGAAAAATTTATTTTTCTGGTTTCTGGGAGGATTTTTGTTTTTGTTTGATAGGTTTGAAAAATGAATGTTTTGCATATCATTCCTTCTTATTTACCATTC
Organism: Candidatus Hydrothermus pacificus; assembly: GCA_002011615.1. Classification (GTDB taxonomy): domain Bacteria; phylum Hydrothermota; class Hydrothermia; order Hydrothermales; family Hydrothermaceae; genus Hydrothermus; species Hydrothermus pacificus. The sequence continues at coordinate 61,891 of MTOH01000009.1, read as the reverse complement.
GAAAAATATGGAGGTCCTATTTATTCTACCCATCTTTTGTGTAAATATCTCTTTAAAAAGGGAATAAATGTGACAGTCTTTACTACCGCCCGTAATTTTGAAAAAGAAAAAATGTTTGATAACATAAAGGTGAAATACTTTAAATATTACGGTTATGAACATTATAATTTTTCTCCTGCTTTATTTAAAAAATTATCGAAAGAGATTAAAAACTATGATTTAATTCATATAACAGCGGTCTGGAATTTTCCTGTTTTTATAGGAGCATATTTATCAAGAAAATCTAAAATCCCCTATATCATCTCACCCATAGGGACTCTTGACCCTCATGTGGTTAAAAATAAATCTTATATTGTTAAAAAACTTTATTATAATTTAATTTCAAAAAGAGATTTAAAAAAAGCCAGCCTAATCCATTATACCACAGAGTATGAGAAACATAAGACCGAGAAGTATTTCAAAATCAAAAATAAAGGAGTTGTTATACCAAGGGGCATTGAATTTGAAGAATTTGAAAAAGAAAATAAAAACTTAATTTTTGAAAAAATCCCTTATTTAAAAAATAAAAAATACATACTCTTTTTAAGCAGAATTAACTGGAAAAAAGGGCTGGATATTTTAATACCCGCTTTTCATAAAATTTCAAAAGATTTTAAGGATATTTATCTTGTTATTACAGGGCCGGATAATGAGGGATACGGTAAAAAGGTGAGAAAATGGGTTAAGGATTATGAGTTGGAGAAAAGAGTTATTTTTACAGGTCCTTTATATGGAGAAGAAAAGATATCTATTTTAAAAAATTCAGAGATTTTTGTTTTATCCTCTTATTCAGAAAATTTTGGGATGGCTGTTGTTGAGGCAATGGCTTGCGGAATTCCTGTTTTAATAAGTGATAGAGTTGGAATATATAAAGAGGTTAAAAGATATAATGCAGGAATAATAACCCAGACAAATGAAGAGAGTGTATATAAAGGAATAAAAACTTTCCTTGAAAATAGAAGTCTTGCCCAAAAGATATCAGGCAATGCTAAAAGGCTGGTAAAAGATTATTACGATATAAACAAGGTGGCAGAAAAAATGATAAAAATATATGAAAAAGTAATCTCCTCTACAAAATAGTTATAATCCTGACAACCTTTACTCTCAATCCATATCTTTCCTCTGGCACATCAATAACTCAACACTTATGGATTACAAATGGTTGATTTTTAAAATTTACATTTTTTACCAGCCCGAACAAGTCGGGAGTTAACAGTTCATAGTTAATTTTTTATCTTGAATCCTGTATTATTAAAGGTGTAAGAGGGGCAGTAGGGCTGAGAAATGGAAGAAAAGATTTTTTACTTTCCACTTTTTACCTTTTAATTGTTATCTGCAACCTGTAACCTTTATCATTGATTTTTAAAAAACTTTTCACTTATAATTTATAAAAAATAGGAGGGATTATGAAAGAATTAGAGAGAATTGAGATAGGGGAACCTGTTTTTATAAGAAACCTCCTGGTCTATCCTCTCTATTATGATAATAATGGCGGTATATCAGCACTTTCTCTTGATGAAGCCATTAAAAATGAAGTGGCAAAGGTAAGGGAAAGAAACGGGGGAACTGTAAGCGAGGTGATTTTTGAAAATTTATCTGACCAGAGGATATTCGCCATTGACGGAGAAGAAATGATAGGGGCGTTGCAAAACAGAGTCACAAATACCGCTTTTTTTGCAGAAGAAAATTCCCGTTTTCCTGTCCCTGTAACATGTGTGGAGGAAGGCAGATGGGCTGGTAAACAAAAGAATTTTGAACCCGGTGAGATAAGCTTTGCGACACTGAGAGCAATTCTCTGTAAAACAACAAGCAAGTCTCTTTATAAGGATAAATCATTTGAAGCAAACCAATCTCTTGTATGGGAAACAGTTAAAAAGACTCTTGATACATTCAAGATTAAGAGTTCCACCCTGTCAATGCATGATACCTATGTTTCTCTGAAAAAGGAAATTGACAGGTATATTGAGAATCTTGATTTGAAAGACGCAAAAGGAATGGTCGCCTTTGCAGGAAAAAAGTTCTTATGTATGGACTATTTTGTTTCAAAAGAACTTTTTAATAAGTACAAGAATAAAATTATGAAAGGGTATGCGATTGATGCGATGATGAGAAAAAATGAGACGACAGAAATAAGGGATAGAGATTATGTTAAAGATATTATAGATGCGATAAGAAAAGGAAAAGTTAGAAAATTTCACTCTCTTTCCCTTGGCAAAGAGATAAGACTGGAAAGTAAAAAATTAATCGGAAGAGCTCTTGAATATGACAATAACCTGGTTCATATATCTTTATTTGAAAAATGATATCTTTTTTAAAATTTAACTTTTTTGACTTCATAGATATAATAATAACCTCTGTTCTTATTTTTTATTTTCTCAGGCTTTTTAAAGGAACACGAGTTCCCCATATGCTACTTGGTATAATGTTTATATTTCTGCTTGCACTCGCTGCATATATTTTTGACTTTGATTCCCTTAAATGGATTATCCAGAACATAAAAACTCTCGGATTAATAGCCATAATAATTGTTTTTCAGCCCGAAATAAGAAAGGCACTTTCCCTTCTTGGAAGGTCGCCCCTCATAAGGTATTTCTTTGGCGAAAGCGAATCAAGGGCACAGAAGATAATAAACGAAATAGTGCTTGCATCCTTTCTTCTGAGAGACAGAGGATTTGGAGCACTTATAGTGATTGAAAAGCAACTCGGTTTAAGGGAATACATAGAAAGGGGAGGTGTATACATAAAGGCAGATGTCTCCTCCCATCTAATAGTAACGATATTTACACCTCCTTCACCCCTCCACGATGGAGCAATAGTAATAAAAGGAGACCAGATAATAGCGGCAGGGTGCACCCTGCCTTTATCAGAGAGCACGGAAATAGACCCCGCTCTCGGTATGAGGCATAGAGCAGGTATAGGAATAACAGAGGTTACTGATGCAATATGCATAATTGTATCCGAGGAAAGAAGAGAGGTATCACTTGCATACAGTGGTAAACTTTACAGGAATGTTGATAGAAGAACACTTAAAACAAATTTGATATCTTTTATTACTTCTTAGTTATAAAATCAAGTATTTTTTTCTGATAATTTTTGAAGTTACTTGTTCTTTCAAGGGATGCCTCTATAATACTTTGATAAAGCGGGAAAAGAGTCAAAAACCTTAAAAGGACATTTGCATATATCTCATCTCTTGGTCTGAACACATCCACAGGACCAAAAAATATAGTCTCATCTTTACCTGTGAGATAGGCATCAAAAAAGTCTGCTATCTTTTCTATATCAGTTAAAGGAATATTGACATCAATAGTTTTTCCAAAGACAAAGGCGTTCAATATTAATCTCACAACTTCCTCTGTATTCTCGTGAAATACAAGGGCAAATCTTGATTTCTCATATTTACCTGATATTCTGAAATAAACCCCTATCTCTTCCTTGGAATGAATTTCAAATCTTAAAGAAACATCCAGATTCGGGGTGCTTTTTGTGTAACCCTCATTTTTTCTTGGCTCTACACCATAGGCAACAAAAACCGTATCAGCATGTTCATTAAGCATCGGCATAACCGATATTTTTGAATACCAGAAAAGGTCTATACCAACCACTTTCTCAATAATAGAAAGGACAGGAGCTACTATTTCCTGAATTTTTGGTCTTAAAACCTTTGTTATAGTTTGTTTTTTCTTCTCCGCCTCTTCCTGTCTTAAGGCTTCAACTTCCTCTACGCTGATGTAAGGAGTCAATTTTTCATCATTATTCATATTTATATTTTAAAGGAAAAATATTTTATTTTCAATAACTCTTTAATTTTTTGAACAAGCATATTTTTAAAATTTTCAAATCCTTCTTTTGTTTTACAGGAAATATAAAAGGTGTTCTTTGAGTCCTCAGAAAGTTGTGAGAAGTATTCTGTATCCAGAACAAGGTCTGTTTTGTTGAAAACAGAAATTCTGGGAATTGCACCTGCTCCCAGCCCTATGAGTGTTTCCTCCACCACCTGCATTTTTTCCCTGAAATTTTCTTCAGAAATATCTATAACCTCTATAAGCATATCTGCTTCCTTAACTACTGAAAGCGTAGACCGGAAAGATACTACAAGTTCTGCAGGCAGATTTTCTATAAAACCGACAGTATCTGTTAAAAGGATAGGAATATTTAAGGGAACTTTTATTCTTCTTGTTGTTGTATCAAGAGTGGAAAAAAGAGTATTTTCAACCTTACATGTAGAACCTGTAAGTAAATTCATTAAAGAAGATTTACCAGCATTTGTATATCCAACAAGAGCAATCTGGATAAGCTGTTTTCTTCTTTTCCTCTGAACCCGTTTGCTGATTTCAATTCTTTTTAATTCCTTATTCAAAGCGTTTATCCTATTCATTATCTTTCTTCTATCAACCTCTAATTTCTTTTCACCCGGACCCCTTGTTCCTATGCCTCCACCGAGTCTTGAAAGGTCTCTACCCCGGCCTTTAAGCTGTGTGAGTCTGTATTTAAGCTGTGCAAGTTCTACCTGGATTTTTGCCGCTTTTGTTCTTGCATGCTGTGCAAATATATCCATTATAAGCTCCACTCTGTCTATCACTTTAATGTTCAGTTCCTGTTCAAGATTTCTGTGATATCTACCTGAGAGGGGGACATCAAATATCACAGCATCTATGTCTTTTTCCTTTATTATCTGTTTCATCTCCTGCACTTTCCCTTTACCGATGTAAAAAGCCGGGTCAGGATTCTCTTTAATCTGTATAAATTTACCTGTTACTTCACACCCTGCTGTCCTTGCAAGAGATTCAAGTTCCTCAAGACTTTTAACGGTTTTTTGTCTTGAAGAATTGTCTGATATGGTTAATAAAATAACTTTTTCAGGACGACCCAACAACCTGTATATCCCCTCTGTAAGTTTTTCGAATATAATCTACTTTAAATATTTTTGATAATACCTGGTCAACATGTTTTACAAAAAAGAAATCTACGCCTTCTTTGAGTGAAGGTTTTATTTTTGCCAGTTCCGCTCTGTTTTCCTCAGGCAATATAACTCTTTTAATACCGCCTCTTTTGGCAGCACTTATTTTCTCTGGCAAACCGCCTATCTTCAAGACCTCTCCTGTAAGGGTAATCTCGCCAGTAACTGCTGTATCTGATGGAAAAGGTATCTTTGTGAGAGAAGAAATCATCGCACACATAATTGCAAGACCTGCTGAAGGACCATCTTTCGGTATACTTCCTTCAGGAATATGGAGATGTAAATCTCTTTTCTCATAAAATTTTTCATCTATATCTAAGAGCTTTGCCCTTGACCTTACATAACTCAGAGCAGCCTTTGCTGACTCCTGCAGGACATCCCCCAGCTGACCTGTTAAAATCAGGCCACCTTTACCTTCAAGGTTTAAAACTTCCACTCTTAAAATCTCTCCTCCTGTTTCTGTCCATGCCAGTCCATAAACAACTCCTGAAGGTAATTCTTTTTCACTCTCTTTTTTAGCATAAGGAGGGGGACCGAGATATTTATTTATATTTTTTTCTTTTATATAAGTTTTTTTCTTTTTTTCCACATAGTTTTTGGCAGATATACGGATAAGCTTGTTCAATTTCCTTTCCAGTTCTCTTACACCTGCTTCCTTAGTATGAGTTCTTATGATGGTATAAATTGCATTATCAGAGATATTAAAATAAGATTCTGGAAGTCCTGCATCTTTTAAAAGTTTGGGTATTAAATGTTTTTTTGCTATGTGAAATTTCTCAATATCAAGATAACCCGGTAATCTTATTATCTCCATTCTATCCCTCAATGCAAGAGGTATTGTGTATGAGGTATTGGCAGTGGTTATAAAAAGAACTTCTGAAAGGTCAAATTCCAATTCAAGATAGTGGTCCTGAAAGTTTTTATTCACTTCAGGGTCAAGAACCTCCATTAAAGCTGCATAGGGATCACCTCTGAAGTCCATCCCCACTTTGTCTATCTCATCAAGCAGAAATACAGGGTTTTTAGAGCCTGCTTTTTTTACTCCCTGAATTATTCTACCGGGTAATGCTCCCACATAGGTTCGTCTGTGTCCTCTTATTTCCGCCTCATCCCTCACACCTCCAAGAGACATTCTGACGAACTTTCTGCCGAGACTCCTTGCAATTGACATTGCAAGAGATGTTTTTCCTACACCCGGAGGACCAACAAAACAGAGAACCTGTCCTCGCAATCTTCCCTTTAATTTTAAAACAGCCAGATACTCAAGTATCCTTGACTTCGGCTCTTCAAGCCCATAGTGGTCCTGGTCAAGAATTTTCTTTACATTTTTTAAATCCAGGTTATCTTTTGTTCTTTTATTCCACGGAAGATTTATAAGCCAGTCAAGGTATGTTCTTATAACAGTGGCTTCGGGTGAAAAAGCAGGGGTTTTCCTCAACCTGTTAAGCTCACTTCTTGCCTTTTCTTCAACCTCTCTGGGCATTCCTGCTTTTTTTATAGCTTCAAAATAGGAACTAAACTCGTCGGGCTCTTCATAACCGAGTTCTCTCTGTATTTGTCGCATCTGCTCTGTAAGAAATACTTGTTTTTGTCCTTTTCTTATCTCCTCTTTAACTTTTTCCTCTATTTTTTCCTTAAGCTGTTTGAATTCAAGTTCTTCTACAAGAAGTTTGTGAAGGTTTTTTAAAAAACTTTCCACATTCTTTTGTTCAAGAAGAGCCTGTCTTTGAGAGATAGGTAAAGGCATATTACTGGCTATTATATAGGCAACTTCAAGTTTATCCTTACTTGTCATAAGAGAAGGCAAAAGCTCATCCGGGATAAATCTCTCTATTCTTAAAAGATTTCTAAAAACATCCTTTATCATTCTGATATAAAAAACCTGTTTTTTTTCATCTATACTGGCAAAAGGATACTCCTCGTATTCAGCTTCAAAGTAAAAATCTTCAGCAGGTCCTTTTTTTACCAGATTTTTAACTTTTACTCTTTCAATACCCTGAGCAATACATCTTATCATGCCGTCAGGAGTTTCAATGTGCTGGATTATTTTGCCGAGGGAACCAATAGTGTAAAGGTCTTTTTTCTCAGGAAATTCCACTGTGGCATCTTTTTGTGTTAAAAATAGAACATAATTGCCATTTTTAACCGCTTTATAAAAGGCTTTTTTTGAGAATTTTCTCGCGATTATAAGGGGTAATATTGCATTGGGAAAAAGTATTGCTTCTCTTAAAGGTATTAAAGGTTCTCTCATTGCCTAATAATTTCTTTCAATGGACTCAAGAAATGTTTTGAGTTTTGTGCTTCTTATAGGATGTTTCAATTTTCTGAGAGCTTTAACCTCTATCTGTCTTATCCTTTCCCTTGTAACACCGAATATTCTGCCAACCTGTTCAAGGGTCATTGGAGGGTGGTTACCGAGTCCAAATCTCAATCTTATAACTTTTTCTTCTCTTCTTGAAAGAGAAGAGAGGATTTCATCAATTTTTTCTTTTAAAAGCCCTTCTCTTGCAATTTGAAGAGGGGTTTTTGTAAATTCATCTGCAAGTAAATCTCCAAAAACACCTTCTTTGTTTTTTCCTATAGGTTTATCTATGGAAAGGGGTTGAAATGAGACTTCAAAAGCCTGTTTTACCTTGCTTATGGGCAATCCCATTTCCTGTGCTATTTCTTCCAGTTTGGGCTCTCTTCCGTGTCTCTGCATCAGTTCCCTTGAAACCTTGGATATTTTTGAAATTGTTTCAAGCATATGAACAGGAACTCTTATTGTTCTGGATGTGTCGGCTATTGCCCTTGTTATGGACTGTTTTATCCACCATGTTGCATAGGTTGAAAATTTGAATCCCTTCTTATAGTCAAATTTTTCAACGGCTTTTATCAGTCCCGCATTGCCTTCCTGTATCAGGTCCATAAACTCCACACCCCTGTTCAGGAATCTCTTGGCTATTCCTATTACCAGTCTCACATTTCCTTCAACCATCTCAGCCTTTGCTGCCTGATATTTCCATATCACATCCTTAACAGCCTTCTTCCACTCAACAGCATGCTTGTAAGGGAATCCTATAAATCTCTCATAATAATCTATCACACTCTTATACTGATTTAACCTGCTCTCAAGGTCTTTAATCTCCTGTGTAATTCGCTTTTTACTTGATTTTGACGCTGTTTCTCTCCTTTTCTTTCTGAGAGCCTTCACCTTTTCTTTAAGGGAGTCATAGTTTTTATAGTAATCTGCAAGATGATTAACCTCGTTCATCAAATCTTCAATTATCTTGATAACAAAAGAGAATTGAGGTCTTATCTTCTCGACTGTCCTGAGAAGTTTTGACACTTCTTTTGAATTTAAATCGGTCATAAATCGGAATTTCCTGGCAAAAATTTTGTTATAAATTCTTTTCAATTCTTTAATTCCACTATAAACTCTTTTCTTCTCTTCTCTATTTTTCTCTTTGGATGTCCAGTAGTTCGAATCAACAAGTATAATCTCTTCTATCTGCATCTCTCCTTCTTCTATCTTTTCAAGACAGTTCATAAATCTATCCACCCCGTATTTAGTTGAAAAAAGATATACTTCCATCTGTTCTTTGGACTCATGAATCTGCCTTGAAAGATCAACCTCCTCCTGCTTTGTAAGAAGTCTTAATGTGCCTATTTGCTTTAAATAGGTTTTTGCGGGGTCATCCTTTATCCTTATAATGGATTCGTCCTCTTCAGAAGATGCACTATCTGTTTCCTTATCATCCTTTCCCTGATAAACTTCTATGCCCTTTTCAAAAAGGGATACCATTATATCTTCTATAACTTCGGGAGGAAAAGAAGAAGTGGCCTCAACAAGGTCCTCATAGCTAATCCTGCCTTCCTTCTTTGCCTTCTTTATAAGTTTATGGAGTATCTCATCCTTTTTATCCTCTATATCTTTAACTGTCTTTTTGCTTTTTCGTGCCATAATTACCCTCCCTTTTCAATTTATATCCTATAAAATACATTAATTTTTGAAATTTTTCAAGTCCTGTATTTCTTTAAGGGTCTGATTGATTTTTTCCTTATTGCCCTCTCTTTCGTATTGTTCAAGTAATCTTGTAAGATTTTTCAATTTTTTCTTCCTTCGGCGTTCCTCAATCTTCCTGCAGGCATCTTCCCATGTTCCTCTCTGTTTTTCCCTGATTTGAACAAGCGAAGAAATAATGGCCTCTCTTTCTTTTTCTTCAAGTTCTGTAATAATATCGTTAAATCCGCTTCCCTTTTTCATTTTCTCAACAATCCTCTTCAAAAGCGGGTCATCAAAATCATCAGACTCAATATTTCTTATAACTTCTGAAAAATTTGCCTGTGCATCAAGTATGTGCAGGAAAATAATCCATTCAGAGGAAACTTTTTTTTCTGTTTTTCTCCTCTGGACACCTGCAACCTTAACTCTTGATTTAAGTGCGTTTATAGGTATTGTATAAAAGGAAGCTATTTTTGACAGGTATATTTCTCTTTCTATCTCATCCGGGATTCCAAATATAAATTCAAGTAATTTTCCTATGATTTTTCTCGTCTCAGAAGGGTCTCTGGAAAGTTTCATATACACATCAAGAAAGTTTCTGGATAATTCTATCTTTTCTTTTAAAGATTCCTTACCATACTTTTCAATAAAGCTGTCAGGGTCTTCATTTTCTTCTATTTCTACTATTCTTGGTTTGAGTCCATATTTGAGCAGATTGACTATAGCCCTTTCCATAGCGGTTCTACCTGCAGGGTCATTGTCAAAAAGTAAAAATATGTTTTTAGTATATCTTGACACTATTCTGCATTGTTCTTCTGTAAGACTTGTTCCAAGAGGTGCAACAATATTTCTAAATCCCTCCTGATAAAGTCTTATTAAATCCATATACCCCTCAACAACAATTACACTATCCTGCTTTTTTACATTTTCTTTGGTAAAGAAAAACCCGAAAAGTATTCTTGATTTGTTAAAATAACTGGTTTCTCTTGAATTCAGATATTTTGGCTCTTCATTTCTCCATGGAACTGTTCTGCCTCCAAATCCAACATATGTTCCTGATATATTTTGAATCGGAAATATTATTCTTTCTCTAAAGAAATCTCTAAGTACATTACCCTCTCCTGCTGTAAGAAGTCCCGCTTCCATCAAAAGGGACGGGTCAATTCCCTTTCCTCTTGCTTCTTTAAGAAGTCTATCACTTCTCCCTGTTGCGAGCCCTATTTCAAAATTTCTTATTGTCCCTATTGTAAGTTTCCTTTCTTTTAAATAATTTCTCGCTTTTTCTCCTTCAGGACCGATAAGTATAGAATGATAAAAATCTTTTGCCCACTTTATAACCTCAAGAACTTTTGTCTTTCTTTCAGAAATCTTTTTTGGTGTAATCTGAATTCCCGCTTTCCTGGCAAGTTTTTTTAAAGCATCGGTAAATGTAATTCCTTCTATTTCCATTATAAACTGAACAAGATTACCCGATTTACCACAGCCAAAACAGTGAAAAAGCCCTCTTTCAGGGTCAAAAGAAAAAGAGGGGCTTTTATCAGGATGGAAAGGGCATAAAGCCATATAATTTTTACCTGATTTTTTCAGCTCAATATATTCAGAAACCACATCAACAGGGTCTATTCTTGATATTATTTCTTCAATGGTTATATCAATCATTTTTAAATTTAACCACTGTTACACCATAACCTCCTTCATAATAAGGAGGGTGAAAAAAATCGCTGACAAACTTAACGCGCTTTAAATAATCCCAGATTGCCTCTTTTAAAATCCCTTCTCCAAGCCCGTGAAGTATTCTTACCTCTTCTACGCCCTGTGCATAGGATTCATAAACAAACCTCTCAACCTGCTCAAGAGCATCATCTCTTTTAAGACCTCTCACTGAAATGGAATAGTTTTTCATAGAAGGTATATAAGTCAGAGTCTCAACGTTTTCTTTTTTATGAATCTTTTTAGAAGATAAAACCAATTTATCTTTCTCTGTCCAGACTTTAAGGGCACCTATTTTCATGAGCACCTTGTCTCTATCAACTGCAATAACTTCACCAGGAGAAGAAAACCCATCAATTTCATAAAAAGCACCCACCTGTATATCCTCGGGTAATTTTTTTTGCAAACTCTTTTTATGGTAAAGGATTTTCCTCTTCGCCTCTTTTGCTTTTTTAATATCTTTCTCTTTTTTAATCTGGTCTATTATATGTTCTATCTCCTTTTCTATTTCTTCAAGTCTTTTTATTAAAGATTCTTCCATTTCTCTTTTCTCCTGGTCAAGCTTTTTTTTCTCTCTTTCAAACCACATTTTATGTTCAAGTTCCATTTTTTCCATTCTCTGTTTCATCTCTTTAAGTATTTCACCTATTCCTGACGAGTACCCTTTAGCTCTTTCAAGAACCTCCCTTTTAAGACCTGCTCTCTCTGCAATTTCAAAGGCAAAACTGCTCTCAAAACTCCCTAAATTCAGCCTGTATGTGGGTATCTTTTTAAGAGAGTCAAATCCAAAAGACGCATTTTTTATTCTCCTGTCATTCTCCTTTTCGACAAAGGCTTTAATTCCATTAAGATGGGTCACAAAAAAGGCTTTCATATCTTTATTTAAAATTTCTTTTATTATTGAAAACCCAAGTGCAGAACCTTCATCAGGGTCAGTATTTCCCATATACTCATCCACAAGGATAAGAGAATCTCCCTTTGAATCATCTATTATTCCTTTAAAAGATTTTAAATGGGCAGTGAAGTTGGACTCACCTTCATCTATAGAGCCCTCTGTCTCAAATCCAATTCCGTTAATTCCATCGGGTATGTAGAAATGAGAATCAGGTGAAGAAGGAACCGGAATCGCAAGTTTCAACATATTAATTATTAAACCGAGTGTTTTAAGAAAAACGGTTTTGCCTCCGCCATTAGGACCTGATATAACAAATATATCAATTTCCTCAGGCAAATCAAAGTTATAGGGCACTGCATTCTCTTTCTTTTTAAGATAAAGAAGAGGGTGATATGTATTTCTTAAAGAAAAAAACTTTCTTTTGCTGTAGGAAGGCTCGTTTCCATTTATTTTTCTGGAAAAAATAAGCTTCGCGTTTATTAAATCAATCTCTCCCAGGTCTTTATAAATATTCCTGATAATCGAGGTGTTTTCCCATATTATTTTTGAAAGATTTATGCAAATTCTCTCTATCTCTTTTCTCTCATCTTCCTCTATTTCTTTATAATCATTCTGAATACCAACAACTTCAAAGGGTTCCACATAAGCTGAAAGTTCTTTCCTTGAATACCCATGAACCACACCTATTTTACCGGCAACAGAACGGTCAACAAGAATTACAAATCTACCTTCTCTTATTCTTATTTCTTCGTCTTTCAAAAATTCAGTTTTTGAGAGTTCCTGGACTTTTCCTTTCAGCATACCAAAAATCCTGTTCATGAGTCTCTTTTTATCAACCCTTATTCTGTTAAGTTCAGGCGTTGCATCATCCCTGATTTCACCTTTATCAGTAAAGATACCTTTTAACTCTTTTAAAAGAAAAAATATATTATCATAATCTGTGAAAAATCTTTCTTTAAGAAAATCGCTCTGATTAATAAAGCTTTTGAGCTTACCTATTCCTTCAAGAAACTTTAAGAATACAAATAGTTCGGACGGGGTAAAGACCTTCTCTTTAAGATATATATTCTTAAAATTTTCAAGATCAGGAAACTCAAAAACAATCTCCCCCTCCATTTTAATTCTTTCAAACTCCTTTATTTTCCTGAACTCCTGCTTTATACTTTCTATTTCTCCTGAAGGCTCAAGTTCAATAAGTTTTTCTTCCCCTGCAGGAGTTAAAATATTTTTACTTATTAGTTCTATAACTTTATCTATCTCAAAATTGTATTTCATCTATTTTCTCTGTCTTTTTACTTTCCTTATAAGTCTTCTTCTTGACGCAGCCATTATTCTCTTTTTCTTTTCTGATGGTTTTTCATAGAATTCCAGCTTCTTAACTTCCTGGAGGATTCTATCCATTGTAACAACTTTTCTAAATCTTTTGAGCAGAGAATCAAAGGATTCTCCTTCTCTTAATTTAACCCCTGACATCTTTAATCACCTCCTTTCTTTTGTTGTTATCCTGGTGGCCATTTCATAACTCTGCCACCGAGTAAATGTATGTGTAAATGAAAAATACTCTGCCCTGCTCTTGCCCCATCATTTATAACCACCCTGAATCCTTCATCCAGCCCCTGTTTCAAAGCAATGTCAGAGGCTATATTTAAAAGATAACCAAGAGTATCCCTGTGTTCCTGTTTTGCTTCTCTCAATGAAGGTATATGGTCTTTTGGCAGGACCAGAAGATGAACAGGAGCCTGTGGATTTATGTCTCTTATAACAACACATCTATCATCTTCATAAACTATATCTGCTTCCATTTCCTTATTCACTATTTTACAGAATAAACACTCCATTATTAAACCTCCTTTTTCAAAAACATTGAAATTGCCACTCCTACAAGGAGTGCTGTCTCTGTTCTCATTATCCTCTCGCCCATCTTGACCTTTAAAAAGTTATATTTTTTAAAAAGGTCCTTTTCATCACGGGTAAAACTTCCTTCGGGTCCAACCACAATTAAAACACGATTACCCCAGGATTCTAAATTCCAGAAAGAAATCTCTCCTTCCTCATCAAGCAATATCCTTGTGTCAAAATCTGTAATTTTTTTTAGAAAATCAGGAACACCCAGAGGCTCAGAAACATAAGGAAGAATACTGCGCCTGGATTGTTTCACAGCACTTTTAACAATTCTTTTCCATCTTTCCAGTTTAATTCCTTCAGGATTTATAACTGTCCTTTGAGATATTATGGGGTAAAATGCAGATACACCCATTTCAGTCGCCTTTTCAAAGATTATATCCATCCTCTCTCCCTTTATAATTCCTGCTCCAATTGCAAAAAAAGTTGCTGTTTCATTAGGCATTCTCAACTTCTTTATTATGGTTCCAACAGCACTCCCATCACCAACTCTTTCAAGTTCAACAAGATAATCATTACCCTTTCCATCAATTACATGTATTAAATCACCACTTTTTTTTCTTAAAACTCTGCAAAGGTGATGATACTCTTCTCCTGCTATAATAACTTTATCTTTGTGAATAGCATCAGGTGACACATAAAAATATCTTATTTCCATGATTTAACCGAATACCTCCTGAGCCTCACCCTTTTGTTTTTCAATTTTAAGTATCTCTCTGTAAAGTTTTTCCTCTTCTTTTGTAAGTTTCTCAGGTATTTTAACCATTATCTCTACATAAAGGTCACCGTATCCACCCTGAATCCTCGGCATACCCTCACCCCTGAGCCTTATCTTTGTGCCTGCTTTTGAATTCTTTGAAATTTTAAACTTGATCTTTTTCCCGTTCAAGTGTTTTATATGCACTTTCTCACCGAGAACCATTTGTGAAGGAGTTAAATAAATTTTTGTATAAAGGTCATCTCCTTCTCTTTTAAAGACCGGGTGTTCTTTTTCTCTAATATATATAAGGATATCACCTGATTGTCCACCCCTTATTCCTGCATTCCCCTGACCTCTAAGAGTTATATAATTACCTTCTCTTACACCTTTTGGCACACTGACCTTTATTGTTTTTTCTGTTTTAACTCTGCCTTCTCCTGCACATGCAGAACAGGGCGAAGAAAGTATTTCCCCTGACCCATAACATGTAGGGCATGTTGTTCTTTGAATAAACTGACCAAAAAATGTAGAACTGACTTTTTCAACCACTCCTCTCCCGCCACATGTGGCACATGTTCTCCAGCCCTCGCCTTTTGCTCCTTTACCATTGCACTCAGAACACAAATCATATTTACGAACCTTTATAGTCCTCTCGACACCATTGTAAATCTCTTCAAGCGAAAGAGTTATCCATAGTCTCAGGTCCTCACCCGGAGAGCTTCTGGTCCGCTGTCTTACTCTCTGACCACTCCCCCTGTTTCCGAAAAACCTGTCAAATATATCTCCACCAAAACCGAATTTTTCAAAAAAGTCTGATATGCCACTGAATATATCCTCAAGGTCATCAAAATGAGTAAAATCTTTCCAGGTGAAGCCACCCTCCCTGAAAGCTCCTTTAAGACCCTCGTGTCCGTACCTATCATAAAGGGCTCTTTTCTGAGGGTCCATTAAAACTTCATAAGCCTCTGAAATCTCTCTAAATTTCTCTTCAGCTTCTTTTCTGTTATCAGGGTTTCTATCAGGATGATATTTTAAGGCGAGTTTCCTGTAGGCTTTTTTTATCTCATCCTGAGATGCATTACGGGGAACTCCCAGAACTTCATAGTAATCTTTTTTAGAATTTACCAACCTCTATCACACCCCCTTACTCAACCACCTCATAATCTGCATCAACAGCTTTATCTTTTTTATCTCCTTCACCCTTTTCTTTACTTTCCTGTGTTCCGCTTGGAGCTTCTTTTGTTTCAGGACCTGTATATCCCGGGGTTCCCGGTCTTCCATATATATCCTCTGTTGCCTTGTACCAGGCATCCTGAAGCAACTGGAGTTTATCTTTTATTTCCTGCGGATTTTCAGAATTCATAACCTTCCTCAACTCATCTATTGCCTTTTTTATATTTTCCTGTTTATCTGCAGGAATTTTTGAACCAATATCTTTAAGGGTCTTTTCAACAGTGTATATAAATCCATCAGCCTGATTTCTCAAGTCAATCAATTCTCTCTTCCTTCTATCTTCTTCTGCATGCGATTCTGCTTCCTTTACCATCTTCTGTATTTCTTCTTCAGTAAGACCGGATGAGGCGTGAACCCTGATTTTTTGTTCTTTGGCTATTGCAAGGTCCTTTGCGGATACATGGAGTATCCCATCCGCATCTATTTCAAAAGCAACCTCGATTTGAGGAACGCCTCTGGGAGCAGGAGGTATCCCGTAAAGTTCAAATCTCGCAAGAGACCTGTTATCCTTTGCGAGAGGTCTTTCACCCTGAAGCACATGAATTGTAACAGCGGTCTGGTTATCCTGGGCAGTGGTAAATATTTCAGATTTTCTTGTAGGAATTGTCGTATTTCTGGGTATCAGAACAGTCATAACACCACCCAGTGTTTCAACACCAAGAGAAAGAGGAGTAACATCAAGAAGAACTATATCTCTTTTTACCTCTCCTGCAAGTATACCTGCCTGAATTGCTGCACCCATCGCAACAACCTCATCAGGATTAACACCTTTATGAGGCTCTTTTCCAAAAAACTCTCTAACATATTTTTGAACAAGGGGCATCCTTGTTTGACCGCCAACAAGGATAACTTCACCCACATCACCGGGACTGAGTTTTGCATCCTCAAGACATCTTTTGCATATCTCAATCGTTTTCTCAATCAGGTCTTTTGTCATTGCTTCAAGACGTGCTCTTGTGAGAGTTTTTTCAAGATGCTTCGGACCCGATGCATCTGCTGCTATAAAGGGCAAAGAAATCGTGGTTTCCATCAGTGTTGAAAGTTCAATCTTTGCCTTTTCAGCCGACTCTTTCAGCCTTTGAAGCGCAGTTCTGTCACTTTTCAGGTCAATCCCTGTTTCCTGCTTGAATTCATCTACAAGCCACTCTATTATTCTCTGGTCAATATCATCGCCTCCGAGGTGAGTATCACCATTTGTCGCAACAACTTCAAAAACTCCTTCTTCAGAAATATCAAGTATTGAAATATCAAAAGTTCCACCACCAAGGTCATAGACCGCCACTTTCACATTCTTTTGTTTGTCAAGACCATAAGCAAGAGCAGCAGCAGTAGGCTCATTTATGATTCTCAAGACCTCAAGACCTGCTATTCTACCTGCATCTTTTGTTGCCTGTCTCTGAGCATCATTAAAATAAGCAGGAACAGTAATAACAGCCTGAGTCACAGATTCACCTAAATACTGTTCTGCACTTTCTTTAAGATACCTTAATATAAAAGCGGATACTTCAGGAGGTGAATAAACCTTTTCTCCTATTTGAATTCTTGCATCCTCATGGGGTCCCCTTACAACTTTATAAGGAGACCTTTTTATCTCATCCAGAACCTCTTCATATCTTCTGCCCATAAATCTTTTAATTGAAAATACTGTATTCTCTGCATTTGTTATTGCCTGTCTTTTGGCAACAGCACCCACAATAATCTCTCCTGTCTCTTTAAAAGCAACAACAGATGGAGTGGTTCTACCTCCTTCCTTATTGGGTATAACCCTGGGCTCATCACCCTCCATAACCGCAATAACTGAAAAAGTTGTTCCAAGATCAATTCCCACTGCCTTTGCCATTTTTAATCACCTCCTTGTTTTTCCTCTTCTTTAGAAGGTTTCTTTGATATTATTACCTTCGCAGGTCTTAAAAGTTCATTTTTATAATAATAGCCCCTTTCAATCTCATCCACAACAATACCTTCTTCTCTGTTTTCATCCTCAACCACTTCTATTGCCTCGTGTTTATAGGGGTCAAATTTCTCACCAATAGAGGAAAAAGGTTTGAGTCCCTCCTTTTCCAATACACTCATAAACTGCTTATAAATCATTTCTATACCCTTTTTGATACTATCAACATTATTATCGTTAACTTCTACCCCCATTGCCCTTTCAAAATTATCTATAACAGGAAGCAGATTTAAAAAGACATCTTTACCGGCAAATTCTTTCAATTTCTTCATCTCTTCATTCTGTCTCATCTTATAATTTTTAAAATCTGCAAGCGTTTTTAAATATAAATTCTTATAATCCCTTTTTTCCTCTAAAATTTTTAAAAATTCCTTTCTCAATTTTTTCATTTCCAAAATAACACTTAAAAAATACAGGCTAAAATTAAATTTGTCAAGGGTTATTTGAAATTTCATATTCAAGTATTTATAATAAAAAACTCAAAAAGGAGAGAAAAATGCCAAAGATAAAGACCAAAAAATCTGCTGCTAAAAGATTTAAAACCACAAAGAAGGGCAAGATAAAAAGACAGAGGGCATTTCATTCTCATCTTGCACAGAGTAAAAATCCAAAAAGAAGAAGAAAATTAAGGCAACATACTTATGTTTCAAAAGAAGATGAGAAAAAAATTAAAAAAATTTTGCCCTATTCTTAAAAACTTTGGCAATTCCTGTAATTGAAATATTTGAAAGTATACAGGGGGAAGGCAAAAATCAGGGAGTTCTGGCAGTATTTTTAAGACTCGCATTCTGTAACTTAAGATGCTCTTTCTGTGATTCAAAATACACTTATGAGAATCCGAGTTTTGAATGGAAGGATCCTGAAGAAATTTTTGAGAATATAAAGAATTCAAAGGCAAAAAACCTTGTGATAACGGGTGGAGAACCCCTTTTATGGCAAAAAGACCTGATACCCCTGATTAAAAGGGTTAAAAAGTTTATTGAAATTGAAACAAATGCTACAATTGTGCCTGTTTCAGGATTTGACAGGTATATAAACCAGTACAATGTTTCTCCAAAACTATCCAATTCTGGTGAAGAAGTTACAAAAAGATTGAATTTCAATAGTTTAAGATGGTTTGCAAAAAATAAAAAAAGTGTATTCAAATATGTGATTGATAAAGAACAGGATATAAAAGAAGTTTTTGAACAGATGAAAAAAATAAACATAAAAAAAGAGAAAATTTACCTCATGCCCTGTGCAGATACAAGAGAAAAACTTGAAGAAAAATCAAAAATTGTAGTAAATCTATGCAGGAAATATGGCTTTAACTATTCTGACAGGCTTCAGATAAGGCTGGGGTTACCTTGACCTGGATTCTATTCCCAGCTGTTTCATCTTTCTGAAAAGTTGACTTCTTGAGATACCAAGTTCCTTTGCAGTTTTTTCTATTCTCCATTGATTTCTTATCAGCACCTCTACAATATATTTTTTCTCAAATTCTTCTTTTGCTTTTTTAAGTGATTTTATCTCTTCTTTTTCAATTGCGTATTCTAAATCCTTTTTTTCTATCTTTTCTGATTCGGAAAGAATAACAGATTTTTCCAGAACACTCTTTAATTCTCTGACATTTCCTGGCCAACTGTAGGAAATTAGAAGTCCCATTGCCTCGCTACTTATTTTTTTAATCGGAATGTTATTGGCTTCACAAAAATCCCTGATAAAATATTCTGCAAGAAGAGGGATATCTTCCTTTCTTTCCCGGAGAGGGGGTAAATCTATTCTCACACCCTGAATTCTGTAAAAGAAATCCTCTCTTAAAATACGTTCTTCCAGAAGTTTATGAGGTTCTTTATTTGTCGCTGTCATTATCCTTACATCTACTTTTTCGGTCCTGGTGCTTCCCAGAGGTTCGTATTCTCTGTATTCAAGAAATCTTAAAAGCTTTGCCTGCGAGTCATTTGAGAGTTCACTTATCTCGTTGAGAAAAAGGGTCCCACCATCAGCAAGTTTCGCCTTTCCCACTTTTTTCCTTTCGGCTCCTGTGAATGCTCCTTTTTCATATCCAAATATTTCTGCTTCAAACAAATTTTCGGGTATGGTTGCACAGTTTATCACCTGCATGGGAAAGGTATTTCTCTTTGATTTTATGTGTACAAGCCTTGCGACAAGGTCCTTACCTGTTCCTGTTTCTCCTGTGATAAAGACATTTATATCTTTATTAGCAACAATATTTACAAGTTCTTTTACTTTCTGTATTTTTTCACTTTTTCCTATAAAAGGGTTGCTTATATCAATAAGATTTTTTAAAGCATTTATCTCTTTCTCCATGTTCCTTATTCTTAATGCATTTTCTATGGCTATTCTTGCTCTTGCCCATGCAAAAGGCTTTTCTATAAAATCCTCTGCCCCCTTTTTTATGGCCTCAACTGCCATATCTATTGTCCCATAAGCAGATATTACAATAACAGGGATATTTTTCACTTCTTTTATATATTTAAGAAGGGTTATACCATCAACATCAGGAAGACGAACATCAAGAAGTATTACATCAAGATTCTTTTCTTTGATAGTCTTCATGCCTTCCTCTGCATTGACTGCACCGTAGGCTTCATAACCTTCTTCTTTTAAAATGTTTAAGAGAGATTCTAAAAAGAATTTTTCATCATCAATAACAAGGACTTTTGCCTTCATAGTTTTAAGAGAAAAATCCCCTTGTCTGTTCCAACCCACAATGTATCACCTTTAATCATTAAAGAGAACACCGCTATGCCAAAATCTTTCTTTGCAAAATATTCTCTCTTCCAGAAGTCCTTCTTGATATTGTAAAAATAAAGACCATCAAGGGTTGCAAAAAACATCATATCTTTATAGGGCTTGATGTCAAGGATATTTGGGGAAAAGGGTGGTATAAGATAATGGGTTTTGAATTTGTTATTTTCTTTAAAAATCATAAAAACACCCTTAGCACAGGCAACTATAAGGGTATCATTCTTATTGCCAAGTTTTAGAATATGGGATAGAGAATATTGTTTTTCATCATTAAAAACTTTAAAATCTTTTTTATCGGGTGATATATAAAGGAGTCCTTTTTCTGTGCCAGCAAAAATTATTCCCCCCAGTTTTTCAATATCTTCCACATAGATTCCTCTGAGAAACTGGGAAAGGATATCTCCTGTTTCAGAGTCAACTGTATAAATGCCATCATCAGTGCCAACCCATATATTGGGATAATCAGCAAAAATAGCAGTGCATTCTCTTAGGGAAAGATATGTCCCTGTTAATCTGTAAAATCTTTCTTTCTCAAAAACACTTATACCACCGGGATAAGCAAAATAAGTTCTATCACCTATTCCTTCTATATCCACAATATTTTCATCAGGTAAACCAAAAACTTCTTCTTTTTTATACACTATCCAGTCATTTGCCTTTCTTCTGGTTAATCCACTGTAACCTCTGTAATCTTTGCCACCTATCCAGATTCCGTTTTTTGTGTTTTTTATAACAGTGATGTAAGGTGTTGCAGGACCTATTCTCTGTTTTTTTTCTTCCATGAACAGTCCTTTTTGATAGATATGTATTCCATCACCCCATGTTCCAGCAAATATTTTGTTCTTTTCTTCGTAAAATACCGTATATTCAATCTTACCAAAATTGGGAACATAGTAATAATAGGGAGAAAGAAAGAATATGTCCTTTGAATCTTTCCTTAGATTCTTTTTTTCTCCAAACCATAAAACACCACCTTTTCCTGATGTTTTTGGAATTCCCGTGAATTTATCTATTATCTTTACAGCACCACCCTCATCAATGTAAATTTCATTCTGCGTTATGCCTATGGACTTTATATTAAAGAAAACACCCATGGGATATCTAAAATTGCTTGCGGGACTAAATCTGTAGAGATTACTCCTGGAAGAATAATAGATATAACCGCTATAAATATCAGGAGCAACAATTTCTACCTCATCCTGCATTATGTAACCTCTCACATAATCCCCTGTATAAAAGTCAAATTCTGCTATCCCAAAAGGTGAAGAGGAATAAACTTTGTGCCCATCACTGGCGATGTTCAGCACATACCTGAAAGGTGCTATCTCATCAATCAGAGATAGAGAGAGCAGTATTAAAAGAATGTTCATGGTAAAGGCATAATGGTTTCTCTTTTCTTCTTCTTTGTATTCAGAACTCTCTTTATGGCTTCAGGTAAGACATCCAGCAAATCGGTTGCTATTATTGAAAAAGTGGTTTGATAATCTTTCAAAATATCCGCGCACAAACCATGCAGAAATACACCTGAAATTGAAGCTGAACTTATAGATATATTCTGGGCGGATAATCCTGCTATAATACCTGCAAGGACATCACCTGTCCCACCTGTAGCAAGCCCGTCATTACCCGTTGTGTTTATATATGTTGCAGACGGTGTTGAGATGATTGTTGGCGCACCTTTTAAAACAAAAGTCTTATTCAGTCTGAGAGATACCTCTTCTGCTACTTTTAGTCTATCGTTGTTTATTTGTTCAGGAGCTCTGTCAAGGAAAGTCCCGAGTTCACCAGGATGAGGGGTCATAACAAGTTCACCTTTATAACCCTTTATAAGTTTTTCTTCATTTTTTAAAAGAGGAACTGCATCTGCATCAAGTATTAATTTCCCGTCCCATTTTTCAAGAATCTCACATATTATCTCTTTTATTTCTTCTTTTCTTCCAAGCCCGGGGCCTGCAACACAAACATCGATTTTCTCCAGTTTCTCAAAAATTAAAGGTATTGATTTCTTTGAAAGTAACCCCTTTTCACCGGGTAAAGGAACTGTTATAGCCTCTGTAAGCTTCTGCTCAAGAATGGGATTCAATTCCTCTGGAATTCCGACAAAAACCAGTCCTGCGCCAGACTTTAAAGCACCCATTGCAACCATTGAAGGTGCGCCTGTATAACCCTTTGAACCTGAAAGAACAAAGACTTTTCCACAATTGCCTTTGTGAAAATAAGGCATCCTTTCAGGCATATTTTGTTTCGCAATTTCAAAAGTAATTATATATCCTTCAAACCCTTCTTCCTCTGCATAATAATAGGGAATACCTATATCCACAAGATAAAGTTTTCCTCTTTTTATTTTTCCGGGATAAAGATAGTGCCCTGTTTTTGGATAAGCAAATGTAAGGGTGTAATCTGCATTTATCGCACTATCACCTGCAAATCCTGTTTCCCCATCAACTCCCGAAGGTATATCAATAGAAACAAGTTTTTGTGAATATTCATTAACTATCCTGAATATCTCTCTGTAATCCTCCTTTAACTCGCCTTTAAATCCTGTCCCGAACACTCCATCAACAACAAGGTCAGATGTCCCCAAGTCAAATTTTAAAAGGCTTTCTTCATCTATGTTTTTTATTTCACAGCCTGTTTTTTCTAAAAGATTCAGATTTAAAAGAGCTTCGTCTCTGTATTCCTGTTTTTCTCCGAAGGTATAAACAACCACATCATAACCTCTCAACTTCAGATACCTGGCAGTGACAAATCCGTCTCCTCCGTTATTTCCCTTTCCACATATAAAGGTTATTTTCTTCAAACTACGAAATTTTTCCTCGATGAATCTGAGTATACCTCTACCTGCGTTTTCCATAAGAACCCTGAGGGAAAGCCCAAATATCTCGTCAGTTTTTTTATCCAGTCTTCTCATTTCATCAGGTGTTAACACTATCATATTCTACTCCTTTTTCAAAAGGGAGAATACATCCTCTTTTTTTTCGGATTTTTCAAGTATTTCAACTGCTTTTTTAAAGATATTGTCGTATTCAAGAAGAGCAGCGTACTGTCCCTTTACACCCATTGCCTTTTCCGCAAGTTCTATGTCAAGAAGGGTCTTTATATCATCTTTTGCTTTTTCAAAATCATCTCTTTTAACATCTTTTTCTTTTGCCCTAACATACTCGTAAAATTTTTCAAAAACTTCATCTGTTACTTCTGTGCTTTTTGTTCTGTTGTAATATTCTGCAGAAAAGGAGAAAAAGTAATTCTTTTGCCTTAAGCCAGCCACAAAACTGGAAATCCTCTCCTCTTTAACAACTATGTCGGGGATAACACCTATACCACTTAAAACTTCTCTTTTCAGCCTGAGGGTTCTGAATTTCTCCCTGTCTTTATCTTTGTCCTTTCTGTGAATTGACCTTCCCGAAGGAATGTAATAAAGGGCTGTGGTCAGTTTTAGTTTGTAACCCGCATCAAGAGGAAAAACTCGCTGAACAGAACCCTTACCAAAGGATGTGTCACCAATTATTATACCCCTGTCCCAGTCCTGAATCGCACCCGCAAGAATTTCGGATGCAGAAGCAGAACCTTTATTTACAAGGACAACAAGCGGGATTTTTTCGTAAAATCCGTTATCCTCAATTGCTTTATACTTTTCCAGAATCACATCTCCCCTCGCCTTTGTAAAAACAATTTCCTTATCTTTTTCAAGGAATATGTCCGCTACCTCAACAGCCTGATTTAAAAGTCCTCCGGGGCTATATCTGAGGTCAATTATAAGTTTTTTCATTCCTTTGTTTTTAAGGCTATCAAGGGCATTAAGAAGTTCTGCATTCAAATCCTCTGAAAAATTGGTGATTTTTACATAGCCTATTCCGTCTCCTACAATCTTTGCAAGAGCAATTGGTTTTATATCTATTATTTCTCTTGTTATTTCAACTTCAAAGGGTTCTTCAAGACCCGCCCTCTGAATTTTTATTTTCACCTTTGTTCCCTGGTCTCCTCTTAAAGTATTTACTGTTTTCTCAATTGTCCAGCCTTTTGTTGATTCTCCTTCCACCTCTATTATTTGATCTCCTGGTATTAAACCAGCTCTGTATGCGGGAGTCCCCTCAAGAGGCGAAATAACCGTGGGGTAACCTTCTCTTACATCAACCTGAATACCTATTCCACCAAATCTCCCCTTTGTTGAAATCTGGAGTTCTCTCCATTCCTTTGGGGTTAAAAGGTCTGAATAAGGGTCCAGGTTATGAAGCATCAAATCTATCCCCTTTTCAAGAACTTCTGAAGGATTTTCTTCCTGAACATAGTAATCTCTTATATATTTTAAAACCCTGGTCAGGATTCTGTACTTTATTTCAATTCCATCTTTCTGGGTAAAACCTTTTGGAGGATAAAGAGCAAAGAATAGCATAAATAGAAAAATGGGCACAAAATACTTTTTCATTTTAAACCTCCTCTTTTATTTCTCTAATTTTTTTTAAAAACTTTTTCTTCTCTAAAAGTTTCTCAAAAGTTATTTCTTCACAAATTTTTAAATTATCTATTATATTTTTATTTCCGTCAACTACTTTTATTCTTTTCTTTGCTCTTCTTGCAAGGGTTAAAAAGCCCTTTCTCACTTTCTCATGAAAATGCTTATTTTCCTTCTCTATTCTATCTTTTCTTTCTATCCTTGAAAATCCTGTTTCAGGTGTTATGTCTATTAAAAATGTGAGGTCCGGTTTTAAGCCATCGGTTACCATTTTATTAAGCCTTGTTATCCATCTTAAAGGAATCCCTCTACCAAAACCCTGATAGGCAAATGAAGAATCATCAAATCTATCACAAACAACTATTTTACCTTCTTTTAAAGCAGGTAATATAATCTTTTTTACATTTTCTTTTCTGGCTGATAGAAAGAGTAAAAGTTCGGTATAGGGGTCAATATCAAATTTTTCATTAAGAATTATATCCCTTATCCTCTCTCCTGCTTCTGTCCCACCCGGCTCTCTTGTAAAGATAACAGGAAATCCATAATCCTTAAATTTTTCATAAAATCTTTCTGCAAGGGTTGATTTACCTGACCCTTCTATTCCTTCAAAAGAAATGAAAAAACCCCACCTCCCCATTATTCCCTCCCCTTAAAAATTTTATTTTTTCTTTCTTGCATTGTTTTTTATAAACTTCTCTAACAATTCTCTTGCTTTGAAATCAGGTATCTGCTTTGGAGGAGATTTCATAAAGTATGCAGAAGGCTCTACAAGTGCACCTTTTAAACCATTATCAAGTCCAAGTTTGGCACATCTAATAGCATCTATTACAACACCTGCAGAATTTGGAGAATCCCATACCTCAAGCTTTAATTCTATATTTAAAGGAACATCTCCAAAGGTCTTTCCTTCGAGTCTCATATAAGCCCATTTCCTGTCTTTGAGCCATGCAACATAGTCGGATGGACCTATGTAAACATTCTCCTCTCCTATGTTATAGGGTAAAAGCGAAGTAACAGCACCTGTTTTTGAGATTTTTTTGCTTTCAAGCCTCTCTCTTTCAAGCATATTAAGAAAATCGGTATTTCCCCCCACATTTAACTGAGATGTCCTCTCTATTTTAACCCCTCTATCTATGAAAAGCTGGGTCAGGACCCTGTGAACTATTGTGGCACCAACCTGTGATTTTATATCGTCACCCACTACAGGAACACCGACATCTTCAAATCTCTTTTGCCAGTATCTTTCTCTTGCTATAAAAACAGGGATGCAGTTTACAAAAGCACATTTTGCCTTTAACACCTGCTCTACATACCATTTTGTTGCCTCTTCAGAACCAACCGGAAGAAAGTTGATAACAACATCAGTTTTAGTCTCTTTCAAAAGTCTCACTATATCAGCGGTTTCTCCTGGCGCCTTTTTAATTATTTTTGAAAGATATTTTCCAAGCCCATCATGTGTCATCCCTCTTACCACAGGAACCCCGAGTTTCGGAACTTTACAGAACTCGTAAGTACAGTTCGGTCGTGTATAGATTGCTTCTGCCAGGTCCTTACCAACTTTATTTTTATCTATATCAATTCCAAAGGTAAACTCTATATCGCTTATATTATACCCACCAAGATTAACATGCATTATCCCGGGTATAAAATCACCTTCTTTTGCATCTTTATAATAATAGACACCCTGAACAAGGCTTGAGGCACAGTTTCCTACACCAATTATAGCAACCCTTATCTTTGGCATTTTTAAACCTCCTTTTTAACTTTTTAAACTCTTCTTTATGTCAAAAAGCCTTCTTAAAAATGTTAAAAAGATAAGTATTATAAAGGGAAAAAGGGTATAAAAGAAAATTTTCTTTCCGAAAAGAGATGCTATACCAAGGTATAAAATCCTTTCGGTTCTTTCCATAGGACCTTTTCTCGTTGAAAAGCCATAACCCTCTCCCCTTGCTCTTATGTAGCTTATCATAAAGGAAAACAAGAAAGAGGCAAATGCTATAAAAAGAGCCAGGGGTTCTTTTGAAAATGAATAAATTATTCCCGCAAAAACAATTCCCTCCTGGACTCTGTCAAAGGTTGAATCAATAACACCACCGAAATTTGACGTCTGGCTGGTCATTCTTGCCAGTTGACCATCAAGAGTATCTAAAAGGGAAAAAAGAAGCAGGAGAATACCCGCTATCAGGTATAAATTGAAAGCGTATAATATTCCCGGAATAATTGATAAAAAAACTCCTGAAATTGTTAAATGATTCGGCTTAATTCCTCTTCTTGCGAGGAAATTTACAACAGGATTTAAAATGTTTTTTGCCCTTTCCTTATTCATCGCCTTCTATTATCAGAACAAACTCTCCTTTTTTATCCTTTATCCATTCAAAAGCGCCCTTTAAATCACCATAAAAATGTTCTTCATGCATCTTGGTGAGTTCTCTCCCTGCATAGGTTTTCCTGTTACCAAATACCTCTATCAACTCAGGGAACACTTTTTCTTTCTCATGGGGTGAGATAAAAAAAACACAGGTTTTTCCAGTTTCTTTTGCTTTTTTCAAAATCTTTTTTCTTCTGGAGGTTCTTTTGGGTAAAAATCCCATAAAAAAGAATTCCTCTGATTTTATACCAGAAACTGAAATTGCAGATGTAAGAGCTGAAGGTCCGGGAATCGGAACCACCTTATATCCCTTTTCTCTCAGATTTTTTATTAAAATATATCCCGGGTCCTGAATACACGGAGTCCCGCTGTCAGAAACAAGAGCAAGGGAACCGCCTTTATTTAAAATCTTTTCTATAAGAGGTACTCTCTTTATTTCTTTACCTTTAAAATAAGAAATCATCTTCTTTTTAATATTATAATAGTTTAAAAGCTTCAATGTTCTTCTTGTGTCTTCACATATAACTGCATCAACTTCTTTTAAAATCTTAATTGCTCTGAAAGTTATATCATTCAAATTTCCTATTGGAGTAGCAATTACATATAAAACCCCTGCGGACAGAAACCCATCTTTTTCCATTACTTCATTTCCTTATGTTCCCATTTCCAAAATTATAATAATAAAGTTTTTTTGAAAATTTTTCAACCATAACTTTATCATTATAAACAATGATTCCGTTAAAGGATAATGTTCCAACTTACAGATTTACCTTTTTTAACTATTTCTTTTTATTTGCAAATACTGTTATATTTTTATATGAGGTATTTCTACCTGATAAATCCCTCCATGCGCTTTTTTATAAAGCAGGTTTTATTCCTTATTTCTTTTTCAAAGACCCTCTGGGCAACTTCCCATCCCTTATAACAAGCATTTTTTTACACGGTGGATGGCTCCATTTTCTGGGTAATATGCTCTATCTTTACATATTTGGTGACAATGTTGAGGATATCCTCGGGCATTTTTTCTATCCACTGTTTTACATATCAGCAGGGATTGTTGCTTCCCTGGTTCAGGGAATCTTCTCCTTCTCCTCAAAAATCCCGATGATAGGTGCATCAGGTGCAATAGCAGGTGTTCTTGGCATATATTTTGTATTTTTCCCTCTTGCAAGGGTTTTAACTTTAATTCCCTTCTGGTTCTTCTGGGAAATAGTGCCTGTTCCTGCCTTTTTATTCTTGGCCTTCTGGTTTTTCCTGCAATTTGCATCAGGAATTTTCTCCCTGGGAGTTAAATCCCAAGGTGGAATAGCCTTTTTTGCCCATATCGGAGGATTTTTATACGGGGTTTTCATAGGGATTTTATTGAGAAAGAGAAAAATTAAAAGATACTTGAAATTTTTAAATTTATAACTTTAAAATTTAAAAAATATGGAGGTGATATAATGAAAAAAATAATAGCACTGTGTATGGTGGTGGGCATGGTGAGCACACTGGGTGCAGTGCAGAGGACTGTGCTATGCGAAGAATTCACAGGGACATGGTGCCCTTATTGTCCGGGCGCTGCCATGGGTCTTCATGACTTAAAGACATATCACGGTGATTCTGTAACTATAATAGCATATCACTACTCAGATCCCTTTGCCACTACAGAATCAGTTCAAAGAACTAATTACTACAATGTAACCGGATTTCCGACCGTATGGTTTGATGGGGTTTTAAACTATGTGGGTGGTTCATCCAGTCAGAGTATGTATCCCTATTACAAACAGCGATTTGACCAGAGAAAAAATATTGACCAGCCTGTTACATTCACATGTTCAGGTGAGTATTATCCCGCAACAAGACAGGGAACTTTAAATATAGTTCTTAAAAATGTTGGAAATTCGACACTCTCAGCTTATTTGAGAATTGCAATGGTAATCCTTGATACACCCTATACATGGCAGAACCAGACCAATCTTGAATGGGTTATGAGGGATATGCTTCCGACAGCCACAGGCACCCAGTATACATTAAATCCGGGAGATTCTGTTATTCACTCTGAGAACTTCACCCTCTTTGCCTATGACAATGAGCATGAGATAGCTTTTGTTGTATTTTTCCAGAACGACAATACAAAAGAGGTCTACGGTGCAAGACCCGAATTTGAACTTGACTCACTTACATGGATATATGTTGAGGAAAATGTGAAAAAGGAAGACAAAACACCTTCTGTAATGGTTAAAAACCAGGGGAAATCTGTAAAATTCATTCTCAAAAACACAGGTAATGCAGACCTTAAACTCTTTGACTCATCAGGAAGAAAAATTCTTTCAAGAAAAGTTTCTGATGGAGAGGTAAACCTGAAACTGGAAAAGGGGGTCTACTTCTACAGGATTAAAGATATAAAAGGCAAGCTGGTTGTGTCAGGATAATGTTTGAAAAATAGGGTTAAAAACCTGAAAAATACTTGAAATTTTTAAATTTATGACTTTAAAATTTAAAAAATTATGGAGGTGATATAATGAAAAAAATAATAGCACTGTGTATGGTGGTGGGGATGGTGAGCACACTAAATGCGGTGCAGAGGACTGTGCTGTTTGAAGAATTCACAGCAACATGGTGCTACTACTGCCCGGGTGCTGCTATGGGACTTCATGATATGAAAACATATCACGGCGATTCCGTCACAGTAATAGCCTATCACTCTTCAACATCAGACCCATTTTATAGAGCAGAAGCTGCAACAAGAGGAAGCTACTATAACTTTGGAGGATACCCCCATGTGTTCATAGATGGTGTTCTGGATGTTCCCGGAGGTAACCACAATCAAAGCCTGTATCCCTATTACAAACAGCGATTTGACCAGAGAAAAAATATTGACCAGCCTGTTACATTCACATGTTCAGGTGAGTATAATCCCGATACAAAGCAGGGAACTTTGAATATAACCCTTACAAACGTTGGAAATTCCACAATTTCAGGTTATTTAAGGATTGCACAGGTCATACTTGATACGCCATATACATGGCAGAACCAGACACATCTTGAATGGGTTCTGAGGGATATGCTTCCTACTGCTACGGGTACCTATTATTCAATAAATCCAGGGAATTCTACAAACCACTCTGAAAACTTCACTGTTCTCTCCTCTGACAATGAGCACGAAATAGCTTTTGTTGTATTTTTCCAGAACGACAATACAAAAGAAGTGATAGGTGCAAGACCCGAATTTGAACTTGACTCATTGACATGGGTATATGTCGAGGAAAATGTGAAAAAGGAAGATAAAACACCTTCTGTAATGGTTAAAAACCAGGGGAAATCTGTAAAATTCATCCTCAAAAACACAGGTAACGCAGACCTTAAACTCTTTGACTCATCAGGAAGAAAAATTCTTTCAAGAAAAGTTTCTGATGGAGAGGTAAATCTGAAACTGGAAAAGGGTGTTTACTTCTACAGGGTCAATGACATAAAGGGTAAACTGGTTGTATCAAGATGAATTTAATTCTATCTTTCTTTATTCTGAGTTATACAAATTTTAAAATTAAGGATTTAAAAGGCACCGAGTTTGAGCTGGATTCCCTCCTTGAAAAAGGTCCTGTTATTCTTGATTTCTGGGCAACCTGGTGCGCCTATTGTGATGAGGTTCTCGATATACTCAAGGAAATACAGGAGGAATATAAAGATAAAATAACAATTGTTGCCCTTTCATGGGACACTCAGAAAACAGCTTCAAAGATTGAACCTCTTGTAAAATCAAGGGGATGGGATTTCATAATCGCCATTGATGACGGGAAAAAAATAGGCAGGAGTTATGGAGTTCTATTTTTACCCACCACTTTTATAATTACAAAAGAAAAGGGGATTGTATATAAAAAGGTGGGGTACAATCCAAAGGAAAAGGAGGAGATAGAAAAGGTTTTTGAGGAAATTTTTGGAAAAGAGTGAACAGAAAATAAAAATTCATAAATTACCATGATGAATTAAAAGGAGGAGGTATGAATGTAGTTATATGTTTTCTGTTGATTCAACAGGCAGGCATCTCAGGCAATCTGAATTTTGACTTCTGGAAATTGAAGTATGAAAAATTAACGGTTCAGGGACCTGAAAAGATCTGGGGAGAAAGATATCTTACAAACATAAATCTTTTTCCTTATATCTATTTTGTTCAGGGTGACTTTGAGATAAGGTATATAAACTCACCCTTTGAAGTCCAGCAGATTTACGGGATAAATATGGAGAAAATTTTCAGAAAAAATATAAAAATTGATAAAGAGCCTTTAAAACTGGAATTCTTTGATATATACAGGGATTTTGGAAGAAACTTATTTGCTGGATTCACAAAGGATGAAACCGTTTTACTTGAGAGATTCTTAAAGGGATTTTCAGGAAATTTAAAACTCGGAATATTTGATTTCGGTTTTACCTACGGAAGACCCTATGAATATCTTTATTATTCTCCTAATCCTGCTCTTTCAAAGGATACTCTTGATGAACTTAAGATTACTGAAGTAAAAATGAGTTTACTTCCAGGAATAAACATCGGTGGATACCATGTTTTCTATGACCAGAATATATTTATGGAGAAAAAAAGAGCAGAATTTTCCGGATTTACTGCTGATTTAAAAGGTGGAATAATAACGATTTATCAGGAATATTCAAGAAGAAGGGGTATTGACAAACTTATATGGACAGATACTCTACCCTATGATTATGCCAAAGGATTTGCAAATTACACCCAGGTTGTATTTTCAATAAGACAGTTCACAATTTCAACTGAATACGAAAAGTATAAAAAATATTCAACACCCTATGCGCTTCCACCATGCATTCATCCTTATGGTATTTCTTTAACTCAAGGAAGGGATGAAGAAGGATATGCTGTGAATATTTTGTTTCCATTGTTTTTCTTTGATTTTGACATGAACTTCTCAAAGTCTTTTTACAGAAAAGATAAGAAAACAGAAGAGCAAAAGGTAAATCTAAGAGCAGATAGATATCCTTTCTTGTTTGATTTTACTTTTGATAACGCATATTTCAAAGGTGCTGAAATAGAGGAAGGTTACCCACCAGAATCTGTTCAGAAAAGAGGGGAAATGGATTTCAAAGGCAAAATTCAATATTCATTTCCTTTAATCGCCCTGTCCTTTGGCACAGAACTCAGGAAAAGAGAAGATATAATAAATGACACCCTCTATAAGTACACAGAACCCCTTTATGAATTTGAAATTCTTCATCCTTTTGGATTTGTAAGTGCGACCTATTCACAGGACAAAGATAAAAAGGATTATTACACTTTTGAAACAATGTTCCAGATAGGCTATAATCTTGAAATCTCTTTGATGTATGGAAAACAGAGGGGTGAAATAAAATGTTCTGGAGGAATATGCAGATATGAACCGCCCTTTGAAGGCTTTAAAACAAAAATCAGCTATTCTTTTTGACCTTCATCAGGACTTATTACACCCTTTAATTTTTAAAGATTTAAATCCTGAAGATTTTTTTAAGTTTAATGTGGTATCAATTTTTACACCCTCTCCCTGGAAAGATGGTTTTGTGGAAACATCAGATATATCAAGGGTTTTAAGAACCATAGAAACCTACAGGGAATTTGCAGAGAAAAATGGAATTATAATAATAGAAAAAAAGAAAGATTTAAAGAGGGTTTTAAATTCAAAAAAAAAGGGATTTATACTTGAAATTGAAGGATGTGCAAGCATAAAGGATAAATACATTTTAAAATCCTTTATAAATCTGGGAATAAGGATTTTTACCCTGACCTGGAATAACTCCAATCATATAGCATCTTCCTTTAACGATAAAAATGACTACGGACTCACGGATTTCGGTAAGGAAATTGTTTTGAAAATTGCAGAGCAAAAATGCATAGTGGACCTGGCACATGTAAGCAGAAAGACCTTTTATGATGTTTATAATTTAAAGGTCCCATTTATTGTCTCACATACAGGTATTTTGAGAAATCCAAAAAACAAAAGGAACCTTTCTTACAGAGAAATGGAAAAAATAAGGGAAAGAAAAAGCATTGCAGGAGTGGGACTCGGAAATCTCTTTCTTGAAAGAATTACGAATAAAGAGGAAGCCATAAAAAGAGTTAAAAAACTTGTTGAAAAATATCCAGGGAATCTTGCACTCGGTTCTGACCTTTTCGGTTTATCAGACAGACACATAATAAAAGGACTTTACAACTATGAAGAGATAGAAAATGCTCTCAAAAATTTCCCTGATTCCTTTCTCTATCTAAATGCCTTCAAATTCTTTGAAAAAAATCTGCCTTAACAATGGTATCTGATTCCCTGATTATAACCATTGCACTTATGGGCGATATAATGCTCGGCAATGTCATTCAAAAAATGATTCCCCCGGATTCAGGTTTTGTGCTTTTCAGCAATACCTGTCAATACATTGAGGATTGCGATCTATCCTTTGCAAATCTTGAAGGAACTTTTGAAAGTAAAAATATGATAAAGAGAAAAAAAGATTTTGTCTTTATATTTCCTGAAAATACCATCCATGGTTTGAAAAAAAGTTCAATAAAGGGGATATCCATCGCAAACAACCATATATTTGATGCGGGTAAAAAATCGGCTCTTTACACCTATAACCTTTTGAAAAAAGAAGGGTTTATAGTATCTGGATTAAAGGGCACATACGACACCTTTAATATCAAAAATTTAAAAATGGGATTTGTTGCTTTCTCGGTTTACGATTATACTAACAACTTACTTGATGAAAAAAGTTCAATCTCTTTAATAGAAAAAGTTTCAAAAGAATGTGATATCCTGATAGTTTCTTTTCATGCAGGTGCAGAAGGTGATTCTGTAATGCATGTGAGAGACAAATTTGAATATATGTACAGTGAAAAAAGGGGTAATGTAAAAAGATTTGCAAAAAAGGCAATTGACTCAGGTGCAGATGTTGTCTTTGGTCATGGACCCCATGTAATAAGAGGGCTTGAAATATATAAAGGCAAGATAATTGCCTATTCGCTCGGGAATTTTGCCTGTTTTGGTGGATTCAATCTTAAATATCCAAGAAATGTGTCCTTTATTTTAAAGCTAAGAGTTGATAAAAAAGGTAATTTTAAAGAAGGAGAAATCATACCCTTTCTTCTGGAACCTCCCGGGATTCCTAAATACGACAAAACAGGGACTGCAGTTAACATAATTAAAAAGTTGATACAGGAAGACAATTTAAATGGAATTCAAATAGAAGGCAATATTGTAAAAGTTAAAAAAAGCGCTAAAAATATTGAATGATAGAAAAGTGAATTTTTGTATTATAAATACCTTCTTTATGGGGGAAGGCTATCAATATTTTATATGAAAGATTTTTTCTTTCTCCAAGAATCCCGAAACCGTAACTGAACTTTATATAGTCCTTTTTCAGAACTCCTGAATCAAAAAACAGAACAGGAGAAAAGATTCGTGACAGGATTAGATAGTTTTCAAAATTGAAAATAAAAGCCTCCTTAACCTTAAACTCTTCTTCATTATAACCCCTTAAATTATCTTTACCACCTGCATAGAAATATTCTGAATTAAGCAGTTCATCTCTTTTAGTAACATTCATATAAAAAAACCTTCCAAGTATACCATAAAAATTAAATATCTTTCTTGCTTCTGAAACTCCGTAAATTCGAAAATAGTCGCTGCCTGAGTATTTTGAATTTAAAAAGATGTAAAAACCTGATTTAAAATATTCTCTTCTTCCACCTTCCACTTCTGCGATGTTTAAAAGCCTGTATTCTTTTCTGGCTGATATAAAATCTCTGTTCTCTTCATAACTTCCACCCACACCCAGTTTAAAAGGATAGACAAGAAAATAAAGCGTGGCATCAAAATTCTCTTTTGTATAAAATGTGTCCCTCTGGATAAGCAAATAGCTCCCTTTTAATTTCATATTCAGAAAATAAAACAAAGGTTCTTCATAACTGATTAAAAAGTCCTGCTCGCCTTTTTTAATTCTTCTCCACATAAGCTCTGTGCTTCTAAGGCTTCCCAGAAGAGCATCAATATGAATTTTCACATTTCCAAACACATCTTTACTCTCATTGGAGTATCCAATGCCACCTTCTATGCTGTTACTCAGGTTTTCTCTCAAAACAATATCAAGAAAGAGTTTTTTTTCATTTTCAAAAAAATAGTAACCTTCATAGGTAAGATAAGGAAAAAAATAAAATTTATTTTTTATACTTGAAAGCAATCTGTGGGAAAAGATTTGTGGTCTGAATCTCAACATCTTTTTTATCTCTTTTTTATTAACTCTTTTAACCCCGTCAAAATCAACTCCTTCAATGAATCCGAGTTTTCCTTTATGAATTTCCATAACATAATCAAGGGTATCATCTTTTTTAAAAAAACTGATAAACCTTATTTCTGTAAAGGGATAACCTTTATCTTCGAAAAATTTAAGAATTTCAACTGTTAAATTTCTGGCATTTGTGGAATCAAAAATTTTTCCTTTATAACCTCTTGTTATTGAATCTATTTTTTTAAGAAATTTTCCCGATACACCTCTAAAATCACCGTCACCGATATAATAGAGATTGAAAAAAACTAATACTAAACTAATCAAGGAAAAGAAACTTTTTCCATCTTTTATCCGGAAGTCTGCCTCTTGAAAACATCAGGTGGAATCTCGTAGGCTTTCTGGGTTTTTTAAGCAGTTTCATACCCGCTTCTTTCAATGTTCTATCACCCTTCTTGTTGTTACATTTAACACAGGCACATACAAGGTTTTTCCAGTCATCTTTTCCACCCCTTGTTTTCGGTATTATGTGGTCAACAGTCATAGGTCTATCTTTTGTTCCACAGTACTGACACTGGTACCCATCTCTTTTTAAAACATTCTTTCTCGTTAACGGAACTTCAAAAGGTCTAAATCTTATATATCTCAAAATTCTTATAACCGACGGAACCTCAAAGGATATCTTCTCAGCTCTTATCACCTTTCCATTTTTTGAAATAACACATTCCGCTTTTTTTAAATAAACTAAAACGACCGCTCTTTTAACATTACAAATAGAAAGAGGCTCATAGTTCTGATTTAAGACCAGAACTTTGTTTGATAGCAAAGACATCAGTATTTGGCTTTTACAGTGCTTTGAATTTCTTTTACATAGACCTCATAAGGTCTTACAAGGGTGTATCTGTTAAGATAGTTGAGCGTGTCCTCATAATAAAACTTTATATTGGTGTAATTCCCTTCATTCCAGATTTCAATCCATGAGCTATCAATTTTAACATTATTTTCTTCTGCTCTTTCAATTATTTTCTTTATTATTTCCTGACGGGTATAAAATCTTGAAAATCTGGCCATTTCCTTTGTTCTATCCTCTATAGCAAGGAAATGAAGATGGGAAATTAAAACAGGTATCCCTATATACGCAACTATCCCAAATATTAAAAGAGGTATCAGAACCTTTATTGTGGTTCCACCTTTCATGGTCTTATACCCAGAAGTTTTCTTATCCTCTCCTCACAAACTTTTACATTCCCATCAGCATAGGAGTAATAGGCTGTTCTGCCGAGAGATTTTGTTTTCTTATACCAGGTTATGGCAGTCTTATAGGTCTTTATTGCAGAATCTCTGTCACTATTTTTTGAAAGGGATTCCGCAATTTTCTTATATCCATCACCAACTATTGAATAGGCAAATGCTTTTAATTGAACATCAGAAAATCCAATATTGATTGCTTTTTTTGCAGAATTTATGCCCTCGTAAGCTCTTCCTATCCTGACAAGCAAATCGGCTTTCCTTAAAAGAGCAAGAGCGTTATCAGGCTCTATCTTGAGAGCCATATTATAATCAGAAAGGGCATTTGAGTACTTCTTAAGAGCAGAATATATATCACCTCTTTCTATATACAGTGAAGCAATATTTGGAAATCTGGAAATTACAAAATTTGCATGTTCAAGCGCCCTTGTATATTCCTTTGCGTTGTAGAAAACTTCTATAAGTTTTGTTCTCACTTCGGTATCATTTGTAAAAAGGCTTTCTGCTTTATAGGCATATCTTAATGCCTCTTTAAAATTCTTTTCTTTCACGAGAAATATCAGGTATTTCTTTATTGTTCCTGCATGATTCGGATTTTTTGAAAGTATAACTTTATAAAGACTATCAGCTTCTTTTTTATCATAATTTTCTGAAAGGGTTGCGAGATTGAAAATTATTCCCATATCCTCAGGTTTTTTTTCAAGAGCTTTCAGATAATAAAGCCTACCCTTCTGATAACCTTTTTTGCAAAATCCGTAAAGAAATCCAAGCCCCTCATAACCTCGCGGGTCTTCGGGATGTTTTTTCACAAGAGCACTAAATACTTTTTCAGCCTCCTCAAATTTTCTAAGGGCAATGTAGCAGTTCCCCATCCCAACAGCAGCATCTATAAAATTAGGGTCTTTTTCATAAGCTTCTTTATAGTATGTCAGGGCATCTTCAAACTTCCCCTGCTGATAATAAGAAAGGGCTCTTATATAACTCGCTTTCGCTTCCTTAGAAGGTTCGTATGCCTCCTGAACCCTTTTTTCTTCAGAACTACGGGCTTCTTTTTTAGTCTGTGGGCTTGCACAAACAAGTAACAAAATTGCTATTCCCGCTTTAACCATTTTCATTCCCTTATTCCTGGAGCCGGTGGGCTTCGAACCCACGACCTTGAGACTGCCAGCCTCACGCTCTCCCATCTGAGCTACGGCCCCGGTTTTAAAGTTTTTAATTATACAAGTGTTTGCTTTCTATTTCAAATACCGCCTTTTGTCTCCCTTCTAACTTTGATTGCTCTCAATCCCTTATCGCTCTGCTCCACTTCATATGACACTGCATCTCCTTCTTCCAGACTTTTGAATCCCTCACCTTCTATATCTGAGTAGTGAACAAACAGATCCTTTGAACCATCGTCGGGTGTTATAAACCCGTATCCTTTTTTAGGGTTAAACCACTTAACCCTGCCTTTACGTCTTTCTGACATTATACACCTCCAAATGTATTTTGATATTTTGATTATAAGAGTT
Organism: Candidatus Hydrothermus pacificus; assembly: GCA_002011615.1. Classification (GTDB taxonomy): domain Bacteria; phylum Hydrothermota; class Hydrothermia; order Hydrothermales; family Hydrothermaceae; genus Hydrothermus; species Hydrothermus pacificus. The sequence goes on along the minus strand of MTOH01000009.1, from coordinate 23,935 downwards.
TTTTAAGGGAAAAGTAAAGCAGGAAAGAATTTTAATATTTAATCACTTTCCTGAATTTACCTCCTGATTTTATAAAATAAATCCCTTTCTTGTTTTTAAACTCTTTTCTGGAAATCAGTTTTCCTGTAACACTGTAAATTTTTATCCCATATTCTGGGCTTTCTTTTACTGGAGAAAAACTCTCTTCAACACTTAAACCCTCCTGGGATGTAAGAGTCAAGTTCTGATTCGGGCCGTTTTTATTACCCTGATGAGCAGCAACATAAAGGGTCACTGTGCCTGTTCCCTGTACAGGAGCAATCCATACAAAATCATAGGAAGACTGGTTTGGGCTACTCCCGTGTATACCTGTTCCTTCACCAGAGTGGGAATAGGTCTCTGTATTTGAACCTGGTTGAAGAGTCCCTGCAGAACTATTTGAACCATCAAGGATACAGAGGTTGAAATTTTTTATGGTTCCGCTCCCCGCAGAAACAGTTATCGTATAGAACTGACCGGGTGTATAGGTCTGTGGAAACCCGTTTACATTGAGCTGGAATGTTCCATTGCCATGACATGATGCAGCACAGTATCCGTTACTCGCAGGTGAACCTGCATAACCTGTGAGGTTTGTATAGGCCATGAGTACAATTAAAATCTCCACCATTGTAACACCTCTCTTTTATTTCAAACTATGACAGCTCAAACAGGCAGGAATTTCGCCTTTATCCTCATCATACAAGTGGCATGAAAAACAGCTTTCAGGACTTCCAAGATTTTCAACTTTATCATCATGTTCAAAAATCCATTCATCTGGATGAACTCTTTTTTCAACCTCTGTGCTTTTTTCTGCACAGCCTGCGAAAAATGCAAAAATTGTAATCAATATAAGAATTTTCTTCATTTTTCACCTCCGTGACAGCCTGTGCAAACAGGTTCTTTTTCAAGATGACAAGTGGCACAGTATTCAGGGTCCCTTTCAAAATACTTTTTATGAAGACCACCTTCCTTTATCTCTGCCCATTCAGGATTATTGTGAACTGCAGGATAAACAAATTCATTCTTATGGCATGTTATGCAGGAGGAATAGTTTTCATGACAGGAAAGGCAATCGGATTCTCTTTTTTTAAAGGAAACAGGATGGGTATATGAAAAGTTTTCTGGATGAACATCAAAGGTTACATTTTCTTCAAAGTGACACTTTGAACAGGAGGGGACGATTGCAGATAATAATTCGTATTCTTCTGAAAAGGAATGACACATATAGCATTCCTCAACATCGTCCTTTGCAGTAATTCCATGGGAGTTTTTAAATCCCTTTTCATGAAACTTCTGGAAAAAACTTTCGTTTCCTGAATGGCAAATATCACATTCCTGAACCGCAACTTTTCTATTATGACAGTTATAACAGGTATTCATTGAAGGCATAACAATCTCTTTATCCCTTAAATGACAGTTATTGCAGGTTTTAACTCTTTTGAGATGATTTTTGTGGGAGAAGTCTTTTATATTTAAGCCCTTCGGAATTTTGAACTCATATGTTTTTTCATGACAGTCAAGACATACATTTTTTTCAGGAATTAAAATATCTTTAAGATGCCCGCTTTTTTCTGCCTTTGCATGACACACATTGCATTCAACTTCGTTTTCCATATGAATCTTATGGGAAAACTTATCCAAAACTCCGAATATAAAGGGCAAGATAAAAAGTATTTTCATTTTATAGCCTCCCTCTGAATTTGTAAGTTAAAGAAAATAGAAATCTGTAATCGTAGTTGTATTCCTCATTCACAAATTCCTGAATTTCAAACTGTCCCCTTAGATTCTTAAAATAACCTGTTTTTAAACCCACTCTCCAGGAAAATGCTTCCTCTGTTTCATAGACCTCATAGGTATGATAACTTGTGCTTCCGTAAAGGGTCAGAATATTTTTAAATGGAATATTTAAACTCACATAGTAAAAGTTTTCGTCAAGTTGATAACCATTTCCAAATCTCAGACCTGCTGAAATCCATGGTTTTAAAGAGATACCAAGGGAGTATTCCTTTGCAGAAGAAGTGTCTGATATGAAGTTAAAACTTGCGCCTGTTTCAAACCACAAATTTCTCCAGAGATTTATGTCAATGCCTGCTGTTAAAAACCTTTTCCTTTCAATTTCAAAATCAGAAAGCAAAAATCCTTCTGAGAAAACGGGCTTATAATCAAGGAAATTTATGGAAAAGAATATCCTTTCAAAGTTTCTTGCGGTTCCGACACATAATCTGTGTATATTCTGAGAGATGAGGTCGTAACAGAGTTTTATATGATTATGGAATCCCATCAGGTTGAAGTAATTGCTGAAGTAAATTCCCTCAAAGTCTCTTTCTGATTTCATCCATTCTCTGTGGTAACTTATAACTCCCCTCGAGTTTTTAAAGGGTCTTAAAAAGAATTTGGCACCCAGAACATAGGAAGAATCCTGAATCTCAAAGGACTGGTCATAGGGAGATTTAAACCCACCGTAAATTTCAAAATTAAATTTATGGTTTTTGTAGTAGACACTCAAGCCATCATATATGTTTCCAAAGCCAAAGGTGGTAAACTGTCTGCCTGCCCTGAAAAAAAGACCATTTAAGAGATTAAACTCAGTATAACCATAAAAAAATCTGAATTCAGTCTCTCTCAGATTTTCTCCATTCTGAGTTGAGGGGACATAGAAGGATATAAAAAGGGATAACCTGTCCCCGAAAATCTGAGAGAAACCCAGATTTGTTCTGTGAAAGTAGGAGTGAAAAACCGTTGTATCTGATGTTGCTCTCGGATAGTATCTAAAATCAAGACTTCCAGTAAAACTGGCGGAATAGAGAAAACCCGCAATCATAAATATGAAAAACAATTTTCTCATAAAAATTCCTCCTATATTTATAAATAAGTTTATAATAATACAGGTTTCGTTTTTAAATTTCAATGCAGTTAATTAATATTTAATTTGCTTTTTATATAAATAATACTTAATAATCATATCACTTTAAAAATGGGAGGTGAAAGATGAAAAGGATAAAGAAAGGACCTGTATGGGGTGTAGCGATAATTTTATCAGCTGTTTTTCTTCTGGGTATATCCTGTAAGGGCCCTGAGGGACCTCAAGGTCCTCCTGGAACAGAATTGTGCAGTACCTGTCATTCCGACAACACTGAAATTCTTGCAAGAGAAATTCAGTATCAGAACTCCACTCATTATCTCGGTGGAAACTATGAAAGGGATTATTTCCCCTGCGCAGGATGTCACACCCATGAAGGATTCATAGTTCTTGTTGAAGGTGGTGACACAACCCAATCAATTGTAAACCCCACACCACCCAACTGCAGAACCTGTCATAATATTCACGAAACCTACACATGGGAAGATTTTCAGTTAAAAACAACTGCCACAGTTAATTTAAGAGAGGGTGGAACATTTGACATGGGCGCAGGAAATCTGTGTGCCAACTGTCACCAGTCAAGGGCATCGGATGTAATACCTTCTGGTCAGGATACAGTTTATATATGGGGACCCTACTGGGGACCTCATCACAGCCCTGTTGCAAACCTAATTTCGGGTCAGGGAGGTTTTGAGGAATTTTCAGGAAATTATCCCAGCACTCCTCATTACTCAGCCATCACAGGAGGATGTCCAGAGTGTCATATGGCAGAACCTTACGGTTCACAGGCAGGCGGTCATACAATGAACATGTTTTATGAATACCATGGTCAGACAGAACTCCTGACTGCAGGATGTGAAGAATGTCATTCTGACCCTGTTTCTGAATTTGAAACCGCAGATTCAATTCTTGAAGCCAATCTTGATTCTTTAAGAACAATACTTATAAATGCTGGAATAATGGATTCAACAGATCATGCGGTCGCCGGTAACTGGCCGAGAAATCTTGCAGGAGGTCTCTGGAATTACCTGTTTGTAAAAGAAGGACACGGAGTTCACAACTTTGACTATGCAAATTCCCTCCTTGAAAACACAATTCAGGCACTAAGCGGAGGAAATTAATTACCATTTAGAAAGGATTTTTCATCTTCTCAAAGTTTTTAACCTCACCCATAAGGATTAAAACATCTCCGGGCCTTATTATTTCTTCTGGTGCGGGATTAAAAATCATTTTGCCCTGTCTTCTTATTGCTATTGCTATCATCCCGTATTTCTGTCTTAAGCCCGAATCTTTTAATGGTTTATTCGCAAATTCATTCCCTTCTTTGACTTCCAGCTCCTCAACCCTTAAACTGAGATGCTCCCTCTGAACAATGAAATCAACGAATTCCAGAAGAGAGGGTCTTAAAAGGGTCTGTGCAATTTTTATACCTCCTTCTTCATAGGGAAGAATAACTCTGTGAGCACCTGCCTTGACGAGTTTTTTATAGGAAAATTCATCCTCTGCTTTTGAAACTATAAAGATATTGGGATTTAACTCCTTTGCTGCAAAAACAACATAGAGATTATCGGCATCATTTCCAAGAAGACAGGCAATTCCCTTTGCCTTTTTTATACCTGCTTTTATGAGGGTTTCTTCCTCCCTTGCATCGCCCTCTATGAAGGCATAGTTTTTTTCTTTTAAAATCTCAATTCCTTCTGGTTCCTTTTCTATTACAATGAATTTCTTTTTTTCCTTTTCAAGTTCCCTTGAGACAAACTGTCCCAACCTCCCAAAACCGCATATTATAAAATGATTTTCCATTTTTCTTAACCCCCTTTTTCTCCTTCTTGTTAAAAATCCGAAAAGGGTTATTTCAAAAATCCTCTGTCCTACACTTAAAATTGTATAGGATACAAAACCGAGACCAAAAATAAGGTAAAAAATCGTAAAAATCTTTCCCGAAGGGCTTAAAGGTTTTACTTCTCTGAAACCGACAGTTGTTATTGTTATAACAGCCTGATAAAGGGCATCAATAAATTCAAAATGTTCTATTAAAATATAGCCTGTGGTTCCAAGAAATATTAATAAAAATATTCCGAGAATATTAAAAAAAATTCTCATTTAAACCCTTATCAATTTACCGTATTTAATACCCTTTGTTGCGGATAACTCATCAGAAATCTTTCTTATATGACCTGGCTTGCCCTTTAAAACAGTAATTTCAAGACAGTTTTTCTCGTCAATATGAATGTGGAGGGTTGATATTACCTCATCCGTATGTCTGTGACCCTTTTCCAGAAGTTTTTTTGAGATCTGTCTTTTTTCATGTTCATAAACCATTATAAAAACAGCATAAACATCCTTTTTTTCTCTTTCCCACTTTCTCTCCCTTAACCATGCATTCAAAAGCTCTTCAATCAAATGGGAACGGGATTTATATCCCTGTTTTTTGAGAAAAAAATTTAACTCTTTCAGGAGTTTTTCATCTATGGAAACACCAAACCTTTTTTTTGCCATTTTAAACCCTGAAAATTATTTTTTCTCTTTTAAAATTTCTGAGAGTGTAAATGAATGCGAAAATCATGTAGAGGAGATTTGAAAAAAGTGTTATAAGGTATTCCTTTAAAACAAATTCTCCCTGAAGGAGTTTTTTTATTGTGACCGCAATGTTTAAAACAGGAATTAAAAAGTGATAGTCTGAAAAACTTAAAGCAGGAACAAAAGAGTAAAAGGCAGGGATTATAACAGCAAAGCTAAGGGGAGTTAAAAGGCTCTGGGCTTCCTTATAACTTCTTGCATAGGATGTTATCGCTATTTCAACAGAAGAAATTAAAAATGAAAAGGGAATGATAAGGGTCAATAGGATAAAAATATCTTTTAAATTCACCATTTTTAAAAAAGAAAACTGTTCCCCTTCTTTTCCCATAAGTAATTCACTACTTTTTAAACCCATCAGTAATTCACCACCTTTTAAAAGGGTTATTGAAAGGGAAATCAGGGTTAGCACTGCTGCGATAAAGGAAACAACCGTAACGACAAGTATTTTTGAAATTATTACCCTGTTAACTCCTGCTGGAGATGAAAGCAGAATTTCAAGGGTTCTCCTTTCCTTCTCTCCTGTTATAAGGTCTATTGCAGGATACATTGCAGATGTTACCATCAAAATTACGATTATGTATCCAAGAAATGTTCCGAATATAAATCCAAAAACCCCTTTTCCTACCTGAATACTTTTTTCAGATAAAATAAAGGGAACAATTTCTTCGGGTTTAACACCCTTTTCTTTGAGTTTTTCTTTAAAAATCTTTTCTTTAAGGGAATTTAAAACATCTTCAAGTTTTTTCTTCGCAAACTCGGAAGTCTCTCTTCCAACAGCATAAATTAACTGAATTTTAAACTTTTCATTTTTTTTGTCAACAACAATTCCAGCATCTATTTCCTTTTCATAAAGTAAAGATTCTGGACTTGAAGTTCTTATAATTTTAAAATTGGCTCTCTCAAGGATTTCCATCAATTTTTTAAATTGGGTCTTCTCATAAACACCTATTTTGTATCTTTTTTCAGCCAATTCCTGAACAGATTTTCTCATTATACCACCCATTATTATCATGAGCAAGGGAATCCCGAAAACAGGTATTATTATCATACTTATTATGGTTCTTTTATCCCTTATAACATCAAGAAATTCCTTTTTAAAAAGGGCTTTCATTTTTCAACAAGACTTAAAAACATCTCCCTCAATGTCTTTTTACCCGTTGCTTCCCTCATCTTTTCAATTGTTGCTATTTCAACTATCTTTCCCTCATTTATTATGCCTATCCTGTCAGCAAGATATTCTGCCTGTTCCATTATATGGGTTGAAATCAAAATGGTTTTCCCCTCTTTTTTTAATTTTAAAAGGTATTCTTCAACGGTCTTTGCAGCCAGAACATCAAGACCCTGTGCGGGCTCATCAAGAATTAAAACAGGGGGGTCACACACAAGAAGGTTTGAAAGTAGAACCTTTTGCCTTGTCCCTGTTGAAAGCTTATCAATTATCGTCTTTGAATATCTTTCAATATCAAGGGCTTCAAAAACATCCTTTTTCCTTTTTTTAACCACTTCCTTGGGAATTCCATAAAGTTCAGCAAATATATCAACAAACTCCGAAGGGGTTAATCTGTGATAGAGTCCTGAATCTCCAGGCAAAAAGCCTATGGATTTCCTCACCTTCTCAGGCTCTTTAAGAATGTCATATCCGTTTATAATGGCTGTTCCTGAATCGGGTTTTAAAACCGTTGCAAGAATCCTCAAGGTGGTTGTCTTTCCAGCACCATTCGGGCCCAAAAGGGCAAAAATCTCACCCTCTTTAACATCAAAGGATATTCCATCAACCGCCTTTACAGTGCCTTTTTTTGAAGAAAAATATTTTTTAATTTCCTTCAGGGCTATTTTGCTTTCCATAAAGTATTTTATTTTAAAGGAATTCTTGAATTTTTTGAAATAGTTGCCTTATATTAAAAATTCAAAATGAGCACAATCCTTATTTATAGTGATTTTAATCCTTATTCTTCTGGGATATATATTTTACGGAAATTTTATATCAAAAATTCTTGGAATTGATGAAAATAGGAAAACACCTGCACTTTCAAAGTTCGATGGTGTTGACTATGTGCCTGCAAAAAATCCCCTTGTTTTATTCGGACACCATTTTTCATCAATTGCAGGGGCAGGTCCTATAGTGGGTCCTGTATTTGCTTACATATTCTGGGGATGGATAGATGTTATAATATGGATTATACTCGGCTCAATATTCATGGGAGGTGTTCATGATTTTGTATCAATGTTTGTCTCAATAAGGAAAGAAGGTAAAAGCATAGGAGATGTTGCAGAAAAATACATTTCAAAAAGGGCGGGATTTACATTTTTAATATTTCTGTGGTTTGCCTTAATAATAGTGATTGCTATTTTTGCATCCCTCTGTGCAAAAACATTTGTCTCAATGCCTGAAATTGTTTTGCCCTCATTAGGTCTTATATTCATTGCCCTTTTTACAGGTTTTTTAATTTACAGAACAAATACAGGAATTTTAGCCTCAACAATAATTGGAATAATTCTGCTTGCAATTCTTCTCATCTTAGGAGAAAAGTTTCCAATAAAAATAAATTTTAAAAATGCATTCTTAATATGGATGGTGGTGCTCCTTATATATTCCTACTTTGCATCAATCCTGCCTGTAAACATACTTCTACAACCAAGAGACTATCTTTCAAGTTTTCTCCTGTTTTTCGGAATAGGTGTAATGGCGGCAGGGATATTTTTAAAACCCGTTCCTTTAGAAAATGCAAAATTATTTAATTTTTCATCAAAGGCAGGATTTTTATTCCCTGTAATGTTTATAACGGTTGCATGCGGTGCAATCTCAGGATTTCATTCCCTTGTGGCAAGCGGAACATCGTCAAAACAGATAACAAATGAAAAGGATACAAAGACAATAGGTTATGGTGGCATGCTCCTTGAGGGAATTCTTGCAGCATCTGCGTTATTTGTTGTTGCCTTCGGTCTTTCAAAAATCCCTCAGGGTAAAAATCCCCTTGAAGTGTTTTCCCTTGGATTTTCAAAAACCGTATTTTTTCTTGGGAAATACTCCGCCTTTATAGCCCTTGTAATTTTGAATGCCTTTATTTTAACAACCCTTGATACAGCAACAAGAATTACAAGACTTTTAACCCAGGAAATAACAGGATTAAAAAATAAGTGGATTACAACTCTTATTATAATTTTAGTGGGTGGATACTTTGCAATATCAGGAACATGGCAAACTTTATGGCCTTTATTCGGTGCTTCAAATCAACTGGTTGCAGCCATTGCTCTTTTAACAGGAACCGCTTGGCTTATTCATAAAAAGAAAAACCATCTAATAACACTTATTCCTGCAATAATAATGTTTTTAATAACCCTTTCAGCACTCATATTAAAAATGCCCGAACTTTTAAAGGCAAAAAACTACCTTTTATTCTCAATTGATGTAATTCTTGTAATTCTGGGATTTTTTATAATATGGGAGTTTCTGAGAAAAAGATAAGTTTATGTAAATTTGATTGTAAATATTTGAAAAGCCTATAATTAAAATTTAAACATAATTTAAAACTTCATACACAAAAGTTAAGGTGGTATGAAATTTTTTCTCATATTTATAATTTTTATTGATTTTAACATAAACCACAAGAAAAAAGAACTTTTAAAACTCGCTGAAAAAGAAAATTTAAGGGAATGGGCGGAATTTGTCTTAAAGTACTCTTCCCATTCTGATATCTTGAATTTTAATTATGAAAATTTCATTTTGCACTTAAAGGCAATAAGGGAAAATCTTGAAAGGGTTCCATGGAAAGATAAAATAAATGATTATCTTCTCTATCATTATATTCTCCCCCCAAGAGTATCTCAGGAGCCCCTTGAAAATTTTACATGGATCTATAAGGATACGCTTTACAACTTGATTAAAGACTTAAAAGATATGAAATCCGCGATTTTAAAAATAAACGAATGGTGTTTCACAAAAATGGAATATAAACCAACCGTAAGATGGGACCAGAATGCAACAGCAACGATTAAAAGGGGATTTGGAAGATGTGAGGAGATGGTAATTTTATTTATGAAAGCACTCAGAACCGTATGCATCCCTGTAAGGGAAGCTTATACACCCTGGTGGCCCTTTACAGAGAGCAATCATGCATGGTGTGAGGTATGGGCTGATGGGAAATGGCATTTTATAGGAGGTGCAGAACCCACTGACCTAAATTTTGCATGGTTCAGAAACTCTGTTAAAAGAGCAGGGCTGATTCTATCACCTGTTTTTGGAGAGGTAAAACAAAAAGGGGAATTAATTCACAAAAAAGGTAAAAATTACACAATTTTGAATGTCACCCGGAATTATACAGAACCTTACAGGGTCTATGTTAAAACAGACAAAGATGCAATAGTTTCCTTCTGTATTTACAACTACTCTGGTTTTGTTCCTTTATTTGTGGACACCCTTAAAAGAGGCGAAAGATTATACACAATCGGTAAAACAGATTACTTTGTTTATGTATCTAAGGATTCTTTGTCTGGATACAAGATTTTAAGACCAAAAAGTGATTTTGACACAGTAATCATTAAAATAGATAAAAAAGAATTAAACGATACCTCCCTCTGGATTTATGTAAAAGAGCCTGTTCAGGATACTCAAAAACCTTTATATAAACCGAATATGGATTCACTCAAGTCTTTGCAGAAAAAACACTTTGAAGAAATCTCTTTTAAAAGTTCTTCAAAAATAAAGGACAAAAGGCTTTTAAAGATTCTTCAAAATTCAAAAGGAAATAAGGATAAAATTCTAAAATTCTATGAGAGTCTCATTGATAGAGAAAAAGAAGATTTTCTGGTATTTTTTGAAAATATCCATCCAAAGGACCTGGTTATGATGGATACACTTAATTTAAGAAAAGAAATTAAACTTATAAAAAAATCAATAGAACTCTCAAAAAATTCACCGGACAGTATTATAAGAGATTATTTAATCCCAGAGAGAATATTATTTGAGGAATTCGGATTTTATAGAGTTTATTTATTTGATAAATTTCAAAAATTTATCAGCCAGAATACATCAGAGACTGCCAAAAAAGTATTTGAATGGGTTAAAAATAATATAAAGGAAGAAAAACAAAGGGAATTTTTTAAACCCCTTTTAAACCCGGTTTACACCTGTGAAATCAGAAAAGCAAGAAACATTGAAAGATATATTTTAATATGTGGGATTTTAAGAACACTCGGAATACCTTCAAAAATTAAATGGAATTATAAAGGAGTTTTATACTGGGATAATGACTGGAAAGAATTAACTTTTGAAAAAGAAAATCTTTTAGAAAAATCTCTTTTAATGGTAAAGTTTTTAAGGGATGGTAAAAATATTTCAAAGGATTTTAAATACTTTGAAAATTACAGTATTCTCTCATTTAAAGAATATCCTGAAAGAAAAGAACCCGATATTATAAACAGGGATACTTTGCAAATAATAGAACTTGATAAAGACATCTATTATCTTCTCTCTGGATTCAGGAACGCAAAAGGAGATGCTTTTGTGAGAATTAAAAAAGTAGATTTAAGAAAAAAAGATACATTGAAAATATCCTTTGATGTGAGTATTCCATATAAGGATTTAGAAGCAGGACAGCTTGTTATAAGAAAATATAGAGGCTTTAAAGGGATTGAAAGTCTAGGTATCAAAGAAGAAGAAATTGAAAGAGGAAAGGTTCTTTTGATATTTCTGGATTTAAAATCGGAGGAATCAAAAAGCACTTTAATCAATGCAAAGGATGCACTAAATAAATTCAAAGGAAAAATATTTTTCTTTGGTGAGAACGGAAAAGAGATAAGTGAATTTCTGGAAAAATCAGGAATTAAAAAGGGAAAGGTTTATTCAGTAGAAGAAAAACTTCTTAAAAAATGGAGAATCAAAAAATTTCCCTCAATCCTTTATTTAAATAATAACAAACCGATTTTCTGGGTGGAAGGACTTACGCTCCATTTAAAGGACCTCATCAGCATAGAATAGATGTTTTAGGTCTTTACACTTTCTATTATTTTCAAAATGTTTGATGACAATTTAAATTAACTTTAAATAAATTCCTGCAAGTTTTTCAACAATTTCAATCCTGTCAAAACATTCCTCAAAGCTTTTACCCCTTGCGATTATCCCGTGCTTTTTCCATATTACACACTTATATCTTTTAATCTTTTTTGCTGTCTCTTTTGCAAGTTCCAGAGAGCCGGGTTCTTTTTCTTTTATAAATCCCACTCCTTCGGGAAAGGTGTATTTAAATTCAAAATGAATGTTTTTTAAAATCTTGTTCAATTCTTTTTCACTTTTTACAGGATGGGAAAGTGCAATTATGTTTTCAGGATGAACATGTAATAAAAAGTTTTCTTTTAATTCGTTTTTTAAAATTTCACAATGGCATAAAAGATGAACCTTTAACTCTGTTGAAGGCTCTTTACCTCTGATTAAATAAATTTTATTTCTCTGGATTTTTAACAAGTTCAAATTCTTCTCAGGATTTTCTCTCAAATCCCTTATTTTTGCACCTTTTGAACTCATTAAAATAAATTCTCCATTTAACTTCGAAACATCAAAGTCAATTTTTATTTCTCCACTGTTAACAATTCTCCATGAACCATGAACCCGTGCGGACAAATTCCCCTCACCCGCGCACACCCATCCCTTTTGATGGATAAGATTTGAGATTTTTTTTAGTTCCTGGGAAACTTTTGAAAACTTAATCATTTTCATTATATTATTTATTTTAAGGTAAAAAAACAAAATTTTTAAAGTTGAAATGTTGATTTGATGTCTTTTATAATTAGATAAATGTTTAATTTCATAATAAAAAGGAACCTCCATGCTAATGTAATTATGTTAGGATTAACCTTTCTTGCAATATTTCTCTCCAAATTCGGATTCTTTCAGTCTCCTTCAAAATACTGGCTGAATTATATAATTCCTTATTTCATTTTCAGTATTTATTATTTTATTTTCTCCTTAATAGAATATGGAATGAGAAAAAGGGAGATACATAAAAGATGTCCTACTTTTATTCCAATAGTGTTTTTGCTTATAAGTTTTTTCATAATTTTTGAAATTATTCTCCCTCTGCATCAGGCTTTATCCCGTAAATAAATAATGTATTACTTCTCTATCTCCACATCAAAGGGAAATTCGCCCAGAATTGTTGAGAAATAAACCCTCCCTTTTATCTTATAATCCGCTTTATCTTCTTTTATTAAAGATAAAATTGCCTGTGTGATTTTATCATAGGGAATATTGACAAGCATATTTATTGTCTTTGATTTACCGGATTCTATTTCTGTTTTCTGGGAAAAGATTCCTGAAAAGGCATTTATGTTGTTAACATAGAAATCATAGGTGAATTTTTCCATTACCACTTCAATTGAGTTTGGATTTTTAATCTCTATGAAGGTTTTTAAATCAATGTCTTTCAAGCCAATTCTTTCAATCTTTACATCTTTGAAGTAGAATTTACAGTTCTTTATAGCAATCCTTTTCTCTAAATAGGTGCAGGTTAAAAAAAGAATAAAAACTAAAGATAATTTTTTCATAAAATTATTTTAAGGTTTTGTATTTGAGTCTTTCAAATATTTTAAGATATAATAAAATTATGAAATTCTTATGGAATTTGCTCTTTGCATTTCTAATCTTCGCAATTTTTTATGGAGTCGCATTTTTCACAAAGAAGATAATTGCAAAAAGTCTTGAAAAGGCACGAAAGGCAGACCAGATAAAAGGATTTCTCTCTGATGCTGTTTATATAGCGATTTTAATAATAGGTGCGGTGACCGCACTTTCAAAACTCGGAATAAATACCTCTGCTTTAATAGCAAGTCTTGGACTCGGTGGTTTTGCCCTTGGTTTTGCATTAAAGGACATTGTTGCAAACTTTGTTGCAGGAATTCTAATCTTATTAACAGAACCCTTTAAAACAGGTGATTTTATAGAGGTTTCCGGCAAAAAAGGAGAGGTCAAATCAATAAATTTAAGGCACACTGTTTTAAAGGATGAAAAAGGTGATACAGTTTTAATTCCAAATAACAGTATCTATACAACCATAATTTTGAAGAAAAAATGAATTATTTTTTAAAAATTTCCTTTATCTCATCATACTTTTGAATCAAAACTCCTGTTATTATTAATAAAAGACCTGTTATTGTTGAAATTAAAATTTTTTCTCCCACAAATATTCTTATAAATAAAAGGGATAAAAAGGGTGAAAAATAGATTAATATGCTCACCTGGGATACCCTTTTTGCATACTTTAACGCCTTTAGCCAGAGCACAAATGTTATTCCCATCTCAAAAATTCCTGAATAAATACCCCCGATAATTCCCTTATAGGAGGAAATGTTTTTATCAGAAAAAAACAAAAATGCAATCAGAACAAAAGGAAAACTGAATAAAAAATTTAAAAAAAGTTTTAAAACTTCATCCTTTTTGTCTCTTACATTGTAAATCCAGTATAAAGCCCATACAAGAGAACTTGATAAAGCAAGCGTAACACCTATGGGGTCGGTAAGGTGAAACTCTTTTATGTTTCCCTCGGTTGCAATTATTAAAACTCCCAGAAAACCCACTATAAGACCTAAGAAATGACATATTTTTACCTTCTGTTTTAAAAGAGGTATGGATAAAATTGTTATAACTATTGCCCAGGTATAGTTTAATGGCTGTGCCTCCTGAGCCGGTAAAAGGGAATAGGCTTTAAAAAGTACTGTGTAATACAAAAAGGGATTTAAAAATCCGAGAAATATTGCACGTATGTAATCTTTTTTTTCAAGTTTTTTTAAAAGTTTTAATTTTCCCTGTGATAAAAGAATTATAAAAAGTGCAAAGAGTGCAATAAAAGAAGAAATTAAAAGTAATGCAAGGAAATCAAGGTATCTTAAAGAGATTTTAAAAGCAGATGCTACGGTTGACCAGAGTAAAACCGCTGAAATTGCGTATATATATGCTCTTGTTTGTGTTTTTATTTTCCTGACCAGAGTCCCAGAATGTTGTTTTCTGTGTCCTTGAAAATTGCAAAAAATCCAAATTCAGGACTTATCTCTGTCTTTCCCTTTACAATCTCTCCACCCAATTCTTTGATTTTTTTCAGACACTCTGGTATATCATCAACCTCAATGTAAAGGGTTATCCCTCTTTCCTGAGGATATTGGTCTTTTCTCAGTTCAAGGGATCCGCCTATTCCTTCAGGAGTTTCAAACATTGAGTAACCTTCTCCTTCATCTTTAAAACTCCAGCCGAAAACTTTTGAGTAAAACCCCTTCGCTCTTTTTATATCCCTGCAGGGTATTTCTATATAGCATATTCCTCCGTGCATTTTAACCTCCTATCTTTGCAAAGAATTTTGCCCTTTCAAAAATCTGTCTTATTTCTTTTATTTTTTTATCAGGAACAATTCTTTTCTCCTCCATTAAATAGTTTTTACCGAGCCTTTTGTATTTTTCCCTTACATCATGATAGGGAAGTATATGAACTTCCTTTAATTTTTTAAAAGGGGATAAAAAATCAAGAATTTTATAAACTTCTTCATCGTCATTTATTTCTGGTATTAAAGGAATTCTGACAATTACATCCTTATTTTTTTCAATTAAAAATTTCAGATTTTCTTTTATTATTTTGTTTGAAACACCCGTAAATTTTATGTGTTTTTCATCATCAAAGATTTTAAAATCATATAAAAATAAATCAACATAGGAAATAATGGATTCTAATACTTTTCTTTTTGTAAAACCTGAAGTATCAACTGCTGTGTGTATTCTTTTTTCTTTACATCTTTTTAAAACTTCTTTAAGAAATTCATGCTGCATGAGAGGCTCTCCACCTGAAAAGGTAACTCCTCCACCAGAAGAATCGTATAAAAGCACATCTTTTTCTATTTCTTTTATAAGTTCCTGAACCGTTATCTCAATACCAACTATTTTTAAAGCTCCTGAAGGGCAATTCTCGTCACATATCCCACATATGTCACATACTTCTCTTCTTATTCTGTGATTTTCACCTTCAAAATAAATTGCCTTTGAAGGGCACATTTTTTCACAGGTTTTACATTTTATACATTTGTATTCAAAATACATCATTTCCTTAGAAGGTGAAATGCCCTCAGGATTGTGACACCATATACATTTTAAAGGACAGCCCTTAAAAAAAACTGTTGTTCTTATTCCAGGACCATCGTGTATTGCAAACCTTTTTATATCAAAAATTATTCCCTTAATCAAAATTCCCTCTGTTCTGTTCTTTTTATTATCTCTTCCTGAAGACCTTCTGGTAAATTTACAAAATAATCACTGTAACCTGCAACTCTTACCATTAAATCCTGAAATTCCTGAGGTCTTTTTTGAGCTTCTCTTAAAAGTTCTGAACTTACAACATTGAACTGAACATGATGTCCACCCATTCTGAAAAATGTTCTTAAAAGCCTTACAAATTTTCTTATTTCAATTTCTCCTTTTAAAAGGTCTGGAGTTAATCTCTGATTTAAAAGAGCACCACCTGTTTTATCCCAATCGCATTTTGTAACAGATCTGAAAACAGCTGCTATACCCTTTCTATCCGCACCCTGAACAGGAGAAATTCCCTCTGAGACAGGGAAACCTGCAATTCTTCCATCGGGTGTTGCACCTGTTACTTTTCCAAAATAAACATGAACTGTTGTTGGTAAAAAATACGCCCTTTTTGACGCACCTCTTGTTTTTGAAGGAGGATAACTTTCTATCATTTTACTTATTTTTTCTACAATTTCTTTTGCAATCTCATCGGCATAATCATCATCGTTACCGTATTTTGGGGTTTTGTTTATAAAAATCTGTTTCATTATTTCATAGCCTTCAAAGTTATTCTCAAGGGCATTTATAACTTCTCCCATACTGAAATTGTTTTTTTCAAAAATATTGTATCTTAAAGAAGACAGGGAATCAGCAACTGTCCCAAGTCCAACGACCTGAATATACTGGGTATTATACCTTGCACCTCCCGCATTGTAACCTTTTGCATTTTCCACACAATCCTCAATCCAGAGGGATAAAAAGGAGACAGGAAGGTATTTTGCATATACTTCCTCTATTATCTCATTACCCCTCATCTTAATATCAAGAAAATGCTTCACCTGTTTCCAGAAAGCCTCTTTAAACTGGTCAAAGTTTTTGAAATCTTCAGGATTGCCTGTATCAAGGCCTATTTTTTTACCTGTTTTCGGGTCAATTCCGTTATTAAGGGTTATTTCAAGAATCTTGGGTAAATTAAAATAACCTGTTAAAATGTAACATTCTTTTCCAAAGGCACCTGTTTCAACACAACCGCTAACTCCTGAGGTCCTCGCATCTTCAAGGGTTTTACCCTGCCTCAGCATTTTAACAACTATTCCATCAAAGTTGAAAAAGGGGGGTTCACCAAAACCAGGGCTCATTACTTCTATTGCTTTAATAACAAATCTATCCGGATTCTTATTACTTACGAGAACAGCGGTATTTGGTTGTAATGTTCTCATTTCAGATAAAACTTCCAATATTAAATAGGAAAGTTCATTCACTCCATCAGAACCATCTTCTTTAAGACCACCAATGTTTATTTTTGAAAAATCATTATATGTAAAACTCTCCTCAGCTGTAACACCAACCTTTGGAACAGCAGGTTGACTTTCAAACTTTAACCAGAATGCCTGTAAAAGTTCTTTTGCTTGCTCTCCTGTCAATTTACCCTCCTCAATATCCCTTTTATAAAAAGGATATAAATGCTGGTCCATTCTGCCGGGTGTGAATGAATCCCAGGGGTTTGTCTCATAGATTATTCCCACATGTATAAACCAGTAATGCTGTAGTGCTTCCCAGAAATTTTCCGGGGCATTTGCAGGAACACGCCTGCATATCTCAGCCATTTTTTTGAGCTCTTCTTTTCTTTTCTCATTTACTTCTTCCCGCGATAATTTTTCGGATTTTTCAGCATATCTTTTTGCATAGATTAAAATTGCATCACACACAATATCCATTGCCTTGAGTTCTTCAATCTTTTTATTATATTCAGGGTCAGAAGAAGGAAGATTTCCCATTCTCTCCTTTATTTGTTTTTTTATATCAAGAATTCCTTTTTTGAAAACTCTCTCTCCACCTGCTGTGTGTCCCGGCGACCTTTGCTCCATGAATTCTGTCCAGATACCTGCTTCATAGCAGTCTATCCATTCAGAAGGTAAATTTTTAAAGATCATATCACGTATTGATTTTCCATTCCAGAAAGGAATGATTTCTCTCTCGTAAATCCTTTTTGTTTCTCCGTCAACTCTGTAGGGCATGTTTTCTCTTTTATCAAGAATTTCAAGGTCATTCAGGGAATGGACGCATATTTCAGGATAAGTGGGCACCTCTTTAATTCCTGTTCCTCTTATACCAACAATCAGCTGTCCTTCTTCCAGAGGTAAACTGACCTTTTCCATGAGATACTTGAATGCAAGCGCCCTCTGAACAGGAATTGAATATTTTGAAAGGTCGTTATTTTTGTAAAATTCTGTAAGAAGTTTTGCCCTTTCAAAAGAAACCCTGACTTCAGAATTTACTGTTTCTTCTCTCAGTCTCCTTATCCTTTCATTAACGGGTCTTATTGATTCCCTTCTTTTTTCAACTTCTTTTTTTATCTTAACTCCTATCATTCTCGCTTCTCCTTTAATAGAGTTCTTATTTTAATGAGTGTATGTTTTATTTTTCAAGAAGTTTTAGTTTAAAATTTAAATATGAAATTTGAAAAATTCATGCAATGGGTCCGTGAACAGGCAGTTGATATGGGAATTCCTGCAATTCCTGAATCAACAGGAAAATTTCTCTCTCTTTTTACGTATACTTTTGCAAAGGACAAAAAATTTATCAATATTGTCGAACTTGGAGCAGGAATAGGCTATTCAGTACTATGGATGCTTGACGGTGTTTTAAAAGCAGAAGAGAAATGCAAGATCCATGCTATTGAAAGGGAAAGAGTAATTTTTGAAAAATCAAGAGAAATTTTAAAAGAAGCAGAAGAATTAAAAGGTTTTGATTTGAATAATTATATAAATTTTCATCTTAAAGATGCAGAAGAATTAAAAGGAGACGAGTTTGAAAAAATAGATTTATTATTTCTTGACATACACAAAAAGGGGTATTATTCTGCACTCCTGAAGTTTGAAAAACAAATCAAAGAAAAAGGGGTTGTGATTGCTCACAATGTCCTTTCACATCAGGAAGAATTAAAGAATTTTTTAAAGGAAATTAAAAGAGAAGACAAATATACAACCTTTTTTCTTGAAACAGACCCGCAGGGAATTTCTGTTAGTTTTAAAAAATGAGTAAATTGGAACGAGGTTTATTTATTTTTTAATTCATCCCAGATTTCAAAGGCTCTTCTTAAGTGGGGAATTGTAATTGAACCACCCACAATAAGTCCTATTGAGAGGGTCTCTTCAATTTCTTCATCAGTGACACCTTCTTCATAAGACCTTATAAGATGATATTTTATACAATCGTCACATCTCAGAACAAAAGAAGCAACAAGACCCATAAGTTCTTTGTATTTAACAGGAATTTTGCCTTTCTTGCAAACTCCTGAGTCAAGATTGTAGAATCTCTTTATATTGATTCCTGCATATCTCATTACCAGTTCATTCAACCTTTCCCTTTCTTTTTTAAATTTTTCAACCCTTTTTATCGCTTCCTCCCTTTTAAGAAATTTTATTTTAAAATCTAAAGGAGATTTATTGCAATTTTAAAATATTATACAATTTTATATATATATTGAATTATAACAAAATTTACTTTATAATAAAGGGTTAAAAATTAAAAATGGAGTATCAGAAATGAAAGGAGGAATAACAAGACTTGCAACATGCTGGGGGTGTGAAGAATCTTCTCTTCAATATATGGTGAAGTTAAAGGATAAATTTGATATGGTATACTTGCCGCAGATAGAGGAAACTGAAATTGACAAATTTAAAAAAGTAAAACTGGATTTCTTAATTGTCAGCGGAGCGGTAGTATTAAAAAAACAGGAAGAAATATTAATAAAATTGAGAGAAAAAACAGATTTAGTCATTGCCTATGGAACATGTGCATATTTGGGCGGTATACTTGGTTTTCTTAATATTGAGGGGAATAATGTAAAAGCTGTAGACCAGGTAATAGATGTAAATTATTATATACCGGGTTGCCCTCCACCAGAAAATTTATTAAGAGAGGCAATTGAATCAGTAATTATGAAAAAACTTCCAGAAAACAAAAAAGTTTTCGGTTCGATTAAGGTACTCTGTGAGGAATGTGAGTTGAATAAAACAAAGCCTGATAAGGGTATAAAAATAAAAGAAATAAAAGATATTTGGGATTCTGACATGATTGATGAAGAAAAGTGCCTTTTATTGCAGGGATATCTATGCCTGGGACCTGTAACAAGAGGAGGATGTGGTGCTGCATGCATTAAGGGTGAATTTAAATCAAAATCATTTCCCAAAACACTGCTGGCAAAAGTTTTAAACAGAGGAGAAAAGTTGCGAATACCATGCACTGGTTGTTTTGGACCCCTTGAAAGCGTCAGGGATTTTGGTGCATCCGCTCTTTCATTTGTCGCCTCTCTTATAGATTCAAATAAAGAAGAGGAAATCAAAAAAATCATAGAGAAAGGAATACCAAATCCCCTTTCTCTTTTTTACCTCTACTCCCTTGCAAAATCTATAATTTTTGGGAAAGAAAAAGACTAAATGCCCAGAACCTCTCTATAACCTTCCAGGTCTAAGAAACCATGTCCGGATATGTTAAAGGCAATAACTTTTTTCTCTCCTGATTCCCTACATTTCAAAGCCTCATCAATTGCACAGGCAATACTGTAAGCAGACTCGGGTGCAGGGATAAACCCTTCAGTTTGAACAAAAATTCTTGCTTTCTCAAAAACATATTTTTCGTCCTTTGGATAAAGTTTGACATCCAGAAATCCCTTGTGTCTTAAAAGGCTCAAAATCGGTGCTGCACCATGATACCTCAATCCGTCTCCTTTTATGGGTTCCATATCTCTTTTATGACCCAGTGTATACATTTTAAGCATGGGGGTCATTTCTGCATGGTCTGCAAAATCGTATTTATATTCACCCTGAAGGTTGGGAGCAACTTCACTCTGGGCGGCAATAAATTTGATTTTCTTTCCTTCTTTTAAAACATCGTGATAAAAAGGAATTGCAAAACCGCCAAAGTTTGAGCCACCACCGAGACAGGAAATTACAACATCAGGATAATCATTAAAATACTCAAACTGTTTTCTGGTTTCAAGACCTATTATGGTCTGATGAAGGAGCACATGATTTAAAACAGAACCAAGAACATAGACAGCATCAGAGTGCTTGTAGGCATCTTCAAGACCCTCTGATATTGCAATTGCAAGGGAGCCAGGATGTTCGGGATTTTTATCATAGAGTTTTTTACCGTATTCTGTATTTGGAGAAGGTGAGGCAAAAACTTCTGAACCTAACATCCTCATAAAGGTTCTTCTTCCCTTTTTCCAGTTATGAACCGCCCTTACCCAGTAAACTGTGCATTCAAGGTTCATAAGCCTTGCAGCATAGGAGAGCGCAGAACCCCATTGACCCGCACCTGTTTCTGTAACAACCCTTTTATAACCTTCCCTTTTTGCATAATAGCACTGGGCAAGTGCAGTGTTTACTTTATGGGAACCTGTTGGGCTGTAAAATTCAGACTTATAATAGAGTCTTGCAGGTGTATCAAGATGCTTTTCAAGGGCATATGCCCTGAATAAAGGTCTTGGTCTTCCTGCCTGCATATAATAAAACATCAGTTCCTCTGGAATCTCAATCCATCTATCCTGTGAAAACTCCTGCTTTAAACATTCTCCCACCATCATTTTGGGAAGATTTTGAATCCTTGACTCACCTCCTTCAGGGTCCCTTGGTTCAGGAAAGGGCTCAGGTAAATCAGGCAGTATATTGTACCACTTATCCGGCATTTCTTCAGGTTTTAAGTTTACATACTTTAATTTTTTCATTAAAAACCCCCTTTCTTTTTCAGGTTAAGAAGATTATTATAACAGAAAAGGGCTATTTTATTGAAATTATCTTACGGGTTTGTTTTAAATTTCCTGATTCGATTCTCAGGAGATAGATTTTTGAAGATTTTGTTAATCCGAATTGAATTTTATTTATTCCCCGTATTAAGTTTATACCTTTTACTTCCTGAATTTTTCTTCCCAGAATATCGGTCAGGTAAATTTTCGCGTTTTTATTCCCGCTCAAATAAAAGTTGAAAAGTATTTTATCTCTATTGAAAAGAATATTTTTACCCTTTAATTTTACAAAAGAACCTTGAATCTCAATTTCTCTTTCCCAGATTTTTGTATACTCACCCTGATTAAATCCATAAAGAGAATAAATGTACTTATTTCCGGGCAGGACATTTTTATCCTCAAATTTATTTTTAGGAGGCAGAAAAACAAAAGTTTTTTCCGAATTTCTGGAGTTATCAACTTTCAGAATTTTATACTTCTGATACAGCGTATTTATTTTCCATTTAATAATTACAGAATTATCTGAATAGTAACAAAAGACCTGGTCATTCTCGTTTTCTCCAAGTAAGTCATCAAAGAAATGCATTTTAGCAAGGGTTCTTATAAAAAGACTTCTCGCACTATCACTCCTTGCTCTGTCCTTTATTTTTTCAAGACCAAGATTATAAAAAATTGATATGTTTGTTGCGAGAGAATCATAGGTTCCACAGGCTGCATATCTGCCTGTCCCTGTTGTATCGTAGATAAGAACAACCTTTGGATAGGGATTATCTCCTCTTACCTTATCTATACCTGAAAATCCTTCCTCTATATATCCTTCAAAATTATTCAGGTAGTATCTTCCTTCAATTACATGTCCACCTGAATAATTCTTCTTTATTAAATCAGTTAAACCGAATATTCTTTTTAAATACCCCTTGTATCCTGCCCAATCAGCAAGCCCCCAGCCAAGATAGAGCAAATCAACATGATAATAATTCACAGCAGAGTCAAGATTTATAGTATCACTTATACCAAAATTATCAATAAAGGGATAGGTATAGTCACCTCCTGTATACCACATTACTTTGTCATATTGAGCGAGTTCACTTGCTCTTGGACCCGGGAGTTTGGTTCCGTCTTCCTTGATTATAAATATATCATAGTTGTGAAGAGAATCCATGAGAACCGCGGGCATTAAAATTGAATCATCATACCATTCCATTAAAAGACTTTCCTGTGTTCCCCAGCTTCCCGGGTCAAAAACAAACAGGAGTTCAGGGAAAAAATCGTCCACAATTCTTCGCATAAGGTCATATTTTGTTCCTGTTGTGCTATCTCTTAATGCACTGAATTCTGCGGACATAACAAGGTATGCACCGTTACCGGTATTTCCCTGTGTTGTACTTCTATCGCCTTCAAGACCATCACTCCCAAGAGCAAGCAAATTATCTCCCTTAATCATAATTTCTCCTACGGTATCAGCCCACCCAGGAACGCTCGGGTCTTTAAAAACAGGATATACTATTTTTTTGGGTCCGTCATCATAAGGAGAATACTCCAGAACATATCCATCCAATATTGAACCCGGTTTTCCCTCATAATAGGTGCGATAGGGGCTGTAATCAAAGGAATCCTGGGGTTCAACTATACCAAACTCCTTTGCATGATAAGTCTTTTCCCCTCCGTATCTTTTTGTGTAATCGGTTCCAATAATCAAAACTCTTCCGTGATAATCACGGTAAAATCGAGTTATTGTGATATCATCCTCTGGCCTGAGGGGTCCTATTCCATACGCCCATCTTCCACCAAAAAGTATAACCAGCATCTTTATATTTTCCTCAATGAAATAATCAAGTTTTGGCAATGTGTCGTCATTCCATATATAAAGATGACAGGGATGGACATTTGTTGAATAAATTTCAAGAGTTTTGATCACATAATATTCTGTTCCTATTAATCGAGATTGAGAAGGGTCTTCAGGGTCTATATATTCTGCGCCTCGGTCATTATCCCAATAAGAATTCTTATTTCCTGACCAAGGGGGATAGAACCCGCAAACAGAAAAGAAAAAAACAGAAAAAGGCATAATGTTTTTTTCATAATCTGTAAACTATTATAAGTCATTGAGCCTGAAAAGTCAAGTGACTTATATCACACTTTTACTTTAAAATATAATATGTCAAAAAAGGGTTTTGTTCCCTCACACCTCATTGAAAGATATAGAATTCTTAGCAAATACTTTGGAGAAAGGAAACCTGCAACTGTTTTATTCCTGAAGGTATTTCCTGAAAATTATAATTTATTGAAAAAAATAGTGTTGTTTATAGATGAAACCGGTCATAAATATAGTGCGGAAATTGATAAAATTCTGAATGGCTTATTTCTTGTAACTTTTGGAACAAGCAAATCTGTTGAATCTCATGCTCTTCTTTCCATTTACTTTGCAGAAGAAATCAAAAACTTCTTAAATACAAAAAAAA
>MTOH01000011.1 GCA_002011615.1 Candidatus Hydrothermus pacificus | reverse complement strand
CAAAATTTCTGATTTCACCGGATTTAATAAAAATTAAAGAAAAATTAAACCAAAATTTAAAAAAATTAAAGAAATTATGCCAAATTTCTCAAAAAAAATGAAAACAATTTTAATCACAGAAATCCAAAATCCTATTGATTCTCAATCTTTTTACGCACCCAACTTAAATTTCCGAACTTCTCAATTCAAATGCAACCCCCCATTATTTTTCAAAATTGCCCACAAATTCCTTTATTTAAAAGTCACTTTTTCTATTTTTTTCTTTGCCTTTATCCTTTGTTTTTATAAAATATATTCCCGAGCTGAGTTTTGGTCCTTTCAAAATAAGGAGATTTGATTCAGGGAGCAAAAATTTCCTCTATATCTTTCTTCCTGTTATATCATAAAAGTAAATTCTGTTGTCTATATAAATCTATATAAATTTATCTTATGTTTCTTATTCTCTTTTCCGCTTCTTCTGGAGTTATCTCACCCTTTTCCAGTAAGTCGAGTGTTTCCATTACCTCTTGATTTGAATAGGATGGTTCAATTCCTATCTTTTTTAAAAAATCCTCAAATCTCTGTCTTGTAGTGGGATAGGAAATTCCCAGAATTTTTGATACTTCAGAGAGATTCCCTCTTGTTTTTAGAAAAAGGTAAAGGAGGTTAAATTCTTCATCCGTAAGTTCAAGAAAAGGATGGATTTCAAACTTTCCCTCTATCCTTGTTCCACAGGAAAAACATTCAAGTGCTTTAATTCGTAATTTTGAAGAGCATACAGGACATTTTGATATAAACTTTTTCATTTTTGTTTCTTTATCTTCTCTATTGCCTCATTAACTGATATTTCTCCCTTTTCCAGTTTCTCAATTATCTCCTGAATCTTTTCCTTTTTGACTTTCCTTTTTCTTTTGAACCTGCTGGAGAGATATTCAATAAGAGAAATTATCCCTATTATTATGATTATCCATGGCCAATCCCTTCCCCATTTCCAGAAGGAGAAAACACCCAGGTTTAAAAGCCATATAAAAAGCCCGATTAAGATCAGAGTTATCCCTGTTTTTATCTTCATTTTAGCCTCCTATTCAATCCATATTTTAACAACTGTCCCGTCTGTCTCTTCAACATTCACAATTTCACCCTGAGTCTCTTCATCAAGGGAGGAGAGTATTTCGTCAATATTTATTTCCCTTTCTTTTAGAATTTCCATTTTTTCTTTGGGGATGAATTTTGTGGCAAATTTTATAAGACCTATTGGAAGCGTTATATTTACCTTATCTCCGTTCGGTTCATAAACTTTTATTTTGAGAAATTTCTTAGAAGATATCTTTTTCTCGGGTTCCAGAATTGCAAGAAGTATCTTTTCAGCCTCTTCAGCCTTTATTTTCCCTTCCTCCACCATTTTAAGTATTTTTTTTATTTCATCTTTCATTTTTTTAAACCTCCTTTCCCGACAATGTCGGGATGGTTTATAGCATATGGCGCATGGCTTATGGCTAATGGTTTATGGTTCATGTTATCTTCATTCTTTGAATTTTAATTCAAAATCTCCACCCTGTATTTCGACCTCAATTTCTCTGTGGTTCTGGTCTCCGTAAATATAGTATCCATCTTCTTTTTTGAATCCTTCTGGTAATTCGAAATCTCCTCCGAGACACATAATATTGATTTTCAATGGTTTTTTCGAGGTTGTTAAAGTAAAATCTCCACCCATGATTTTAATTTCCGCTTTTTCGAAGTCTGAATAAAACTCTGCATCGTCTCCCTGAATATTAACATTTATGCTTTTGAAATCCCCTTTTACCTCCGTATCGCCTCCCTGTACAATAAGTTCAATATCTTTACCCGAAGGCATCAGGATTTCAGCTTCCCCGGCAATCACCTCTATAGAGGTTTCATTTTCTTTTTTATCAAGTGCTTCAAGTTTCACCCCGATTCCGTTTATTATAACAGTTTCTCTCTGTTCACTTTTTATTTCAATCTCACTTCCCTGTGCAGTAATTTTTAGCTTCTCCCTCGCAGGAATCTCCATATTGATCTTTTCAGAAGACCCTCCCTTTGCAAACTTAAAAGCAGAACTGAAAGCGGTTTTCAGGCTTTTACTTACGATTTCAGAGACAAATTCTCCGAGATTCTGAACAGAAAAGTCGCTTTCTGGTTCCTTTTTTCCCGATTCCTTTATCGCTTTTATCAGCTTTTCAGCCTCTTCAGGAGATATTTTCCCCTCCTCCAGCATCTCAAGCACTTTTTTAATTGCCTCTTCCATAATACACCTCCTGAAAAATTATAAAATTGAGTTTATAAATTATAAAGGAAATTTACAAATTTGTCAAGTATTAAGGATTAAGATTTTATATTTTAAGAAATTCTTTTTATAAAATTAAAAATCAGGGAATTCGTATTTTCTTAAAATCTCCTCCAATTTTTTCTTATTTTCCTCTTTCATAGGGGCCAAGGGCAATCTCGCTTCTGATGATATCCAGCCCATTATTTCCATTGCGGTTTTTACGGGCACTGGATTTGTTTCAATGAAAATTGCTTTCATTAAAGGGAGATATTTATAATGAATTTCAGATGCTTTTTTAATTTCTCCCTTTTTAACATATTCTATCATCTGTTTAAAGGGTTTTATCAAAAGGTTTGAAAATACTGACACAACTCCTTTATATCCGAGCGTTAAAAGCGGAAATGTCCAGGAATCGTCTCCTGAAAGGAGTGATATTTTTTCTCCTACAAGGGAATAAAGTTCCATCATCTGGTCAAGATTTTTTGATGCTTCTTTAACTCCTGTTATGTTGTCAAAATCGTCAACAAGTCTTTTAACTGTCCTGGGTTCAAGGTTTGAAGAAGTTCTTCCAGGGACATTGTAAAGAATTATTTTACCACCTGTATTCTTTGCAACCTCTGCAAAATGCCTATAAAGACCTTCCTGGGTAGGCTTATTATAATAAGGGCATACAAGTAAGAATGTATCAACACCCACCTTTTCAGCAACTTTTACGGTCTCAAGGGTTTTCTTTGTGTCGTTTGTCCCGCATCCTGCAATTATCTTTGCCCTTTCACCCGCAATTTCCTTAGCCCTTTTGAATAAAAATTCTTTTTCTTCAAGGGATAAGGTTGCACTTTCTCCTGTTGTTCCTGATGTTAAAATTCCATCAGCTCCCTCTTTTATCTGAAATTCTATGAGTCTTTCAAAACTTTTTTCATCTATTTTACCCTCTTTAAATGGTGTAACCAGTGCTGTTATCACTCCTTCTATCATTTTTTTCTCCTTTTTATTTTATTTTTCCTTCCATCCTTAAAGATGACCTTTAACACCTCATCAACATTCTCCACAAAATGAAACTTTAAATCTTTTTTAGCATAATCCGGAATTTCTGCCAAATCTTTTTGATTCAATTTTGGCAAAATTATTTCCTTTATCCCTGCTCTTTTTGCAGCAAGAACCTTTTCTTTTATTCCGCCCACAGGCATAACCCTTCCTCTTAAAGTTATCTCTCCTGTCATCGCAATTTCAGGATTTACAGGTTTTTCCTTTAAAAGGGACACAAGGGATGCGAGCATTGTTACTCCTGCAGAAGGTCCATCTTTTGGAACAGCACCCTCTGGAACATGTATATGGATATCGTATTTATTCCAGAAATCAGGAGATATAGCCAGTTCCTTTACCTTGCTTCTTATAATTGAAAGCGCTGCCTGTGCGCTTTCCCTCATTACATCTCCCAGTTGCCCTGTTAGTATCAAATTTTTGCCACCGGGCATCTTTGTGGATTCAATAAATAGTATCTCTCCACCTGTTGGTGTCCATGCCATGCCCGTTGCAACTCCTGGTAAGCCTTCTCTTGCCTTTGTCTCGGAAAAGAAAATGGGTGCCCCGAGGTATTTTTCAATTTCTTTTTCAGTGATTATAAGTTTGTTAAACTTCTTTCCTTTTGCAATCTCAACAGCAATTTTTCTTAAAACACTGCCTATTTTTTTCTCAAGATTTCTCACACCTGCTTCCCTTGTATACTCTCTTATTATTTTCCTTATTGCAGAATCTTTGAATTCTATTTTATATCCTACAAGTCCATTTGCTTCAATTTCTCTTGGAACGAGATACTTCTTTGCTATTTCAAGTTTCTCATACTCTATGTATCCGGGAATTTCAATCACCTCCATCCTGTCAAGTAGAGGGGGAGGTATTGTGTAAGTTGTATTTGCGGTGGCTATGAAAAACACCTTTGACAAATCAAAAGGAACCTCAAGATAATGGTCGCTGAAAGAATGGTTCTGTTCAGGGTCAAGAACTTCAAGGAGTGCCGCTGATGGGTCTCCTCTGAAATCCATTCCCACTTTATCTATTTCATCAAGCATAAAGACAGGATTTTTTGTGCCTGCCTGTCTTATTCCCTGAACAATTCTTCCAGGAAGTGCTCCCACATAGGTTCTTCTGTGTCCCCTTATCTCTGCTTCATCTCTTACACCACCAAGAGACATTCTTATAAATTTTCTCCCCAGTGCCCTTGCAATTGATTTTCCCAGGGATGTTTTTCCAACACCGGGAGGTCCCACAAAGCAAAGAATCGGTCCTTTTACTTCTCCTTTTTTAAGTGTCCTTACAGCGAGAAATTCAAGGATTCTGTCCTTTACTCTTTCCAGGTTAAAATGGTCCTCATCAAGTGTTTTCTGGGCTCTTTTTAAATCAAGGTTATCTTTTGTTTCTCTTGCCCAGGGAAGAGCGAGTAACCAATCAATGTAATTTCTTACAACAGTGTATTCGGGCATACCCGGTGGAATTCTCTCAAGTTTTGAAACTTCTTTAAGGGCAACCTCTTCCACCTCTTCTGGCATTCCTGCTTCTTTAATCTTTTCCCTGAGTTCTTCCACTTCTTTTGTCTTTTCATCAACCTCACCCAGTTCTTTCTGGATTGCTTTTAACTGTTGTCTCAGATAGTACTCCCTCTGTTCTTTATCAATTTTTTCGCTTATTTCCTCCCTTATTTTCTGGGAGAGAGAGATTACTTCTTTTTCCTGTGCAAGGAGCTTTAAAACATACCTCAAACGACGGGTTTCATCCTGTATTTCAAGAACCTTTTGTTTTTCTTCCACAGGAAACTGCATATAACCTGCGACAAAATCAGCAAGTTTTCCGGGTTCAGATATATTCATTGCGATAATAAGAAAATCTTCAGGCACATAGGGTATATTCTGGACTATATCTTTAAGCAGGTTCAGAACATTTGCCTTTAATGCCTCTGTTTCTTTCTCATCTTTCTCTTTTGCAATTTCTTCAATCTCCTCAATTTCTGCGACAAGATAGGGTTTTTCTTTCAAAATCTTTTTTACCTTTGCTCTTTTAATACCCTGCATTATAAGCCTCATGGTGCCATCAGGTGCTCGCATCATCCTTAAAATCATGGTTATTGTTCCCGTGTGATACAGGTCTTTGAACATCGGATTCTGAACTTTTTCATCTTTTTGAGTCAGGGTAATGACGAGTTTTTCCTTTTTTAAAGCATCGTCAATTAAATTCTGTATATTCTTTTCTTTTATCACAATTGGTATGGTCATGTTTGGAAAGACAACTCCTCCCTTAACGGGTAAAACATTTAAAACATTGGGTATTTTAATTTCTTCCATGATTACTCAATTTTTATTTCAATAGATTTTTTTTCTCTTTTTGGAACAGTAATTTTTAGAATCCCGTCTTTTAATATTGATTCAATCTGAGAGGGGTCAGAATCATCAGATAACTGGAATTTTACCTTGAATTTCCTCAAAGACCATTCAAGTCTGTGGAAACATATTATTTCTTCTTCCTCAGGAAAACTTTCGCCTTCAACGCTCATGATTTTATTTTCATCTATTTTTATTCTTATATCATCTTTTTTAACTCCTGGGAGGGCAATTTCTATTAACCATTTATCCTGTGTTTCCTTTATATTCGCAGGTGGCCTTACAACATTTGATTCAGGATGGGAGAAAAATTCCTTTAAACCACTTCTCATTTCCTCAAATATTTCATCAAAAAAATAGTCCTTCATGATTCCTCCACAAATCCAAAGCCCATTGAGGTTTTTTCACCAAAACCTGCTTCATAACCAAACTGAATTAACTCCTTTGGTGCTGAGACTTTAAATTCCATAACAATCCCCCTGACCTTTATATTTTTTATTTCTATCAGTTTGGTTTTATGACTTTCTATCTCTATATGGACTTCTATTTCTTTTACAGGGGTGTTGTAAAACATTGAAAATTTTTCAATTAAGTTTTCTTTTATTCTGGGGATAAAATTTTCGTTCTCAGGCGTTAGATAAAAGGACCTCATTTTATCTTTAATTTTCACCTTTTTTGAAATTGTAAGAGGTGAAAGAGTTTTTAATTTTAAAACTTTTTTGTTTACAGAGACAGGCACTTCTTTTATTGATAAAAGAGGCAGGTTATAGCCCAGAATATTTATGCTTCTGTAGGTTTTAAAGGATTTTGTTAATTTTTCCATAAACTCTTCAATGGGTGAGGAAATGAAGAAACTTATGGGAGCAAGAAGATAACAGGCATCGTCTTTACCTATAAATTTTTGAGGTAAAAAGGGTGAGAAGGTAAACAATTTAAAATTTTTTCCTTTTTTCTGAAACCCAATTGAATGCCAGAAAAAGCTAAATTCAGGGTCTATTTTGTGAAGTAAGTTATAAATTGAGGATGAAACATAATAGGGATATCCCCATGGAAATCTATACCATTTGTCTTCTTTGCCTATGGTAAGTTTCAGTCTCATAATTATATCTTAATTATACTTATTTTTTTTACAAAAATCAAGAAACATTGAAATTAATTTTTAAGTAGTTTATAATTTATAATTAAGAGTATAAAAAAGGGGGTTTTATGAAGGGGTTTTTAATTTTAATTCTTCTTTCAAATTCAAAAATAATGCCATCTTTAAGGGAAATTTTAAAAAACGCTTCTCCTTTTGAAAAAATTGCAGTTCTGGTTCATTTAAAAGAAAAGCCTGATTATGAGAGAATAAAAAATCTTCCTCCAAAGGAATATGTGGAATTTTTGAAAAACTTTTCTGAAAATTCTCAGAGAGAAATCTTAAATTATCTTAAACAAAACTTTTCAGATAAAATCGGAGAAATAAAGTCCTACTGGATATTCAACGGATTTTATTTAAAGGCTGAAAAAGAAGTAATAGAAAATCTTGCGAAAAGAAAAGAAGTTGAATACATAATTGAAGATTTTATAATTCAGATAGAAGCTGTTACTCCTGCTGAAGAAGACGGAAATATAGATTTAATAGAATGGAACATCCTGAGGGTAAGGGCTGATTCCTGCTGGATGACCGGGTATGATGGTACAGGGGTTATAGTTGGGGATATGTCTACAGGAGTTGACATAAATCATCCTGCACTTCAGGGTAAGTGGCTTGAGCCTTACTGGTATGATGGGATTAATGGACAACCTTTTCCTTATGATGATCACGGTAATGGGACCCACGACTTAGGAATTATACTGGGGGGAGATGGACTTGGTCCGTTTCCTAAGGATATAGGGGTTGCACCTGGTGCGAAGTTTGTTGCATGCAAGATATGTAATGCGAATGGTTCATGCTTCTCTTCTGCAATACATGCAGGTTTTCAGAAAATTGCTGAATGGAAAAGTCAAGGTATAAATATTGTGGCTCTTAACAATCCATGGCTTGGTGGCGGGCTTGAATATTGGGATGATTGTCTAAATTTGAGAAATCTGGGAATAATCCCTATATTTCGTGTTAGTTCAAATGGACCTGATCCGGGTACCGTTGATAGCCCTGCGGACTATCCCCTTGTGATAGGGGTAACCGCTGTGGATTCTCTGGAGAGGGTTCCTTCTTTTTGTGGTAGAGGGCCTGCCCCGGATACATTTCCATGGAATGATTCTATTTATTGGTATAGGTCGGATTGGAATCTCACAAAACCTGATATTTCAGCACTAGGTATTAGTATTACTTCCAGTATTCCTCCTGATACTTACGCTACCTGGTCAAGCGCAGGAAGGGCAGCCCCTCACATTACAGGTGCAATTGCCATTTTATGTCAAAGAAATCCTTACCTGAATGTATATGAAATTTACCAGCTCCTAACCGATTATGCCTATCATCCTCCTCAGGGAGAACCCTATCCAAACAATGATTATGGTTGGGGTATTTTAAATATTTACCAATCCCTTTTAAACACTCCTTTACCAAATATGCCATACCTCTATATACATTCTCATACCCTTCAGGATGCAGGCGGTGATAGTATATGGGATCCTGGGGAGTTTGCTTACATAACTCTTACCTTAAAAAATACCGGAATTAATGCGGATAGTGTTCAGGCAGTTTTAAGAACAACATCACCCTATGTGACAATTCAGGATTCTGTTTCTTTCTTTGGGAACATTCCTCAGGGTGACACAGTAAATAACAGTTCTGACCCCTATGTAGTTGTTGCATCTTCAAGTGCACCTTCAGGTACACAGGTTGATTTTGAAGTTTATATAACCGCAAGTGGAGGGTATTCTACTACAGATGGGTTTTCTGTATACATAGGTGTTCCCGGTGTTGACTGGGCTGATCATGACTGCGGAAATATCCTTTTAACAGTAACAAGATATGGAGCAATAGGATATATGTCTTCAAACCAGGTAGAAGGCAATGGCTGTCAGTATCCTGTAGGCTCATCATCCCATCTTTTCTATGGGGGGTTTGCAATAGGAACGGTTTTCCCTTATGTGATTGATAGATACTATGAGTCAAACCAGAGTGATGACGATGACTGGGTTACAGTGACAGAACCTGATGGTCATGTTTACATGTATGAACCATACCCTCCCTATGATGAATATTCTGTTGCCATCTATGATGACTCAGGCGGGGAGGAAGTTAAAGGCATAACATGTACCCAGAAGGGATACGCATGGAGTAATCCAAATGCTGATGATTTTGTAATCCTTGAATTTGTTCTCAAAAACAATGGCTCCCAGGATATAACAGGACTTTATGCAGGAATTTTCCTTGACTGGGACATAAATCCTTATGACCAGAACCTTGGTGGAACGGACGCAGGAAGAAGCCTCGCATATATGTATTACTCTTCCACCTGTGTTGGTTCTGCAATACTAAATCCGAAAAGAGGCTCTGTTCAGATTGCAAACATCTCTATGATATACGGCCCAACCTATACATGGCCCTATGCAGGTTTACCCGACAGTATTGAGATAAAATTTTTAAACGGAACTTATTCATTCCCATCAGCAGACACTACCAGTGACTGGTCAACCTGTATTTCAGCAGGTCCTTTTGATATCCCTGTGGGTGATTCTGTAATTGTTGCCTTTGCAATAGCAGGTGGAAACAGTTTATCATCTCTCGAGGAACATATTGACACTGCCTATAACAGATACTGGAGTGTTTATATCCAGGAAAAGTTTCCTTCAAAGAAAAAATTCATTAAAATTTTTCCTACCCTTTCAAAGGGAGAAATTTATTTAAACTATGCATTTCCTTTTAATACAAAGATGGAAATTTCTGTATTCAATCTTGCAGGAATAAAGGTAAAGAGATTTTTATATTCCCTTGAAAGAAATAAGGAGATTAAGAAAATCAGTTTAAAAGGATTTCCTCAGGGAATCTACATCATAAAGGTAAAAACACCTTATATTTTGTTAAAAGAAAAAATCATTCTGGTAAAGTGAATCGCAATAATTTGAAAATACTTACATTCTTCTAATATAATTAAAAACTAAAAATTCTGGAGGAAAAAGAAAGATGAAGCCAAAGATTCATCCAAAATATGTTGATGCGGTAATAAGATGTGCCTGTGGAAATGAGGTCATGACAAAGTCAACGAAAAAAGAGATAAAGGTTGAAATATGTGCGATGTGTCATCCCTTTTACACCGGAAAGGAAAAGATAATTGATACAATGGGAAGGGTTGAGAAATTCAAAAGAAAATATGCAAGGGCGAGGAAAAAGGCTGAAGAAGCAAAAACCACGACAAAGTCTAAAAGGGGAAGAAAGAAAAAGGAGGCAGAAGGTGAAAAAGGAGATTAAGACAGATAAGGCACCCCAGCCAATAGGTCCTTATTCTCAGGGTATTGAATTCGGAGATTTTATTTTTCTTTCCGGGCAGATAGGGATAGACCCGGATACAGGGAGTTTAAAGGAAGGTATTGAAGGTCAGGCAAAACAGGCTCTTGAGAATATAAAAAAGATTCTTGAATCCTGTGGACTTTCCATGCAAAATATTGTAAAAACAACAATTTTTTTGAAAAATATGGGGGATTTTCCAGAGGTAAACGAAATATATGCAGGTTATTTTAATCCGCCCTTTCCTGCAAGGAGCACGGTTGCGGTTAAAGACCTTCCAAAAGGTGCTCTCGTTGAAATAGAGGTTATAGTTCATAAATAGAAGACAGAATTTGTCGTTAATTTAGTTTATCATTAAAAGATGAGAGTTCTTTATATATTTGAACCAGACTGTAAGGAGAAGTATAAATTTTTATTTGAAAAATTAAAAGATTTTTATCCATCTGGAAATAAGTTCATTCAATTTGTTCCCACCCTTTATAAGAAGAATTTTCTGGAAGAAAAATTAATAGAGTTTTACAATAAGAAATACATTTTTTTACCTGAAATTCATACTCCTGCCTCTTTCTGTGAAAAATTCATAATTCCTCTTGTTGGAAAAAATATTATTTCTGATTCACAGGCCTATGTTGTATTCCATTCCCTTTTAAAAGAGGATAGAAATTTACTTGAAGTTTTTTACAGGGATAAAAAAGAAATTACAGGGCTTGAGAGTTTCTCAAAAAGGTTATTTGATACATATAAACTTTTAAAGAATTATCTGCCCTTTGAGAAATTTTCTGAAGTTATAAGTAAAAAAGAAATCGATGATTTTCTATCAAAATACCCTTCTGTTTATGACAGGATAAATTCTTCTTTCATATTGTTTGACCGTTTTGACACATTTATAGAAACCAAAAATCTTTTGCCTGAATCCGCACTTTTAAAAGAGTCTGTGCATTATCTTGATAAATTTAAGTTTGATTGTGTAATAATTGATTCCTTTTTTGATTTCACTGAAACAGAGAAATCCTTTTTTGATAAGATAATATCGGTTTCAGAGAGTGTATTTGCATCTTTTGAGGATTATGAGATAGGAAAAGCAGAAGATATATTGAATAAAACGCTTGAATTTTATCGTGAAAAAAAATTCGATTTTGTAAAAATTAGATCTCCTGAAAAAAGAAAAAAGAATCTGGATATTTTCAGGTTTGCTTCAAGGGATGATGAGATTGAAGAAATATGCAGAAAAATAATTTATGAGGTTAAGATTAACAGGAGAAAATTTTCTGATTTTATCCTTTGCTTTCCAAATCTGAAAAAATATGTTCCACATATTCAAAGAATATTTTATATTTATGGTATTCCCTATAATTTGAATATAAAAGAAAATATCATCAATTTCCCTGAAGCGAAAATTCTGTTTTCCCTTATCGATATGTATGTAAGAAAATTTTCCTATAATTCCTTTATGAACTTTATTACCTCACCTCTTTTAAAGAGAGTGCCTCAGAACTTCAGAGAAATACTTCCCGGATATGCAAGGATGGCAAATATACTGATAGGAAGGGATTACTGGGCAAGGATAACAGAGTTAATACAGGACATAAGAGAGGAGAGGAGTTATGCAAGAAAAATAGATGATGAAGAATTAGAGATAATTCAGAAGAACACGGAGATGATATTTGAAGTTCTTGATAATGTCAAACCTGAGAATAAAAAAGGCATTTCTGAATGGATTTCATGGATAAAGAATATTCTAAGTAAACTCGGATACTTTGAAGAAATCAATGAAATAAAAATTTATGTCCTTGATAGATTAAAAGAGATTTCAGAGGTGTCAGGATTTTTAAAAAAAATGTCTCTCTATGAATTAAGGAATATTCTCTGGAAATGCTTTGAAGATAAAGGTGTTTCAGGAGTCTTAAAAGAAAAAAACGGGGTCAGGATAATAGGTCTTTTTGAATTAACAGGAATTGAGAATGAGATTCTGATATTTGGTGGAATGAATGATGGTGATTTCCCAAAAATTGTTGAATCAGACCTTATACTTCCTGATAAATTAAGAGTTATGCTCGGGATTCCCTCCAGAAAGGATATTATAAGAAGAGACAGGTTGAACTTTGAAAAGATAAAGAACAATTTTGATGATATAATTATTACTTTCCCTCTGGAAGAAGACGAAAGGGTTTTGCTCCCTTCTCCTTTTGTAGAAAACATAGAAAGCGTTAAAGAAGGGTTTTCTGAGTTAAAAGATTTTCTCATAGGAGATATAGATATCCAGGTTGATACGGGTAAGAGAATGGCTTTTTCTTTTCTTGAGGGCTTTGAAGAGGAACCAGATTTTCCTGCAAAAAAGTTCAGGGGAAAAATTGAAAAAATATTCCCAAAACAGGAAATATATGTTACTGATATTGTCAGTTTTAAAAGATGCCCTTTTAGATTTTATCTGACAAATATAGTTGGATGTGAGAGCATAGAGGAGCCTGCTCCTAGAATCAAAGGTATGGTTATAGGAAGAATTTTCCACAAGGTAATGGAAAACCTTATAAAGGAACTTAAAAATGTTAAATACAATTTTGAAATGTTTGAAAATATATATGATATGGTTGTTAAAAGTGTACTCAGTGATTTTAAAATTCCTGATATGTTCAAAATATATTTAAGACACTATCTTAAACATCATGAAAGTTTAATAAAAGAAAAAGAGATTGAGAGAAAAAACAAAGGTTTTGTCCCGATTTACATTGAAAAATCGGTCAGGAAAAAACAGAATGGATTTGTGATTACCGGCAGGGTTGATAGGATTGATTATTCTCCTGATGAAGGTATATATGAGATTATAGATTATAAAACAGGTGGACGACCTCCAAGTTTAAATAATCCTGTTGATGCTCTCCAGCTCTATCTCTACATCCATCTTTCAAAAGAATTTCTTGAAAGAAATAAAAAATACAAAGTTCTGATATATACCTTTGGAGAAAAAGAGGACAAATCTTTTGGAATAAAAGAAGGAGAATACGAGGCATTGATAGATGAACCCCTGAGAAAAATATTAGAAGGCGAGTTCCTTGCAGTTCCATACAGAACAAGTGAATGCACAAATTGTGTTTTTAAAAACTTTTGCAAACTATGGATAAAAGGAAGATAATTTTATCGCCTGATTTCTGGATAAGCCTTTCAGCACCTGCTGGTTCTGGTAAGACCTACTGGCTTTCCAGAAGGTTTATGGAGATAATAAAAGAGGAGAAAATAAGTCCCCTTAAAATACTTGCTATAACCTTTACTGAAAAAGCTGCGGGTGAGATGAAAATGAGGATTCTCAACATGGCAAAAAATGAATATCCCGAGATATATGAAGAATACGAGGAAGAATTTATGATGCTCAGAATCTCCACAATACATTCCTTCTGTAACAGTTTTTTAAGAAGATTTGGAAATGAAATAGGAATACCCCTGGGATTTGAGATACTTTCAAGCACTGATGCAAAACTTTATTTTGAAGAGAAGATAAACGAGTTTATAATCAGTGAGATATTCAGAAAAGAAAGAGAATATGAGTGGATTCTTGGTGCGTCTGCATTTTTCAAATGGACGAGGTTTATGGATGTATTTAAAAATTTCTATGATAAAAGGCCACTGACTGATAGAATGTTTTACAAATTAAAAAATATTAATGATATAATTTCACGGATTCCCTCTGAGTTTGCGGAAATGAAGGAAGTAATTGAGAGGGTTAAGAAAGAACTGAATGGCGAGACCATTCCTGATTACAGGACCCTTATACAAAAGCCTGAAGAGATATATAAAATTCTAAAGCTTAAGGAAAAGTTTAAACAGAGAATTTCTGACAGAACACTGCAGGTTGAATTTTTTAAGGTTCTTTATGACCTGTTTTTCTTTCATCTAACATTTATATTTTCAATATTCTTTAAAGAAATACTGGATTATTATGTAAAAATGAAAGCCTTTGAAGCAAAGGTTGATTTTTCTGATATGGAATTTTTTGCCTATCAGATTTTAAATGAGGGTAAGATAGAGGAGATAGAGAATGTGCTTGAGGCTTTTGATGAAAGAACAAACCATATACTCATTGACGAATTTCAGGATACAAATTTTCTGCAGTGGGCTATCATAGAAAAATTGACAGAAGAGTGGAGGAGTGGATGGGGTGCAAAGTTTGAAAAAGGTGAAAAAACAAGTGTTTTCATAGTTGGAGACCCAATGCAGTCAATCTATATGTTCAGAAATGCGAATGTCAGGACATTTAAAAAAGCAGAAAAAGAAATAGGGTTATGGATGGGTAAAAGGGCGAGGATAGAATCTCTTAAAGATAATTACAGGAGTTTGAGCAGTATAATAGATTTTGTGAATAAAATATTTCAGAAAGATAGAACTCTTGATTATGTTCCCTTTGTTAAAAGGAGAGATAACCAGGATACAGGCTTTGTTGAAATTATAATAGAAGAAAGCAAAGAGGTGGAGAATGAAGTGAGAGCAGTTGCACGAAAGATTAAAAGTTTAATAGGCAGAGAAATTGTTTATGAGAAAAAAACAGAGAAAAAGAAAAAATGTGATTATGGGGATATCGCAATTCTTTTAAGAAAAAGAACAAATTTGAATATTTATGAAAAAATATTTAAAGAGGAGAAGATTCCTTACTGTATTGTTGGTGGTATAGGTTTCTGGAGTGAACCTGAAGTAGAATTACTTGCTAACTTTTTTGAATTTCTTGCAGAACCCTCCTATACAAAAGGACTTTATCTTGCTCTTAAGAGTCCTCTTTTTGGTTTAAAGGAAGAAGAAATACTTGATTTCAGGATAAGAGGGAGAAGATTATGGGATGGTATTGATGATAAAATAAAAGAAGAAATAGATTCTCTAAAAAAAGAGATGTTGAATAGGGGAATATCAAATTCATTTACTGACTATCTGATAAGTAAAGGATTCTTTAAGTATCTGGGTTCTGATATTCAGAGGGTGAAAAATGTTTTAAAATTTTTAAAAATTATATATTATCTTGAAAAGAAAGGTAAAACTATTTTTGAAATAGCTTTTGAACTTAGAAGACTTGAGAATGTTGAGAGTGAGCCGAGAGCGAACATTTTTTCAGAAGGGATGAATGCTGTTAGAATTCTGACAATTCACAGGGCAAAGGGACTTGAATTCCCGATTGTCTTTGTTCCTGAACTTGACTCTATAAAGACGAGGAGGCAGGATGTTTTTGCTTATGATGAAGATGAAAAGGGCTATATGTTTAAAATTTATCCTTCTGGTAAAAAAGAAGTAGAATTTAAATTCTATAAAGAATACATAGAAAGATTAAAACAGGAAGAAAAGAGAATTTTATATGTTGCCCTGACAAGGGCAAGGGATGGGCTTGTGATTTCAGGTAAATTTGATTTTAAAAAGGCGTCATCTCCTTCAAAAAATGCCTTTCAGTATGTGCTTTATAATGCAGGTGTGGTCAAACAGGGTGAAACCTATAAAACTGAGGAAGTTTTTGAAAATATTAGAATCATAAAATCAGATGAGATAGAAGACAGAGCAACTGCGGAACAGGAAGAGCAGTCAAAAAAACAGAGAATTGAATTTGAGAGGGAAATATATATTCCTGAGAAGATAGTATATAAATCCGTGAAGGATTACTATGCAATTATTTTTGGAGAAGTTGTGCATACGATTTTTGATGCTGTTTCAAAAAATCTAATTAAAGAGGATAAAATTTATCAATTTGCAGAGAACCTCTTGCTCATAAAAAAAATTGATAAACAAATGCGTGCAGATTTTATTAAGGAGATAAAAAATCAAATAAAAGTTCTGAAACAAAAGAGTATATGGGATAAAGTGGTCTTACCAAAGGAAAATTCCTTTTCAGAGATTGAATTTATTTACAAAGAAAAAGGAGTTCTATGTAAAGTAAGGATTGACAGGTTGATATTGAGACAGAATTCTGCAGAACTTTATGATTATAAAATAAGTTTAAAAGAACAGGATGAAAAAACAAAAGAGAAAATAGTGAGAGAAAGCATTGCACAGATGCAGAACTATATAAAAGCTGTTAAGGAGTATTTCAGGGTGGATAATGTAAACAGTTTTCTAATTTTTACAAAAGATGGAGAAATGGTGAGTGTTTAATTTAAAAAGGAGAAATTATGCTGAAGACAAACAAAGATAAACTTGTGGAGATGGCTGTCCAGGGTGAGATTTCTCATCCAAGAATGTATCACATGTACGATATATCCCATAAAGGAGAGGTAAAGGAACTTCCGACAGGATGCGGTGGTATATGTTACAATGTTAAGGTCGGAGATGATGCATACGGGTGGCTTGCAGACCACCTTGAACCAGGTGTAACAGTTGTTTATTCTCAAAGGGATATGAAAAGGGAGGAAATTCTCGGTCTTCATATTCCTGTATGTGTGGGGAATAGAGCTATTGTTATAGGCGGTGATGCAAAAGGAATTGAAGGGATTGTTACGGGTCTTCACACAGGAGTTTTAATAGACTTCCCACAGGATAGTCTTGAAAAACTTACCATAGGAGACAAGGTGCTTATAAGGGCATACGGAGGAGGGTTAAAACTTCTTGATTTTCCAGAGATAAAGTGTATGAACATAACTCCTGAACTTCTGGAAAAAATCTGTTATGTTGAAGAAGATGTTTTAAATGTAAGAGTGAGAAGGTCTGTTCCGTCAAACCTTATGGGCTCGGGAATAGGTGCAATCTCTTCTTCCTATGTGGATTACGATATAATGACCTCTGATGAGAAATTACTGAAAAAGTACAAATTGAAGGATTTAAAACTGGGAGATATTGTGGTAATTGAAGACCACTTCTGCGGATACGGTCCTGCTTACAGAAAAGGTGCGGTTACAGTTGGTGTTGTTGTTCACGGAGACTCGGTTTATTCAGGACACGGACCGGGTGTTTTACCTTTTCTCACATCAGAGAAGAAAAAAAAGATAAAAATAACCTTTGATGATAAAGCCAGTATAGGATATTACTTGAATTGTGGAAGGTTCAGGGAAAAATAAATAAGCTGAAAAAAATCTTAAATTATCATATTTCAAAAATTCCTGATTTAAAAAGATACTGCAACAGGTGTCTTGCGACAGAAAGATGGGGTGGTTCTGTGCCTTTAATGATAGTTGATGCCGCCTTCACTTCCATAGGTTTGAATTACTTTACAGCAGTTGTTCCAAAAGTAATGGAGTTCAAAAGGGATTTTGTGGATAAAGGGAAAATAAAAGATGTGTGTGACCTTGCAAAATTTGATTATAAAAAGGTTTTCTATATATGGAAGAATAAAAGGTCCTGGAAAGTTATAAAAGAAATAGCAAAATATCTTTGCGGTTTGAAGAAAGAGAAAAATATGGAGGATAAGGGCGCTTTGAGATTCTGGGCTGAAAACTCGAATTTTAAAGATTTAAAAAAAGACCCGATAGGAAAAATAAAGGGTGTGGGAATTGTTACTTTTCAGTATTTAAGAATGATGGGAGGAGTTGATACGGTGATGCCCGACAAAATAGTTAAAAGGGTTTTAAATGGAATATTTAAAGAAGCGGGAATAAAACCCGAGAATGATAATTTAAGATTTATTGAGAAAGTTCATGAAATAGGAAAAATAACAGGGGTGAGACCCATTGATATGTGCTGGATGACCTGGTTAATTCAGGAAGAGGGTAAGAAGATAAGAATTGAGAAATACAGAGAGATAATGGAATTTATATAATGAAGCTAAAAACTTAAAGGTTAAAAGTAAAAATTGAAAAGTAAAAAAATTTTGTTCGCCTTGATGAAAAAATTGACGGATAACCTTTTCCCTCTTAACGGCAGAAACTGTCCAATACTTTTCTCCTCCCTTGATGGGGGAAGTTAACTTAAAAGTCAAAAGTAAAAACTTATCGGTTAAAAATGAAGAACAATACTTATATACTTTTAATTGAAGTTTCTAAAAATTTAAAGATTTCTGCTGGTAGTTTAAATAAAATTGATTTTAAAAGAGGCTTCTACATTTATACAGGTTCGGCAAGGAAAAATTTACAAAAGAGAATAG
The DNA here is from genome assembly GCA_002011615.1 of Candidatus Hydrothermus pacificus. Classification (GTDB taxonomy): domain Bacteria; phylum Hydrothermota; class Hydrothermia; order Hydrothermales; family Hydrothermaceae; genus Hydrothermus; species Hydrothermus pacificus. The sequence continues at coordinate 139,194 of MTOH01000011.1, read as the reverse complement.
AAAGGCATTTAAGGAAGAAAAAGAAAAAGTTCTGGCACATTGATTATTTACTTTCTCATAAATCTGCAAATATAAAGGAGGTATGGTTCACTTATGAATATACAGAATGTGATATTGCAGATTTTTTTCTTAATGGAAATTTTGATTTCATAAAAAAATTCGGAAGTTCTGACTGCAATTGCGAAAGCCATTTGTTTTATGCAGATAAAAATTTAAAAAAGGTGAAAAATTTAATTAAAAATAAAGCCAGCTTTCGCATATTATAGTATGCCATATTCCTGTTTGACTTTCTCTGATATTCATCTTTAATATAAATCTGTATATGGAAATTTTAATAAAAGTCAGGGTAAAACCAAAATCAAAAAAGGAGTATGTGAAAAAAATCTCAGGAGATGAGTATGAAGTTGCAGTAAAAGAGCTACCCGAGAAAGGAAAAGCCAATAAAAGGCTTGTTGAACTGCTTTCACACTATTTCGGAATTTCAAAAACAGATGTTTCTATTATTAAGGGACGGTTTTCAAGAATAAAGATGATTAAAATCAGAAAAGAATAATGAAAGGTGGCAAACAGAAGGTAAAAGGTGAAAAGAGGATTACTGAAGTTATCAGTAAAGCAGGGTTTCCTGCAATAACCCTTGATTCTGACAATAGTTTCTGTGTTACATGGACAAATGGTGATACATTTTCTATTCAGGGGAAACAACATCGGTTGCCTCTCCTGTTTCTGGGTCAAAGAATCTGATTTTTTCAGGATTAAAGGAAATACTTATTATTTCCTGTGTTTTGAAAGTTAAATCAGGTTCTGTTATAACTTTTAAAATTTCTTCGCCAATTCTCAGTGTTAAAAGATTATTGCTTCCCAGCGGTTCAGAAACCACGACCTCTGCCTTTAAATCACCCTTATCAGGATTTTTATAAACCTTTATATTTTCGGCTCTTATACCTATAATAGTTTCCCCTGCTTTTAACCTTTTAGCATCCCGGTTGATTTTTATTTTGAATTTGTCTATTAAAATGTTTTCTTCTTCCACCACTGCCTTTAAAAAGTTCATGGGCGGGGTTCCTATGAATCCACCCACTTTAACATTTACAGGAAAATCATATATCCTTCTGGGTGTATCAATCTGAACTATTTCTCCATCAAACATAACCGCAATCCTGTCACCTAAGGAAAGGGCCTCTACCTGGTCGTGAGTAACATAAACGGTTGTTGTGCCTGTGTCTCTGTGAAGTTTTTTCAATTCAGCTCTCATTTTCAGTCTCAAAAGCGCATCAAGGTTTGAAAGGGGTTCATCAAGCAAAAGAATTTCTGGATGGGTGGCTATTGCCCTTGCTATTGCAACCCTCTGTCTCTGACCTCCTGAAAGCTGTGAGGGGTATCTTTCAAGGAGTTCATCAATTTTAAGGAGTTCAGCCGATTTTTTAACTCTGTTTTCAATTTCTTCTTTATCAAATTTTTTTATCCTTAAACCGAATTCTATATTCTTTCTGACCGTCATGTGAGGGAAAACCGCATAGTTCTGGAAAACCATGGAAAGATTTCTTTTTGAGGGTGGAAGATTTGTAACATCCTTTTCATTTATAAAAATTTTACCTTCGTCGGGTTTTTCAAGACCCGCAATACATCTCAGTGTTGTTGTTTTACCGCACCCTGAAGGACCTAAAAGGACAAGGAATTCCCCCTTTTTAATTTTTAAATTTATGTTTTTAATCGCTATAACCCTGCCAAATTTCTTTTTTAAATTTAAAACCTCTATTTCGGCAGCCATCTTATTTACCTGCCCTTATTCCCCACATATGGAAAAGGTATTTTCTCATAAAAAATATAAATATTATTGCTGGAATAATCATAAAAAATCCACCGGCAAATCGGAAATAAAGGGGTGAGGCATTCAAAGTTACCAGGATATGGGCTGGCAGTGTTCTTGAATTTAATGTTAATATGCTTGCAGCAAACACCTCATTCCATGATGTCACAAATGTAAACATTGCTGTGGCAGCAAGACCCGGTAATGCAAGGGGCAAACTGACCTTTAAAAAGGCTTTCAGCCTGCCACAGCCCAGAATTATTGCAGCCTCTTCCAGTTCTTCCGGAACACCCGCAAATATTGCGGAGGTTATTATGACTGCAAAGGGAACAGCCATTGCAGTATGAACAAAGGCAACACCTATGAGGGTATCATAAAGTTTCCATTTTATAAAAGTTACTGCAAGAGGAATTGCAAGCAGGGGGACAGGAAACATCCTTATAAGCAGTATTCCCATTCTGAACGTATCTTTTCCTTTAAATGAAAACCTTGTAATTGCGTATCCTGCAGGAGCGGATATAAGGGTTGTGAGAATTAATGTTAAAAGGGCAACGATTATGCTGTTTAAAAGGGAGGGTATAACTCCATGGGATTTTAAAAAGAATAAAAGTGTTTCTGCTGAAAATTTTGAAGGCACAAGGGGCTTTGGCCAGGCATATATTTCCTTTTGAGGTGTAAAAGTTGAAATTGTTATAAAAAACAAGGGAAGCAAAACCCAGAGCAAAATTACTATCACGAGAGTGTAAAAAGTTGTTTTCTCCTTTAAGTTCATATTGCTATTTCATATCTTGTTCTTAAAATTCTTATATAAAAGCCTGTAATCAAAAGGGAAATAACTATTATCAGGACAGCATAACAACTCGCTATATGGGGATTTCTGTAAAGATAATACCAGAAATAGGATTCTCCTGCAAGAACAGGAATTATATCACCTCCCAGTGCAAGGACAACCGCAAACATCTGAAAGGCAAAAATCGTCCTTATTATAAGGGCTGATTGAATTGATGGTTTTAAAAGGGGAAGTATAACATGGAAGAGTTTTTGAAAGGAATTTGCTCCCATAACCTCTGCTGCTTCAATGTAATCCTTTGAAATCATTTCAAGACCAGCAACAATTATAATAAGAACAATTGCTGTTGCCCTCCAGTGTTCTGCCAGAAGGATGGCAAGAAAAACAAAATGGGTGTTTTCATAGGATATAAAGGGTAAAGGAGATTTTATAATTCCAAGATAATATAAAATTGAGTTTAAATATCCGTGCTGAGTGAATATGGATAAAAAGATAAGACCTGCTGCAAGGTCTGCAATTCCAAGGGGGATTGCACATATGTATAAAAACATTTTTGAGCCTTTAAATTTTTTATTTACAAGAAATCCTATGAGGATTGCTGTTACAATCTGAAGCGGGACTATTGTAATGACAAGAAGGAATGTATATTTGAGGGCATCAAAAAATCTTGAATCTTTAAACATCTGAAAAAAGTAATTGAGAGTAAAATTTCCCTCCTCGGTTCTGAAAGCAAGTTCAATAACCTTTTCTGAAGGATAAATCAGGAACAGGAAAAGGTATAAGATTACAGGCAAAATGAGTAAATAGGGAAAAATTTTATCCCTTCTCATTACTTAAATCTACTTTATCAGGATAGGGCAGGGGAGCACCTGTTTCTTTAAAAAGATTTTTTAATTCCCTGTCTTTTCTTTCAAGAACTTCTTTAATATTTCTTTTTTTAACAACAATTTCTATGAACACATCTCTCATTATTTTTGAAAATTCTCCCTGCCTTTTACCCAGCCCTGCTGGTATAAAACAGTTTACAACATCTTCCTTTTCTGATTGCTTTATAACTCCCTCGGCAATTATTTTAAAGGGCTTTTTAAGACCTTCAAAAGATATTCCTTTGAGCACAGGGAAAAATCCTGTTCCCTTTAAAATTTCCCCCTGAACATCAGGTCTTGTGAGATATTCAATCAGATAAAAGGCTGAAAGGGTGTCCCTCGAAGTCTTTGGTATTCCAAGCCCCGCAAGAACAGTTATTATTCCCCTTCCAGATGGTCCTGCAGGCGATGGAATTACCAGAAAATCATCGGGTCTTTCCATTATCGCCTGTTTCAACCTTGCTGTATGGTCCCATGCAATCCAGACCTCCTCTGAAAGCAGTGGAATATCCATTGCATCCCATGCAGGTGCCGAAGGATTTACATAATTCCAGAGATTTCTAACAAATTCCCACATTTTATAACCTGATTCTGAATTGAACTTTATTATCTGGTATCCTGTAAAGGAAGGATAGAGGTAGCCATGAACAAACCTGTGAATAAGCCCTCTGGGTCCCAATGGAAAACCGAGTTTTTTCTGACCTGTTTTCTGGTAAATATTTTTTCCCCATCTTAACAGGTCTTCATAATTCAAGTTCCATATATCCACATTTTCAGGGAGATAATCAAGTGTCTTTTTGTTCACTGCAAATATGTAAGTTCCCTGAAGCCAGGGAATATAAACCTGCGTGCCCTTTATATTTCCTGCTTCTTTAAATCCGGGGAAAAACTTTCTGTTTTCAAGTTTTTCAATCTCAGGAAGTTCCCTTTTTAAGTCTTTAAAGACATGATATAAAGAAGAAAAATCACTGTGTAGACCTCCCACAACATCCACTTTCCCTCTTTTTGCTTTATACTCTGCAATCAGTCTGTCAGCAAGTTCACCGTATTCAGAACCGATAAAAATAACCTTAATTTTCTTTTCCTTCTCAAAAGGTGGCAACAGAACCTTCCTTACCCATTCGGATTCCTCAACAGGGACAAGTTGAGTTGATAAAAACATTATTTCCTTTGAAGAAATCACCGAAAAGATTAAAAAAGATATTGTTATCAATCGCATACATATATTTTACATCAAAATCTTATAGTATTTCAAAGCAGGATAGTCACTTATCCTGCAGGTTCATAAAATAACAAAGGTTGGTGAAAATACAACAAGTTATACCGATAATTCTGTTTCAAAATTTCAGGATTACTGGTATAAAATAAGGGCAAAATCAGGAAATATTTGTCCTTATGTCAGGGTCTGACCCTGGACAGAGCTGGACAGAGCCTCTGGTTGTTTTAAGATAATCAGATTTTTTTAAAGATTTCTCCAAGTATTTCCTTTGTGCTTTTGTCTATTTCTAAAAGTATTTTTTCGAGCCTCTTATTCCCTTCGTCTATCATTCTTTGTGTTTCCATTATCATCCTTTCAGTATCCTTTTTACTTTCATCAATCATCCTTTTCGCCCTTTCGTCTTCTTTTTGAATAAATTTATTTGTCAGATAGGATAAAATAAAAGGTTCTATAACCGCAATTATTCCCAACATTAAAGCCAGGATGTTTACGGTTTCAGTTGTCATAACAGTTTTATTTTAAGAGAAAAGACCCAGAATTTTCAAATTCAAAACAATTGCTATCTTATTTGCAATTTCAGTTGACATGATAATTTTATTTTAAAGAAAGATAGAGAAATTCTCGAATGAGAAATGGGTTAAGAGCTCTTCTGTTTTTAAAAAAGGAGCAACAGGATATAAAGTTCGTATTACAAGGCAGTAGTAATTCTTTTTAATTGACCTTATATACTGCTCTTTAAAATATTCTTTAAAATTCCCATGATAAAGAGTTCATGGCTCAAATAATAAACCTGTTTGACTTTTTATTCATAAGAACATATAATTAACAAAATTATTAACCTGGTGTTCTTATGAGATATGTTGAATTGAAAAAGCTGGGAGAAAAGGCTTTTTTTACAAAGGATGATGTGGCAGAAATTTTCGGGATAAAATCGGAATCCGCAAAAGTTTTATGCACAAGATTTACAAAAAAGGGAATTTTTATAAGACTTAAAAAGAATTTTTATATTCTTTCAGAAAATCTTGAAAAATTAAATATAGAAGACCTTTTTAAAATATCCAATTACCTTCAGGTTCCGTCCTATATATCTTTTTTGACAGCCCTATCCTATTATGGAGTATCAACTCAGATTCAGAGAGGATTTATTGAAAGTGCTTCAACACGGAGAACCAGAAAATTTAAAATTCAAAGTTTTTTGTTCAACTTTTACAAAATTAAAAAAAATTATTATTTCGGCTTTGTAAAAGAAAATGATATATTTATAGCAACAAAAGAAAAAGCTCTTGTTGACTCTGTTTATCTTTATTCTTTTGGAAAATACAAACTGGATTTTTCAGCAATTGATTTTAACAAAATAGACAGGGCAAAGCTAAGAGAGGTTATAGACCCTTTCCCTGAAAGGACAAAAAAAATCCTTAAAAAGATATGCAGGATTTGATAAAACAGGAACAGTTTGAACTTGAAGTGCTGGATAGAATGAAAAGTAAAAGGATTCTTGACAGACTCGTTTTTACAGGTGGCACAATGCTCAGACTATGTTACGGATTGAACAGGTTTTCCGCTGACCTTGATTTCTGGGTCATAAAAGAAATTGATTTTAAAAAATTATTTACAGATATACATGATTGTCTTTCACAATTTTACATAGTAAAAGATGCTACCGAGAAATTTTTTACCCTGCTTTTTGAAATAAAATCACCTTCATATTTAAAGAATTTAAAAATAGAGATAAGGAGAGAAGTTAAAAAAGTGAAAACAGAACTCACAATCGCATACAGCAAGTATTCCAATATCCAGGTTCTTTTAAATGCAGTAAGTCCCGGGGATATGATGAAAGCCAAAATAGAAGCCTTTTTAAAAAGAGGGGAGATAAGGGATGTTTTTGACATAGAATTTCTTTTTAAAAAGGGGGTTGATATAAAAGAATCAAAAGAGGTTGTGAAAAGAATTCTTAAAAAGATAGAGAGTTTAAGCCCGTTGGATTATAAAGTGAAACTCGGTTCTATCATTGAAGAGGAAGACAGGGAATACTATATAAAAGAAAATTTCAAAATATTAAAGATGAAATTGAAAGAAATGTTAAAACCCGTATAATTCAGAATATTTAGCCACATCTTACATCAAAATCTTATGGTATTTCAAAGCAGGAGTAATGCTTAAAAATCTGTATCCTCTTTTTTTAAGTTCTTTTATTAAAGATTTTAGAAAATCATAGAAGTTGTCATTTCTTCCTGCAGAGCCTGCATGCAATAGGAAAATGTAGCCTTTTAAATCTCCTTTATTTAATATGTCTTTTAAAACTTTTTTAAAAGGAATAAATCTTTTCTCATTTTCATTCATCCAGTCCTTTGTGTCATAGGTCCATCTTATATGAGTGTATCCTATCCTTTTTGCCCATTTTTTAATCTCGTAATTTTCCTCACCATAAGGGGCTCTCCATATTCTCTTTATCTTCTTACCTGTTGTTTTTTCAAATGTCTCTTCACACCTTATAAGTTCTTCAAGAATTTTAATCTGGTCTATGTTGTAGAGGGTTTTGTGTATTTGATTTATTGCAAAAGTTGTAAGATGGGGATGTGAATATGTATGATTTGCAACCTCAAAATTTTTTGCGATTTTCTTTGTTTTTTCAGGAAACTTTTTTATGAATTCTCCTGTTAAAAAGAAAGTTGCAGGCACATCTTCCCTTTTTAGAATGTTTATTATGCTGTCAACCCTGTCAGCATAGGAGCCACCGTCAAATGTAAGGCACACAATTTTTTCATCAGTTATTATCCTTTTTACATCAAGCATAAATTCATTCTCTGATTTTACATTAATTTTTTTAATATAAATTTTACTTTCAGGAGGTAAATTTGGCTTATTGAATATCCCGAATAAAAAAATCCCGATAAAAAATGTAAAAGATGAGTAAAATAGAAATTTCCCGGGTAAAGTATCAAGAGGCTCGCGGGTAAATTTTAAAAGATTTTCGTTCTGCTCAACCTTCCAGAGATATGCACATTTTTTGGAACAAAAGAAGTGATGATATTTTCTTAAAGTCCCTTTTTTACATATTGGCTTTTTACATCTAAAACATTTTCTGGTAAGCGGAAGCCTGTGCTTTTTACAGATACGCCTCAGCTTTTTTTTAGACATATCTCAATATTTCTCTTCTTATAATCATACCAAGGAGTTTATTATCCTGACAAACAGGTAAAGCATCAAAATTATATTCTCTGAAAAGGTCTGATATTTTTTCAATATTATCATCAGGAGCTATAACAGGGATGTCCTTTTCGAGTATATCGTCTGCAAGAATCAATTTTTCAAGAGTTTTATTATATACAATTTCTTCTAATGTTTCTATCCTTATGGCTCCTTTGAATTCGTTTTTGTCATCAACAACAGGAATTGTTCCGCACTTTGCCTTTTCAAAAACTTTTATTATTTCAGAAAGGTCATCAGCAATATTTACTTTTGAAAAGTTTCTTTTCATCAAATCTTTTGCAAGTATCTCTTTCTCTGTTTTTTGTTTTTGTTTAAAGCCCAGTTGTTTCATAAATTCTTTTATAATTGTCTGGAACTGAAAATCAAGTATTGGCTCTGATTCTTCCTCAATGACCCTGAAGAGTTTTACTTCTCCTATATTTATGAGTGCTCTTTTAAGAAGTATTACACCTATGGTTTCAGAAATTACTATTGAGCCAAGAACGATATTCATTATGAATTTTCCTTCATTTCCATAATTGCCCAGTATAAGTGCAAATCCTGTTGCAAGTCCTGCCTGTGTTAAAATTCCAAGACCAAAGGCTTTTGCCTCTTCTTTTTCCAGACCTGTTTTCATACTGCCCAGGTATGCACCAAAAAACTCACCGCAGCCTCTTAAAACAACATAAAGTAAAACCCATGGAAGCATCTTTATTAAAATATCAAGATGCATGCTTGAGCCTGCTACAAAGAAAAAAACTATATATATAATGTGGTCAAAGAATTCAAGTTCTTTTAAAACCTTTTTATGCTTTATTGATGCATTTGTTACAACAAATCCGAGAAACAGAGCTCCCACATAGGGGGAAATTTTAAAATATTCAAGTATCCCGAATAAAAAGAGAACCATTCCTATTGCTGAAAATGTCAGTGTTAAAGAACTTTCAGCTCTTGCTTCAAGATAGCTCAAAATAAAACCTGCTATAATACCGAGAATAATTGCTCCGGTAAATTTTAAAAAAGAAAAATATATATGATTCAAAATATTCGGGACATTTTTTAAAACAATGGGCGGGGCTAAAAGAGAAAATAGGAGTATTATTATAAGATTATTTAATGCAACAAGAGTTATAATATTTGCAGTAACAGTTCCCTCAGCATCAAGCTCGTCTATTACAGCAATTGTTGATGCTGGTGCGATTGTTAAGGCAATTATACCGAGAAAAAATGAAAGTGAAATGTTTTTGAAAAAGAAGAAAAATATCAGGGTAAATGCTGTTACTGTAAATAAGAACTGCAGACCAAAGGAAAGAAGTATTATTTTTATATTTCCTTTCAGATTTTCGATCTTTATTTTTGTTCCCACCAGAAAAATAAGATAGGAGAGAGCAAAGACATTAAAAGATTCAAGGGATTTTAAAAAGTTGTGGTCAAGAATTTTAAAGACATAAGGGCCCAGGATAATTCCTCCTGCCATATATCCCAGAATTTTTGGAAGTTTCAGTTTCAGGAAAAGATAACCCAGGGGGATTGCAAGAAGCAAAATAAGTCCTGTTTTAAAAAAGAATTCCATTTTTAGATTATAGAGAAATTTAATTCAATTTTACAAAAAGGATTATAATTAGGGATAATCCAGAAAATTTAAAAAGTTAAAATGTTTATATGTCACATTAGTAAGAAAATGGATAGCAATAGAAAGTGCATTCCTGAGATATCAGAAATATAAATATGTTTTTTACTATAATTAATTATAACATGTTGATTATCCGGACAAGCCTGATTTTCTTTTAATCAAATATTTTTAATTTGTATTTTTCATAAAGCATTTTATGTTTGTTGCTGATGTCTATTTTCTTTCCTCTTATGAATGCCATTAGAACATTTGTTTTTATTTCCAGGATGTTTCCATCTGTAACTATTAAAGTTGCATCTTTTCCTTTTTCTATGCTTCCTAATCTATCAGCAACTCCGAGAATCTGAGCAGGGTAGAGTGTTATTGCCTTCAGAGCTTCTTCTTCTGGAAGACCAAAGGGTATTGCATTTGCGGCTCTGTAAGGCAGATTTCTTGCATTCATTGTGCTGAAGGCATTTCCAGAATTTGCTATGCAGAACTTTACACCCACTTTATATAATTTGTAAGGAAGAGTGAGGGGTTCGTCGTATCCCTCATATCTTCTTCTCGGAAGAACATGTATTCCTGTTATTATTACTGGAATGTCTTTTTCTTTTAACAAATCTGCAACTCTCCATGAATCATAACCTCCCACAAGAACGATTTTCAGGTCTTCTTTTGTTAGAAAATCTAATGCATCCTTTATCTCTCTTATCTCATTGGCATGGACAAAAATGGGTATTTCTTTTTTTAAAACAGGAATCATTGCGGAATATCTTTCATCCTTTTTATAAAATTTCCCTGATTCTTTTAATTTTAAGTAAGCCCTGGCTTCCTCAAAGAATTTTTTTATCCTGTGTATTTTCTCTTTGTATTCTTTTTCAAGAACGGATTTCGGTTTTGGCGGAGCATAACCAAAGTAGTAGAAAAAGGGTTTTAAAGAAGGCCATCTTAAGTGGACACCGACAGGCGATTTTATCAAGGCATCCTTCCATGTCCATCCATCAAGTTCTATGAGTGCAGAGGAGCCCGTGATTATCCCTCCCTGAGGAACAACAAGGGAAATTAAAATCCCGTTTGCCCTGGTAACAGGTATTATCTCACTTTCCATGTTTATTGCAAATTCAGGTCTTATATTCGGGTTGAAATCTCCGACCTCCCTTATATCCTGGGTCTGTTTGATTGTTGATATTTCAACAAGTCCGATTAAGGAGTTTGCATCAATTATACCCGGATATACATGTTTTCCTTTTATGTCTATGACTTCTGCATTCTCAGGGATTTTAACACCTTTTCCAACAGCAACTATTTTACCCTTATCAAAAAGGATAATGCCATCTTCAACTACACCTTTTGTAATTGTGTGTATTATACCTCCTTTAAGAGCAATGGGTTTTTTCTGGGGCGGGGCAGGAATCTGTGAGGATGAAAAAAGAGTGGAGAGCAAAAATAGCATTGAAATTGCTTTTCTTTTCATTTTTTCCTCCTTCAAAAGTGAGGGAATTTAAAAGGCATTTCTGAAGAAGGCATTTTTGCACTCTTTTTCTCTTTCAGGTATTTTTGAATTAATCTCATTCTCTGTTTTTTGTCCCTTTCCCTCATTCTCAAATCCTCTTTCCTGTCAAAGTATTTTCTTCCTTCTATCCAGGTTTCCAGAACCTTGCTGTAAGTGGAAAGGGGATTTCGGTCCCATATAACAAAATCCGCATCTTTTCCCTGTTCAATTGAACCAACCCATTTATCTATTCCCAGTTGGATTGCAGGGTAAATTGTTATTAATTTCAGTGCTTCTTCTTCGGTTAGTCCTCCGTATTTCATTGCCTTTGCAGATTCTGTATTTAATCTTCTTGCAATTTCCGAAAAGTCAGAGTGCAGGGATACTATAACGCCCATTTTGTAAAGCATTGCAGCATTGTAGGGGATACCGTCATAGGCTTCGAATTTGTATGCCCATAAATCAGAGAATACCGTGGCATAAACACCGAATTTTTTCAATTCATCGGCTATCTTGTAGGCTTCAAGGGCATGTTGAAAGGATAGTTTTTTAATTTTGAATTCCTTTGCCAGGTTCAAAAACATCAGCATTTCATCAGCCCTGTAAGCGTGGATATAGGGCATTCTTTTTGCTTCAAGAATTTCAAGGATTGGCTCAAGTTCTAAATTTTTCCTTACAGGATATTTTGCATTTTCCCTTTCAAATTTATAATCAAGAGCCTCTTTAAACTTATCCTTTATCATCTCCTCAACACCCATTCTTGTTTGAGGAAACCTCGGATTTCGCGTTTCGCTTCCAAACCCCGTGGGGTTCTCTCCAAGGGCAAACTTCAATGTGGGCATTGCCTTTTTAAAAATAAGTTCCTCAGGGTTTTTAACTCCCCATCTGTGCTTTATGGTTATATTCTGTCCCCCTATCGGGTTTGCAGAACCGTGAAGAGTGGTTGAAATCGTCACTCCTCCTGCAAGCAATCTGTAAGTTGAAATGTCATAGGGGTCAAGCACATCCTGAATTCTCACCTCTGAGGTAATCAGGTCTCCTGTTTCGTTATTTCCTCCTCTTGTTGCTATATGGGAATGGGGGTCTATTATCCCCGGTGTTATGTGTCTTGCTTCTGCATTTATTACAGCACAGTTTTCAGGTGCTTTTAGATTTTTCCCTATTTTATAAAACTTTCCCTTTTTTATGAGAATGTCATAACCTTCAAGAACCCCTTTTTCAGAACATGTCCATATCGTTGCGTTTTTTATCAAAAGGTAATCGTGCTGAGGAGGGGAGGCTTTTCTTCCGAATTCACCAGGAGGGAATAAAAGTTCAGGTTCTCTGTAAATTTCTTCTTTTTGTTCTTTTTTCTTTTGTTTAATTTCTTCTTTAAATACTCCTTTAAACTTAAACTCTTTTCCATCGGGCAAAATTCCTCTGCCCTTATAGATATTTTTTTCAAGAATCCCTGATATAAAGGTTAAGCCCTTATAACCGAGTTTTTCTGATTCAAACATTATTTCCAGCTGTCTCATATTTGTTTTTACACTTTTAAGCGGGATTTTTTCCTTTTCAAAAAATATATTTCCTTTTAATTTTTCAGGCTTCCCATTAATTTCAATTTCAGCGGTTAATTTTTTTTCAGGAAAATAAAAGGTTATCTCCCATTTTCCCTGAGGCTTTATCAGGGCTTCTTCCTTTATTTTGTAGTTCTTCCCGTCAATCCATACTTCACAGATTTCACCGTCTTTGAATATATCTCCATCACTTACCACAAGATGAGCAAGTTTACCTTTTTCTATGCTTCCAAGTATTTCATACACCCCGAGAATTTTTGCAGGAATTTCGGTTAAAGCCTTTAAGGCATATTTTTCGGGTAATCCCCTTTTTATTGCCTTTTTTAAGTTTTTAAAGAAATCATCCACATTTTTTAATCCATCTGCTGTAAGTGCAAACTCTATTTTATTTTCCCACAGTTTTTTAAGGTTAAAGGGAGTATACTCCCAGTGGAATAGTTCTTCAAGAGATACAGAGATTGCCTCCTCAGGATTTTCAAAATCAAATTTTTCAGGGAAGTTTAACGGGATTATAAGGGGTATTCCTGCCTTTTTGAGAACCTCAATCTGTCTGTATTCATAACCAGAGCCCTTTATAAGCACATTCAGGTTAAATTCTTTTTTAATTTTCAGAACATTGTATATGTCAAGGTCGCTTTGAGTTTCAAAAACAACTTTTTTGTTTTTAAATAAAAAGGCTTCAAGTTCCTTTAAGGATTTTATAAAAGGTGGTTTTTCAATGTTTTTTCTCTTTTTATAATAGTCCCATATTTCTTTATGCCAGATGGCATCGTAAAACACCTGCCTTATAAGGGCTATTGAACCCATAAGGGAGTTTGGATATTCTCCTCCCATTCTTGCATAGTAAAAGGCTATGTGCTGGAAAATATCCTTTTTAATGAGATTTTCAGAAGGCTTTGCGTCTTTTAAAGAAAATAGAGAACTTTTTCCCTTGAATATTCCATCCGCGTAAACAAAAAGTCCTGCAGTAAAGCCATTTTTTCTGTATTTTTCAAGTAATTTCTTATCAAATGAAATAATTTCTGAAATCTCTTTTTCAGGGTGAACAAGAGGGTTCCAGTAGGAGGTTCCTTTTCCCTCTTTTTTCTTTTGAGGCTCCTCTCCTCTGAAGGAAGGCATACTTTTTTCCTGTTTTTCTTCTTTATATACAAGATAGGGTTCTATAAATCCGGGATAAATCCATTTCCCTTTGTAATCAATGACATAAGCATCAGAAGGTATTTTGATGTTTTTCCCGACACTTTCAATTATTCGGTTCTTTATAATTATTATCCCTTTTTCTATTGTCTTTTCTGAGTTTACAATTATCCTTGCATTTTTCAGGGCAAACACCTCTGGAGGATTCTCTCTTAATCCCTTTGTTGGACCTATTTGAGAGTTAAGCATAAAGGGGAAAACAAAATAAAAAATTATAAAAAACCTTGCTCTTTTCATGATACTCCTTTTGATTTTATTTATGATACAAATTTTAAAAATGGGCGGAGCAGGACTCGAACCTGCGACCCCCGGCATGTGAAGCCGATGCTCTCACCAGCTGAGCTACCCGCCCAGATCCCGACTATGTCGGGATGGTTTATGGCTTATAGCAAATGGCGTATGGCTTATGGAATATAGCGTATGGCGTATTGTTTATGTATTTTGTATCCTGTATTCTGCACCTATTTTGTGTAATCATAAAATCCTCTTCCTGTCTTCCTTCCCAGAAATCCTGCTGCAACCATTTTCTTTAAAAGGGGACAGGGTCTGTATTTCGGGTCTCCGAGTTCTTTGTAAAGAACATTCATTATATGAAGGCAAACATCAAGCCCTATCAGGTCTGCAAGTGCCAGTGGACCCATCGGATGGTTCATTCCGAGTTTCATAACATTGTCTATTGCATCTTTTTCTGCAACTCCTTCCATAAGACAGTAAACTGCTTCGTTTATCATTGGCATTAAAACCCTGTTTGAAACAAAACCCGGAAAGTCGTTGACTGCCACGGGTTCTTTACCAAGTTTTTTTGCGAGTTCAACAGTTAGATTTACCACTTCATCAGATGTTCTTTCCCCTTTAACAACCTCAACCAGTTTCATCACAGGGACAGGGTTGAAAAAGTGCATCCCTATGAACTTTTCAGGTCTTTTTGTGTGAGTTGCGAGGAGAGTTATTGATATTGAGGATGTATTTGATGCGAATATAGCATCGGGCTTTACAATTTCATCAAGTTTCTGAAAAACATCTATTTTGGTTTTTGTGTCCTCTATAACAGCCTCAATTACCATATCACAGTCTTTGAATTCGGAAAAATCGGTTGTTGTTTTAATTCCTTTAAGAGCATTTTCTTTATCCTCGGGTTTTATTATCTCTTTTTTTACCTGTCTGTCCATATTTTTTGAAATCGTTGCGAGTGCCTTTTGCAGAATTTCTTCATTTAAATCGTTTAATAAGACATCGTATCCTTTTAGAGCAAAAACATGGGCAATTCCGTTACCCATTGTCCCTGCACCAGTGATACCAACTTTTTTTATTTCCATAAGACCTCCTATTTATTTAGAATTTCAACTTTGTATTTTTCCTTTAAGACATTAAAAATAGAATCTTTTTTTATCTGCGCTTTCTGAACAAGAAGAAAGGATTTTATATTTTCCATCACTTCTTCTTTTGTCACTTTTGCTTTTGTTTCATCAAGTATCCTTATGAATCCGTACTGGTCAGGTGCTATCTGGATTATTTCACTTACATCTCCCACTCTTATAGAGAATATGACATCTATCATTTCCTGAGGGAGACTGGGATATATTCTTAAACCTCCAACATTGAGTCCCTGCAGTATATCGGCAGCCAGATCAGGGTTTTTTTGAAATTCTGTGATTGCCCTTACAGGAGTAGTTTGCAACATTCTTTTTCTTGCCTTTTCAACATCTTCTTTTCTCTTACCTATAACATAAGCAATATCAATTTGCTTTTGAAATTCACTCTTATACCGGTTATAAAAATCTTCAATTTCTTTTTGTGTAACTGTTATATCTGACTGAACTTTTCTTTTTAAATACTCATCTGCAATCAAAAGTCTTTCCATCCATCTTATTTTGTCCTTTATTTGCTGGTCCTCAAAAAGTCCTTCATCTTTTGCAGCAAGATAGAATACAGTTGCTTCTATCCCGAAATTTAGAATTTGTGACTTTTGTTCTTCTTCCATAAATTGTGAGGCAAGTTCAGGGAGCTGTGATTTTAGTTCTTCTTCTGTTATCACAATATTTCCAACTTTTGCAAGCGGAGTTTTCCCATGCTGTTCTGTTTTTTTACAGGCGTAAAACACAATAGCCATCACCATCATTACTGCAACTTTTTTCATAAAAATCCTCCAGAATTTTTTAAATAAAAATTATAAAGGAAACACTGTTACTTTTCAATTTCCTCTTTAAAAATTTTACTTATTCTTTTTTCATATTCTATTCCCATTTCTAAATTTCTTCTTTTCATCATCCTCTTTGCAGTCTCTATTGCCTTATCTATTTTGTAAACCTCAATTCCTTTATCCGATACCCATGAAAAGGGTGGAATGTATTTGGGACAGAATTTCCCCCCTGAAAATATATTTGTGAAAAAATCTATATAGGCACCCGTGGGTATTAATGTTCCTATTCCTGTTTTTACATGGTCCCCTATTATTGCTCCAAACTTAACCGTGCCTGTTGATATCGTTTCATCCTTTATCTTTAACCTTACCTCTGAATAGTTGTTTTTTAAATCTGAGTTTGTTGTCATTGCACCGAGATTAACCCATTCTCCGATGATTGAATGTCCTATAAATCCCTGATGAGACTTGTTTGAGTATCCCGTAAAAAGTGATGTATCCACTTCACCACCGATTCTGCAGACAGGACCTATGTATGAGGAATAAATTTTTGAACCCGACTTTACTATTGTTCCTTTTCTTATGAATGCAGGTCCCTTTATAAAGGAAAAAGGCTCTATTTCAACATTTTCTTCAATTATAACTATTCCGTTTTTTGTATCAATCTCCACATTTTTTGAAATTTTTGAATTTGAATAAAGGTTTTTGCTGACTCTTTTGTATTCTGATTTTATCAAATTCAGGTAATTATTTAAGATTTCTTCAAATTCGGATATTAACTTAAAAGGAGTATTTATAAATTTTCCTTTTATTTCTTTTTCATCATAATTTTTATTGAATTCTTCAAGTAATTCATTCAGGTTTTTAAATTTTGCCCTTTTCAGAAAAATCCCCACTTTTTCACTCTTAAAGGCTAAAATAGTATTTTCTTTAAAGTTTTTTATTTTTTCAGGTATAAAAAAAGAGGAGAGGAGTAAGGCATTTTCTGAATTAACTTCCTTCAAAATTTTTTCTTTTCTAAAATAATTTCTTGAAATCTCAAATATCTCTTCCCTTATGAGGAGATACGATTTTTTGTTTTTTACAAAGGGATTGAAAAAGGAAAGTTTGAAAAAGGGATTTAATCTGAAAATCGGAAACCAGAATTTTATATACCTCAAATCTTCAAAAAAAATAACTCTCATTTGTTTAAAAAGGGTCGGGGGTGAATTTTAAAAGTTAAGTTTTTAAAGTTTGTACTTTAATGCAACCCCTATTGCCATGGGGTTCATGTTGTATTTATTTGTAACTGTAACTCCCGGTGCAACCTCTTCCTCATACTTTCTCTCTGAGCCGAATGCTTTTAAAATTGATAAATCTATTCCAAAGTTTGCCCTTTCATATCCTATTCCGCCGAAAATCACAAATTTATCAGGGTCAATATTCCCGGCGGAGAGGGTTGAATCAGGAGATGCTGCTTTATCATAAGCGAATCCTGTTCTTAATGCGAGACCAATTTCAGGAAATGCATATTCACCACCCAGCTTTATTTTAAAGGCATCCTCAAATAAAAGTTCTGTTGTGTCAACAGATTCTCCCATGGGTGTTTTAACAGTGGTTATGAAGTAATCAAGGGTTGACCATGTTGTGTATTCAAAGTCAAGTCCGAGTGTTAAATTGGGCATCGGGGTCAGTCCGAAACCTATCCCGAAAGTCATCGGGAAATCAACCTCTGATTCTGTGTCAAATTCAAGAGTATCTTCTGTATGGGTTCCTGAGGGTTTTAATGTGAATGGTCCCCTGAAATTAAATCCCACTGAAAGGATATCAAGAGGTTTGTAAAGAATTCCTGCACCTCCTGAAAATGCCCATCCGCTTCCTTCATCTTTTGAAGAAAATTGAACAGGCTGGCTCATGCTGGTTTTGCTTTCATAGGTTCCGTAAAGTATGTTTATCCTTGCTCCTATTCCGAATTTTTCATTTATCATGTAGGAAAATGCTGGGGTGAAGGACATGACACCAAGAACAGAGTATATGTCCATACCAGCATCTTCTTCTTTCCAGTCAACACCACCGCCACCGTATGCAACATAATATCCGAAACCCAGACCGAACTTGTTCAGTTTGTAGGAAATAAATGCCTGAGGCACAATTTTCACAAGATTTGAAGTTGCTTCTTTTTCTGCAGAAGGATTTGCAGGGTCAGGAAATTTCCAGACATGCATTGGCATATCTACTGTTCCACCTACATTTACTTCAAGCATACTCTTCTGAAAAGAAAGTCCTGCAGGGTTCCACCATATTGCTGTCGCATCCTCTGCAAGTGCTGTATAGGCATCTCCCATCCCCAGCCCCCTTATTCCCTGGACAGGATGGTCCCATCCTCCTGCATAGAGGAATGAGACCAGAGCTATTCCAGCAATTATTTTTTTCATATTCCTTCCTCCCGGGTTACTTTTCACCCCTTTATAGTCAAGGGATTAAAAAATAAACCCCGACCCTTTTTAAGTTTTAAAAATTTTAAAGAATTTAAGCGTCATGTTTCAATCTTTTTGATGAATAGATTATAATTAAAATAAAGATGGAGGTTTATATGCTAAAAATTTTAATGTTATTTTGTCTTTTTAATGGATGGGAAAAGTCTCTTGATACGGGACTGAACCTTACCCAGAATTACTACAATTCAGCATGGACGGGTGGTGATATAGGAAGTATAACATGGACTTTGTTTTTGAATTCTGACCTAAAAGGACCTGCTGGCAAGAATTTAATTCTTTTAAACTCACTTAAGCTGGCATTCGGACAGACTTATTTCCAGAACAGTGAAACAGAGGACTGGGAAGTACCTCAAAAATCAACTGATAAAATAGATGATGAGATAACACTTACCTATTCTCCAGGATGGATTGTCTCACCCTATATTTCAAACCGATTTCTGAGTCAGTTTTATGATAACTCATATCCTGAGATTGTGAGATACATCCATCCTGTTGACCTTACTCAAACCATCGGTATTTTAAAATTTCTTATAAAAAATGAAAGGAGAAATTTTGATGCAAGAGTGGGTTTTGGTGCAAAGGAACATATTGAGAAAACGATTGATACTCTTATGAATAAATTATCAGGGACAAAAACTACGGTTTACGGCGGGATTGAATTTCTATCAACAGGAAAATTTAAAATGGCAAAAAATCTTCTATATGAAACAAAGTTAAGGATATTCAAGGCATTTCTGAATTCAGAATCTGAAAATTTAAAAGGAACTCCTTATGAAAATTACTGGAAAGAGCCTGATATTGACTTTGAAAATACCTTGAGTGTATCACTGAGTAAATATATCCAGATTTCAATCTATGCTCAGATTTTTTATGATAAAGAACAGGAAAAGAGAGCTCAGATAAAGGAGAACATAAGTCTGGGAATTATTTGGAGGATGTTTTGAGTTTTGCCTCTTAATTTTTCACAGATGTTGTGTGTCGTGGTTACCCTTGTACTTTTATTTGCTCTGTGCTCCAAATTTTCTATATAATATAATTGATGTATTTTCAGGATGTGATATTGAAACTTTTGACTTTCTGGAAAAAAAAGGGGTGCCTTGTATTCCAGCCCTATAACTCAGAGGTGGGGGCGGGCACATTTAACCCTGCAACATTTTTAAAGTGTCTTGGACCAGACCCATGGAAATGTGTATATATTGAGCCTTCAAAAAGACCCAAGGATGCAAGATATGCTCAGAATCCTAACAGGGTGTGCCAGTATTATCAGCTTCAGGTTATCTTGAAACCGCCTCCTGATGATGTCCAGGAAATTTATCTTGACAGTTTAAAATCTCTTGGTATAGACCCTTCTGAGCATGACATAAGATTTGTTGAGGATAACTGGGAGTCACCCACACTCGGTGCATGGGGTGTTGGATGGGAGGTATGGCTTGATGGGCAGGAGATAACCCAGTTTACATATTTTCAACAGATGGGAGGATTTGACCTGAATCCTATTACATGTGAGATTACCTATGGTCTTGAAAGAATAACAATGTATCTTCAGAATAAAGACTCTATATTTGATATTAAATGGAATAAGGAAACTACATGGGGAGATATTTACAGAATTAACGAAGAGGAGTTTTCAAAATTTTATTATGAGATTGCTGATGCAGAAATTTATCTGGAAGAATTTATAAAGATAGAAGGAGAGATAAAAACTTTACTTGAGAAGAAACTCCTTTATCCTGCTTATCATAATGTTGTAAGATTTTCTCATATTTTTAATATACTTGATGCAAGAGGGGCTTTTTCTCCGAAGGAGAGAAATGCGAGAATTCTGAGGATAAGAAACTATGCAAAGCAATGTGCTTCGCTATATCTTGAAAAAATTGGAGCCACTGTAGAATGAAGAATTTTCTTCTCGAAATCGGGCTTGAAGAGTTGCCACCTTTCCTTGTTAAAAAGGGTGAAGAGATTTTAAAAATAGATTTTTTGAAGTTTCTGGAAGAAAATTTGATAGAATTTTCTAATATAAAAACATTTTCAACTCCGAGAAGATGGGCTGTGAGAGCGAATCTTTCAGATAAACAGAAACAAATAGAAGAAGTTATTACGGGACCACCCAAAAAATTTGGAATTGATGAAAAAGGCGAATTTCTGCCCGCTGCAATAAAATTTGCTGAAAGTAAAGGAGTTTCAAAGAATGAGCTATTTGTTGTTCAGAAAGGTAAAGGTGAATACATTGCGGTAAAAATAAAAAAGGGAGGGTTGCCAACCAGAGATGTGCTTTCAGAAAATTTACCTGAGTTTATTAAGTCTTTAAAATTTCCCTTGATGATGAACTGGGGAAGGTCTTTTCTTTTTCCCAGACCCATAAAGTGGATTTTATGTTTGATGGATAAAAAGATTATAAACTTTAAGGTAGATGGAATAAAATCAGGAAAGAAAACAAAAGGTAATAGATTAAAAGGTAATGAATGGATTAGAGTAAACGATGAGAAAGATTATGAAGAACTTTTGAAGGAGAACTTTGTCTTACCTGACTTTGAGCAGAGAAAATCTCTTATTCTCAAGAAAGCAAAGAATCTTGTGAAAAAGAAGAAAGGTGTACTTTTTTATGATGACGAACTTCTCGAAGAAGTCACAGGTCTTGTTGAGTATCCAGGTGTTGTTATGGGAGAATTTCCTGAGAAGTATCTTGAGATGCCCCGTGATTTCGTAGTAACTGCAATGAGAGTTCACCAGAGATATTTTGCAGTTGAAGACAGAGAGGGAAACCTGTTGCCATATTTTATAGCTGTTATAAATAATACCGAAGACAAATACGAAAAAATAGTTGAGGGTCTTGAAAAGGTTTTAATTGCAAGGCTTGAAGATGCGGAATTCTATATGATGGAAGATTTAAAAATTCCCCTTGAAAAGAGAATTGACAGCTTAAAGGAACTCTACTGGGATGAAGAACTTGGAACAGTGTATGATAAAATTTACAGGATAGATAGATTTTTTGAGGTCATAAATTTGCCCGATGAACTTCACAGAGAATCAATAAAAAGAGCGATTTTTCTCTCAAGAACTGATTTAACTACCGAAATGATTAAAGATGGTAAAGAGTTTACTCTCCTTGAGGGAGTTGTGGCATCTGAATATGCAAAGAGGCAGGGGGAGGATGAAAGGGTTGTAAAAATACTGAGAGAGTTTTTAAAGCCAAGAGCAATTGGTGATTCAATGCCCGAGCTTAAGGAATCAGCCATACTGGGTTTGATTGATAGGTGGGATTCTTTTATAGGTTATTTTTTAAAAGGGTACAGACCTACAGGTTCAAAAGACCCTCTGGGGATGAGAAAAATAATTTATGGTTTTTTTGACCTTTTAATCCATTTTAAATTTAGATTCTCTTTAAAAGAATGGTCAGAGAAGATGATGGATATTTACCAGAGAGAAAATAATAAAGAGCAGATTCTTGATTACATATTTAAAAGATATGACAGATACCTTGAAGAGAAAAAGGGTATAAGATATGATATAGTTGATTCTATAATTGCATCAGATGATGATGACCTGTATAGAATTTATCTAAAAGCCTACTGGTTAGAAGAGTATTATAAAAAAGAGAGGAGAACTTTTCTCGGAGTTGTTGTAGGTCAGAAAAGAGTCGCGAATATATTGAGAAATGAAAAAACAGCTTCCTTTATTAATGTTACACTCTTTAAAGAAGAGGAAGAGAAGAAACTTTACAGCAAAGTCGAAGAATTGAGAGATGAATATCTCAAAAGTCTTTCCGAAGAAAAGTTTGAAAAATCAATAGCATATCTTTTTATGCTTAAGCCCTATATAGACAGATTCTTTGACAATGTTTTTGTGATGACAGAAAACATTGAAATTAGAAAAAACAGGCTGGCACTTCTGGAAAGTGTAAAAGAACTTTTTGACAAGTATGCTGATTTTTCAAAAATTGTTGTAAGTAATAAAGAAATTGAAGAAATTCAAGGAGGTAAAGGATGAAAATTTTTGTTACGGTGAAAAGAGTCCCTGATACAGGCGTTCCACTGAGAGTAAAATCTGACAGGACAGGTATAGACAGAGAGGGGTTGCCCTATGTGATAAATCCTTATGATGAATACGCAACCGAGGCAGCTTTGAGGATAAAAGAAAAAATAGGAGATGGTGAAGTTATTGCTGTTTCCTGTGGCACTGAAGACTCAATAGAGACAATAAGACATGCTCTTGCAATGGGAGCGGATAGAGGCGTGCTTCTCAAAGTGAATGATGAGATTACTGATTCGGTTCAGACCGCTGATATTCTTTCTGATTATTTGAAATCTGAAAACCCTGATTTTATCCTTATGGGTAAAAAGGCAGTAGATTATGATAGAGGTCTTGTTCCCGCTTATCTTTCTGAGAAGCTTGGTTTTCCCCTTGAGACCTGTGTTACAAATATGGAGATAAAGGATTCAGGATTTGTTCTTGAAAGGGAAACAGAATATGGGGTTGAAATAATTGAAGCCCGGTCACCTCTTATAATAAGTTTTGAAAAAGCAAAGTTTGAACCCAGGTTTCCCTCTTTAAGGGGTGTTATGATGGCAAAGAAAAAGCCAGTGGATGTTAATGAGATATCGAACCTGCCTGCAAATTCTACAAATATCCTGAGCTATGAACCACCACCGGAAAGAAAAAAGGGTAAGATAATAGACCTGCCTTTTCCTGACAATGTAAAAGAGCTTGTAAAACTTTTAAAAGAAGAATCAAAGATTATTTAAAAAGGAGGAGAAGATGAATACAGGTGTTTTCGTTGAACACGATGGAAAAGAATTTAAAAAAGTTTCTCTGGAAGCCCTTGGTGGCGTTTCAAAAATTGCTTCTGAAAAGAGTGGAAAAACATTTGCCTTTTTGTTTGGTGAAATTGAAAACCCTGAAAGACTTTTATCAAAAGGTGCTGATAAGGTATATTATTTTAAAGGACAAAATCTTTACATACCAGAAACTTTTACAAAACTCATACAGGAAAAGATTGAATCAGAAAATATAAATCTTTTTATATGTGGAAGCACAATTAATGGAAGGGACCTTGCTGCAAGAATATGTGCTAAAATTTCTGCATCTTTTGGAGAAGAGATAGTTGATTTTAAAATAGAAGGTGATAAGGTGCATGTTAAAAGACCTGTTTTTGCTGGTAAGGCTTATGTGTGGGAAGAACTTTTAAGAGAGAAGGTTGTGGTTGTTATAAGACCAAATGTTTTTCAGGTTGTTGAAAAAGAGGGTAAAGGCGATGTTGAGGAAAAAGAGATAGAAGATGTTGACAGACTGAAGTTGAAGGATTTGAAGCCAAAGGAAGAAGAAGAACCTGACGTTACAGAGGCTGATATAATTGTTTCTGGTGGTAGAGGTGTGGGAGGACCACAGGGGTTTGAACCCCTGAGAAAGCTTGCCAGAGTTTTAAAGGCTGCTCTGGGTGCGTCCAGAGCAGCTGTTGATGCAGGCTGGATTGACCATTCTCATCAGGTTGGTCAGACCGGTAAAACTGTTTCTCCTTCTCTTTATATAGCATGTGGTATTTCAGGAGCAATGCAGCATCTTGCAGGTATGAGAACATCAAAAGTGATTGTTGCAATAAACAAGGACCCAAATGCTCCTATTTTTGAAATTGCTGATTATGGTATAATCGGAGACCTTTTTGAGATAGTTCCTGCTCTTGAAGAAGAAATAAGAAAAGCAGGATAGCCTGTGAGGGATTTTCTTATACTTTTATTTTTAATTTCAGTGGCAGGGGCGGATTATATAATTCAAAAAACATGGGAAAATGGTCCGGGGATATTTTATACTTCTAACTGGAACGGGTTCTGGAATGGTCAGAATATAGATTATTTTGAAAACAATAAGCTCTATCTCATGGAAAATAGTTTTTTCATGTTTTACCCTTTAAATTTATTTGGAAATTCAGGGGCTGTGGACAAGATAGTCTCTGTTAATTCAGATACGGTTTTTATTGGGGTTATTTCTCCTGATAGCACAAGAATATTTTATACCCTTTTCTATAAAGGTTTTTCTTCAAATCAATATTTTTCCCTGGAAGGCACTTTAATGGACATGCTTATTTATCAAAACTATCTATGGATGGCTAATGAAAATACTCTTTTTTATGATACCTTAAATCATTTTCCTCTTGTTCCTGTGTTTAATACCACACTCAACGATTTTAGAAATTTCGCTCTGTGTCAGGATAACTTGTATGCGGTTCAGGGTGGGAGCTATAGATATGTTTTAAGATTCAATGGCAGTTCGTGGGAACAGGTCCACAGATTTGATGGAAACGAAGTGAATGACATTGTATGGATATTTGCCAGCAGTTTTAGAGGGATATTTGTGCTTGCCAGAAAAGATAGCGTCTGGAAAGTTTACAATTCTTTCAATGGTTATCCACCTTTTATCAGATTGCCCTCGCCTTCTGATTCCACAGGTTATGCAGTAAAAGGACTTGCTGATTCAGAGAGAGTTTTTATTCTTGTGAAATCCCCTCCTGCCCTTTACAGTTACTCATTTATTGATTCTTCTTGGCAAAAATTACTTCAGGGTGATTCATACACGGTCTTTGAGGATTTGATAGAGGGGAAAGGGGATGTCCTTTATGTGCTTTCAAAGAGCACTTTATCTCCTGAGAATATCCTCTATTCTTCTTATGATAGAAAAAATTTTTATGTGTGTGATACCCTTGATTATTCCCTTGAAGGTCTTTCCGCAAAATCTCTCTACTATATAGGGGATGGGCATATCTTCCTCGGAACCGAAAATGACCCTGAGATTCTCTATTCAGTTTTTTCAAAAAGAGCATCTATTGTTTCCTCAGCAATTGACCTGAAAAGGCAGGGAAGTTACCCTATATATAAGAAGTTTTTGTTGTTTTCAACGGGTGGGGATGTAAAGATAAAATTACGAACTTTTTCTGACTCTGTTACACCTGATACGATTTTGTGGGATTCTTTACCCTATTTACAGGATACAATAATAGATAACTACCAGGGTATAAATGATGGAGACAGATATTTTCAATACAGGCTTGAAATAACACCATTTTCCCAGGTTTATCCTTTTATTCTTGACTCTGTTAAACTTTTAATGGGATACGATTCAACCGGACCTGTTTTACTCTCTGCAACTGCTTCGGACGGAGAATGGCAGAAGAATGGTAAAGACCCTGATGACAGAGTAATACTTGTGTTTGATGAACCTACAGAAAAACCTCAGGTGGATAAATTCAATGTTGATTCTATTTTTCCACTTTCAAACGGTCATTCATGGTTAAATATTTATGGAGATTTTGGTGGTGCAGAATGGAACACCAGAGGAGATACATTGCAGATATTTCTTGCATATTCCGGAAATCAGTACCCCACTGTTTCTCTAGGAGATACGGTTATTGCAAAGGTTAAAGACAGGTTTGGTTTTTACAGAGAATCACAGGGAATAATACAGGGTAGTTTTGATGATGTGAATGGTCCTGAGATCATAATATGTGTTGCATCTGATGGAGTTGTTAAAGAGAACGGTATTGATAATGATGATTTTGTGACCATAGTTTTCTCAGAGCCGACAAATAAGCCCGATTTTGACACAGTTGATATAAACCTTGTTTTTAATTTAAGCAATGGGCACACTTTTGGTGATTCTGTGAATGCTAACTGGATAACCTCAGATTCACTTGTTGTGAACCTTATTCCTTCATCATCTCCTACAATTCAGATAGGAGATACGATTTATCCATCGCCTTCTTATATAAAAGATTCACTGGGTAATTCTGCTCAGGGCTGGTTTCTTGTTGAGGGAACATTTGATGAGAAACTTCCAGAGTGTGATTCAATAATTCTGTATGAAAATAATTTCAAGGACATTCTTCTTGATAAGGATGATTTCATAGTGTTTTACTTCTCTGAACCCCTGTTCATGAATATAAGCGTGGACTCCTCTACCATAGATCATGCTTTTAAACTCTCAAAAAATCATTCATGGGTTTCAGGCAGTGGAAAAACCGGAGAGATTATGTTTAATGATGACATTTTTATTATATTTTTTAATTTTGAGCAGGGTTCTCCTTCTTTAAACCATGGAGATACAGTGTATATAAATCCTGTTTATTTTTCTGATTATGGTGGTAATTCACTGGTTGATACTCAGGTTATAAAATATTCATGGGTCATTGACCCTCTAAAAGAATTTAGAAGTTCCTCCTCAATACCTCTGGTGCTCAATATACCTTATGAGAGAAGCCTTTTGTTCCAGAGAGATGCACGGCACTTGGAAATAAATATTTACGACATTGCAGGAAGATGCCTTGAGAGTATAAAATTGAAGTATATAAAAAGAGGAAAAAAAATGACTCTTAAAAATTTAAAAAAAGGTGTGTATTTTATTAGAATAAAGGACGATGATAAGGAAATACACACTTATAAAAAGGTTCTGTTTAAATGAAAATTTTAGTTACAGGTGGTGCGGGTTTCATAGGTTCATGGGTGGCAGAGAGATACCTGCAAAGAGGACATGAAGTTGTTGTGGTGGATAACCTGTCAACAGGTAAAAAGGAATTTGTCCCGGATGGTGCGGAATTTTATCCTGTTGATATAAGGGATAAAAAAAGCATGGAAGACCTTTTTAGAGAAAAGAAATTTGATATTGTGAACCACCATGCTGCTCAGTCTTCAGTTGCTGTGTCGGTTAAAGACCCTTTTGAGGATTTTACAAACAATGTTTACGGTTCAATGATTTTACTGGAGATGGCAAAAGAGTATGGTGTTTCTAAGTTTATATTTGCATCAACAGGTGGAGCGATATACGGAGAGCCTGAAAAAAATCCTGTATCAGAAGAGCATAAATTAGAACCTGTAAGTCCTTATGCCTTTTCAAAAATGGTATTTGAAAGATATCTTGACTATTACCATGATGTGTTCGGAATAAGTTTCATAGCTCTGAGATATGGAAATGTCTATGGTCCAAGACAGAGCCCTTTTGGGGAAGCCGGAGTTATAGCCATTTTTTCCTACAGAATGCTCAAAGAGGAAGAATGTTATATTTATGGTGATGGTGATCAGGAAAGAGATTTTGTTTATGTTGAAGATGTGGCAGAGGCTAATGTTAAGGCGCTTGAACTTCTTTTCAATTCTGATAATCTTTGTTTTAAATTTAATATAGGAACCGGTAAAGGAATTTCAGTCAATTCTATTTTTAAAATCCTTGCAAAGAGAATTGGATATGATAGAAAACCTGTTTACATGCCCAGAAGAGAGGGTGAGGTTTATAAAATTTACCTTGATTCAAAAAAAGCAGGTGAAGTTCTGAACTGGAAGCCTGTGATTACTTTTGAGCAGGGTGTAGATAAAGTGGTGGAGTGGTTTAAAAATGAAGGAAGTGAGAAAACCTGATATAGAACCTCATGCAATAGACCTGGAAATGGCTGTACTCGGTGCCATGATGACATCCCAGAATGCTCTTTATAAGGGTATTGAGATGCTTACACCTGAAGTTTTCTATCAACCAAATCACAGAATAATATTTGAAGTTATAAGAGATATTTCAGAAGGAGCTGCGGGTGTCAGGAGAATTCCTGATCTTTTAACAGTGAAAAATGAACTTGAAAGGCGAGGAAAGCTTGAAGAAGCAGGAGGAGCTGCATATCTTGGGTCATTGCTTGAAGAGGTAATGAACCCGGAATATCTTGAAGAACATGCAAAAATTATAATAGAGAAATTCCTTTATAGAAAGACAATCGAGATATGTAATAAGGTGATGAAGGAATGTTATGATGAAAAAAAAGATGCAGAAGAAATAATTGATGAAGCCGATGCCATGCTTTTTGGTGTTAGGGGATACAAGCTAAAGGGAGGATTTGTTCCTGTTAAAGAACTTCTGGAAGGCTTTTTTTCAGATTTGAACCGAATTATGGAAGGTAGAGGAGTTGAGATTCCCACGGGTTTTCAGGAGATTGACCTTCTTACTGCAGGATTTCATAGAGGCGATTTTATTGTTATCGCATCAAGACCTGCCATGGGGAAGACGAGTTTTGCCCTGAATATAATGAGAAACCTTGCAATAGTGCATAAGAAGCCCGTAGTTCTTTTCAGTATAGAAATGCCCAAGGACCAGATTATTCAAAGATTCCTTGCAATGGAAGCAAATGTGGAAATGCAGAAAATAAGAAAAGGTGATATTAGTTCTCAGGATATGATTAAACTTTCTGAAGCGGCTGAAAAATTTAAGAGTGCACCAATTTATATAGATGATACTCCAAAGATATCTCTTCAGGAACTCAGAGCAAAAACAAGAAGGGCACGCAAGGAATACGATATTACCACTGTTTTTGTGGATTTTCTGCAATTAATAGAGGCACCAAGAATGGAAACAAGACAGCAACAGATAGCTTATATATCCGTTTCATTAAAATCTCTTGCAATGGAACTTGATATTCCTGTAATTGCTCTTTCTCAGCTTTCAAGAGAGGTGGAGAGAAGAGTTGATAAAAGACCTCAACTTGCAGATTTAAGAGAGTCGGGTGCAATAGAACAGGATGCTGACCTTGTAATTTTTCTTTACAGGGAGGATTTTTACGACCCTCATACAGCAGAGGAGGGTATAGCAGAAGTTATTGTTGGTAAACACAGGAATGGACCGACAGGTGTTGTCAGGCTGGGATTTCTGAAAGAATATATGAAGTTTGTTCCTGAGACTTCAATAGATAGAGATTATGGTGATTTTATATGAGAATATTTGTCAGTATTTTTGAGGAAGCAGGCGGATTTATATCTTCTTTCTGGAAGACCCTTATTTACCTGAAGGAAATAGGTAAAACGAGAAAGGATATTGTTTTTCAGATTAATCAGATAGGTGTGAATTCGCTGCCACTTGTTATATTCACATCCGCTTTTCTGGGTATGGTGGCCGCAGTTCAAACTGCCTATCAGATAAGAGATTATGTCCCGCTTATCTACCTGGGAGCGGGTGTTGCAAAGGGTGTTATGATAGAACTGGGACCCGTTATTACAGGGCTTGTGGTTGCAGGAAGAGTGGGTTCAGGTATAGCAGCTGAAATAGGGACGATGAAGGTAACAGAACAGATAGATGCTCTTGAAGTTATGGGGATTTCACCTTATAGATTTTTGTTTATTCCCAGAGTGGTTGCTGCCATGATTGCTCTTCCTATGCTTACAATCATTGCAGATATAGTTGCAATATTCTGTGGTATGATAATTTCCCACTTCACAGGAATTGCCAATTATATTTTATTTACAAGAGGAGCCAGACTTTTCTTCCTGCCAAAAGACCTTTTTGGAGGATTGATTAAGGCTTCTGCTTTTGGTATAATTCTTTCGCTTTCCGGTTGTTTTTACGGAATGGAGACAAAGAGAGGAGCACAGGGGGTAGGACTGTCCACTACCAAGGCAGTGGTAACAGCATCTCTTTTGATTCTTTTATTTGACTATTTACTGGGAGTGATTATTTTTGGATGATAAGAGTAAGAGACCTTGAAGTAAACTTTGATTTCCCTGTTTTAAAAGGAGTTTCACTGGATATCGAGGATGAAGAGTTTTTGGTTATTCTCGGAAAAAGCGGTTCAGGTAAAACCGTGTTTATAAAGACCGTTGTTGGACTCATAAGACCAAACAGGGGTGAGGTTAGTATAGATGATATTTCAGTCACAAATGGTGAACCTAAGGAACTTTTAAAGGCCAGGAAAAACATAGGATTTGTATTTCAGGGGGCGGCTCTTTTTGACTCTCTGACTGTTTTTGAAAACATAGCACTTCCTCTTCGCGAACATTTTTCCCTTACAAAGAAGGAAATAAAGGATAAGGTCAAAAAATCTCTTGAGCTTGTGGAACTTGAAGGGGTTGAAAAACTCTATCCTGCACAACTCTCGGGCGGTATGAAAAAAAGAGTTGCTATAGCAAGGGCTATTGCTTATGAACCCAAGTATATATTCTTTGATGAACCAACTACAGGTCTTGACCCTGAGACAGCGTTAAAAATCACAAAACTTTTGAAAGATTTGTGGAAGAAAATAAAAGGAACATTTATAGCTGTTACACATGACTTTGGTTTTACAGAGGAGGTGGCGACGAGGATAGCATGGCTTAAAGGAGGGAGGTTTGAATTTGTTGGGAAAGTAAATGAATTTAAAAAGCTTGATGTAAAGGAAATACAGGCATACTTTGTAAAAACATTTTAAAAGGAGGAGAACATGGAAAGGCTTATTATAACATCTAAAAATGTGGAGTTAACAGAAGATATGAAAGCGTATATAGATAAAAGATTGAAGAAAATTGAAAGATTTTCAAATCACATAAACAAAGCAGAAATTGTGGTGGAAGAACAGAGGGGAAGGTTCAGAGCAGAATTACTCCTCGATGTTAACAGAAAATTTTTAAAAGCAGAAAGCACCTCAAATGATTTCTTTTTTGTAATAGATGAATTAAAAGACAAAATAGAAAGACAGCTTAAAAAATATGAAGGCAAAATGAAACGCAGGAAAAGATAGATGGAACATAAAGTTATCTATCCTGAAGTCAGAATAAAAGAAATATTTGAAGAAAACAAAGATAGATGGAAGCTGGAGCTTGTCTGTCCAGATGGACTTGAAAATAAGGTTGCTACTCCTAATTTAAACAGGCCCGGGCTTCTATTTGCAGGTTTTGAAAAAATATTTCTCTATGAGAGAATACAGATAATAGGAGAAACTGAATATCTGTATCTTTTGTCTTTTCATGATAAAGAGCAGAGAAAGGCAATTGATAGATTCGTTAAATACAGTTTTCCCGGGGTTTTTATAGCAAAAAATCTTGACCCTCCTTCCTATCTTATGGAAAAGCTATGTGAAAAAAAGATACCATTGATAAAAACTCCTTTATCAACGACCCCTTTTATGAATGCCCTTTACCTCTATCTTTCTCTGAGACTCGCACCTTTCTGCATTATACATGGAACTCTTGTTGATGTATACGGTGTCGGGATACTTTTTACTGGTAGAAGTGGTATAGGTAAATCAGAGTGTGCTGTTGACCTTGTTGCAAGAGGTCACAGGCTTGTCGCTGATGACGGTATAAAGATAATAAAACACCCTGACGAGTTTCTTATTGGCCGATGCGCATCAGAAAAAATTTATTTTAATCCCTATGTGGAGATAAGAGGTATAGGTATTATTGATATACTTTCAATGTACGGGATAAGAGCTGTAAGGAATGTTAAGAGAATAGATATGGAGATAAAGCTTATTGACTGGAGCGAAAATATTGACTATGAGAGAACAGGTTTAAAGGAATACAAGGAAGAAGTGATGGGAGTCGAACTTCCCTGTGTTATTCTTCCACTGAATCCCGGTAAAAATATAGCTGTCCTTGTTGAAATTGTGGCTCTTGATTATCTGCTTAAAAAGGAGGGATATCACTCTGCAAAGCATTTATCAGAGATTTTGAAAAAAGAAATTATGGAAAAGAAAAAAGAAATTGACTTCTATAAAGAAGTGGAATGAAAAAATTTGTTATAATAACAGGGCTTTCAGGAGCGGGTAAATCCAGTGCACTTAAATTTTTTGAAGATACGGGGTATTACTGTATAGACAATCTTCCCTGTACATTAATTCCAGATGTGATTGATTTTCTTGAAAAAGCAAAGAGACAAAAGGAAAAAATAGCATTTACTGTTGACATTCGTGAAGAAGAATTTTTTGACCATTTTGAAAAGAGCCTTGATGTATTAAAAGAAAAGAATAAGAAATACACGTTGATTTTTCTTGAAGCAAATAGAGACATAATAATCAGAAGGTTTGAAGAAACTCGCAGAACCCACCCTCTCCAGAAAAAGGGTTTTGTTTTAAAAGAGGCTGTTGATAGAGAGAGGGAGATGTTAATGGACTTAAAGGAAAGGTCTAATATAATTCTTGATACATCAGAATTAACTATATGGGATTTAAGAAATAAACTTAAAGATATATTTGAGGAAAAAACCGGGATGTCTGTGGAGATAATAACCTTTGGATTTAAATATGGTATGCCCTCTCAGCTTGACCTTTTGTTTGATGTGAGATTTTTACCAAATCCTCATTACATAGAGGAGTTGAGAAAATTAAACGGAATAGATATCAGAGTTAAAAAATTTGTTCTTGAGAAAGAAGACACAAAAGATTTTCTTTTAAAATTAAAAGATTTACTGAATTTTCTCATTCCCCTTTACGAACACGAAGGTAAAATATATCTTGTAATTGGGTTTGGATGTACAGGTGGCACTCACAGGTCAGTTGTTATAGGTGAAGAAGTAAAAGAAATGTTAGGAAAAAAAGGTTACAGGGTGAATATCAATCACAGGGATATAGGAAAAACTGTATGATAGTTTCATTGCAATTTATATATGCGACAATACTTCTGCGAGGAGATGTGGTTGCCTTTGAAAAAGGGGATTACAAAAAAATAGTAACAGAATATAAAAATTCAGTCCTGTATTATGATGCAGTTATAAATTATGCACAATCACTGGTTGAAAAAGGAGATTACAGAAAGGCTTTAAGATTTCTTGAAAGTAATGAGGACGAATTTCCATCCTATCTGATTCCTTCTTTTCTAAACTTGAAAAAAGAAGTTTATAAAAAGATAAAATATAAAGATTCTTATAAAAAGATTTTGAAAAAAATACTTATAAATTACCCTTTGCTTCTCGATGAAAAAGAACTAAACCTTTTAAAACACATGGAGTTTTATAAAGGTAGGTACTATTTTTTAAAAGGAAACTGGAAAAAGTGTGTTTTATATTTTCAGAGAACAAAAAACAGGAAAAGGCATTATTATCTTGGCTACTGTTTTTTTAAAATGGGAGATTATAAGAAGGCAATTCAGTATTTTAAAAAAGTCCTTCCTTCTGATGGTAGATGGTATTATGAAAAGTCGAAAATATTAAAGGGATTATCTTACAAATACACAGGAGAAGTTGAAAAAAGCATTAAAGAATTCTTTAGAGTATCTCGTGAATATAAGTCTTTAAGAGAAAATGCCTTAAAAGAAGCTCGCCTTGTTATGCTTGAGAATAATTTTTATCCTGTGGAATTTATGTCTGCTTTGAAATGGTATGAAAAGTTTTTGATAGATTATGATATGAATATTAATTTAGAAGGGATGTTAAAAGATGAAAGAACTGTTTCACAGAATAATATATTTGTTTTAAAACTGCTTGTCGAACAAACAGGAAAAGAAAAACTTTATGAAAAAATGAAAAGTGTAGAGCCATTAGGTCTTTTTACTGTTAGAGGAAAGGGAATATGTTATGAGGAAAATTCCATCTCTTCCTATACAGATGGTGAGGAACTTTTAATTTTTGCACATCTCAATATGGAAGATGCTTTTAAATATTATATTCAAAAGATAAATGATTTTGAGCTCCTTTTTTCTCTCTCTGAAAAACTTAATAAGGTGGGAAAATGGTTCTATTCTCTTTATACTGCAAGGAAAGCCTATACTATTTTAAGAATGGAGAATCACACCGTATGTTTTCCTTTACAATTACTGCGACTACTTTTTCCATTACCCTATAAGAATTTTATTTTTAAAAGAGCAAGAGAAAAGAATGTAAATCCTTATCTCATTTATGCAATTATGAGAAGAGAAAGTATGTTTAATGAAAGGGCGATTAGCCCTAAGGGAGCAATAGGCCTTATGCAGATTATGCCCTATACGTTTAAAAGTGTTGAAAAGTATAAAGATTTTGCCATAGATTCATTGAAAAACCCCTTGGTGAATATTGATGCAGGTATAGAAATAATATCTTCGTTAATTGATTCTTTGGGTGAGGTTTACCTTGCTGTTGCAGCATACAATGCAGGAATTCACAGAATTAAAGAATGGAAAGAAAAAGGAGTTGTGAGAAATGAATTTCAATTTTTAATGGATTGTCCTTTTGAGGAAACGAGAAAATATACATTTAGAGTTTTGAGTGATTATGAGGTTTATAAAAAATTGTGTTATGAATAGAAAAATTGTAATTTTTATTTGTCTGCTGTTACTTGTTTCATGTAGGAGAGCTGACAAACAAAAACCATATGTTTCAATTATCTTTCCTCCGGATAATTCCAGTCATCCCCCTGACACTCTTGTTGTCAAGGTTAAGGCAAATGATAACAGAGATGTAGAATTTGTTGAACTCTTCTTAAATGATACAATAAAAATTAATACAAAATACTCTCCTGATTCGCAGGATGTGTGGTTTTTTGATGTTGATTTTACTGCCTCATCGGATTCCACCTACTATACTCTTAAAGCAAGAGCGGTTGATAAATCAGGAAATTTCAACTTCTCTCCTGAAATTAATATTTTAATAACCTATGGTAATCATTCTCCTTTAGTTCCTTTACTTATATTCCCTCCTGATGGATATATTTTTAATTCAAACGTATGCACCCTTATGTTTAAATCCTCTGACCCCGATGGTGATACCGTAATTTATGATATATTTTTATCCCAGGATTCGGTGCCTTTACTTTATATTTCTGACTACAGTGACACAGTATTGATTGACACGCTTGAATATTCGCAGACTTATTTCTGGAAAATAAAAGCCAGAGACACAAGAGGCGGAGAGAATGAGTCAGTTGTCAATCATTTCAGGACCTCTTCGCCCAATAATCCACCAGATGTTCCCTCCAATCCTTCCCCCTTTCTGGGTGATACCCTTGTAGCCCTGCTTCCCGATTTTTACTGGAGTTGTTCAGACCCCGATGGTGATTCTCTTAAATATGACTTTTATCTGGATACAAAACAGAATTTTCAAAATCCTGTTATTTTTTATTCTGATCTGCCTGATACTCATTTTATTCCCTCTTCTTCGCTTTTACCCGGAGTGTTTTATTTCTGGAAAATAAAAGCAAAAGATGGCAGAGGAGGAGAAACCATCTCTCCTGTGTGGAATTTTAGAACCCAGAAGGTTTATATGTCCGAAGTATATTCAAGTGGTATATTTTCAAGAGATGTTAGTGTTTATGGTGACTATCTTTATGAGGCTGGTGGAGAGACAAGATATTATTCTCTTAAGATTTATAATATCTCAAACCCATCAAATCCTTCTTTGGTAAAAGAACTTCTGCTTAATGAAATTCCATGGATTTGCAGGGCAAACAGTGAATTCTGTGTGATTGTATCCGGGACATATGGCAATAATGTGAAAATTTATAAAAGAGTTTTGCCTGACTCTCTTGAATTTCTAAGTTCCTTTACCCTTAGAGGGTGGATAGGAGAAGTAAAAATTTTAAACAATTCCTTATTTTTGATTGATGAAAAGGGTCTTGTGAGAATAGAACTTTCTCAGACTCCGTATATTTATGATTCAATAAGAACTATGTATACCACATCTGATTTTGATTTATGGAGCGGTGGCAATCTCTATGTGCTGACAGGTGATGCGTATTCTGCCGGTATCGAAATTTATGATTTCTATCTTTCTTTCAAAGATTCAAAGACACTAAATATAAACAATGTCAAAAACATATCTTTTGTTGAGTCAACTCTTGCTTTAACAACTTATAATTCTCCTGCTGATTCACTGTTTTTAATAGACCTTTCAAATATGTTACCTGATTCAGTTATTCAGAGAATGCCTCTGCAAAAAGGAACTCAAACGCTGGAATATTTTTCACCATTTCTTATAATGTCTTCTGATAACGAACTTCAGATGTTTGTGTATCAGAAAAAAAAGGTATATACCTCTTCTTATCCTTATGTTATTGATAATGTCTATGGTATTGAAAATAAGAGCAATTACATATATCTATCTTCTTTTTCTAATAAAGGTTTTTGTGTTCTGAAATGGACGGAATAAAAATAGGAATTGAAACATCAAGTAAGATTACAAGAATGGGTTATATGGAAGAAAATAGAATTGTAGAAATATCCATGGGTGCCTATCACAGACATTCTGAATATATAATCGAGATATGGAGAATGCTTGAAGAACATATTAAGGATAAAAAAATAGAATTTATAGCAATTTCAGAAGGACCTGGTTATTTTACATCATTAAGGGCAGGGTTTTCCTTTGCAAAAGCACTCTGGTTTAAGAAAAAAGTAGACTTTGTTGGAGTTAATACCCTTGATGCTCTTGCTTACCCTTTTTTAAAAGAAAACAATAATCTGGTAGCGTTTATTGAAATTAAAAAAGATAAGGTGTTCTGGAAAAAGTTTGTGGATGGAAAAGAGGTTGAGTTTAAAATGGGCAAAACAGAAGATGTCCCGCTGGAAAAGGATTTTTTATATGTTGGTAAGGATATTGATATAGAAGAGAAAGTAAAAAAATGCTATCCTCTGGAAGTGCCTTCTATTGAGTCCATTATAAGTATAGGAGAACTGCTTTATGAACAGGGTAAATTTATTGATATGGAAAAAAAAGAACCTCTGTATTTTTATACACCTTCCTATGTCAAATCTTTCAATCAGGAGAGCTAAAATTTCTGACATACCTTCTATTCATAGCATAGAGAAAAAGTCTTTTGAAAGACCCTGGTCCTTTACTTCATTTTTATTTGAGTTAAAAAATCCCTTTTCTTTTTTTTATGTTCTTGAAAAAGATGAGAAAATAGCAGGTTACTTTATAATATGGGATATGGGAGAAGAATTCCATCTTGCCAATATTGCTGTTCACCCTGAAGAAAGAGGTAAGGGGTATGCCAGATCTATACTTGAACATATTGTTGAAATGGCAAAAAAAGAAAATAAGAAAAAGATAAGACTTGAAGTTAGGGTTTCAAATAAAAGAGCCATATCTATTTATGAGAAATTTGGTTTTGAAAAAAACGGAATAATAAAAGGTTATTATGGGAATGAAGACGGTATAGAGTTTGTTTACAGACTTAAAGGTAAATTATAATTAATAAACTTTAAAAAGGGAGGAATAATGAAGATATTTATAGATACTGCGAATGTTGATGAGATAAAGAAACTCACCGGGCTCGGGATTATAGATGGTGCTACGACAAATCCCACACTTCTTTCAAAAGAGATTGCCAGACAGTATCCTGATTACAGTTCTTTTAGTAAAAGCAAGATTCTTGAAGAATCAAAAAAGATATTGTTTGAGATATGTGAACTTGTTAAAGGTCCTGTTTCAGCAGAAGTTATAGCAACTGATAGTGATGGCATGGTAAAGGAGGCAGAGGAACTTTCTAAAATTCATGAGAATATTGTGATAAAGATACCCTTTACTCCAGAAGGTCTTAAGACTACAAAAATTCTAAGTTCAAAGGGAATAAGAGTGAATATGACTCTTGTGTTTTCACCATCTCAGGCTCTTCTCTCTGCAAAGGCAGGAGCAGCTTTTGTATCACCCTTTACAGGAAGACTTGATGATATATCCCACTGGGGAATGGACATTATAAGAGTTGTAGTTGATATTTACAACAACTATGGATTTGATACAGAGGTTCTGGTTGCCAGCTGCAGACATCCTTTACATGTGGTTGAATCAGCCCTTGCAGGTGCTGATATCATAACAGTTCCCCCGGGTGTCCTTGAAAAGCTTTTAAAACACCCTTTAACCGATATAGGACTTGAAAGGTTTATCTCAGACTGGAAAAAAGTTTTTGGAGAATGAAGAAACTTGTTTATATTCTCGGAGGTTTAACATTAATTTTTTTAATTTCCCTTTTATATCCACAGAAATCTAATGGGAAAAGCACAAAATCTGAGTTAAGTATAGAACAAAAAATATCCAGACAAAGAGAGAACGCAATTGTAAAAGCAGTCGAGAGAGCAGAGAAGGCAGTTATATCTATTACCTGTATGAAAACCGGATATGTAAAAGGTTTTTCTCCTTTTTTTAAAGACCCTTTTTTTAAAGAATTTTTTGGAGAACTTTTTCCTCCGAGATATTACAGACAAAGGATAATCTCTCAGGGATCCGGGTTTATAATTTCAAAAGATGGATATATTTTTACAAACGAGCATGTTATAGCCGAAGCGGATACAATAAAAGTAACTCTGCCTGATGGAAGGATATTTGATGCAAAACTGATAGGGAAGGATAAAGACTTTGATATAGCTCTTTTAAAAATTGAAGGGAAAAACCTCCCCCATGTAACCATTGGAAACTCTGATTCTTTAAAAAGAGGCGAGTGGGTCATAGCCTTTGGTAATCCTTTTGGATATTTGTGGGATGACCCTCAGCCAACTATTACAGTTGGAGTAATCAGTGCTCTTCACCGAAATTTTAAAGGGTCTGAAAATAGAGAGTACAAAAATCTTATTCAAACTGATGCGGCAATTAATCCGGGTAATTCAGGAGGCCCTCTCTGTAATGCTGATGGTAATGTGATAGGGATGAATACCTTTATAATTACAAAATCAGGAGGATTTGAAGGTATAGGTTTTGCCATACCCGTGAATCTCCTGAACAAGTGTATTGAGCATCTTGTAAAATATGGACGAATTAAAAAAGGTGAACTGGAAATAGAGGTTTCAAACATTAATTCTGACTTGAGGCATAAGTATGGCGTGAATAAAAATCAGGGTGTTGTGGTGGTTCATGTTGAAAAGGATGGCCCCTGTGCAAAAATTTTGAGAGAAGGAGACCTGATAAAGAAAATAAACGGTCACCTTATAAGAAATAAAAGGGACTACGAAATAGCGACATACGACCTTTTAGAAAAGGAAAAAGTTGGGGTTCTATTTGAAAGAAATGGTAAAGAAATTTTTAAGACCGTTGAAGCAGTCCAGCCTGAAAAAGTTACAAAACTCGGTATCCGCATTGATAATATAGATGACTATTTTGTTAAAAAATATAACTTAAAGGTTAAGCAGGGAGTGGTTATAACCGAAGTTAAGCCCGGAAGTTTTGCCGATGAGATGGGACTTAGAGAAGGCGATGTAATTATAGGTTTAAATGGCAAAGGAATAAATAACAAGAAAGATTTTGAGAAAATACTTTCAAAAGTTAAGGATTATATTGAAATGTTAATAATAAGGGGTAACACAAAGTTTTACCTGGAATACAGGATTGGCTGAATGAAAAAATGGATTTTAACAGGAGTGGTGTTAGAACTGATAGTTGCCTTTGTTTTGTCTTATTTTATATACCGCTATTTCATATATGACCTTCCACCTCTTGAGATGATAGAGGGGTATAAACCACCTGTTACAACTCGGATACTTGATGATAAAGAAGATTTGATTTTTGAGTATTATCAGGAGAAGAGGATTTATGTTAAATTAAAAGATGTATCACCCTATATAACAAAAACATTTATAACTCTTGAAGACAAAAGGTTCTTTAAACATTTTGGAATTGATTTTTTCAGGATTGCTAAGGCTCTCTACAAGGATATAAAGGCGAGAAGATATGTTGAGGGAGCTTCAACAATAACCCAGCAACTTGCGAGAAATATGTTCTTAACTCTTGAAAAGTCAGTTAAGAGAAAGATAAAAGAAGCAATACTTGCTCTTTTAATTGAAAGAGCATTCACCAAGGAACAGATTCTTGAGAAATATATAAATCAGATTAATTTCGGGAATGGTGTTTATGGTGTTGAGACAGCATCTCTTTATTACTTCGGTAAGCATGCCAGGGACCTGACTCTTGCAGAGTCGGTTTTTCTCGCTTCAATACCTCGCTCTCCCACCTATTATGACCCTTATACAAATTTTGAAAATACCTTGAAGAGGCAGAAAAAAATACTTAAATTACTTCTGAAAAACAAAGTAATAGATGAAACAGAGTATGAGAATGCCTTGAATGAAGAGATTGTTTTAAAAGAAAAGGAAAAAAGAGAGAGGTTTGCAGCTTATTTTATTGAGGAGATAAGGAAAGATGTGATAAGTGCTTATGGCGAAGAATTTATCTATAAAGAAGGAGCAAAAATATATACTTCTTTAAATAGTGAAATTCAAAAGGTGTGTGAAAAGGTTGTGGATAGTATTCTCCCTGTCATAGAAAAAAGGGTAAAAAGAAATGGAAAAGACGATACCATGCCTCTTCAGATAGCTATTCTTGCTATGGACCCGCAAACAGGCGAGATAAAGGCGCTTGTAGGAGGCAGGAATTTCTTTAAAAGCCAGTTTAATAGAGCTACTCAGGCAAAAAGACAGGTAGGTTCAGCATTTAAACCCTTTTACTATCTTACTGCGATAGAAAATGGTTATTTACCAGTGGATTATGTTTATGATTTACCGATAGTGATTGAGGACGATGGGTCAGGTAAACCCTGGTATCCCAGAAACTACGATGAAAAATTTATGGGTAAAATAACACTAAGGGATGCTCTTGCTCATTCAAGAAACCTTGCCTCTGTCAGACTGCTTCAGAGTGTGGGAATACCCCTGACTGTTGACTATGCTCACAAACTTGGTATTGACTCGTATGTTCCAAGAGTTCTCTCCATAGCACTTGGTTCCCCTTCACTTTCCCTGCTTGAAATGGTTCATGCTTATTCTACAATTGCAAATTATGGAAAAAGGGTGGATATTGTGTGGATAAAAAAAATAGAAGATGCATACGGAAATGTTATTTTTGAAAAAGAACCTTTTGGCAAGCAGTTGATTGATTCTCAAAGTGTTTATATTTTAATCCATATGATGAAGTCTGTTATTGATAATGGAACAGGAATCGAAGCAAGAATAAAATACGATTTTACTCTTCCATGTGCAGGTAAGACAGGAACTACCGATGATTTTACAGACGCATGGTTTATAGGTTTTACACCTGACCTTGTTCTTGGTGTGTGGGTGGGTTTTGATTCTTTGAGGACAATAGCAAATGGAGCTTCAGGAGCAAGGTTTGCTCTTCCTTTCTGGGCCAATATTATGAAAAGATTACCGCTTAAGGGTGAAAACTTTCCTGTGCCTGAGGGAGTTGTAATTGATACAGTGTGCCTTGATTCCAAGCTAAAAAAGGGTCCCTATTGTCTGGATTTCAGAGAAGAGGTTTTTAGAAAAGGAGCTGAACCCCAGATAACTTGTAATATCCACACATCACCAGAGGTCATAGAAAATAACAAAAAATTTAAGGAGAAGATAGAATTTTGATACCTTTTCTAACTGTTTTTATTAAAAGTGTTATATTGATATTGGTTCTCACTCTTATTGTGGCTTATATGGTTTACTTAGAAAGAAAGTTCTTGGGCTGGGTTCAAAACAGATATGGTCCGAACAGAGCAGGACCTTTTGGTATATTTCAGAGTATTGCAGATGCTGTGAAATTGATATTAAAGGAAGAAGTTTTCCCTGAAAAGAGAGATAGAATTTTGTATTTTATAGCTCCTGTTATAACTGCAGTCTCTGCGTTTATTCCTTTCTCATTAATTCCTATAGGCTCAAAGCCAGTTATTGCAGATATAAACACATCACTGCTTTTTGTTCTGGTTATTGCTGGTTTCAGCACATACGGTATAGTTCTGGGAGGAGTATCATCCGGAAGTAAATATCCTCTTTTTGGAGGTCTTCGTTCAGCAGCCCAGTTTTTAAGCTTTGAAATCCCGTTTTTACTTTCTATTACTGCGGTTATTCTACAGGCAGAGACCTTTTCTTTAAAAAAAATAATTGAGAGTCAGCATATACCATATATTTTTCCTCAGTTTGCTGGATTTCTGGTATTTTTTCTTGCAGGACTTGCTGATACAGGAAGAATCCCCTTTGACCTTCCTGAAGCAGAATCAGAACTTGTGGGAGGATATAATACCGAATATTCAGGCATAAAATTTGCATGGTTTTTCCTTGGAGAATATGCCCATCTAATTTTAATTTCTTCACTTATTGTTGTTCTTTACCTGGGTGGAGGTAATGCTTATTTTATTCCACTTCCTTCTTTTCTTGTTTTCCTGATAAAAATTGCTTTTGTTATTTTTATCTTTTACTGGATAAGGACATCGCTTCCCAGGGTGAGGTTTGATCAGTTGATGAAATTTTCCTGGAAGTTTTTAATACCACTGAGTTTTTTAAATCTCATAGTGGTTTCAATATTTAAAGTTGTTTTATGATAAGACCACTGTATTCAATACATCTCATCCTGTATTCTGGTAAGAAAGTATATGGTAAATGGGTTCCAGAACTAAGGATATACACATACAGAAGAATGCAAATAATAAGATATGAGCATGACAGGACAGGGTTGTGGGAAAGAAGACCTGAAAAAAACCGGGTTTAAAAAATACTTGAGCCAGTGGAACTTGTTCTGTAAATTTAATTATAAGGCAGTTTGAAATAGAAATAACATTAATAAAATGCTTTAAAAAAAGGCGAAAAGATATTGAGAAACAATGATTTTGAGATATAAAGAACTCATTTTTGAAGCGAGCAGGAACTGGTTTATACAATTGAATTCTGGATGAAAATTAAATGATAAGGAAAATAAAAGAGACTTTGGAAAAAGAGGACCTGTCAGAGAAAGAGTTCAATGCTATTGCGCTGGAAATATTTGAATATCAATATAATAGAAATAGATTCTATAAAAATTTTTGTATTAAAAAAGGAATAACACCCGGAAATATAAGAAACTTTAAGCAAATACCTCCGTGTCCTCAAAGAGCATTTAAATACTTTGAGTTGACGGCTTTTGAAACTAAAAAACCAGAATATGTTTTTGTTTCAAGTGGAACAACAGAAGGACTGAGAAGTAAAAGATATGTATTTTATCCTGAAATTTATGATAATGTAATTTATAAAAGTTTTAAAAAATTTTTCTTACCTGATATGGATAAAATAAAAATTTTTGTGTTTTTTACTGATTTTCAGGAATTTAAACAATCATCCCTTGCCTATATGTATAAAAGAATATTTGAGAAATTCGGGAAAAAAGAGAGTGCCTATTTTTATAAAAACGGTAAATATCTTTTCCATGAATTTTTAAAAAAAACAAAGAAAGAAAAAGAGCCGGTTGCAATTCTGGGAACATCAATTTCCCTTTATCACCTGATTCAGTATTTAAAAGAAAATAAAATTAGAATAAAACTTCCAGAAGGCTCAAGAATCCTTGATACAGGAGGATTCAAGGGGTTAAAAGTTGTTGTCCAGCAAAGAGATTTATATAAAAGTTATAGTGAATTATTGGGTGTTGATGAAAAATTTATAGTAAATGAGTATGGGATGTGTGAGTTAATTTCTCATTACTACGATGCGAATTTAAAGTTTTATTTTGAAAACAAAAATACCGAGAGAATAAAATTATCCCTTCCCTTTTTAAAATGGAGAATAGTTGACCCTGATACTTTTGAGGACAAAAAAGAGGGTGTTCTTATTCACTATGACCTTGCAAACTTTGATGCCTGCATTGCCATTTTAACAGAAGATACAGGGATTAAAAGAGGGGAGGGTTTTGTTTTAAAAGGAAGGGTTCAGGGTTTTGACTTAAGGGGATGTTCACTTATCTCTGAGTTAAACTTGAAAAATAGCGGTTTATAGATGAAAAGTAAAGAATTAAAAAAACTTCCGGTCAAACAGATAATTAATTTTATTTCAGAAATATCCGCAAATTTCCCGAAATCAAAATATGTGGACTACATAGCAGAGAGAATTTCAAAAAACACTGATTATTCTGAAGAGATGGTTAAAACAGGAATTAAAAATGCATTTTTGCCCTATAAAAATAAAAAGAGCTTAAAAAAACTCCTTAGATATGAGATTTATAATGAGAAAATTCTTGATGAATGGGTAAAAATTGAAAAGAACATTTATTTAAAAGCATTTTCTCCTGATTTTATACACGCAATATTTTCCGGAAACATCCCGGGTATTGAAACCCAGATAATATTTCCTGCGCTTTTATCAAAGACATGTATATATGCAAAGCCTTCCTATAAAATGCATATATTTTTTAAAGAATTCAAAAAGTATATTACAAAAAACTTTAGAAAACTCTCAAATTTTATTGAAATAGAGGTATTTAGAGGAGATGATGAAGATAGATTAAAAGATTTTGTTAAAGATGCTGAAATAGTTGTTGTTCAGGGAAGCACGGATACAATAAGAAACATAAAGAGAATTGCAGGAGAGAAAAGGGTGATTGATTATCCCACAATGTTCGGTGCAGGGTTTATAAAAAGAAAAGATTTCAATGAAAGAATATTAAACAGGGTCGCCCTTGATATTTTTCTTTACAACCACAGGGGATGTATGAGCCCCTTTGTGATATTTATTCAAAAAGGTATTGATTACGAGGAATTAACAGGGATTATTGATAAAAATATTAAAAAACTGAAAAAGAAATTCAAAGCAAAGGAGATTGATTTAAATGAAAGAATAAGGAGAAGACAGGTGATTGACACATTTTTGTTTGAAAAAGATTTAATTTTAAAAGACCGTGACTTTAAATTTATTAAAACTCCGAAGATAATTGACCTTTTCTTTCCAGGAATAATTCAGATAGTATATTATAAAAAACCGGACAATATTCTTGAAGCTCTTATGCCTTTTAAAAATTTTCTGCAGGCATTTGCCTTTTCATCTTTTGATAAAAAAATCATTGAGTCTGTTGCCCAAAAAACTTCCTGTATAAGAATTACAGAGTGGGGGAGGCTTCAATTTCCTCCATTA
The DNA here is from genome assembly GCA_002011615.1 of Candidatus Hydrothermus pacificus. GTDB lineage: Bacteria > Hydrothermota > Hydrothermia > Hydrothermales > Hydrothermaceae > Hydrothermus > Hydrothermus pacificus. The sequence goes on along the minus strand of MTOH01000011.1, from coordinate 94,333 downwards.
TTTTTTGCAAATAAGGGTTCTTTCGGAATAAAGCAGTTTTTAAAATTTTGCGTTATCGAAAAATAAGGGAGGCGATGATGAAGGACAATTTTAATTTCTGGAGAAGATGGATACTTTTAATGGGAATTATAATAACCATATTCGGAATTTTTATGGCATTTTTCAGTGGAACACCTGTTTTTAAATTGTTTGATGTAAATATAAATAAAACTTTCTGGGTTAAGGAAAACATTATTTCAGCTACAAAGAATTTTCAGAGATGGGTTTATGGAGCATGGGGAGCAACAATTGCAGGATGGGGAATTTTTATAGTATTCATTGCAAGGTATGCTTTTAATAAAAAAGAAAAATGGGTATGGATGTGTATGTTTTTAGGACTTTTGATATGGTTTTTAATTGATACAGGATTTTCAGTATATTTCAGAGTTTATATAAATGTAATTTTAAACTCAATAATTTTCCTGGTTTTTATATTACCCCTTATCTTTACAAAAAGATTTTTTGATTAGAATTTCCCGAATCTTTTAAAAATCAGCTCTCTTAAACTTGCAGTTTGAGAAGCGACATTAAATATACTTCTTTTCCAGCATATTTCAAAGCACACAGGAAATGCTTTTTTCCTCAAATAATTTATAAATTTTGAGTGTTCTCTCTTTCTCCATAGTTCTTTAATTGAATTCTCTTTTAAATTTCCCAGTTTTATTCCCGGTAAAAAGGAGCAGGGAATTAAGTTTCCATCAACATCTATGTGAACCTGATGAAAGGAAGGGCATTTTCTTCTTTTTATATATAAAATTGCATCAAGTAGTTTTATTATCCTGCCGAATAAGAAATAAGTTCCTTTATCTTTGTTTATTTTTAGCAGTTTTTTTATATCATGATAATTAAGTGAATAGGATTTTTCATAAGGAATTAAATTTAAACTTGCGACATTTTTGCCCTTCCATTTTGTTTTTTCAAAAACATCTTTTTTTATTTCAAGGACCGGCCCAAAATAATGATTATCAACCCCTCCTGTATCATAATAAATCTTTTCTTTAATTTTCTCAATTTCATTTATATTTAGTTTTGAAACAACCGTCATCACATAAATTTTTGGTTTGTTTTTATTTCTTCTTAATTCTTTTAAAGTTTTTATTCCCTGTACCGATTTTTTATAGGCTCCTTTTATTCCTCTTATAAAATCGTTCAAACCGTTGTGTCCATCTATAGAGAATTTTATGACATCTACTCCCGAAGAAATTAAGTTTTCAGCGAAAATTTTATTTAAATTCATTCCTGTTGTGACAATCTGAACATGAGCATCTTTGTTTTTTAAATATTTTATTATTTCAGGAAGGTCTTTTCTTAAAAGGGGGTCTGTATCGACAAATAAAAACCTTTTTATTCCAAAAGAAATCAAATCATCACATATTTTAAATATTTCTTCTTTTTTCATGCCGCGGTCTTTTACCTTTTCATAAATTCTCCAGTATCCGCATGTTTTACATTTATGCATACATTTTACATTGAGGGTAATGTGAGCAACAGCAGGTAGATTGTTTTTCAACCTTAAGAATTCTTTATAAACAAACATATAAAAATTATAAGGTTACCACTGAAGATAATCAAAATAAAGAAAGAGTGTTAAGAGGGTAAAAAATTTTTCTCTATTCAAATTTTCCTTCATTTCCTCTAATGCTTTTTTATTAAAAATTTCCTTCACAATATCGTTCTCTTCAAAAATTTCCGTGAATTTATTATAAAGGTTTTGAGTAGGGCTATAAAAAGATTTTCTTCTGTGTTTGGTCTCCAGGAAATTCAAAATAAAAGGAAATTTTAAGACAAAGTATTTTAAATATTCTCTTATAATGATTTTCCTGTCAAAAATCCCGTAATCAAATCCTGCTCTCCTGATTCCTGCTATTTCCCCATCCAATAATTTAAAAAATTCTCTATACAACCTGTAATACTTTTTGTAGTTATCTTTTAACTTTACGGCAGTTTTAAAAAACTCAATTGAATAAAAGGGGGTTCCTGACCAGAAAAAATACCTGTTTCTGTCTTCACCTTCAAAGAGCCATTTAAAGCATCTTTCATAAATTAAAAAATGTATGTATCTGTAATTCAGATTGTTTTCAGGATACTCTGAAATTTTTTCTTTAATTTTTTCTTTTACTTTATTGAAATTTGTTCCTGTAATTCTTTCAATTTCAAAGGGTTCAAATATTTTGTTTTTTGTTATTATAAACTGAAATAAATCATCTATGCTTTTTAATTTTTTTGAGGGAAGTAAGTAGGGTAGAAGTTTATCACCTCCATCTCCTGTGATATAAAAAATATTATTACCCAGTTCTTTTTTTAACATCTCAGAAAAGTCCATTATAAATCCCATCTCTGCATAGTTTAAGCCCTGTTTTATTTTTATCAATTCTGTCATAGATTTCAGATTAAACTCTTTAATTTCAAAAAATTTTGTTTCTGTTTCTGCTATTTTATTTATTTCCTTTGAAATTATAAAGTCTTCCTGATGCTTTTTATCAGGGTCAATAAATGTGACAGGATGGAATTCAGTATTTATTTTTTTTAAACCCATAAAAACCGCTCTTGAGTCGAAACCCCCACTAAAAGAAAGCACAATTTTATAATCTTTAAAGGTTTGAACTCTATTTTCCAGTGCATTCAAAAATGAGCTGTAAAGATTTTGGACACCTGATTTAAAATCAATATTTTCTTTTTCTTCAAAATTCCATTCAAATAATTTTTTAATTTTCAAAGTATTCCTTTTGAATTCAATGCAGGTTGCGGGTAAAAGTCTTGAAACATTTTTTAAAAGAGTCTTTTCTCCCAGTGGATACATGAATAAAAGATATTCAATCAGAGAATTTATATCAATTTCAGGAACATTTATAAATTTTCTTATTATCCAGATATCCCTGGATAGTATAAATTTATTTTTATCTTTAAAAAGGTAAAAGGGCAACCTGCCAAGAAAATCATTAAAGATTAGAGAATTATTCTTTTCAAATATACCTGCTAAGAATTCACCGTCCGTCGTAAGTATAAAATTTTTAATCCTTTCTTCATAGTTTTTGTTTTCTATAAAATCACAATAAATCTGATATAGAAATTTTTCAATTTCAGGTTCATTCCTGTTATAAATTTTGCCTTCTAAAAAATAGAAAATGTCTTTGTATTTTTTAAAAATAAAAGGATATTCTTTATATTTATTAACGGTTAATAAAAAATTGTCTTTTTTAAGGAGAACTTTAGCGGAATAGTTTTTAAATTTTGTTTCTTCTCTAAAAAGAATTATATTTGAAGTGTTAGAATCTTCTGTAAATAACAGAGTTATACCCGGCATATCACTTAAATAAAAAATCTTCCGATCTGATAAAATATTACCGCAAGAAGCCAGCCCAGAAGGAAGGTATATAGAATTGTGAGTAAAAGATATTTTATTCCTGCTTCGTTTTTGATTGCTGTTATTGTTGCAACACAGGGTATGTATATTAAAGACATGAGCAAAAAGGCATAGGCCGATAAAGGGGTAAATATACTTTGAAGGGAGGATATCAGCCCCTGTTCTCCGAAAATTGCTCCCAATGTTCCCACCACCACTTCCTTTGCGACAATTCCGCTTAAAAGAGCAACTGCTATCTCCCATCTTCCAAACCCTGCAGGTGAAAAAATCGGTGCAATAAAAGAACCTATCTTGCCCAGGATTGATTCCTTACTTGCATATTCTACACCCGGGGGAAGAGACGATAAAAGCCATATAATCACAACGGCTGAGAATATTATTGTTCCTGCTTTTCTCAGAAACAATTTGCTTCTGAACCAGGAGAGTTTTAAGCTCCATCTTATTGCGGGCTTTTTATAAGGTGGTAGTTCCATTATAAGGGGAGGGGATTCCTCTTTTTTAAATACTGTCCTGCTTAAGATTTTTGCAACCACAATGGCGAGGAAAACTCCTGTAAAATAAAGAGAAAAGACAATCGGTGCCTGAAATTTTTTAAAGAAAGCCCCTGTAAATAGAATATAGATTGGGAGTCTTGCAGAACATGACATCAAAGGTATAATCATTATCGTTAAAATTCTATCTTTTTTTGAATCAAGAGTTCTTGTTGCAAGAATTGCAGGAACATTGCATCCAAAACCGAGTATCATTGGAATAAAAGATTTTCCATGAAGACCTATGTAGTGCATGAACCTGTCCATTACAAAGGCTGCTCTTGCCATATATCCTGAGTCTTCCATAAATGAGATTAGAAAGAAAAGCAGGAATATATTCGGCAGGAAAACAATTACAGAACCAACACCACTTATTATTCCATCAGTTAAAAGGGATGTTAAAAAGTGCGGAAATATTCGGGCAAATAGAGTTTTTAAACTTTCATTTAAAAAACCTATAAATCTGTCTATTAAATCTGCCAGAGGATTACCGATGCCAAATACAATTTCAAAAATAATTAACATAAAGATTAAAAACAGCGGTATTCCCACCCATGGATTTGTTATAACTCTATCAATCTTGTCACTTATTTCAAGTCTTTTCCACAGTTTCCTTTTTTCTTTTATGCATTCCTTTAAAACACCTCTTATAAATCCGTATTTTTTTTCTACAATAAAAGTTTCCGGGTCAGGAAATCCGCGAGATTTAACTATCCTGTCTATTTTTTCATCTACTTTCTCTTTATCTTTTACAAATTCAAATATTTCTTCGTCCTTTGAAAATATTTTTAAATACGCCCATCTTTCAGGAAAATTTTCAGGAAGATTGACTTTATCTCTCAAAAATTCAATGAATTCTTCAATATCTCTTCCATAATTTATTTTTAAGGGCTCATTTTTTTCTTTTTTTGAAACTTCGTAAATCGATTTTTTTAGTTCCTCTGTCCCTTTGTTTTTATTCGCAATTGTTTTAACAACAGGAACCTTTAAAATCTTTGAAAGCATTTTTTCATCAATAAAATCACCCTTTTCCTCTGCCAGGTCAATCATGTTTAAATCAATTACAACATTATGACCCATCTCAAGAATTTCAGTAACAAGATAAAAATGTCTTTCAATATTTGAGGAATCAACCACAATTACAACAACATCGGGTTTTTCTTTCACCAGAAAATCTCTTGCTATTTTTTCATCAATGGTAAAAGTGGAGAGCCCATAGGTTCCTGGAAGGTCAACAACATAAAATTTTTCTCCATTATAAGTGAATTCACCCTCGCTTTTTTCAACTGTAACACCCGGCCAGTTTCCTGTTTTCTGAGAAAGGCCTGTTAGATTGTTAAATATTGTTGATTTCCCTGAATTTGGATTTCCTGCAATTGCTACTTTCTTCATTATGAAATCTTTTCCACAAGAATTTTTGTTGCCATTCCAAATCCTATGCCTATTCTTAAACTGTTCTTGGCAATTATCACAGGACCGGGATAATTGTTTGCGATTACTTCAACAATATCCCCCACAAAGATTCCAAGGGCAAGCATTTTTTTTTGAAAATTTTTACCCCCCGCAAATCCTGCAATTCTTACTTTCCCTTTTTTAACCTGAGATAGTGACATCTTTGTTTATAATCTTTTTAATGTATTTTAAAAGTTTTTCAAGGGATTCCTGGCTTATATGGTGTTCTATCCTGCAGGCGTCTTCTTCTGCTTTTTTTTCATCCAGACCCAGAATATCTTTAAAAAATTTTTTTAAAATTAGATGTCTTGAATAAACTTTTTTAGCCTTCTTCTCGCCTTTCTCAGTAAGACTGACATAGCCATAAGTTTCATGAACCACAAGTCCTTTTTCCACGAGAATTTTTAAAGCTGAGTTTACAGAAGGCATTTTTACATTCAAAAAATCTGCTATTTCAGAAACCCTTGTAAATCCCTTTTTCTCTTTTAATATATAAATTGCCTCAAGATAATCCTCAAGTGAGGGACTTAAAGTTTCCATAATCTAACTTTGTTAGTTTAATTTAAGTTTTAATTATAAAGGATTTTAAGAGAAATTTCAATTAAATATTATTATTCTATCTCATAAATCCAGATTGAGCATTTTGGGAAGTAATTGCTAACCCAGACTTCTTTTCCATCCTTTGAAACATCAACTCCTATGGGATGAATACTGGTTTTAACTTCTGAAATTTTTTTTAAAGAATCTGTTTCAAATACACTCATTGTTTTTGATTCGTAATTAACAACAAAAATGTATTTAAAATCCGGGGAAAGAGCTATTGTTCTGGGTCTTTTACCTGTTTTTACCTTTTTAATAATCTTTTTATTCTTTACCTCAATTTTTGCCAGTAAATTTGCGAGGTTGAAACTCACATAGAAAAAGGAGGAATCTTTAATAATATGCCTTGGTGTTATCGGGGTATATATTCTATCAATTACTTTTAATTTTTCAAGATCAATTATCGCAATATTTGCTCCTCCCATAACACATACATAGGCTAATGGTTTTTCTTTATCAAATTCTATTCCTCTTGGATGTCTTCCAACCCATATTCTTTTAATTTCCTTATAATTTTTAACATCAACAACACTTACATCTTCGCTATCCCAGTTTGCAGATAAGGCGTATTTTTCATCAGGGCTTATTCTTATAATTTTTGGCTTTTTCCCGACATTTATTCTTGCAACAATTTTATCTTCAATAGCATCATAAACAACAATCTGGTTTTTCCTTAAAAGGGACACCCAAACCTTTTTCCCTTCTTCAGAAAAATCAAGTTCAACCGGTTTTCCTTTCATGGAAACTTTTTTTATTATTTCTTTTGTTTCCCTGTCAATTATAAGGAGGTTTTCACCTTCAAGATTGCAGGCATACACCCTTTTATTATCAGGAGAAATGTAAAGGGATTTTGGATAGTCCCATGAGCGAAGAGGTATTTCCTTTACTTTTATAAGATTAAATGCAAAAATAAGAGAAAACATTATTTTCATAAGGGGTTAATTATAAAGAAAGAACTCTGATTGAGTTCAAATAAAAGTTTTTATTATAATTATTTTTTAAAAAGGAGAAGATTATGCTTGAAGGTAAAACAGCAATTATAACAGGTGGTGCCTCGGGTATAGGAAAAGCAACAGCACTTAAATTTATTGAATACGGTGCCAGGGTTATTCTTTTTGATATAAATGAGTCCGCACTTAAAGAATTCTGTGAAAGAGAAGTCAGGGATAATGGCTGGTATTTTGCAGGGGATATTTCAAAATCAGAAGATGTGGCTAAATTTGTCCAGGAAATTAAATCTAAGGAAGAAAAAATAGATATTCTTGTAAATAATGCAGGAGTCACAAGGGATACATTTTTGATAAGAATGAAAGAAGAGGACTGGGATTTTGTGCTGAACATAAATCTCAAAGGGATTTTTCTTTTAACAAAAGAGATTGTTAGAATGATGATAAGACAGAAGTCGGGTTCTATAATAAACCTCTCATCAGTTGTCGGAATAATGGGTAATGCGGGGCAGTGCAATTATTCTGCATCAAAGGCAGGAGTTATTGCCTTTACGAAGTCCCTTGCAAAAGAGGTTGGCTCAAAAAATGTGAGAGTGGTGGCAATTGCACCTGGATTTATTCAGACTCCAATGACAGAAAATCTGCCTGAAGAAATTAAGAATAAATACTTTGAACAGATCTCTTTAAAAAGATTTGGAAAACCCGAAGAGGTTGCTGAATTAATTTCATTTCTTGCATCTGAAAAAGCCTCTTATATCACAGGATGTGTGATTCAGGTAGATGGAGGGATGGTTTAATACAGGTGAGAAGTGATTAAATTTTTTCTTATTTTGAGTTTTATATTTCCTGAGGAGAAGTATTTTTTAAAACTTTCAAAGGAATTCAATATTCCTTTAAATGAGATTTCTCTTGATAAAGAAGGTTTTGAAATTTATGGACACGGTAAATTCAGGTTAAAGATTTTTGATAACCTTATATTTTCACCTGTTAAAGTTCCTTCTTATACAAGAGAAATGGCAAGGGGAATTTTAAACTACTCGGATTCTCTATGGGCATTGTCATATTTCCCTTTTTCAAGAATTGATGAAGGGGTAAGGAGGGGGCTTATTCAAAGACCTGTAAAGGGGTTTATTGATTCTTTGAAACAAACAGATTTAATATATTACTTCAATAATTTATTAAAATTTATTAATGCACAGTCAGAATATAAAAATATCAATGATACGTTGTTAATGGGTTTTATTTTAATTTTAAAGGGTATAAAAATTTATTTGAAGGACATAAAAACCTGGGCAACTCATATCTCTGAAAATCATATTGAAAAGATATTAAAAGGGATGGAAGAAGAGGGTGAGGATGGTCTTTCAAATCCTGAAATTGAGAAACTTATAGAAAATACTGATTTTAAAATAATTTCAGGGCTTTCAATGGATTTAAGTTTTTTCCTTCAAAAAGGTATTGAATTTTTAAAGAAAGCGGATTTTAAGACCTCTTTTGAAATTAATACTGATTATGGCAAAATAATTCTTGGGGATTATAAGAATACCCACTACGATTCACCGCCCTATCTTTTGATAATAGAGCCTGGTGGCAATGATGAGTATATAGATGCAGGTTCATCGGGTAAAAAATTTCCTTTGAGTATAGTTATAGACCTGAAGGGAAATGATATATATAAAGGGAGGTCGGGTACAGGTATTTGCGGGACAGGAATTTTAATTGATTTAAAGGGAAATGATAAATATCTGGCAGACAAATTTGGAGCAGGAACAGGGATTTTTGGTCAGGGGATAATAATGGATTATGAGGGAGATGATAGATATATATGTGACTCCTACGGACAGGGTGCAGGGCTTTTTGGAACAGGAGTTCTTGCAGATTTAAGAGGAAACGATTACTATGAAGGCTTTCAGTGTGTTCAGGGGTTTGGGTTTGTTAAAGGGTGTGGAATTCTACTTGATAAAGAGGGAGATGATAAATATATCGCAAGAGATGATACAATAAAGTATCCTTCTTCTCAAAGTAAAGAGCACAACACGAGCCTTGCACAGGGAACAGGATTTGGAGTAAGGGCAGATTTTACTGATGGTCATTCAATGGCAGGAGGAGTTGGTTTTTTAGTTGACGGGAAAGGTAATGATAAGTATTCCTGCGGTGTTTTTGGACAGGGATGTGCTTACTGGATGGGTTCAGGGTTTCTTGCTGATTTTGAAGGTGATGACGAATATAAAGGTATATGGTATGTTCAGGGTGCAGGTGCCCATTTTGCTCTCGGAGTTTTAATAGATTCGTCAGGAAATGACAGGTTTATTGCTGATATAAACATGGCTCAGGGCGCAGGTCATGATTTTTCACTCGGATACTTTATTGATTATAAAGGAGACGATTTTCACAAATCACCCAATTTAAGTCTTGGTGCAGGTAATGCAAACGGTATGGGAATATTTATAGATTTTGAAGGCAATGATGAATACCGAACAAAGGGCAAGATAACACTGGGAAGGGCAAACATCGGGAGAAAGGGTGGTTTAAGGGATTATATAAAATGCATTGGCATATTCATTGACGGACAGGGAAAAGATAAGTATTCTGAAAAATTTGCAGGGAATAGAAAAATATGGAACCAGAGACCACCTGTTGAACCCTATCTTGATTCTGAAAAATGTATCGGAATTGACTTTTGATTTGAATTGATATATCTCAAAAACTTTATAATTAAAATCAAAATCGGGTTTTTAGATGGAAATTAATGAGATTGCCTCGGAGTACAGGAGGTCTATAAAAGACCTTAAGAGGTCTCTTTCTGAATATGGATATTTTGACCTTGTCATAGGAATTCCATTTTTCAAAGAAAGCGAGACCCTTAAAGGAATTCTTAAAACTATTGAAAACGGTGTCAGAAATTATTATTCTGATAAAAAAGTTCTGATAATAGGAGTAGGAGTGAAAGGATTCAGTGAACCGGGTAAAGAGATTTTTGACAATACGCAAATTCACAATTCCTGCATTAAAAAAATATCCACTCTTATTCCTGTAAGAGGAAAGGGTTGGGGAATGAGGGTTGCTCTTGATATGGCAAACATACTGGATGCTGACCTTATATTTCTTGATGCAGATTTAAGAACCACCATTGATAAAAACGGGAAAAAAATAGGGCTTTTACCGGATACAATAAAATGGATTTATAGCACAATTATTGAGAGAAATTTTGATTATGTATGCCCCTATTACATCAGACATAAGTGGGATGGAACGATTACAAATTTTATATGCTATCCAATTATAAGCGCAGTATATGGGAAGAGAATAAGACAGCCCATAGGAGGGGAGATAGGTCTTTCAAAAAGGTTTGTAAAGGTTCTTTTAAAGCAACCTGATAGCTGGTTTACAGATATAGGAACTTATGGAATAGATATATGGATAACTGTTGAGGCAATTGTTAACAGAATGAGTATTGCCCAGACGTTTCTAACCAGTAAAATACATGACCCTTCGGAAGGTAAACTGGAAGTTATGTTCAAACAGGTTGCTCATGCACTCTTTGAAAGGATAATAGAACAGCGTGGATTTATAATAAACCTTAATGGTTCAGAATTGAGAAGAAATCTCAAAGTTAAGATCTTTAATGTTGGTTTCCCAATAGAGCCTGAAGAAGTTCCCTTTCACTGGAAAGATAGAATTGACTATTTTAGAAAGGAGTTTAACCAGAATAAATCTCACTATCAAAAACTCTTAAAAAAAGAGAATTTTGAATATCTTGAACACCTTTATTCCATGCATTATGATATAGAGTTTGCTATGGATAAATGGGCCAAGATGGTTTATGATTTTATAGTTAAATATTCTCTTGCTCATATAGACAGGATAGAGTTTAATAAGGATAATATCCTCGATTTGATGATTCCTGTATATTTTCTCAGGTCAGCAAGTTTTGTTAAACACACAGCAAATATAAGCACACAGATGGCTGAAGAGAGGATAGAGAAACAGGTTGATGAATTCATAAGACACAGAAAGGAATTTATCAAGGAATTCTCTCTTATTTTTGGACTGATGAAGATTTGATTGATTCTAAGTCTTTATTAAAGAATCTTCATAACGAGATTGTTTCCTTTTTTCTGCCTTCTAATATTTTCAGACAAAAAATGAGTTATGATAAAGACCGGGGTGCTCTGAATATAAAAAATAAAAGGGTAAATTTAAAGAGAAAAAACATCTTTGTTTTTTCAACAGGAAAATCTTCCCTTGAAATGGCTGAAGCGACAAATGAAATTTTAGGAGAAAGAATAAAAAAAGGACTTGCCATTACAAATATCAAGGCGAAGAAAAAAAATATAGGAAATATTGAAATAGCATACGGTAATCACCCCTTGCCTGATGAAAACAGTTTGAAATCCGGTAAAAAAATACACAGGATGATTTCAATGACAGGACAAAATGATGTTGTAATATTTCTGATTTCAGGGGGTGGTTCTGATATGATGGTTTATCCAGAGAATAGTATCAGTTTAAAGGACTATATTAAAACAGTTAAAATTTTAAAAAAATGCGGGGCAGACATAGGAGAGATAAATACCATAAGGAAAAAAATTGATAGGGTTAAAGGAGGTAAATTAAGACTTGCTTCAAAATCAGATAAATTTATAAACATAGTGTTTTCTGATGTCCCCACTTTAAATGATGATTTAAAATTTATTGCATCAGGCCCTGTGTTTAAAGATGATACAGAGTTTAAAGATGCTTATAATATTTTCCTGAAGTATAGAATAGAAAATGAGATTCCCGAAAGTGTAAGGGATTTTATTAAAAAAAATATAAATAAGAAAACAAAGGTTGATGAAAACGTTTTTAAAAATGACATTACCTTTTTAATGGCAAAAAACAGGGATGTTCAGAGGTTTATAGGAGATTATTTAAATGAAAAGGGATTTAAAGTAATTTTCTTAAAGAGAATGGTAAAATATGAGGTTAATAAAGAGAAGGATTATCTTTTAAGAAAAATTTTTGAAAATATAAATAAAAAAAATATTGCGATAATCGGGGGAGGAGAGCCCGTTGTAAAAATAGATGTTAAAAGTCCGGGAAAAGGTGGTAGAATGAGCCATTTATCTCTTTTAATTCTAAGAGAACTTTTAAAAAATAAAATTAAAAATGTTTCTTTTCTTCTGGCAGGAACTGATGGAATTGACGGAAATTCCCGCATTGCAGGAGCAATTGTTTCTATGAGGAGTTTAGGGAAAATAAAGTTAAATGAAGTTGAAAGATATCTTAAAAATTATGATTCAGCAAGTTTTCTAAAAAAATATAGACTTGCTCTTGAAACAGGATATACAGGAATTAATCTTGCTGATATTTTAGTTTTTTTAATTGGATAAAAAATTATCTGATGATTTCTATCTTCTGGACACTCTGATTTTTTTTATCATTTTCAAGAATAAGAAAATAAATTCCCGCTTTCAGAAATTGTGTATTTAAAGAATAATTGTAAATTCCCCTTTTAAGGTATCTTTTAAAAATTTTTTTAACTTTTTTACCCGTAACATCAATTATTTCAAAACTTATCCTTGAACCTTCTGGTGTGCTGAATTTTAAATTTACTTTCTGATAAACCAGATTTGGAGATATTTTTAGCCAGCCAAATTTTTTTGCATTCTGAGAAACCAGCTCAAAATTCGGTGGAAGTTTTTCCTCTGAAACACCTGTAGGTTGAACAATAAGAGCGTCATGGGAAATAAAAAGATACAGGTCAAGGTCATTGCTGTTAATACCTGCATCCTCATCCACATCGAGCCATAGTGCAGTATAAAGGTCGTATGTTCCAGAAGGGGTGTTTGAAGGAAGAACAAAAATTCTTGAAACTGTCTGGGTTCCCGGTATTATTGTTACAAGAGAATCATTTGGAGGGTCGCTTATAAAACCTACACTTGAATCGTAAATTGAGGCACCGAGTAGAATATTCTCATGATTTTCTTCACAATAGGAATTCACGTCATAATAGATTATGAATGTATCTCCTGGTGCAACCGTGCCAGGTGAGGGATTTGAAGAAGTTATTATAATTGGTGTTGCGATGAACATATTTCCTGGCTCATAATAATGTTCTGTAATCCACTTCCAGTATTCTCCGCTGTTTGCCCATCTTGAAGTTCCCCACTGACACATGCCCCTTCCGTGCCCGTAACACGCGTGTCCTGCGCATAAGGGGTCGTAGATACATGGCCATGTGGTTCCTGTGCCTGCATAGCCATCACCACAACCACAATCGTTATTTTCAGCAGAATACTCTGACCTTGCATAAGTGCCGTTTCTTTCAAGCAGGATTCCATTTGTTATATGGGCTGCAGTTATACAGCTCTGATAGATATCATCTCCATCCCATACCTGACAGCAGGCATTATCACATATATCGTAATTCTGATGCAGGGGATGAAAAACATACCATGTTCCATAGCTTCTGTAGGGAATTGCTCCTGACCTTAAAGAATGCTGTGCCCATGAAGCAATCCATTCATCATCAAGACCGCTTGCAACATAATGTTCTAAATCCATAACAACAACATCATAACAGTCGGTGCAATCACAGGGTTTTCCAACTCTTATTGAAGATGGGGGGTCAAGGGGAGTTCTTAAGATGTTTTCATCTATTTCTCCTCTTTTTTCTTCAGGAGAGGGCGTTTCTTCACCTCCTGTACCTTTACCCCTTATTTCAGGAACAAATTTTTCTCCCTTACCCTTTTCCATTTTTATTTTAAATATTGCATTTTCAGGTATGAGTATTATTTCCCTTTTAACAGTTTTATAACCTTTTAAGTCCAAAATCAGAGTGTCCTTTGGAATGTCCTCAGGAGATTCGTATTCCCTTTCAGGAATTTGAAACCAGAACTCAAAGATGCCTTTATTGTCAGTCAAAGTTTTTAAGTTTTTACCTTTGAGGGTAACTTCCACTCTTTCCAGAGGTTTTCCTTCTGTATTGGTTACATACCCCCTTATACCTGTAAGACCTTCTCTTTCCGGAAGAAACAGACTTTTTTTGTCTAAGGGACTCAGATATACGGTGACATTAATTTTTTTATTTTTAGTTATGTAAAAATAAGTTTTAAGAGGAGAATAACCTTCTGCATTAAAATAAAAATCATACTTTCCCTCGGGTAGCATAAACTCCCTTTTTTCACTGGATCTGGCTTCTGTTAAAAGATTATTATCTTTTAAAATTTTTATCGTTGATACAACTTTTTTACCCGTATATGCATTCTGAATTTTAAAAGATATCTGTCCTTCTGCGCTTTTTACTCCAAAGTTTACAATGAATAAAAATGCCCATAACATTGTGCACCCCCTTTAAATCTGTAATTAATTATAAACAATTTTCAGAAAAATATCAAGTTATTGTATAATTTCCCTGCTATAAGCGAAAACACTGAAAATCCCGCCTGTATGTAGAAATAAAATCTTTTTAAATTCTTTTGACTCCTTTAACATTCCATAAAAGGCTTTACCCGTGTAAACAGGGTCAAGAATTATGCCATATTTTGCCATCTCTTTAATTGTTTCAATTTCTTCCTCATAAGGAATTGCATATCCTGCTCCTATATAGCCTTCTATTAGTTCAACATCTTCTGAACTGACACTTAAAGGGAGTTCATATTGAAAAATTGCTTTATGGCATATATCCTCTATTTTACCTTTAAAAAACTTTATTGAATCACAAACAATTACACCAATGATTTTTACATTCGCATTTAAAAGTTTTTTACCCAGCAGAAGGCCTGCATATGTTCCGCCGGAGCCAACAGCAAGATAGATCGCCTCTATATTCTCTTTCTCAACAAATTCTTTCATCTCTTCCATACATTCAATATAGCCCAGACACCCGACCTCATTTGAAGCACCTTCAGGAATTATATACGGTTTTTTATCCTGTTTTTTCAATTCTTCTGCAAGTTCTTCCATTATTTCATTTATTCTTTCCTTATATTCTTCGTATGTGACATACTTTATCTTTGCTGACATCAGTTTGTCAAGTAAAAAATTTCCCTGAGTAATTTCTGGAGGAGTGCCTCTTAAAACAAGGTAAACATCAAAACCCGTTTTTCTACCTGCATATACGGTTACCCTGCAATGGTTGGATTGTATTCCACCGCAGGTTATAAGAGTATCACATCCTTTTTCCTTTGCATCGTAAAGACAGTATTCAAGTTTCCTTATCTTGTTTCCGGATGATATAAGACCTGTATAATCATCCCTTTTTATGTATATTTTAGCAGGGTGAGGGAAATTTTCTAAGAGTTCAACAGGAGTAGGCTTCCATGCAAGATTTATCTTCCTCTTTTTTAATTTTTCTATTATCTCTTTCATAGTTTTTAATTATACTTCCACAACCTTTTGAAAAACAAAAATGCAAATATACCTGATAATGTTCCTCCTGTTCCACCCAGGAAAAAGAGCAGGGGAGGGGTAAAGATTTCTCCGAGTGCACCGGTTGTGAAAGAAGAAAGAGCCATGAATCCTACAACGGTCAGTTGAACGAGTGCAAATACTCTTGCGGTGAGATTTTTGTTTACATATTCCTGAATAAGTGTTGTTCTTGGAACCGTTATAAAGGCTATGAAAATTCCGTGGATAAAAATCATTGTTAAGGCAGAGATATACCCCTTTAAAAATATAAAGGGAACATACGTGAGACCGTCCATAAATATTCCGAAGATTAAGAGTTTGCCTTTTGAAAATTTTATTCCGTATTTTGCTATGAAAATTGTTCCTAAAAGCCATCCCAAGGATAAGGAACTTTCAAACCATGCAAGATGTTTCACAGAGAGATTAAAGAAGTTTTTTATCAGAAGATTTGCCCCTACAATAGCAGGACCCATTATAAAAAAGTTGTCAAGGGCTGTCAAGATTAAAAGTCCTTTTAATAAAGGGTCTTTGAAAATTAATATAAGTCCTTCTTTCAAATCCTTTAAAAAGGGAATTTTGACTTCTTTTTTTTCTTTAATTTCTATTGGCAGAATTAAAAAAAAGGATAATATGAATGTTAATCCATCAAGTAAGAAAAGGATTATAATCTTGAAAACTGCCTCACCCTTTAAAAAATGTAAGATTAAACCTGCAAGAAATGTTCCGAGAACAGAGGCTATCTGAAAAGAACTCTGGACAAAAGCATTCACCCTTAAAAGGGTTTTTCCCTCTGCAATTAGAGGAATTGCAGCATCTCTTGCGGGATTGAAAAAACTTGAAAATGTTGAAAGTAAAAAGGCAATGAGTGCAACGCTCAAAAAATTTAAGTGTCCGAATCTATATAAAAGAGGAGTTGAAAACAAAAGAATTGCTCTTGCAATATCTGAAAATAAAAGAACATTTTTCTTTCTCATCCTGTCAATCACGGTTCCTGCTATTATTCCAAACAAAAGATAGGGGAGGGTTTCTGAAAAGGAAACAAATCCTGTTTTAAGGCTGCTTTTTTCTTTTTCAATTATTAAAATCAGAAATAGAGATGATGCAAAGAAAAAGTTGTCTCCTATTGCAGAGATAAACTGAGCAAACCAGAAAAATACAAGTTTTTTAATCCCTTTCATTTAAGTAAAGAATTTTAAGTTTTTTGAATAACCTCTGTCAAAGGAGATAATTGTTTTTAGAAAAATCATTCCAGTATAATTAAACCTCTTTTTTGAAAAAGAAAGGAGGTGTCTTAATGAACAACTTAAAAGAAAAATTTATAGAGGATAGTTTCAATAAACTCATGAAAATCAACAATCCAGAACTCCACAAATTTGTGGAGAAGTATCTCACCCTTTGCAATCCTGACAAAATTTTTGTGAGTGCAGGAACGCCTGAAGATTTAAAGTATATAAAAGAAAAATCAATTGAGACAAAAGAGGAGATGAGATTGAAGATAGAGGAGCATACCATCCATTTTGATGGATACTATGACCAGGCAAGGGATAAAGAAAGAACCAAGTTTTTACTTCCTCCTGGTGTTGACTATGGGAAATACATAAACTGGATGGAGAAGGATAAGGGATTGGAAGAAATCCACGAACTGATGAAAGACATAATGAAGGGTAAGGATGTCTATGTATGTTTCTATGTTCTCGGACCTGTGGGTTCTGAATTTTCTATTCCTACTGTTCAGATTGCTGATTCTGCCTATGTTGCCCATTCAGAAAACATCCTTTACAGACAGGGTTATGAAGAGTTTTTGAGAAGAGGACCCGACGCAGAATTTTTTAGATTTGTCCATTCAGCAGGAGAACTTGATGAAAGAATGACTTCAAAAAACATAGGCAAAAGAAGGGTCTATATAGACCTTCTGGACAGAATAGTTTATAGCATAAATACCCAGTACGGTGGTAATTCCATAGGTCTTAAAAAACTGTCTTTAAGGCTTGCAATTCACAAGGCATCAAAAGAAGGATGGCTTGCAGAACATATGCTTATTGTGGGAATAAATGGGCTTGGTGGAAGAGTAACCTATATTACAGGTGCGTTTCCTTCTCTTTGTGGAAAAACATCCACTGCCATGATGTCCGGAGAAAGACTGATAGGGGATGATATAGCCTACCTGCACAAGAAAAACGGAAAGGTTTATGCTGTAAATGCGGAAAAGGGGATGTTCGGAATAATTCAGGGAATTAATTCTAAAGACGACCCGATAATTTTTAAAGCACTTCATTCTCCCGGGGATGTTATATTTTCAAATGTTCTTGTTACAGAGGACAAAGAAGTTTACTGGATAGGCAAGGATGCTCCTGAACCTGAAAAGGGAATAAATCACTCGGGTGAATGGTATAAGGGGAAAAAAGATGAAAAGGGAAATGAAATTCCTCCGTCTCATCCGAATGCAAGGTTTACAATAAGCCTTGATATGTTCGAAAATCTTGATCCCGGGCTTGAAGACCCCCGGGGAGTGGAGATTGGAGGCATTGTCTACGGTGGAAGGGATTCAGATACATGGGTTCCTGTTGAAGAGGCTCTTGACTGGGTTCATGGAGTTATAACAAAAGGTGCTTCATTGGAATCTGAGACAACTGCTGCAACACTTGGAGCGGTCGGGGTGAGGAAGTTCAATCTTATGTCAAACCTTGACTTTTTGTCTGTTACCATAGGGAAATACATACAGATGTATCTTGATTTTGCCAGAGACCTTGAAAAGCTTCCAAAGATTTTCTCGGTTAATTACTTCTTGAAAGATAAAGATGGCAATTTCCTGAATAAGAAGGTGGATAAAAGGATATGGTATAAGTGGATGGACCTGAGGATACATGGTGAAGCAGATGCGATAAAAACACCAACAGGATATATTCCAAGATATGAAGATTTAAAAAGATTGTTTAAAGAGGTTTTTGATAGAGATTATTCTGAAGAAGAATATGTAAAGCAGTTCACCTTGAGAATTCCAGAGCATCTCGAAAAAATTGAAAGAATTACAAAAATTTATAAAGAAATCTCTGATACACCTGATATAGTTTTCAAAATCCTTGAAGAGCAAAAGCAAAGACTTTTAAAGACAAGAGAGGAAAAAGGGGAATATGTTTCTCCCTTTGATTTGTAAACTTTTATGAAATGGGAGGTGCTTCCCGCAAAAAAAAATCCTAAGAAATTTACATTTTTCCTGATTTTTGTAATTTTTATTAGTTTACTTTTTGGCATTTCATTTGGACCTTTCTTCGGAATTCTTGCCCTTCTGGTTCTTCTCGGTTCAAATGCCAATTTTTTCACAAAGACAAAATACGAAATAACCGATAGGAATATACTGGTTAGAAGACCCTTTTATGAGATAAAAAAAGACTGGGAATGGGTTAAAAGAATAGAACTTGATAAAAACGGCATTTTCCTTTCTCCTTTTGAAAAAAAGACTTGGTTGGACCCTTTCCGGGGAGTCTTTCTTATGTGTGATAACCCCGGGGAAGTTTACAATGAACTCAAGAGAATGGGAAAGATTAAAGAAAAATTACCAGAATCTTCTTGAAAAAATAGATAAATCCTGTTCTCTTTCAGGAAGAAAAAAAGAAGAAATAATAGTAGTGGCGGCGACAAAGAGTGTTCCTTCTTATAAGATAGAAATGGCGGTTGATCTGGGAGTGAGGATTATAGGAGAAAATCGTGTTCAGGAGACAGAAGGAAAAATCTCGCAGGTTAGAAGAGAATGTGAGTGGCATATGATAGGGGCTTTGCAGAGAAACAAGGTTAAAAAGGCTTTAAAACTTTTTAAAATGATTCAATCAGTTGACTCACTCAAACTTGCCGGGGAGATAAATAAGAGAACTGAAAAGCCCTTTCCAGTTCTGATTGAGGTTAATACCTCTTTTGAAGAAACAAAACATGGATTTGCCCCTGAAGATTTACTCGGAAACTTTGAAAAACTTCTTTCTCTAAAAAATCTGTCCATTCAAGGGCTTTTTACACTTGGACCCTATCCTGTTGAAGAGGTAAAAACCAGAAAGGCTTTTGCACTTTTAAGAAATTTAAAAGAGGAAATTGAACATAAATACAACATAAATTTAACTTACCTTTCAATGGGAATGAGCGAGGATTTTGAATATGCAATTTTAGAAGGCGCAAATATGATAAGGATAGGGAGGACTTTATTCGGGGAAAGAAAAGATTGAAAACTTACAAATTACCTTATTTCCTCTGGCGCTAAAGAAACATATTCAGGATTAAAAATAAATTCAAACCCAATATGTTATGGCATCATACATTTACATTTATTTGACTTTTTCTTAAAAATACTTTATAATAACAAAAATTATCATTAAAAAAGAGGGAAAATGTTAAGTAAAGTTATCTGGTTGGTGGTGGCGTCCCTTTTATATGCAAGGGTTGACCCTTTTAAGTATATGGAAAATTCCAAAGTGATGGCTGATTTTGATTCCTTGAATACAAGATTTATTGGTAATTGGCCCTTTGGATATTCTCATGCAGTAAGTTTTGATGCTGTGAGAAATCTTGTTTTCTGTGGTTCAGGTGGAGGAGTTTATATTATTGATGTTTCAAATCCACAAAATCCGATAAAGGTTTCAGAGAAGATTCATACAAGAGATATAGTAGGGGGACTTTTTTATGAGCCTTCTACTCAAAGGCTTTATATTGCAGTAAAGCATAGTGTTCTTGAAATATGGGATGTATCAGATGAAGTAAATCCATTAAAACTGGGTTATTACTTTACTCCTGGTTCTGCTTATGGTGTATATGTTTCAGGTTCCTATGCTTATGTGGCAGATGATACTGCTGGTCTTCGTATAATAGATGTATCGGACCCAACAAATCCTTCAGAGGCTGGGTATTATGATACCCCTGCTAAGGCTCGTGGTGTATATGTTTCAGGCTCTTATGCTTATGTCGTAAATGGTAGTACTGGTCTGCAGATTTACGAGTTTTATGGTTCAGATGTTGAAGAAAAAGGTGGTATAAAAATGGTTTCAGATATTAGGTTGTTTAAAAATCTGGTTTCAAAAGAAATCAAATTAGTTTTTGGAAAACCTTTAAGAGAAGATTTAAAAATTTCTCTTTACAATTCTATCGGACAAAAGGTAAAGGTTTATTTGATAAATAAGGGCTCTAAAAACGCAAATCTTGATGTTAAAGGTCTCTCAAGTGGTATCTACTTTTTAAAACCCGAAAACAGAAGATTGAATAAATCTATAAAGGTAGTTATAAGATAAATAAAATAGAGAAACTGACATTGCTTTTTTGAAGTGGAAGTTTAAGACAGGAGATAGTAAAGTAAAAAGAATAAATACTTTTCATACTTTCTGAAGGCTCATATAAAAATTTGATTTTTTATTTCAGTTGGGTTTTTAATGAAATAACCTAAAAGATTGACTTGGAAGGCTTTTTAATTGTAAAATTTTAAACAATTTTAGAAGGAGGTTTTTATGAATTTATCAAAAAGAATACAGGAGGCTTCATATTCTCCTATAAGAAAACTTTATCCTTACGCTGATGAGGCAAAAAAGAAAGGAAAAGAAGTTTATCATATAAACATCGGTCAGCCTGATATATCATCACCGTCCAGTTTCTTTGAAGCCCTCAAGAATTTTAATAAAGAGGTGATAACTTATGCGCCCTCACAGGGAGCCGAAAAGATAAGAAAAGCCTTTGCAAACTATTTCAACCAATTCCACTACGGCATTGAGCCAGATGATGTAATAATTACACTTGGAGGCTCTGAAGCGCTTATATTTGCCTTTTATGCTGTGGCTGATGCTAACGAGGAGGTAATAGTTTTTGAACCCTTTTATACAAACTACAACCTCTTTGCAAGACTCGCGGGTTGCAAACTTGTTCCTGTTCCAACAAAAATAGAGGAAAAATTTGCAATACCTCCTTATGAGGAGATAAAAAAATACATAACTTCAAGAACAAAGGCAATTCTTTATGCTTCACCAAACAACCCTACCGGAAAGGTTTATACTGAGGAGGAGCTTGAAGCCTTTGTGAAACTTGTTAAAGAATATAATTTATTTTTGATTGCGGACGAAGTTTACAGAGAATTTGTTTATGGAGATGTAAAGCACAAGGGAGTTATGGAACTTGAAGAGATAAAAGACAGGTGTATTCTCATAGATTCTGTCTCCAAAAGATATTCTTTATGTGGAGCAAGGGTTGGATGTATAGTTTCAAAGAACAGGGAACTTATGGCAAATGTTTTAAAGCTTGCTCAGGGAAGACTTTCCTGTCCTGAAGTAGAACAATATGCCTGTGCAGAGGTGATTGAAAAAGAAAGCGAATTCATACAGATGTGCAAGGTAAAATTTAAGAAAAGAATAGATATTTCAATGGAGATTCTGGAGAACAATTCAGAGGATGTAGTTTACTTCAGGCCTGAAGGTGCTTTTTACACAATGTTAAAATTGCCCGTTGAAAATGCAGAAGATTTTGCAATTTTCCTTTTAAAAGAATTTAGCAAAAATGGTAGGACATCAATGGTTGCTCCGGGAGATGGTTTTTATTCAACAAAGGGAAAGGGTAAAAATGAGATAAGAATAAGTTTTGTCTATGAAGAGGAGAAGATGAAGGAGGCAGTGGAAATAGTGATAGAAGGATTAAAAGAATACAGAAGAACAAAGTAATAGTAAATGAAGTTTAAAATCCTGATGGCTTCAGACATATACTTCCCCAAAATTGGTGGTATAAGTGAACATATTTATAATTTGACAATATCTTTAAAGAAAAGGGGACATGAAGTTAAGGTGTTGACAGGTGGTTACAGCAAAAAAGATTATCCTGATTATAAAGACGCTGATTGGGTAGTGAGGGTTGGAAGAATGATTCCATGGATAGCAAATAAATCCATATCCTCTTTAACAGTTTCGCCCAGAATTTCTAAAAGAGTTAGAGAGTTTCTTGAATCAGAGAATTTTGATATAATTCACACCCATGGCCCTGTTGCACCTGTTATACCACTTATGGTTTTGAAACACTCAAGTTCTTTAAATTTTGCCACATTTCACGCAGCTCACGGGGAAAGCACAGGATACAAGATTTTTGGCGGTTATTTAAAAAAATATTTTAACAAAATACACGGACACATTGCAGTATCACCAGCAGCAAGAGAATCAATGGAAAAGTATTTCCCCGGAGATTACAGAATCATACCAAATGGTGTAGATGTAAATATGTTTTCTCCAGAGGTGAAACCTTTTGAAAGATTCAAAGATGATAAAATAAATATACTTTTTGTTGGAAGAATAGAACCAAGAAAAGGATTGAAATATCTTTTAAAGGCTTTTGAGATTTTAAATAAAGATTATAAAAACCTCAGGCTTATAGTGGTAGGGAAAGGTCCACTCCTAAAATTATATCACTCTCAGGTTTCAAAGAACTTAAAGGATAGAATATGTTTTGAAGGAGAAGTAAAAAGAGAAGATTTACCGAGATATTATGCTTCCTGTGATATTTTTTGTTCACCTGCAATAGGCTATGAATCTTTTGGTATAATTCTTCTTGAAGCCTTTTCAAGTGGTAAACCTGTTGTTGCATCCAGAATACAGGGCTATTCTTATGTGGCAAGCGATGAAAAAGATTCTCTACTTTTCGAACCTGAAAATGAAAAAGACCTTACAGAAAAATTGAGGATTTTAATAGAGGATGAAAGATTGAGAAAAAGAATAGGTAAAAATGGAAGGGAAAAGGTTCTGGAAAAATATTCCTGGGATAAAATTTCAGAAGCAATTGAAAAATATTATATTGAAAAGCTTAAAAAAGTGAAAGAAATTTAATGCAGATTCCTGATTTTTTCAGGGTTTTCCGAAACAGAGATTTTTCAATATTTTCTATAAGTCAGATATCTTCCCAGATAGGAGATAAGATAAACCATTTTGCGTTTATTGCTCTTTTAAAATATTTTGCTCCTGGCTCTACTATTGCATTTTCATTTCTGGGTGCTTCCATAACTTTACCTGTTATAATTTTTGCACCCTTTTCAGGCATTTTGATTGATAGGTTTG
Organism: Candidatus Hydrothermus pacificus; assembly: GCA_002011615.1. Lineage (GTDB taxonomy): Bacteria > Hydrothermota > Hydrothermia > Hydrothermales > Hydrothermaceae > Hydrothermus > Hydrothermus pacificus. The sequence goes on along the minus strand of MTOH01000011.1, from coordinate 70,953 downwards.
AGCGAAAGAAAATAATGATTTTTTCAGAAGCTGCAAGGGGTTTTTTTATTCTCTTAATAGTTATTGTGTCAATCAAGATTAACTCCCTCCCGATTATATATATATTTATTTTCTTTCTGTTCACAGTTTCTCTTTTTTCGAACATGGCAAAAATTTCTTCTATACCAGAATTTTTAAAAAATAAAGAAGAAATTTTACCTGCAAACTCGGTGAACAATTTTATAGTGAGAGTTTCAACTCTTCTTGCAATGGTTTCAGGGGGAATTTTTGTGGAACTCGCGTTCTGGAAAAAATTAAATTTAAGGGGGTATGATGCTGTTCTTTTCATAAATGCATTTTTATTTTTATTATCAGCTTTTATCTTATATTTTTTAAAATTTAAAAGTGTCCCGAAAAGAAGTGAAGAGAAAAATTTTTTAAAAGATTTAAAGTCAGCACTTAAAATTGCAAAGGAAAATAAAAATGTTCTGTTCGTTTATTTTTCAGTTGCCTCTCTTGTCTTTACAGGTTCTGTAATATATGTTTTAATTTCTATATTCATCCAGCAAATTCTTGAATTTGGAACAAAAGGTGTAGGAATTTCAGGTGCATTCAGTGCGTCTGGTATGATGCTATCCGCCTTTTTTCTCGGAAATTTTGGTAAAAATTTAAATAAAGTAAGAGTCATATCTTACAGCTTTATTGCCCTTGCCATTATTTTAATTGTATTCCCCTTTATAAAAAATTTTATACTTCTGCTCACAATTTCCTTTTTTGGCGGGTTTTTTCTTGCACCAGTCATGATTTCACAGGATACCATAATCCATGAAGAAGTGGATATGTATTACAGAGGAAGAATTTTTTCATTCAGAGAATTCTTCGTGAATTCTTTTTTTCTTGTTTTTGCCTTTTTTAACGGTTTCACAGGTAAATTTTTTGGGATTAAATCAGCAATTTTACTCTCGTCGGTTTTCCTTTTACTTTTGAACTTTCTTTCCCTTTTGATTTATACTTTTAGAAATGAAAAAAATTTTAATTGTTGAATCACCCACAAAGGCAAAAACTCTAAGTAAAATTCTTGGAAAAGGGTTTAAAGTTCTGGCATCAAAAGGACACATTATTGATTTACCGGAAAAGAAATTTGGAGTAAGCATAAATAAGGATTTCAAACCTTACTTTCAGGTTATAAAAGGAAAGAAGAAAATAGTTGATCTCTTGAGAAGGCAGGCAGAAGATGCAGACATGATTTTTCTGGGCTCTGACCCTGATAGAGAAGGAGAGGCAATTGCCTATCACATATCAAAGGCTATAAAAAGGAGTGATAGCAAAAGGGTGCTTTTTTATGAAATATCAAAAGAGAAGGTAAAAGAAGCTCTGGATAATCCAGTAGATATAGACATGAACAAGGTGAATTCTCAGTTTGCAAGAAGAATTCTTGATAGAATTGTTGGATATTCAACAAGTCCTTTACTCTGGAGAGTGATAAAGAAAGGGCTTTCTGCTGGAAGAGTGCAGACTGTTGCCTTGAGACTGATTGTAGAAAAAGAAAAGGCAAGAGAAAAATTTGTACCTGAAAAGTATTATGAAATAGAATGCCTTTTTGAAAAGGATGGAGATGAATTCAAGGGTAAATTAAAAACAAAGAAAAAGATAAAAGATAAAAAAGAAGCTGAAAGTATTTTAGAAGAAATTAAAAAAGCAGGCAATGGGATTGTGCAGGATATCAGAGAAAGGAAGGAAAAGGTAAATGTATTACCACCTTTAAAAACCAGCACTCTTCAGCAGGAATGTTCCAGAAAGTTCGGCTTTTCTGCAAATAAAACCATGCAGATAGCCCAAAGCCTCTATGAGGGTAAAGAAATCGATGGAACAGCAACAGGTTTGATAACTTATATGAGAACTGATTCGTTGCGATTGAGTGAAGATTTTTTAAAAGATGCAAGAAAATTTTTAAAAGATAAATTTGGAGAAGATTATATTCCAGAGAAACCAAATGTTTTTGAGAAAAAGTCAAAGTTCGTTCAGGGAGCTCATGAGGCAATAAGGCCTGTTAAACTGAACATCGCTCCAGAGAGTGTAAAGGATTGTCTGTCAGAAGATGAATATAAAGTTTATGACTTAATTTACAGAAGAGCAGTTGCATCCCAGAGTGAAAAAGCAAAAGTATTAAGAAAAAAAGTTGAAATTCTATGCGGGGAGTATAATTTTGAGTCAAAGGGACAGGAAATAATCTTTGATGGTTTTTATAAGATACTTGAAGAGAAACCCAGAGATATTAAAATCCCGGAACTTGAAAAAGGGGAAAAGGTCAGTATAAAAGAGATAAATCTTTTAGAAAAGGAAACAGAGCCTCCCTCAAGATATACTGAGGCAAGTTTGATTAAAAAACTGGAAGAGCTGGGTATAGGTAGACCCAGTACTTATGCACCCACAATAAAAATACTTTTTGAACGGGAATACATAAAAAAAGAAAAGAAAAGTCTTGTTCCGACAGAACTGGGTGTTAAGATTGTTGAGATTCTTGTTCAGGGATTTAATGAGATATTTGATTACAAGTTTACTGCAAGAATGGAAGAAGAACTTGATGAAATAGAAGAGGGTAAAAAAGAGTGGAAAGAATTTTTAAGAGAGTTTTATAATAAATTTGACAGAGAAATTAAAAAATTCAAGGAGGAAATTTCAGAGATGAAAGAAGAAGTTCAGGAAAAGGTTGGAAGGAAATGCCCTGTTTGTGGAAAAGAACTCGTGTTCAAGTGGAGTAAATATGGTAAATTCATCTCGTGCTCGGGTTATCCTGAATGTAAATATAAGGAGAATTATGGAGAGTTTAAGTGTCCTGAATGTAAAAAGGGATATCTTGTTAAAAGAAAAAGTAGAAGCGGCTTTTTCTATGGATGTTCGAATTACCCTGAATGTAAATTTACTATGCCTGTAGAGCCGGTAAAAAGAAAGTGTGCCGAATGTGGTTTTGAAATAACTTCGAGAATAAAAAAGAATAAAAAAGTTTTTCATTTCTGTCCCAAGTGTAAAAAATATTTTAAATGAAACTTTCCGCTTCTTTATATCGTTTTTAAAATAAAAAAGGAGGATTTACATAATGAAGGATTTTCTGTTTGGTACTTTTCTAATATTTCCTGTGCTTTTGTTGAATAAATCTGCTTTTTATAACATAAAAGAGCATACGCTTAAAAATGGGATGAAAGTGTTGATTCTGGAAGACCACTCCTCGCCTATAATTTCGCTTGGGCTCTGGTTTAGAGTGGGCTCGAGAAATGAGGTTACAGGAAAAACAGGTATATCTCATCTTCTTGAACACATGATGTTTAAAGGAACAGAGAAAATAGGTTCTGAAGAATTTTCAAAAATAATTCAGAGGATGGGTGGAACCGATAATGCATTTACAGGAAATGACATGACTGCATACTATGAGGTTTTTCCTGCAGAGAACCTGGGAAAAATACTGGAACTTGAATCTGACAGGCTTCAGAATCTGGTTTTTAGAGAGTTTGAGTCAGAAAAAAATGTCGTTATGGAAGAGAGGAGATGGAGAACAGAAAATATTCCTGAGGGTGTTTTCTGGGAAGAACTCTATGCTCTTGCTTACAGAGCTCATCCTTATAAAAACCCTGTGATTGGATGGATGAGTGATATTGAAAATATCACCCTTGAGGATGTCAAGAAGCATTATAAAACCTACTATTCTCCAAATAACACTGTTATGGTTATTGTTGGTGATGTTAAAGATAAAGAGGCTCTTGAACTTGTGAGAAAATATTTTGAGAAAATTCCTCCTGCAAAAGAGATACCCGGGGTAAATACCAAAGAGCCTCCTCAGCTTGGAGAGAGGAGAGCGGTGGTTAAAAAAGAAGGATTCTCAAAAAAGATTGCCATAGCCTATCATATTCCTGAAGCAGGTCATCCTGACGAAATTCCCATTTCAATACTTGCCTATGTTCTTGGAGGTGATAAAAGTTCAAGACTCTATAAAAAACTTGTAAGAGAGAAAGAGCTTGTTACAAACATTTTTGCCTATGCAGATATAAGAGTTGACCCGGGTCTTTTCCTGATTATGGCAGATTTGAAATTACAAAGTCCTTTTGAAGAAGTTGAAAAAGAGATTATTTCAGAACTTGAAAAAGTAAAACAGGAAGGGGTTGCGGACAAAGAGCTTCTGAAGGGCAAAAATCAGACAAAAGCGTCCTTTGTTTATTATCAACAGTCCACAATGTATCAAAATTTCATTATAGGAAGTTTTGAGATTGAAAGAGGCTGGAGAAAACTTCTTACATGGCTGGATGATATAAATAAGGTCGGTAATGATGATGTAAAAAGGGTGGCGAACCATTACTTTAAAGAAGACAACAGAACGGTTTTGTATCTTGAACCCATACCTCCCAGGGATCAGGCAGAATATTTTAAAAAAATGATGGAAGGCATGAAAAAGGAATTCAGGAGGTAAAATGAAAAGGAGTATAATTATCATGGCAATTTTGATAGGTTCAAATTTGGGGAGTTACCAGAGAAAAGTTTTAAAGAATGGACTTACACTTCTGGTTTATCAGAAAGAGAAGCTACCAGTTGTATCCTGTGTATATGCTTTTAAAGCAGGCTCGGTTTATGACCCTGAAGGTAAAGAGGGCCTTGCGAACCTCACTTTAAGTATGCTTGAAAAAAGAACAAGAACAAAAAGTGCTGAAGAGATTCAGGAAGAGTTTGCAATACTTGGGACAAGATTTTCTTACGATGTTTCAAGAATATTTTCTACCTTTACAATTACCACACTTGAAGAAAATATTGATAAGTCCCTGAGCCTTATGTATGATATAATATACAATCCTGTGTTTCCTGAACAGGAATTCAACAGAGAAAGAGAAAGATTGATAAATGAGATAATATCAAACAAATCTGACCCGGATTATGTCTCAGAAGTTATTTTTACAAAACACCTTTATAATGAACATCCATTGGGGCATCTTTCAGCAGGAGATGAAAACACAGTTAGAAACATAGAACTGGAAGATATAAAGAAATTTTATAAAGATTATTTTAAGCCTTCAAATGCTATCTGTGTGATAGTTGGTTCTTTACCAGAAAATAAACTTATTGAAATAGGAGAAAAATATTTTGGAAAAGGTGAAAAAGAAATTGTAAATTTGCCTGAAATACCTGTGCCAGAAAAACCTGAGGGAATAAATGTCAAAATTTTTAACATGAAGGTTAATCAATCTTTCATAGAGATGGGGCATTTTGGACCAAAAAGGGCATCAGAAGACTTCAATTCTGCAAGGGTGATGAACTATATACTCGGTGGAGGAGGTTTTGCTTCAAGACTTTTTGAAGAAATCAGAAACAAAAGGGGATATGCTTATTCGGTTTATTCATTTTTTAGAATAAATGACCCTTTCCCCTCAACTTACATATTTGGACTTCAGACCAAGATTGAGAACACAAATGATGCAATAAAGGTTATTTTTGATGAGATAAATAAGATTAAAAAAGATATAAAGGATGAGGAAATTAAAGATACAAAGGGTTATTTCAAGGGTTATCTTCCAAGAATCACAGAAACATATTCTCAGATTGCAAGCAATCTTTTAACTCAGGAACTTTACGGTCTTGAGCCATTTTTCTGGGAAAAAGATGTTGAGAAAATTCAAAAACTTTCTAAGGAACAAATTCTTGAATCTGCGAAAAAGTATCTTGACCCGGAGAACATCCTGATTGTAATTGTTACAGATACATCAAAGTATAAATGGAATGTTAAAGACTTGAAAGGTGCAAATGTTGAAATAATTGAAAAGTTTTAGCCTCATCCTGTTTTTAATTTTATCTCAAAGCAAATTCCAGGAAGAGGCAAAAATTTTAAAGAAAAATCCAGAAAAAGCAGATTCAATTATTTCAATCTGGGTAAAATCAAAGGATACTCTACTTCCTTATCTAATAGATGCCTTTAAGAATCCTGAAACAGATATTTTTATAAAACAGAAAATAGCAATTGCATTTTCAAAAATAAAAGATGAAGCACTATTGCCTTATCTTTATGAGGGTATTAAAAGTGGGTCTTCAACTTTAAGAAGAAACTGTATCATTGCGGTAGGCGAGATAAGGGATACTTCGGGGTTTGAAAAGGTTGCCTCACTTTTAGGGGATAAAAATGATGCGGTAAGGGGAGCAGTTATAGAAGCACTTGACAGAATAAATCCGGAAAAGGCAAAACCCTATTTAATAAAATCCCTTGAAGACCCTGCTTTTCTGAATCGCGCAAAGGCTTTAACTTATTTAAGCAAAACAGGTGATAAAAATCTACTACCTGTTATAATAAAGTTAAAGGATGATAAAAATCCTCTTGTAAGAACATCCCTGGCAAAATCACTTGCTTATTTTAAAGATACTCTTTCCTTTAAAGTCCTTAAAGAACTTTTGAATGATGAAAATCCTATGGTGAGGAAAGAAGCAATTCTCTCAATTACAAAGAACTTTTCTGAAAGGTCTATTGAACTTATTAAAGATTTTGTGAATGACCCTGATTTCTCTATAAGGGAAAGGGTGGTTCATATTCTTCAGGAAGTGCCTCCGGAAGTTTCAATACCCCTTTTATACAGCTTTCTTAAAGACCCCGAGCAAAGGATAAGAGAAAAGGTAAGGACTCTTATAAACGAAATGGAGAATAGAGAAAAGGGATTTATTGTGATACTGAAAGGTGATTATCCTCTGGAGCAAAAAAGATGGGCTTTTAAAAATTTAACTTTAACTCTGGGTAAAGACAGTGTTTTTAAAGAGCTTTCAAAAATTTATGAAAAAGAGAAATTAAAGAAAATAATGGAAGGGAAATATGAAAAGGGAATGACACAGGAGGAGGTTTATATTTCCATAGGAAAACCTGCAAGAATAAGGAAAAAGAAAGGAGTGGAGGAGTGGGATTATGATAGTCTAAAAATAACTTTAAAGTTTAAAAAAGGTATATTGAATGAAATAGAGAGAATCAGTCACGAATAATTTTTTCAAATTTTTTTATCTCTTCTTTATCATTAAAAAAGTGAGGTGACACTCTTATAAAACCGTTCCTTAAAGAGACAATAACATCATTTTTTAAAAGTTTTTTATAAAGTTTTTCAGGCTCCGGTGTTTTAAAGGATATTATTCCTGAAACTGAAGAAGTTTCTTCAGGTAAAATCTCAAATTTTAATTCTTTAAAGATATTTCTCAGATGAAGTATTAAATTTCTTATTTTCTTATAAATTTCCCTTTTACCCATTTTCACAAATATTTTTATACTTTCATTCCAGCCAAAAGCCCCGAGAGAGTTAAAGGTCCCTTCTTCAAAGAGTTGTGTTCCTTTTCTCAAGGGTGGAAATTCTTCAAAATCTGAAAAGTCTCTCCAGTCAAGGGAAATCCAGCCTGCATATTTTTTATTTATCTTTTTAAAAGTATCTGGGTTTATATACATAAAACCTATCCCCTGAGGTCCTAAGAGCCATTTTGCCGAATGAGCCATAAAGAAATCTACAGGAGTTTTATTCAGGGTTAGTGGAATAACACCTGCTCCCTGAATTCCATCTACAATCAAATAAATATCCCTTTCTTTACAAAAATTTCCTATTTCTTTTAAATCCAGAACATACCCTTTATAAAAGTGAACCCAGTCAATTATAACTGCTTTTGTATTTTTGTTAATTTTCTTTTTTAAATTTTTTAAGGGGTCTTTTGAGAAATCACAGAATCTTATTTCCTGACCTGAGTAAATTGCTGGAACCTTTATTGCAGGAAACGCATCCTCCTGAACAATTATATTATCTGTTTTTCTAAAAGGTATTGACAGAAGAGAAAGCAAAATCCCGTGAGATGTATTTTTACATAAAGCGATCTCATCTTTTTTGCAACCAAAGAAAAAGGCAATATTCTTTCTCAAACTCTCAACCACGGGCTTGAGAATATTAAAGTATTCAATTTCTCCATCAAAACAGGTATACCTTGCCATCTCTTTTATCTTTTTATAAGCAGGTTTTGGTAGAGGACCTGTAGAAGCAGAATTGAAATAGATAAATTTATTCTTTATAGGGAAAAGTTCTCTCATATTCATATTGAATTTTTTATTATAAAGATTTTATAATATTCATATAAAGCGGGAGGTGGAAAGATGTTTTTAAAGGGTATACTTTCTTTAATGGTTCTTTTTCTTTTCTGTCAGCAAGGAGAAAAAAAGACTGAGAAAAAAGAGGTAAAAAAGGAGGAGATGAAAATGGAGATAAAAATAACAAGTCCTGCCTTTGAACATGAGGGTATGATACCTGTGAAGTATACCTGTGACGGTGACGATATTTCACCACCTCTGAAATGGGAGGGAGTGCCTGAAAATGCAAAAGGTATAGCGATTATATGCGATGACCCTGATGCACCAATGGGAACATGGGTTCACTGGGTTCTGTATGACCTGCCTGCTGACACTCGTGAATTACCGGAGAATATACCTGCAAACGATGTCCTTGAAAATGGTGCAAAACAGGGCAAAAACAGCTGGGGCAGGATTGGTTATGGTGGTCCGTGTCCCCCTGGTGGCACTCACAGGTATTTCTTTAAGATATACGCTATTGATAAAACGCTTGACCTTGACCCCGGTGCCACAAAAGAGGAACTTCTGAAAGCCATGGAAGGACATATACTCGCAAAAGGCGAGTTAATGGGAAAGTATAAGAGATAATGGGCATCAACTGCGACAGAGTCCTATAACTTATATTTGATGTATTATTTTATCTCAAAGTTACAATATGATGTGTGTAACTTTATGAACTAAGTTAAGGCTTCAATTCCGGGTAAAGTTCCCTTTTCCATAAATTCTAAGGAGGCGCCTCCACCTGTTGAGATATAGGAAAATTTTTCTTTAACTCCTGCAAGCTTTATAGCTGATACAGTTTCTCCTCCACCTGCGAGCGAAAATGCACCTTTTTCTGTTGCTTCAGCAATGGATTTTGCAATTTCCATACTTCCTTTTTTGAAATTATTATTTTCAAAAACACCCATTGGACCGTTCCAGAAGATGGTTTTTGCAGAAAATATTTCCTTTTTAAACCTTTCAATTGAATTTTCTCCTATGTCATAACCTGCCATATTTTCAGGGATTTTAGATAAATTTTTAGCGTCTTTTGATTCAAGACTTTCTGCACATAGGGCATCTTCAGCAACGATTATTTTTCCGGTTTCAATAAGTTCTTTTGCCTTCTGGATAAAATCTTCTGTTAAAAGAGATTTCCCTGTGGACTTGCCCATGGCTTTCCAGAAGGTGAACATCATTCCACCGCCTACGAGGATTTTATCCATTATTTCAAGAAGACCCTCTATTATTCCAGCTTTGTCTTCAATTTTTGCACCACCCAGAATGGCAATTGCTGGTCTTTCAGGATTTTCTCGCACCTTTTTGAGGTTTTTTATCTCTTCAAATAGTAAAAATCCAGCAGCTTTTTTATCAAAAAATCTCGGAAGGCTATGAACACTTGCGTGTTTTCTGTGGCATGCACCAAAAGCATCATTCACATAGGTGTCAGCAAGATTTTTCAAATTTTTTGCAAGTTCCTCATCATCCTTTGTTTCTCCGGGATGAAATCTTATGTTTTCAAGTAAAAGAACATCACCGGGTTTTAAAGAACTTATTCTATTTATAACATTTTCTCCGATAATCTCTCCTGAAAAGTTAACCTGTTTCCCCAGAATCTCAGAAAGCCTTTCTGCGACTGGTTTTAAAGAGAGTTCGGGAACAACCTTTCCTTTTGGTCTTCCAAGATGAGAGCAGAGGATTAAAATCGGCTTTTTCTCAAGGAGATATTCAAGGGTCGGGATTGTTCTTTTTATCCTTGTATCATCTGCAACTTTTCCTTCTTTTAAAGGGACATTATAATCAACTCTAAGGAAAATTTTTTCTCCTTCTTTTATTTCAATATCTTTTACACTTTTCATCTTTCCTCTAGGAGTTATTTAAACAAAATTACCAGTAATTATTCTTTATCTGCCATAAATTCAAGCAGGTCAACCACCCTTACAGAATATCCCCATTCATTGTCATACCATCCGAGAACTTTTACCAGGTTTCCCTCAACAACCTCTGTTAATGTAGAATCAAATATTGCTGACTTTGGATTCCCTATAAAATCTGATGATACGAGAGGTTCTTCGGTATAACCCAGATATTTTCCAAGTTCTCCTTCTGAAGCCTTTTTAAATGCTGCATTTACCTCTTTCTTGCTCGTGCTTTTTTCAACAAGTGCAGAGAAATCAACAATTGAGACATCAGGCGTTGGAACCCTTATTGCAACCGCTTTTATTTTCCCTTTTAATTCAGGATAAACAAGTTCTATTGCTTTTGCAGCACCTGTGGATGTGGGGATAATATTCATTGCAGCAGCTCTTGCTCTTCTTAAATCTTTATGGATTAAATCCAGAATTCTCTGGTCATTGGTATAGGAATGGATTGTTGTCATTTCGCCCATCTTTATCTTGAAGTTCTCATGAAGAATTTTTACAAGAAAAGCAAAACAGTTTGTTGTGCAGGATGCATTTGAAATTACGAAGTGCTTTGAAGGGTCATACTGATTTTCATTTATTCCGAGGACAACTGTTAAATCTATGCTTCCCTTTGCTGGTGCTGTTATAACAACCCTTTTTGCTCCTGCATCAAGGTGAGGCTGTGCTTTTTCCTTTGACCTGAAAACACCTGTTGCTTCAACAACATAGTCAACACCCAGGTCCTTCCATGGTAATTTGCCGGGATCTTTTTCAGAGAATACTTTTATCTCTTTTCCGTTTATCACGAAATTGCCGTCTTTCATTTCACATTCACCGTCAAATTTGCCGAATACACTGTCATATTTAAAAAGGTGAAGAAGTGTTTCAGGGTTTGCCAGGTCGTTCACAGCAACAAATTCAAGATTTTTTCTTTTAAATCCTTCTTTTAGAACCTGTCTCCCAATTCTTCCAAAACCATTTATACCCACCTTTATCATTTTTAACCTCCTTTCAAGAAAAAAATTTTAAATTTTTATTTTAGAAAGCGTGCCAGTAGTTGTCCTTTTCTCTTATACCTCCAACACCATCCTCATTTCCATCTAATTTAAAGCCATCAGCATCTTTTACTGCATATGATATAAAGATGTAAACAGGGTATGTGCCATCCCATTCTGTAAGGGAATAGGTAAATCCTTTGTTATCAGAATCCGCTCTTATTATTCCTGAAATAAAATCAGCAGGATAGGGATTTCTCTGTTTGAAAGCTTTTATATTTGTAAAGGTAAAGTCAGATGTATTCATTTCTTTGGTAAATCTTACATGGATTAGTTTTAAATCAGGGTCAAGGTCTGCACTTGCGACTTCTGGGAATTCAACAGGGTCTCCTGAAGAAAGTTGAGTTGCAAAGTGTATTACAGTATCTTCGTCCATCTCAAGAGTGCCATTCCCATCAATATCGGTGTAGTTGCCTGCAGAATCCTGTATAGTGTTTTTAATGGTCAACTGATATACCTTTCCATAATCAAGTGAGTTTTGAGGAGAAAACCATGCGGTTGCTCCAACCCCTGTAATTACAACTGAGTCAAGATTGCAGGAAGTAGAAAGTCCTGTCTCGTATTCTTTAAGTTCTATGTCACCTGATTCAATTGTGGATGTATCAACATCTGTTCCAAAAATGGACACGCTTATATCAGGAGTTGTGCTCACATCGTTTGAACCGTAAGCAGGCGAATATCCCATAAGAAAAGGAGGAGTAAAGTCAGGCTGGGTGTTGTTGGATGCAGGGCACCTGAAAGCAGGGTCATTAAAGTCATCAAAAGGAGAACCTTCAGATGTTCCGTTCTGGTTCTGGTCAAGTTTGTTACCATGAATATCCGTAACTTCTGATGAGACAAAAATCATATAATTAACAGAATCCGCGTTTTCAAATCCATCTGATGGAACAAATTCTGCCATATTTAAATCATCATAGTAATTGATTGTTCCAGGAATTGCTCCCTGAATCTGTCCATTTACAACTCTGTGAACCTTTATATTTGTTGAGTTTATTGTGTTAGAATTCATTCTTTCTGAGAATACGACTCTTATAACATCCTGGTAACCATTGGATGGGTCATTATCAAGGTCCTCAAATACATGATTTCCTGAAAAGTCAAAAGCATCTGTTACAAAAGGAGCATATTTTTCTTTGTTTCCTGCATCAGACCCGATATCTTTGCCAAGAGAAAGAGGTATATCCTTCCTTGAACATGTAAAAAGGAATATTACAACTATTAAAAGTCCTGCTTTTTTCATCTTTCACCCCCTTTTAAAATTTAATTTTAAGAGATAATCTCCAGTTTGTCAGATTTACGAGATTTGTAAATCCCATAAAATCAAGGGTTATATTCTTGTTCACATTCCAGCCCAGACCAAAAGAGTAGTTTGTGATTGTTTCTTTTGTTTTTTTGATTGTGGTTGAACCATCATCAACAATAAGTGTATCATAGGTGGTTGTTGTATCGCCCAGACCATTTACAATTGTCGTAACAAGTGGAGTGGATGAGAGGGGATTTATTGTGTTCTGGTCTTCTCTCATTCTTATGAGGGAATTTGCTCCCAGCCTTAAGAAAAGGTTTTTTCTGAGTTCTATCTCGCAACCCACAGGAACCATTATATCCCATTGATAAAAAGAATTTAAATCTTCATAGGTTCTTGAACTCGTTGCAGTAAGTGTATAGTCATCCACATCAGGAACACCGTCTCCATCATCATAGGTTTCATTAAAAGTGTAGGTTTCATCTATTTCAAAACTTCTATCACCGGTTCTATTTCTGATTGCAAATCCTATTCCCAGAAAAGTTCTCTCAAATACAGGAATTACATGTTTGACACCGAGGAGCCATGAATTGTTGTTGCCGTCATTTGTAATATCCTGGTGAGTTTGAGAATTTGAGATGAGGATTTCATCAAAGGCTCCAAGATTTGTTCTTCTTTCATAGTACACATTTGAATCCTTTGTTCCATCTTTTTGAGAAAGTCCTTCTCTTCTCCAGTCAAGATAAAAGTAGGTCTCACCACCATACTCCCATTTTCTCTTACCATAGAGTCTTGCAAACATTAGTGTTCCTGAGTTAGAAAGGTCAAGTTCATCGGTGTAATTAGACGATTCATAGTTATTTACAGGGTCATCAGGTGCCCAATCAAGGCGGTAATCTGTATTTGCAGACCATGTGCTATCAAAAGAGAGAATTCCAAATCCGCCCATTACATTGAGAAACATCAAGTCATAGGGCTCATATAAGAGGGAAAAGGCGAATATATTCTTTGTTGTTCCGTAATTTGCATCCTGAGTGCCATCCCATGTTTCAGTTTGCAGCCTCTGTCCCTGTTCATTGTCATAGATTTCGTAACTGTATTCAAAATTACCATATATGTCCTGAGGAGAACCAGCTACAATCTCTTTGAATCCTGAACTTGTCATGAGGAAGAAAAGTCCTGCCTTGAATGTTCCCATGTCTTTTCCTGCACCTATATAGATATCAGAAGTGTTCCATTCATTGTATGCTTCCCTTGATTCCTTTTCTGTGATCTGAGTTTCAAATGTTCCATTGCTATCAGCATCCATGTGAGTGATTGTTTCTATTTCTGTATAGCCAGTATCTATTCCATTAAATTCAGGAGATTTCAACATATAATTGTCATATAGAGGTGCAATCATTAGATTACCCAGGAAATTCAGTTTTGTTCCTATCATGAAATACCCGGAGGAGATATTTCCAAAAAGAGCATCGTTATTGGTTGCGAAATTAGAGAGAGATGTAAAAAGCAATCTTTGTTTCACCCATGTCATTGTTGCGGGATTCAGGATATAGTCAAGGTCATCTTCCAGTATGTTTGAGGTTGAGAGAAATCTGAAGGACTGGAATCTATCACCTGTATAGGGAGTCTGAAACTGGGCATACAGACCTGTTACTATCAGGAGGAATAATCCTCCTTTTATTGTTTTATTCATATATTACCCTCCTTTGTTTTTTTTGTTTCTTTTAAAACCCATTTAAAATATTTTTCATTTATATTTTCAATTTTAAAGGAAATTATCTCAGGAGTGCTATAAGGATGCATTTTCCCAATTTCATTTTTCACTGTCTCAAACAGTTTTTTTCGTGTCTTTATGAATGCTATATACTCCTTCTCTTCATTTATTTTATTTTCCCAGAAAAAAATCGACTCACAAGGAAATATATTGACGCAAGCAGCAAGTTTATTCTCTATTAAAAATTTAGAAACTTTCAGAGAACTCTCTCTGTCAGGAAAAGTGCAAATTACCAAAATTAAGTTTTCTTCCATATAAAAATTTTGCGCCGCCCAGGAATCGAACCTGGAACCCTCGGATTAAGAATCCGATGCTCTGCCTGTTGAGCTAGCGGCGCACATTTAAAGTTTAAATATTATAAAGAACTCTTAATTTATTTGACAACTTCTACAAATTCATTTTCTACTCTTTTAACCCATGGTTTTGCCACAATTTTTTGAAAATTCTTTTGATTTATTCATATATTTTCCTGCTTTACCCATTTTTTTACGAACCTGACCGTAATTAAAAATATATCTTTTCTAAATCAAGTTGAGTATCCAGTTTTTTAAATATTTTGATTGCCTTATGTAAATAATAGCTTTTCTGTTCAATTCTTGCCTGAAAATATTAAGAAGATTATTCCTGTATTATCAGATGTAAGTGTCCCACTCCTTTGGCTTTTTTTAATGCCCCATCCAAAGCGCTTCTTCATTCAATTTTTCTCTCTAATTTACAGCCTCTAACTTTTAATCCTTTGCCTTGCAAATCATTTGCTATTTTAAAATTAATATTTTTCTTATATTTTTATCTTTATCAGATACAAAGTAAATCCCTGTGTTTGGCAGAAAAGAAATGTTTTTACTAATAACTCTTCCACTTATATCATATATTCCTGGGGTTTTAAGAGATTTTATTTTTTTGGCATATTTAATTCTGCTCTCCTTAACATAAATCCATGGTTTTTCAAAACATACAGAGTCTATTGCCATTCCGTCAATTGTCCTTATGGCTTTTACACACAACTTTACATCTGTCACAGTTAAAAGGCAAAAATGATAGCATTTCTCAGAATATGCTATCCATTCTGTGGAGTCAGGTTCATAAAGAGGGGCGACTCCTCCACCTGTTATTATATAGGTTACACCATTTATAGAAGTTGTTCTCTGATAAAAATGATTATGCCCGTTGAATACTACAGGAACCTGATAAGTTTCAAGAATATCACACCATGCTTCTCTGACCAGTAAATTTGAACCATGTCCTCCTGCACTGTAAGGAGGCTGATGAAAATAAACGATTATCCATTTTGTGCTGTCCTGTGCTGCCTGATTCAGTTTTTGTTCAAGATAAAGTCTCTGTGTATAATAGGATAAAACATCTTCGGTGTTTAATACAATAAAAAACATGTTTCCGTACTCAAAGGAATAATATTCTTCGTTTTCAGGTAAATAAAAAAATTCAAAATAAAGGTCAAATGGAGATTCGTGATTCCCGATACAGGGCATAAAAGGTGTTACTGGCAGTAGATTTTTCTCTATATTAAAAAAGGTTTGCCATTCACTTATATTTCCCCCGTCAGCTACAAGGTCACCTGTGTGAATTACAAATTTCGGATTTCTACCCGTTATTGAATCAACAACCATTTGGTGCGCTATAGAATCTGACCTTGTATCACCAAAAATTACGAATGTTATGGAGTCCGCAGATTGAGGAGAGGTGCAAAAATTGTAAACAGGAGATGAATATCCTGTACCTTCTATTTTATAGATGTATTTTTGATTGGGTGCGAGTCCTGTAAGTTTAAATGAGTGAATCTGTTTTAAAGTAGTATCTTTCAATGTATCTGTTAAGGAGTTTACACCATATAAAAGAATACTTGAATCAGTGTTTTCTGTTCTCCAGTTGATTCTTATGCTCGTGGAAGTTGAATCATCCCAGTTTAAATAAGGACCGATTTTTATTTGAAACAGGAGAAATAATATAAAAATATTTATAATTTCACCTCCTTATTTTTTCAAAAGTTTCAAGGGATATCAAAGTTATTTTTTTTATTACATTTTTATCTGTATAATAACCACTCCTTTTTGTTGTTTTCTGCCTTATAACTATTACATCAACATCTTCCTGTTCTGATAATTCAAACTTTATATTATCCCTGCTCTTTAATTTTCCTGTTTTTTCAAATAGATTAAAACTCTTTTTTGCTATTATTACTCCATAAAAATAGGGATATTTTCTGCTCTGAACCCTGTTTATACTCACCTGAAATTGAATCCCGAGAAGTTCTGGCGGTGAATCCTTTGCTTTTACCATGACCTTTGCGTCAACAGGAATTTTACCCTTATTTTCAACTTCTGAGATTTCAAAATAGGGCATTAAATCGTATTTTCTGGTTTTTAATTCAGGAAAGTTCATAAGATATGAAAGATTTTTTACCTTTATAAAAGCATCATCTTCGCTTTCAATTTTTAAAAACTTATTACCTGACAAAAATATTGGAAGAAAAAGAACCAGAAAATCAATTATGAGGATGGTTAAGTTTTTATTTAACAGGAAAATTTTTGTTATTAAAGGTCCGAAAAAGATGAAAAGGAAAATTGAAATAAAAATAACCGTGAATTTCCCTGCAAATCCAACCCCCTGTAATTTTTTAAATTTTTCCATTCTTTTTATAAATTTTCTGTATTCTTCTGCTGTAACTTCTTTCCATTCTCTCCTTTGGGAAGGATTTGCCTCATACCCAACATTTCTGATAATATTAAAAATTGAGGCTAAAAAGAAAATTATAAATCCGGGTATTGTTCTGTCAAAATAAAATTGCATGAAAACCGCAATTATTATTAAAATAAATGTTATAATTATTCTTAAAGTAAGATTTAAGTCAGGGAGTATATAGAAACTTTTAAATTCTTTTTTTGATTTCTTCATAACCCATTTTTCTGAAATATAAAATGCATGCCCCGGTGCATTTTTCAAAAAGTTCGCATTTTTTGCATTCACTGCCTGCAAATTTCCTTTTTCTGTAAAACTCAGCTTTACTTGAGAACCAGATACTTTCAAAGTCTTGTTCGAGCAAATTTCCAACAGGTTCATAAAAACTTGAACAGGGAATGATATTGCCTTCGGGGTCCACGCTTAAGAGTCCTTTGAGTGCTGCACATCCTTTACCTCCAAGACCTTGTTTAACAGGATTAAAAATACAGAAGGGTAGAGGAGAATACCATATAAATTTCAGTCCTTTATTATTTGAGTAATTTTTTACTTTTTTAATTACTTTGCCTATTTCAGAGTATTTTACCCATATATCTTTGTTTTTATCAGCACTTCCACAGGGTATTACAAGATTCATTGAAAACTTATCAAGCCCGATTGATTTTATTATATCAATCAGTTCAAAGACATGGGGTATATTTACCTTATTTAGAGTTGTATTTGTGTGAACCCTTATTCCCTCTCTTTTTAAATTTTTTATTCCCGTAATTGTTTTCTGAAAAGAGCCTTTTACTCCTGTAAGGGTATCGTGAATGCTCTCAGGACCTTCAAGACTTACCTGGGCTGATTCTAATCCCGAGTTCCTTAATTTTCGGGCAATTTTTTCATTTATTAAAGTTCCATTTGTTATTAAATTTGTCTTCAAATCGATTTTTTGTGCAAAAGAAATTAATTCAAATATATCTTTTCTTAAAAGGGGTTCTCCCCCTGTAAAACTCACAAAAGGAACCTTTGCCTGATACCTTATCTTTTCAAGAATCTTTTCTATATCCTTTGTATTTAACTCTTTGTCTTTGTTTTGAGAACCTGCATAACAGAATTTACAATTTAGATTACATCTATAATTCACTGCAAACTCTGATATAACAGGGTATCTGAAAAAATCTTCATTGTATTCAAGATAGTTTATTGTCTCTCTTTTTTCGTTTTCTTTTAAACAACCTGTTAAAATTGCTCTCAGATCACAGAAAAAATAAAATAACTCCTTTTTCTTTTTATCGTCAACAAATTTCTCAATCTCATTTATTTTACCACCTGAAAGCAAAAATTTTAATATCTTAAATCCTGTTTTATTCAAAGAGTAAACCTGATTTGGAATAATTATCATAACATTATCTTCTTCCCTTAAGAACATATATCTTTTAATTGACCTGATAAATTCATCAATCCATAAAAGATTTCTCAATGAGCACCTCCTGATACACATGCAGAATGACACGCAGAATGGCAGGCAGAATGACAGGCAGAATGGCACGCAGAATGGCAGGCAGAATGACAGGCGTCATGGCATGCAGTATGGACATAACATGCAGAATGACATGCATCGGATTTTATAAAAGAGGAGAAGTTTTCAAACCTTTCATTGAATTCACTAAAACTCTTTTTCATTGCTATGTATTCTTCATCTCGTCTCCATAAATACCAATAGTAATATGGAGTTGCTCTTTCTTTTTCAAAAGATTTGGCTCCCTTTTTGATTTTTTCACTATAATACTTCTTTGTTGCCTCAATGTCACAATCCCATGATTTTCTGTAAATTTCGTCAGTCATCTTAATAAATAAATTCTTAACTTTTTCAGGATTTAAAGAACCGTCAGGCTCAATCGCTGATATGAAAAGCCTTTCATAATATTTAAGATTCTGAAGATTTTTGCCTTCAATAAGTTTAAATCTGGGTGGTGATAGTGATATGATGTAAATAAAACCTTTATGAACCAGACTTTTAGCAATAAAAGATAATATTTCATTTAAAGAAGTTTCTGTAATATACAGAGCTTCAACGAAATCAAGTTCAGCAATTTTCCCTGTTTTTCTATATGTCATTACATTTATTCGTGGTGGAACCCATTCCTCTTTAAATAAATCCATGATTTCTATTTCTCTTTTGGCTTTTTTTATATTTTCTGATTTAATTGAAATATAGGTGATAAAAACTCCTGCTATTATCAGGAAAATTACAAGATAAGGAGCTAATTTCAAAACTTTTTCTGTTTTTTTCTTCTTTTCAATTTCCTTTAAAGCCTTGCCCAAAACAAAATACTTTTCAGGAATATAAAGCTTTACAGGCATACCCTCTTGTATTTTTAAAAACCTTTTGTATATCCCCATTGAAAGATATTTTTTACCCCTGTATTGCTGACCATAATAAAACATCCTGTAATTCTGGTTCATAAATTTTTCGGTTCTTATTCCGTATGAAGTAAATTCTTCAAAAGTCAATGTATCCTTTTGCGTTTCAATTGGAAAATGAATATAAATTGCCTCGTGTTCCATCGGATATCCCCATAAAACAGGTTCCCAATCAAAGTAAATTAAATTTCCGAATTCACTTTTTGTAATACCGAGCAAACCTTCCTTTAAAAAGTCTGCTGTCATTAAAAGCACATATATAATTTCACCCCTTGATATTGCTTTTCCTTTTTCAAGAACAACATCAAATTTGCCATTTCCCAGATATTTTATATCAAGAGGAATTTTATTCCCTTCGTAAATTGCAAAAGAACTATCCTTAACAATTCTGTATTCTATATCAGGGTCCTGAAAATAGAACCCGTGAAGACTTCCTCTTTTCACTTCAAAATTTACTTTATAAACAAGAATTGCCTTTCCATTTTTTAAAAGAGAAACATCAACTTCACACCATTTAAGACTTACATTTAAGGAAAAAAGCGTTAAAGGAATTAAGATGAAAAATAAAATTTTTCTCATTCAGTTTTCATTGATTCAACTCTTGCTCTCAAAAGGTCTGCCTGTGCAAATATAAATTCCGCAAAGTTTGCCTTTGCCTCACTCCATACCGATTCATCAGGAAATGTTGAAACCATACCTTCCCATACGAGTTCATAGACCTTTTTTAAAATATTTTCTGCTTTTTCTTTTCCTTCATATTCAAATATAATAACAATCGGGACAGGTTGAAAAACTCCGGGCTGAGCAGAAACTTCTGTCTGGGCGCCCAGAAATTTAACTCCCATTTCCTTTATCACATCAATGTGTTCCTTTAATGCGGAAAGAACGGTTGCAATTGAGTAGTCTGCGGTTGAGAAGGACATCTTTAAAACATTACCCTCTATTTTACCATAAGGCAATTTCATTTAAACCTCCTGTTTTAAAATTTAATTATAAAGTAAACCGCTTGAAAAATAAATTCTTGAAGCATTATATTTTTAATTTATGATTCAGCCAGTAATTTATAAAAAAGAGAAACTTTTCCTTCTTGACCAGAGAAAACTTCCTTTTAAGGAAATTTATATTGAAATTAAAAAATTTAATCAGCTTTTAAATGCAATAAAAAATATGACAGTAAGGGGAGCACCCTTAATAGGAATAACTGCAGGATATGGTTTTTTAATCGGTCTTGAGAAAATTTTAAAAAGAAAAGATTTTAAAGAGGTTTTGAAAAAAAGACTGAGTGCTCTTGAAAATACAAGACCCACTGCATATAATCTTTTTTATGTCACAAGAAGAATTCGGGAGCTTGTGGATAAAGGGATAAGAGATTTTAAAGCTTATGAAGATATAGCAATAAAGATTCATCAGGAAGAAATTAAAAGATGTGAAAAGATAGGGAAAGTGGGAAGCAAACTGATAAGGAAGGGAATGAGGGTTTTAACTCATTGCAATACAGGTGCTCTTGCAACAGGTGGTATAGGCACAGCCTTCGGAGTTATCTACAAAGCAAGAAAGAAGATTAAAGAAGTTATATTTACAGAAACAAGACCCTATTTCCAGGGGGCAAGACTCACTTCCTATGAACTTCATAAGGCAAAAATCCCTCACAGGTTAATCTTTGATTTTGAAGCAGGTGTGCTGATGAAAAACAGGATGGTTGACATCGTCATTACCGGTGCAGACAGGATTGCAAAAAATGGTGATACTGCTAATAAAACAGGGACCCTTGTCCTTGCAGTTCTTGCAAATTATTTTAAAATACCATTTTATATTGCTGCCCCTGTTTCTACTTTTGATTTGAATGCAAAAAGCGGAAAAGATTTTGTTATTGAACAAAGAAACCCGGAGGAAGTGAAAAAAGTTTATGGAAAAAGAATTGCACCTGACATAACAAAGGCAATATACTATTCATTTGATATAACCCGGTCAAAACTCATATCAGGTTACATAACAGAGAAAGGTGTTTTAAAACCGCCTTTTAGATTATGATTATACTTTATTTTTTAATTTTTCAAATTTATAATCCCTCAAAACTTGACCCTTTTAAAATTTTTAAAAAAATGGAAAATCCTTCTGAAAGTCTTTTTATGATTTTACCTGAGAAAAGAAAAGAAGTTGAAATAACAGGTGGTTCTTTAAACCGTTTTAAATTTGATTTTTTTGAAAAAAAGTATTTTATAAAATCAAACAATTATCTTATATTTCCTGAAAAAAGGAGATATACCTGTAGTGAAAATATATTTACATTTTATCCTTTTTTTCCTGAAACCCTTTTAACTTTTAAAGGAAACATCTGGAATTATGACAGAGAAAGAGCACAAATTTTTGCACCTTTTAAATTAAATTTTATGAGGAAACAGAAATATTTTAAAGTTTTTATAAAAGACACAGGAGTTCTTTTTACAGGACAGGAAAATTATTTTATGAATTATGTTCAAACAGAAGCAGGTCTCGGTTTTATAGGGGCGGGTTTTATTCATGAATTTCTATACGCTAAAACCAGAGATTTTTTTGTGTCTCCATATGTTTTTGGAATTTTTGAATTTAAAAATCTGTTTTATATTTATCCGGAAATTTATTTTGATGTGGTTGAAAATCAATTTTATCCGGGTTTTTCATTTTCATATACGCCATATAAATATCATATTCTTACATTCTCTTATGAAAAGAGAAATTTTTTGAGTCTTATTCCTGAAGTTTATGATACCTTCCTGCCTTTTTTCCCATTCAGAGATTCACTTCGCAATTTAATGTCTTTTAAAAATGAATTAATTTTTTTGTATCAGGGTAGATGGTTTGAGAAAATTTATATGAAATTAAAATATACATGGGGAGTTTATGATACCATTACCTTTTTTGATAAGGATTCAATATGGAGACAGGTGATTTTTGAACATATAAAGACGAATAGATTTGAAGGGATTATAAAATACCAGTTCAGCAAATTTAAGTTTTATTTAAATTATCTATATCTTTATTCCGATGATTTTAAAGATTACTGGAAAAACAGAATAGGTTTAAATATTGGTTATGATTTTAAGATTGTAAAGCCATGCTTCGGGTTTTTATATTCTTTTAAATTTAAAGAGCCTGTTTATAAATTTGATGTTTATATATTTTTACACAAAAAGATATATCTGAAAGGATTTTTAACATGGCTTAAAAACCCTGTAAAGTATTATAATAATTATACTTTAAACAGAGAGGTAGGGATTGGCATCGGAATTAAGAAAGATTAAAGCCGGAATAGTCGGAATCATAGGAAGGCCCAATGTTGGGAAATCAACTTTATTAAATCAGATCTTAAAAGCAAGAATATCAATAGTTACCCCGAAACCTCAAACCACAAGAGTTCCAATTCTTGGTATTTTGAGTGAACCTGATTATCAAATAGTGTTCATGGATACCCCTGGAATGCTTGATAAAACAAAATATGAACTCCACAAACAGATGGTAAAAAGTATAGATACAATTATAAGAGACTCTGACCTTATTTTGTTTATGGTTCCTCCCCGTGACCCCGGAGATATTGAGAATATGATTATAGAAAGGCTAAAAAACAATTCTCGGAAATCAATTTTACTGATAAATAAGGTGGATACTGTGAAAAAAGAAGAGGTTTTACCTCTAATTGATATGTATTCAAAAAAATATGATTTTATTGAAATAATTCCCATATCAGCAAGCAAAGGGGATGGTATAGATAGAGTAATTTCTGCAATTATTAAAAGTCTGCCTGAAGGAGAACCTCTATACTCTGATGATGTGCTTTCAGACAGAACAGAGAGATTTTTTGTTGCAGAGATAATAAGAGAAAAGATTTTTTTATTTTATGGTGAGGAAATACCCTATTCCACTGCTGTTGAAATTGACGAATGGAGAGAAGAAGAAAAATTAATTTATATAAAGGCAATTATATATGTTGAGAAATCCTCTCAAAAGGCTGTTATAATAGGTCAAAAAGGGGCAAAAATTAAAAATGTGGGCATCTCTGCAAGAAAGGATATAGAGAATTTTTTAAAGAAAAAGGTGTATCTTGACTTATGGGTAAAACAAAGAGAAGGCTGGCGACAGGACAGAGCATTTTTAAAGGAAATAGGGTATATATCATGAAGGAGCTGATTGTTATAGTGGATGACGAACCTGAAATAATAAAAGTGCTTACCCATAACCTTGAAAAAGAAAAATTCAGAGCAAGGGGATTTTTAAAAACTACTGATTTTCTTGAATTCCTTGAAAAAAATGTTCCTGACCTTGTAATTCTTGATTTAATGCTTCCTGATGGTGATGGCTTTGAGCTCTGTAAGTATATGCGAAGTGAAGAGAGATTTAAACATGTTCCAATTATAATGCTCACTGCAAGAGGAGATGAGACTGACAGGGTCCTCGGGCTCGAACTGGGTGCTGATGACTATGTGGTGAAACCATTTTCGCCAAGAGAACTTGTGGCAAGAGTCAAAGCGGTTTTGAGAAGAAGAAAAGTCCCTGAACCAGAGAAAGATTTTTTGGAAATAGGAGGGATTTTAAAAATAGATTTAACAGGTTATAAAATTTATGTAAAGGAAAAAGAAATCAATCTGACTCCCACTGAATTTAAAATTTTGAGTCTTCTTGCCAGGAGAAGAGGATGGGTTTTTACAAGAAGACAAATTCTTGAAGCAATTTATGAGGAAAAATTTGTGATCGACAGGACTGTTGATGTTCATATAAAGAACATAAGAGAAAAACTGGGTCCTGCAGGTGAACTCATAAAAAATGTTAGAGGAGTCGGGTATAAGATAGAGGAATAAAAATATTGACAAAAAGTTAGAGGTGGAGGATACATTTAAGTAATTAACAAAATCAAATTTTAATTATTCTCATTGCATTAAAAAGGGCTATGAGTGCTACCCCCATATCAGCAAATACTGCTTCCCACATACCCGCAATTCCTGCAGAGCCAAGAGTTATGAAAAAGAGTTTAACAAGCATAACAAATATTATATTCTGCCATACTATTTTCCTTGTCTTCCTTGCCATTTTTAAAAGCAAAGCGGTTTTTGAAGGCTTATCGGTCATTATAACAATATCAGAGTTTTCTATAGCAATATCAGAGCCCATATTGCCCATTGATATTCCGACATCAGCCCTTTTTATAACCGCTGCATCGTTTATCCCGTCACCCACAAATGCAACTTTCCCTTTTGATTTTTCCATAATATTTTCTATTTCCTGAACCTTCTCATGGGGAAGGAGTTCTGCTCTGTAGAAATCTATTCCCAGCCTTTTTGCAATTGTTTTTGCAAAGAACCCTGTATCACCTGTCAGCATACCCACCTTTACACCCTGATTTTTTAACTCTTTTATTCCCTTTTCAGCATCTTCTTTTATCTCATCGGAAATCAATATGTATCCTGCATATTTTTTGTCAACTACAACATGAACTGTTGTTCCTTCTCCTCTGCATACTTCGTGTTCAATTTCCATTTCGTGCAAGAACCTGTCGTTTCCGACAAATACTTCTTTTCCTTTTATATTTGCCATTATACCGAGACCCGCAATTTCTTTATAATTTTTAATTAAAGAGAGGTCAACTTTCCCCTGGTATTTTTTCTTTATGGAAAGTGCTATTGGATGATTTGAATAATATTCAGCATGTGCAGATATTTTAAGCAACTCATCTTTCTCAAATCCATTGTAGGTTTTTATTTCTCTTACCTCAAACACTCCCTTTGTCAATGTTCCTGTCTTGTCAAATATAAATATTTTAGCATCTTTTAGAGCATCTATGAAATTCGCTCCTTTTACAAGTATTCCCTTTTTCGCAAGGGAACCTATGCTTACAAAATAGGATAAAGGGATGCTTATAACAAGGGCACAAGGGCAGGAAATCACAAGGAGAACAAGTGCTCTATAAATCCATTCTGAAAAATTTCCATTTCCCAGAATTGGCGGTAAAATCGCAATCCCTGAGGCAAGAAGAATAACTGCTGGTGTATAGTATCTTGCAAACTGTGTTATAAACCTTTCTGTTTTTGCCTTCTTTTTTTCCGAAGTTTCTATTAATTTTAAAATTTTTGAAATATGAGATTTTTCAAAGGGTTTTGTAACCTTTACCTCAATTAAACCTTCTTTGTTTACCATTCCTGCAAGGACTTCGTCTTTTTCTTTTACCCTCTTGGGCACAGGTTCACCTGTTAAAGGGGATGTATCAACAAAGGATTTTCCTTTGGTAACTTTTCCATCAAGGGGTATTTTTTCTCCTGGCTTTACCAAAATTATATCACCGGGTTTTACTACCTCAGGCGCTACCCTATATATCCTGCCTCCTTTTTTCAAATTTGCAAAATTGGGTTTTATTTCAAGGAGTGATTTTATTCTTTTTCTTGACCTCTGTAAAGATAATTCCTGTAGATACTCTCCTATCATAAAGAAAAGCATTACACCAAGAGCCTCTGGTAGTTCGTGAATTGCAATTGCACCAATTGTGGCTATACTCATCAGGAAGTTTTCGTCAAAAACTTTCCCCTTTATTAGATTTTTTCCGGCCTTTAAAAGAACTTTATGTCCTGTTATCAGGTATCCTGTTAAAAAGACCAGGTATTCAAAAAAAGGAAAGTTGTGGAGTTTTTTTTCAAATAAAAGACCTGTGATAAAAAAAACTGAACCTGCAAGAATTAAAAAAATCTCTTTTTTCTTATTAAAACTTTTCTCTTCTTTTCCTATTTCACATTTTTCGCACTGACTCATCTTTTACTCCTTTTAAACTCATACCAGTCTTTTAAAACCTGCAGGCTTTTGTTTAAATACCATCTTCCAAATGCAAATGTTCCATAATCAGCACCTGCCATTGCAGATGAAAATCTTACTGAGTTTGAATAAAAAAGCCATGTTTCAACCCATATTTTTTCTATCGCTTCATCAAAAAGATTCTCATCTTTTGCAATACCCTCTTTCCATGCATTGAGCATAATTTTTGTTGCATTGAAGGTGGCATCGTTTGTTTCGTAAATCGTTTTTTCAAACCTTTCAAAGTGACCTTCAACCCATGATGTGGAATGGCAGGCAAGACATATTTTTTTCATCCTGCTTTCCCTTTTTTCCATTTCCTTTTCATCTAAGAGATATTCTGAGGCAAATTCTCCTGTAAGTTCTGTGGGTAAGGGCAGACCAGCTTTGTTTTTAATTATGGTTGTTAGAGGTTTTTCAGGATGAGGATGTGCGTATATCAAGCCGAATATTCTCCATGGAAGCCTGTCATTAAATCTGTGGGTTCTTTCTGCAATTACATTGCCCTCTTCATCCACCACAAGACTTGCATGACATGTGGCACAGGTAGGTGCTGTGAAATCTTTACCAACTGTCCAGGGAACACTTTTGAAATTCCATTCACCAGAATGAGAGAGATAAATATTTCCGTGTTTGCTGACCATATAAACCTTGTAGGCAGGAACATCAGGTCCTTTATGGCATTCAGAACAGGTGTAGGGTTTTCTCGCCATTTCTACGGAAAAGGCGTGTCTTGTATGACAGGAAGTGCAGGAACCCGAAGAACCGTCAGGGTTTATTCTCCCGACTCCCTGATTCGGCCATCCCTTTAAAACAGGAAATTCCATTTTACCGAAATCGGTTTCCCTTTCTTCAAATCCCTCAACCTCTACCTGTGTTCCATGGCAGTAAAAACAGGCATCCATTTTTACTTCAGGAGGTGTTTCCTGATAAACAAGTTTTCCATTTTCAAAAATTTGAGGACCAAGAGATGTTGAAAGCAGTGTATGATAGACAGGGTTTTTTGATAAATTCGGGTGTGCTTTTGACATTAAGTTCTCATCGTATTGCCTGACCTCCTGGGGATGACATACAGCACAGTCAAGGGGTGTTACCACAGTATGAACCCTGAGACCCGCATGTTCAAAAGTGTCTTTATGTTTTTCAGGGTTCAATGTATGGCATTCTGCACATCCCACCACATTTTTTAAAAGATTTTCAGGAATTTTTTCAGCACTTATTCTCCTTTTTATCTTTTGTTTTTTAAGTGCCTGAGAGGGTGAGATTTTAGAATGAAGACTTTTCCTCCATTCCGCCACAATTCCTGGTGTCACACTTTCATGACAACCTATGCAGGTTTCGGTATACTCACTCATTTTTTGAGAATAAATATTTTTTGATGCTGTTAAGGTTAAAACGAGGAAAGCAAGGATAAATGTTTTAACCCTCATTTTACCCTCCTTTTAAATTTTATGTCTTTTTAAAAGAAGTGAATTTGTAACAACTGATACTGAACTAAAAGCCATAGCCCCTGCAGCCCATTCAGGTCTGAAAGGTATTTTAAATAGCGAGTAAAAAAGACCTGCTGCAAAGGGTATTAAAATTATGTTGTAAAATAAAGCCCAGAAAATATTTTGTTTTATTTTTGAAAAAGTTTTCTCGCTCAAATTTATTGCCCTTATAACATCTTTCAAATCATTCCTGACCAGTATTATATCTCCTGTCTCTATTGCAATATCCGTTCCAGAGCCTATTGCTATTCCGACATCTGCTTCTGCAAGTGCGGGTGCATCGTTTATTCCGTCTCCCACAAAGGCAACCTCTTCTCCCTTTTCTTTTAATTCTTTTACTTTTTTAGCCTTATCCTGGGGCATAACCCCGGCAATAACCTCATCTATACCTATCTTTTTTGCCACTTCAAGGGCTGTTTTTTTACTATCCCCTGTTATCATAACCGTCCTTTTACCTCTTTTTTTAAGTTCTTCTATCACTTCTTTTGCATTTTTCTTTATGCTGTCAGATATTGTTAAAATTCCTTTAATTTCTCTATCAATTGAAACACAGATTACAGTTTTACCCTGTTCCTCAAATTTTTTAATATCCCTTTTTACCCTTTCATCTATTTTTATTCCATTTTCTTCCAAGAATTTTGCCTTTCCCAGAACAATTTCTTTTCCATTCAATTTACACCTTATACCCTTTCCACTTATCTCCTCAAATTCCTCAGGGTCTTTTAATTTTATCCTTTTGAATTTATTTGCATATTCTATAATTGCATTCGCAACAGGATGGGTGGAATTCTTCTCACAGGATGCTATGTAAAAAATTAACTCATCTTCTTTAATGCCATAACTTATTAAATCCTGAACCTCTGGCTTTCCCTCTGTAAGGGTTCCTGTTTTGTCAAATATGAATGTGGTTAATTTTCTTGAAATTTCAAGAACCTCACCATTTCTTATGAGTATTCCATTTTCTGCTCCTTTACCCATTCCCACTGTTATTGCTGTTGGAGTTGCAAGACCAAAGGCACAGGGACAGGCAATTACAAGCACAGAAATAAATGAGATGAAAGCAAAAAGTTTTGGTGACATAATCTCAGGGTTACCAAAAAATGCCCAGAATATATAAGAACCTGTTGCAATTAAAAGAACCACGGGAATAAAATAGGCAACGATTTTATCTGCGACTCTTTGTATTTTTGGCTTTGATGATATTGCTGATTCAACCATTTTTATTACCTGGGCAAGAAATGTATCCTTTCCCACCTTTTGAGCCTTTATTTTCAAAAAACCATTTTTGTTTATTGTCCCACCTATAACCCTGTCACCCTTTTTCTTTAAATTCGGGATTGGCTCTCCTGTTACCATTGCCTCATCAACATAACTTTCACCTTCCAGAACCTCTCCATCAACGGGTATTTTTTCACCGGGTTTTACAAGCACAACATCGTTTACTTTAAGATTTTGAACAGGAACCTTTATTTCTTTACTGTCTTTGATTAAAGTTGCCTCCTTTGCCTGAAGTTCAACCAGTTTTTTTATTGCACTGGATGTTTTTCCCTTTGCAATACTTTCAAGTAATCTTCCGAGCATTAAAAAACTTGCAAGTAAGACAGATGCCTCATAGAATACATATTCTTCAGGCAAAATTTTTATGGTTGAGAGAAAACTTGAAAGATAAGCACTTCCTATACCCATTGAATACATCACATCCATATTCAAATTTTTATTTAAAAGGGATTTTAACGCCTTTCTGAATATTGGAATAGCGA
Organism: Candidatus Hydrothermus pacificus; assembly: GCA_002011615.1. GTDB lineage: Bacteria > Hydrothermota > Hydrothermia > Hydrothermales > Hydrothermaceae > Hydrothermus > Hydrothermus pacificus. The sequence goes on along the minus strand of MTOH01000011.1, from coordinate 41,743 downwards.
TATAGAAGAGGGCAGGAGTTGCAATAAAAAACTGAATCCAGAGAAAAAAAGGCAATTTATAAAGAGGGATTTTTAAAAAACGGGAATATCCCAGAAAAAGAAGGATAATACCTGTGAAAAAACCTGTAAACACCTTATTTTTTAACTCTCTTATCTCTTCTCCTTCTTCCTTTTCCTGTCTTACAACTTTGTATCCCACCTCCTCAATCTTTTTTGCAACATCCTCAGGAGTTATTTTTTCAGGGTCGTATTTTAAAAGAGCGGTTTCAGTTGACAGATTAACATAAACTTCCTTTACACCTTCAAGCCTTTTTACAGAATTCTCAATTGTCCTGACACAGGCTGCACAGGTCATACCCTTTATTTTTATCTTCTCTTTCTTCTCCATGTTTTATCTTATGAATTTGAAGATTGTTTCTGTCAGTTCTTTTATCATCTCCTCAGTTTTTTCATCCGATTTTATTGCTTCAACAACATGGGTCTTGATATGGGATTCCATTATTATAAGGCTTAACTTTTCAAGGGCTCTTCTCACTGCTGTAATCTGATTTATGATATCAACACAGTATCTTCTTTCATTTATCATTCTTTCTATTCCCTCTATCTGTCCTTTAATTCTCCTTATTCTGGGAATTATTTCCTGTTTTGTTTTTTCATTCAATCTCATTTTAAAACCTCCTTCTAAACTTTAAAGGTGGGGGAGAGCACATTCCTTCCCCCGGTATGTTTTTTATTCCTTCATCAAACTCAGTGGCCAGGGTTTTCTTATGAAAAGGTACATGAGTGCAGAACCCATAAGAGCCATATTTTTCATAAAGTTTGTCTGCTCAGCCATTCTTGCCATTGGATTTTCAACAGACCAGAAGTTGTGCATCATAAATGTCACGGGCAGGTAAAAGATTACGAGTGCTATTACACCTATTTCAGGATAGAATCCAAGAATTATTGTGATTCCTGCAATTAGAAGTAAAATTCCAGTCAATACAACTGCTGCAGGCGCAAGAGGAACTCCCTTTGAGGCTGCATACTGACTCATCATGGATAGCTTTGTGAAGTGAGGTATACCTGTCATTATGTAGAATAACCCCACTATTATCCTTCCTATCAGTAATATTGCATTCATTTTTCACCTCCTTTTTGGTAAAATATATACAATATACATGTATAGTGTATATAATACAGGTTTTTTTTAAATCTGTCAAGGGTGGATTTTATGAGTAAAAGTTTAAGATTTCCTCTAAAAGAAAATCCCTGTTTTTATGGGTTACCCTTATTATTTTGCATTTTGAAAAATCGTTTTCTCTTTTTAAACTGTGTAAAACTTTCTCTCCTATACTGCCCAGAATACGAGGTTTCTCCTTGATTAAAGAATTCATTGCCCATACAAAAAACTTTCTGGATAAAAGCTCCATTTTACCTATCTCATCAATCACGAGTATATCACAATTTTTAGATTCAATCTTATCTATTATATCTTCAAGGTTTTTTAAGTTTACTCCGTATTTCCCCACTCTGTAAGGACTTTGGAAATCTTTATGGGATAATATTTTTCTTGTGCCTTTTATTCCTGATATTTCAAATCCTGTCCTTTCCCCGCGTTCTCTTATTTCTTTTGTTATAAAGCCATCTATTATGAATCTAATTTTTAGATTCTGGACTGCTTTTTCAATAAGAGTTGTTTTACCTGCTCGTGGAAGACCTGTTAGCAAAAGATGGTGTTTCAAACTTCTATAAGTTGAAGAACAGCTTCCTCGGCTCCATCTCCTATTCTTTTGCCAAGTTTTAAGATGCGGGTATAACCCGAACTTCTATCCTTAAATTTTGGTGCGATTTCTTCAAATAATTTTTTTGAAACTTCTTTGTCCTGAAGAACCCTAAATACCTGTCTTCTACTTGCCTGATTGTCTTCCTTTGCAAGGGTTATAAGCCTTTCAACCAGTTTTCTGGTTTCCTTGGCTTTGACAAGAGTAGTTTTAATTCTTCCCTTTTTGAAAAATGAAATAAGTTGATTTCTAAGAAGAGCTTTTCTATGCGCTCTTGGTCTTCCCAGCTTTTTTAGTTTGTTTTTGTGCCTCATTTATCTCCTCCTTGGTCACATATTCAAATACATCCATTTCAAAAGAGAGGTTGAACTCCGAGAGTTTTTCCTTTATTTCGTCCATAGCTTTTTTGCCGAGATTTTTTATCTTAAGAATATCCTCTTCTTTTTTCTGAACAAGCTGGGCAACGATATATATTTTGTCTCCCTGAAGATTTGTTATTGTTCTGGGAGGAAGGTCAAGAGCATCCAGTTCGCTCAGTAATAGTATTTTCATTGAATCTTTTTCCTTCTTTGGCCTGGGTTTGGGTTTTTCTATAACTTCCTTTTTTTCTTTCTTGATTCCCGCTTTTTCAAAATGTTTTATCAGGATTTCCCTGGCTTCCTGAAGAGAAGCAAAGGGGGTAATTGAACCATCTGTTTCTATTTCCATCACAAGTTTTTCATAGTCTGTTCTGTGTCCCACTCTTATATTTTCCACAATAAAGTTCGCTTTTCTTATTGGAGAGAAATCAGCATCTATAAATATTGTATCATGAGGGAATAACCTCTTATCTATTACTGCTGTTTTTAGTTCCTCGACAGGAAGATAACCTCTTCCGTTCATTACCCATACTTCCATGGCTATTTTTGCGGTTTTCATTGTCAGTGTGGCAATTTTCTGGTCAGGTGTTAGAATTTCAATTTCTGCAGGCGGGCGAAATTCTTTTGCAGACACTTCCCCATCTCCACTGGCAGACAGAGGCATATTCATGTGAGGTGAATCCCCTGTATATTTAACTCTTACCTTTTTCAGATTTAAAATTATAATCGGGACATCTTCCAGAACACCTTTTATTGTTGAGAATTCATGAGATACCCCATCAATTCTTACGGCAAATATGGCTGAACCCTGAATACTTGATAAAAGAACTCTTCTCAAACTGTTACCTATTGTAATGCCCAGACCTCTTTCCAAAGGGGAGAGGATATATTTGCCATAATTCCCCTTTTCCTCTGCTATCTCTACACCTTCAGGTAAAATAATGTCTTTTTTATACATTTTTCACTCCTTTTTGTTTCTTTGAATTTTATTTTGAATAAAGCTCAATAATTAAACTTTCTTTAATTGGGTGTGATACGTCTTCCCTTACAGGGATTCTCAAAACTTTCCCTTCCCATGTTTCCTTATTCACAGATAACCAGGATGGTAAATCGTCCACATTTTTCTTCTCAAAGTTTTCCTTTATGAATACGTTTTCTCTGGATTTCTCTCTTATACTTATGACATCTCCTTCAGAAACCAGATAGGAAGGTATATCCACCTTTTTCCCATTAACGATTACATGGCCATGAGCAACCAGCTGTCTTGCCGCTTTTCTTGATGCTGCAAACCCTAAATGGTATATTACATTGTCCAGCCTTCTTTCCAGAAGAGAAAGCAGATTTTCTCCTGTATTACCAGACATTTTTCTTGCCATATCAAAATATCTTTTAAACTGAGATTCCAGAATTCCATAGATTCTTTTGGCTTTTTGTTTTTCCCTTAGCTGAATACCATATATTGATAATTTTCTTCTCGCGGTGGGACCATGAATTCCTGGAGGATATTTCCTTTTCTCAAAGGCACATTTATCTGTCAGACATCTCTCTCCTTTAAGAAAAAGCTTTTCTCCTTCTCTTCTGCACAGTCTGCAAACGGGTCCTGTGTATTTTGCCATTTATACTCTCCTCCTTTTAGGTGGTCTGCATCCGTTGTGTGGTATAGGAGTTATATCTCTTATTGCCACCACCTTAAGCCCTGCTGCATGAAGAGTTCTTATTGCCGCTTCTCTTCCCTGACCGGGACCTTTTACTCTTATCTCAATTTCTTTTACCCCCATTTCAATTGCTTTTTTTGCAACAGCTTCGGCAGCTTTTGAAGCAGCATAGGGGGTACCTTTTCTTGTCCCCTTGAATCCTGCTGAACCACAGGAAGCCCATGTAAGAGTGTTTCCGCTTTTGTCTGCAATCGTAATTATCGTGTTATTAAATGTAGATTGAATATATGCTATTGCAAAAGGTTCCTTGGCCTTCTTTTTTTCTTTTTTTCTTCTAACTTTTCTTTTAGCCATTTTTATTCTCCTTTCTTCTGTCTCAGTCTTCTAAAAACATTTCCTCTTGGACCTTTTCTGGTTCTTGCATTATGTCTTGTTCTCTGACCTCGTACAGGCATGCCTGATCTGTGCCTCAATCCTCTATAGCAACCTATTTCCATAAGTCTTTTTATATTTCTCTGAATTTCTGCTTTTAGAAAACCTTCAACTTTAAGCTTATCAACTTCTGATTGCAATTTACTAACCTCTTCAGGAGTTAAGTCTTTTACCTTTTTGTCCGGACTCACACCCGTTTCTTTTAACACCTTTTTTGATGTGGATAACCCTATTCCAAATATATAGGTCAGTGCTATTTCAATTTTTTTATTTTTCGGTAAATCAACTCCTGCAATTCTTGCCATTTTTAACCCTGCCTCTGTTTATGTCTTGGATTTTCACATATAACCATTACTTTACCTTTCCTTTTAATTATCTTGCATTTTACACATCTTTTTTTAACTGAAGATTTAACTTTCATATAATCTCCCCTTTTAAAATCTATATCCCAAGGAAATCCTGTAATTATCAGTTTCAAATGAGTAAATATTTGAATCAACGCCTATGTCAAATATAAATGACTTAAAACTAACACCTCCTCCGAATGTGAACCCTGTTCTGTCACCTGCTCTGTCCTCAAAATAGCCAACCCTGGCTGAAATGAAATCATAATAGGTATATTCAATACCCACATTTTTCCATGTATCTTCCCACACATAATCAAAACCTTCATCTCGCCAGTCCTGAAAAAGATTGACTATTACCTTTGTTATTTCAAAAGCAGCTGTTAGCTTATGAGCTTTTGTATAAAAGGGTCTGTATGAAAATCCTGTTTTCAGGGTATAGGGTAGTGGGTCTGCATCCCCACCTCTTTTAGTAAACTTTACTGATGGTCCTACATGCAAAAGAGAGACACCGAAGTTTAGTCCTCTGGGAAATTTAAATTTGTAAAGCATTCCAAAATCAAAGGCATAGGTTAATGCAGAACCTCCTCCTCCTGTTTCAGGATATATTTTTCTTACAAGCCAGTCAGGGGCAAGAAAACTGTATACTATTTTGGCACTTATACCCAGACCCATGTTTTCTCCTATTTTTGTTCCATAACTAACTCCTGTGGCGAAGTCAAAATTTCTAAATCTTGCAATTGTAGAACCGTCTTCAAGGGTTGCTTCTGTTTCACCGGTTGTCAGGTATATCCCTTGAATTCCTATATTACCATAGGGCAAAATGGGTTTTATAAATCCGAGAAATTCGTAATACATGTCAGGCCATAAGCCCGTTAACCAGTTTGAGTGCTGTAATAAGACTTCATTTTTTTCAAAAAATCCAATGGCTCCTGGATTATAATAAAGAGTAGTTGCATCATCACCTATGGATACAAAAGCACCACCCATTCCAACTGCACGGGCACCAGGATAAATTGTCAGAAATACCATTGTCGCATCATTGGTAGAACCTAATAAAATTCCACAATAAAATAACACACCTATCCACTTTTTCATAATTTTCACCCTTTGCAAGTTTTTTATAAATTTAAGTTTTTAATTATATTATATTTTGTTTTGAAAGTCAAATAATATATGCTTTATAATGTAAAATAATGAAAACTTTAATTGTAGGTTCGGGTGGTAGAGAGCATGCTCTTGCCTATTGGTTTGCTAAATTTGGGCACGAGGTGATAGGGGTTCCAGGAAACCCGGGCATAAATGATATTGGGAAGGTATACCCCTGTTCCCCTTTAGACTTTGATGGAGTCAGACAGATTGCTGAAAAAGAAAAAGTTAATGTTATTTTACCCGGTCCTGAAGAACCTCTTGTGAAAGGAATAAAGGATAAACTCGGTAAAGACTTTTTTGTGTATGGACCTTTTTCAAAAGAGGCTTATCTTGAAGGAAGTAAAGCCTTTGCAAAGGAGTTTATGACTGATTCAGGTGTTCCGACAGCAGGATATGCAGTGTTTGATAACCCTGAAAAAGCTCATAAGCATTTGAATGAAAGAAAAATGCCCTGTGTTGTTAAAGCATCAGGTCTTGCTGCAGGTAAAGGTAGCATTGTGTGCAGAACAGAAAACGAGGCACATGACGCGGTTAAAAAAATAATGGAACAAAGAGTGTTCGGAGAAGCAGGTGATATTGTGGTGATAGAGGATTTTCTCAGGGGAGTGGAGTGCTCAATCATAGCACTTGTTGCAGGAGATGAGTATGTTATGCTTTTACCCTCTCAGGACCATAAACCGATTTATGATAATGATGAAGGACCTAATACAGGAGGGATGGGAGCGTATGCTCCTTTACCTTTTGTTAACAATGAACTCCTGGAAAAAATAGAAAATGAGATTATAAAAAGAACAGTGAGGGGATTTGTCAGAAAAAATTTTGATTTTCAGGGTGCGGTTTATGCAGGATTGATGATAACAAAAGAAGGTCCTTTTGTTCTGGAGTACAATGTGAGGTTTGGTGACCCTGAAACTCAACCCCTTATTTATCTGCTAAATACAGACCCTGAACTGATTATTGAAAAAACAAAGGAATTTAAACTTGGCTCTATTGAGCTCAACTGGAAAAATGGTTATGCCCTCTGTGTGGTGCTTTCATCAGGAGGGTATCCTGGCGAATACGAGAAAGGCAAGGAAATAAAAGGGCTGGAACAAATCGTAGATACTGATAACATTTATGTATTTCATGCGGGGACCAGAAAAGAAAATAACAGAATTTTTACCAATGGTGGAAGAGTTCTTGGTGTCACCGCTTACGGAAACACTCTAAAGCAGGCAAAGAGCAGAGCTTATGAGGGAGTTCAGAAAATCAGTTTTGAAAATATGCATTATAGAAAAGATATAGGAGAAAAAGGATTTAAATCTCTGGAGGAACTCATATGAAAGTTATAGAGGTTTCTACGGGTAAAAGAGAAGAGCTCATAGATATAACTTCTAAGATTATGAATGTTGTGAAAGAAGAGAAATGGACAAATGGTATACTTTTCTTATATGTCCCTCACACCACCGCAGGTATCACAATTAATGAAAATTACGACCCTTCTGTTGGTGATGATATATCCAACAATTTAAAAAAACTTGTTCCACCAGGAAATTTTTATAAACATACTGAAGGGAATGCTGATTCTCATATTAAATCAACAATTACAGGTCAGACAACTTTTATATTCCTTGAAGGAGGTAGACCTGTTTTTGGGACATGGCAGGGAATATTTTTCTGTGAGTTTGATGGTCCAAGAAAAAGAAAAGTTTATTTAAAATTTTTTGAAGAAAGATAAAGAAACAGGAGGTAAAAATGGAAGAAATTAAGAAAGAACATATAGATGAAGGTAAATCAATAGCATGGCTCTCCTATCTGGGTATACTCCTTCTGGTTCCATTACTTGTCCAAAAAGATAATCCATATACAAAATTTCACGTAAAGCAGGGACTTGCACTATTAATTGCATGGATAGTCCTCTACATAGTTGGATTGATTCTGAGCTTTATCCCTATTCTTGGACTTTTAATACTGCTTGTGGCATGGATATTCCCTATTGTTCTGGCAATAATGGGTATAATAAATTCTGTTCAGGGTAAAATGCAAAAGTTACCTTTGATAGGAGACTTTGGAGAGAAGTTTACCTTTTAAAAAAATCTCTATAGCCATATTCTTGTTACTTATCCTTTATCTATATGGATTTTTATATTATTCTTTTCCTCCAAATCCGGAAAGGGGATTTACTCCATTCAGGGTTACAAGAGGAGAGAGTGTTAACCAGATTTCCTTAAATTTAAAAAAGTATAAGATTATAGAAAATCCTTCTCTTTTTACTGCATTATCAATTCTCACTAGAGAGGAACACAGAATCCCATCAGGATTATACTTTTTAAAGAAAAATATGAATGAACTTATGTGCTTTAAATCAATAAGATTCAAGTTTGCTCTGTCACCCTCGTTAAAGATAACCATACCAGAAGGTTATAGTTTAAAAGAAATATCATCGTTAGTTTCCATGAAATTTGATATTCCCTTTGATTCCATTTATTCTTTTCTTACTTCAAAGGAGAAAATAAAACCCATTTTTGAAAAATATGGTATAGAGCCTGCCCCAACACTTGAAGGGTATATTTTCCCTGACACATATATATTGCCATCAAGCACAACACCCTATGAGATAGCATCAAGGGCAGTTGAAAAGCTTAAACAAATTCTAAAGGACCTTGGCTATGATACGCTTAAGAATAAAATGAGTTTACATGAAATTCTAACACTTTCCTCAATTGTTGAAAAAGAAGCAGTGTTTGATTTTGAAAAGCCAATAATTGCATCTGTGTTCTTTAATAGATTAGAAAAGGGTATTCCCTTGCAGGCAGACCCCACTGTTAAATACGCTCTTGGAATTAAAAAAGGGAGGTTGACCCTTGAAGATATAGAGGTTGTATCACCCTATAACACTTATAGACATAAGGGTTTGCCACCGGGACCCATTTGTTCTCCTGGAAAATCGTCTTTAAAAGCGGTTTTGTACCCTGAAGATACTGAGTACCTTTATTTTGTTGCAAAAGGTGACGGTACCCATTACTTTTCAAAAAGTTTTAAAGAGCATAAAAAGAAGAAATTCATTTACAGGAAAAGGTGGAATTTCTGAAATCTCTTGTTGTATAATTAATATACTTTAAGGGCGCGTGGCGGAATTGGTAGACGCGCTGGGTTCAGGACCCAGTGGGAGCAATCCTGTGGAGGTTCGAGTCCTCTCGCGCCCATAAACCTTGAAAAGAAAAATTAAGAAACTTAACGAGGAAAATTTAATAAGAGAGATATCGGATTTTTTTATTACTCTTGACATAAAAAAAGTTCTACAAAAAATAACAGATACTCTTGAAAAAAGACTAAAAGTGGAAAGAGTTTCTATTTTTAAAAAGAAAGAAGATAAAAATGTGTTTGAATTTTTTGTGTTTTCTAAGGGAGAAAAAGAACTAAAAAGAATGGAAATCCCGCTCGGCAAGGGAGTGGTGGGCTATGCCTATAAAAGAGGTTTACCTGTAATTGTAAAGGATGTAAAAAAAGATAAGCATTTTTATTCTCTGGTTGATCAGGCTGTTGGATTTAAAACTCGTTCTATTTTAGCTTTCCCTTTGAAGTTAAAAGGCAGGAAGTACGGGGTTATCGAATTGATAAATAAAAAAAGGGGAATTTTTACCAGGAGAGATGTCGAAATATGTCGGTTTCTTTCCCCCTTTATCAGCCTTGCCCTTGAGAATGCAATACTCTTTGAAAGACTGGAAAATATGTTTTTAGGAATTATAAGGTCATTTGCAAGAGCGGTTGAAGCAAAAGACCCTTATACATCAGGACATGTAGAAAGGGTTGAAGCCCTTTCCTATTTACTTGCCAGGAAATCAGGCTTAAGAGGCGAAAACCTTAGAATAGCAAGAATTGCGGGTATACTTCATGATGTGGGTAAAATAGGTGTTCCTGACAGGATACTGAGAAAGCCTGATAAATTGACAAAAAAAGAGTTCGAAATAGTTAAAAGACACGTGATTTATTCAAAGGAGATTCTTGAGCCTATAGGAGGTATAGAAGATGTGATTCCGGGCATCTATTATCATCACGAAAGATACGATGGAAAAGGTTATCCAGAAGGTAGAAAAGAGCAGGAGATACCTCTTATTGCAAGGATAATAAGCATAGTGGATGCATTTGATGCTATGGCATCAGATAGGCCTTACAGGAAGGCTTTACCTGCTAAAAAAATAGTAAGAGAATTTTTAAAAAATAAAGGCAAACAGTTTGACCCTGAACTTGTTGATATTTTCCTGTCCATGGAAGAAGTGAAAAAAATTTTAAAAACCCTTTAAAAACTTGATAAAACTAAGGTGTTGCCTTAATAATAATATTCTAAAAAATTAAAAAGGAGGAAAAATGAAGATAGCTCCTATTGAAATAAGAAATGCAGAGTTTCCAAAAATATTCAGGGGTTTTGACCCTGAAAGAGTAAAGAGTTTTCTTGAGACAGTAGCAGATCAAATGGAGGAACTTATAAGAGAGAATATCTCTCTTTCAGAAAGAATTAAGGACCTTGACCTTAAAGTTGAAGACTATAGAAGAATGGAAAATATAATGAAAGAAGCCCTTCTTACAGCACAGAAAACCACAGATGAATTAAAAAGGAATGCGGAAAAGGAGGCTGAACTCCTTATGAGAAATGCTAAAATAGAAGCAGAGAAAATGGTTGAAGAGACAAAAGAAGAGTTGAAAAGATTAAAGCAGGAAATAGAAGATTTAAAAGCAAGAAGAAAATCTCTTTTAATGGAATTCAGGTCTATTATAGAGACTCAGAAGAAATGGGTTGATGCAATGCTTGAGAAAGAAGCATGAGTTTTCAGAAAGCATTTGAAATAGCTGAGTTCTTGAAGAGTAAAGGTGTAAAAGACTTAAGCATCAGTGTTGTTCTTGGGACAGGGATTTCAAAGATAATGGAGCATTTTACGCCAAAAATTGAGATACCCTATTCAGAAATTTCGGGATTTCCCGTATCAACAGTGAAAGGGCACACTGGCAGGATAATTTTTTCTCATACAGGAGATAAAAAAGTTGCGTTCTTCTGTGGGCGATTTCATTATTATGAAGGGTACTCTATGGAAGATGTGGTTTTACCCGTCAGGGTTTCAAAATTTCTGGGTGCAGAAGTCCTGGTTCTTACAAATGCAGCGGGTGGACTCAACCCATCTTTTAAGCCCGGTGACATAATGGTCATTACTGACCATATAAATCTATTTCCTGAAAATCCCTTACGAGGTAAAAATGATGAAAACATAGGACCCAGATTTCCATCAATGATAAATGCCTATGACCCATTGCTTCGTAAAGTGTTTATTGATTCTGCCAGTGAAGATGGAATTAATATTAAAGAAGGTATCTATGCTGGCTGGCAGGGACCCAATCTCGAGACAAAAGCAGAATACAGATTTCTAAGAATAATAGGAGCCGATGCAGTGGGTATGTCTACAGTTCCAGAAGCGATAGCGGGAAAGCATCTTAACATGAAGATTCTTGGAATTTCAATAATAACAAATATGGGGATAGGAGAAATTACTCCCCATTCCCATGAAGATGTTATAAGAGTTGCAGAGAAATCATCGGAACTACTGGGTAAAATTTTAATAAAATGGATAAAAAAATTATAATCTTTGCTCTGTTATTTCTGTCTTTATCCTGTAGAGAGAACAGAGTGAAAAAAGCTGAGAGATTCTTAAAAGAAGGTAGAGTGGAGGAGGCTCAATTTCTGCTTGAGAGTCATGTGCGCAAAAACGAGATGGATTCTCGTGCAATTTTTTTACTGGGTGAAGTTTATCTTACTAAGGGAGAATATTATAAAGCTATTTATACTTTCAGGAAAATACCTCAAAAAGATTTATATAAAGACGAATTGATTAATGACCTCAAGTACATTTTTGATAAAACAAAATATTCTGCTCAGGAAATCGCTTATAACTCAGCAGAGTTAATTACAATAATTTCACCTGATTATTATGAGAAGGAAATTTATATGTTCCTCGGAGAAAAATATGTTAAAAAAGGGAAAATGATTGAGGCTGAAAATGTATTCAAAAAAATATGGGAAAGAGAGAAGAATTATGAAAGCCTTTTGAATTTATTGAATCTACTTGAAGAAGAAAATAGCTATTCAGAGATAATTGAACTTAAGGATTCCATACCAGAAGAATACTTAACCGATGAGGTAAATGCGATTATTGGTGGAGCTTTCTTTGAAATAGGCAAAATTTATTATGAGAGAGAAAAAGCAGATTCAGCTCTTTTTTATATTGAAAAATTTATGCAGGTAAAAAAACCTCTTATAAAATTAGCAGAAGCTTATTATATTAAAGCAGAAATAATGCTTCTGAAAGGAGATACCCTTTCAGCGGTTCAGAATTTTTATAATGTGATAAAATTAAATCCTGCCAGGGAAACAGGATTACCACAAAAAGCAAGAAAAAGAATAAAGGAACTCAAAAAATGATGGAAATAGATATAGGGGAAGTTTCAAAATATGTAGGGAAAATCGTTACAATAAAGGGCTGGCTTTACAACAAGAGGTCATCAGGTAAAATTCACTTCCTCATCATAAGAGATGGAACCGGCTATATTCAGGCAATAGTAGAAAAGAAATATGTACGAGCCGAAATTTTTGACCTGTATGATGAACTTACCCTTGAAAGTTCTATTGAGGTAACAGGAAAAATAAGGGAAGACAAGCGTTCTCCTTTTGGTTATGAAATGGATGTGGAAAGCATAAAAATAGTACATAAGACCTTAGATTACCCGATTTCAAAAAAAGAGCATGGTGTCGGGTTTCTGCTTCCCATAAGGCATCTCTGGCTCAGGTCAAAGAAACAATGGGCTCTTATGAGGCTCAGGCATACTGTTATAAAAGCAATAAGGGATTTCTTTGATTCAAGAGGGTTTATCCTTATAGATGCTCCTATTCTCACTCCTTCTGCCTGTGAGGGCACAACCACCCTTTTTGAAACCGAGTATTTTGATGAGAAGGCATATCTTTCTCAGTCGGGACAACTTTACATGGAAGCTGCCTGTATGGCCTTTAAAAAGGTATATTGTTTTGGTCCCACATTTAGAGCAGAAAAAAGTAAGACGAGAAGACATTTAATGGAATTCTGGATGATTGAACCTGAAATTGCTTTTGCAAATCTTGATGATATAATGGAATTATCAGAGGATTTTATATTATATATCATTGAGAGGGTTCTGGAGCAGAGGAGAGAGGAACTCAAAATTCTTGAGAGGGATATATCCAGGTTAGAATCCGTAAAAAAACCTTTTCACAGGGTCTCATATACAGAAGCGGTTAATTTTCTCCATAAGAATGGATTTAAGGATTTCCCCTGGGGAGAAGACTTTGGAACCCCTCATGAAACAAAAATATCTGAAGCCTATGAAAAACCCGTTATTGTTCATAGATACCCGAAAGAGGCAAAGGCTTTTTATATGAAAGAAGACCCTGATAACCCGGATGTGGTTTTATGTATGGATATGCTGGCACCTGAAGGTTATGGTGAAATAATAGGTGGTAGCCAGAGAGAAGATGACTACGATAAACTTTTGAAAAGGATGAAAAAATTGAATATGCCTGTTGATGATTACAAATGGTATCTTGATTTGAGAAAATACGGTTCTGTTCCGCATTCAGGCTTTGGACTGGGACTGGAAAGAACTGTTCAATGGATTGCAGGAGTTCATCATATAAGAGAAACCATCCCCTTCCCGCGTTTACTCGAAAAGATGTACCCTTGATTTCTTTTACAATTTCAAGTATAATTATTATACTATTTGCTATAAGCTGTATATGTTCCGACAAAGTCGGAGTGAGGGAGGTGAAATATGAAAGAAAAAGAATGGGTTATATATCTGGGCAAGGCTGTTGAAAGTTTTGTTAAAGATATAAAAGGGACATTCCCTGATGAAACAAAAGAACATGTGAGAAATGCGGTTAAGGAAGTTATGCTTGCTTTCAAGTCACTTGTTGATGAGGGGATAACCCGTATGGAGAAAAAGAAAGAAAAGAAAAAAACAAGAAGGGTTAAAGTTAGTTAAAAGATAATTTTAAAAACTGCTCTTCTGTTCTTCTTCTGAAGTTCTGCTTTTAAGGATTTTTCAATAGGTCTGGAATATCCGTAAGCAGAAGCAAAGATTTTTGCAGATTCTACCCCCTTTGATATAAGGTATCTGACAATTTCAGTAGCCCTCCTTGCTGAAAGTTCCCAGTTACTTGGAAAAAGCTCTTTTTTTGTCTTTATCGGTATCCTGTCAGTATGTACCTCAACTTCAATTTCCTTAAAATCTATTTTTTTTAGAAATTCAAAAAATTTATCCAGTTTCTGTTCCCCCTTTTTTGATAGCTGGTAACCACCTTTTTCAAAAATTTCATCAGTTGAAATTTCAACCTCTATCTGATTCTCGGATTCTTTTAACAGAAAATCATTGGAAAGGCTCTTTTTTGCTTCCTCAAAAACAGGAGGAAGGCTCTCTTTTGTACTCGAAGGTATTGTCCCTGAAATCAGGGAGTCCATCTTTTCGGCTATTTTTTTATTAAGCACCTCTCTTTCCTTTTCTAATTCCTCTATATAGTTTTTTAATGGAGATACATATAATTTATGATATAAAAATCCTGCTCCAAGAATAAGAGCAATAATCAATATTAAAATGATTTCTCGCAATTTCATTTTATTTCAACTCCTCCCTGTTCAAATAAATATCTTTTAATCTTCTGAGTTGTTGTTTTTGGAAATTCTTCTTCTCTTAAACTAAAGCTTCTTACCCTTTTGTAGTCCGCAAGACTCTCATTTGCTTTATCAATTTCCTTTTCCATAATTTCATTCACTTTTTCATCGGTTATCTCAATACCCTGTTCCTTTGCCCATTCATCAAGGAATTCAAAATCAGGGTGTATTATTGCATGAATTTCTTCGGTTTTTGTTCGGGGATGTATCCTTGCAAATACGAGGATTTCTTTTATAAAAGGAGATTTTAAAAGTTCTTCTTCAATTTCCTCAGGATAGATGTTTTTACCTCCCTTTGTAACTATTACAGATTTTTTTCTACCTGTAACATAAAGAAAACCATCCTTATCAATTTTCCCCATATCACCCGTTAAAAACCATTCATCTCTGAAAACCTTTTTTGTTGCCTCCTCATTTTTGTAATATCCTTTCATAACGATGGGACCTTTAACAGCTATTTCTCCTATTCCATCAGGGTCAGGGTCAAGTATTCTGACTTCAACTCCGGGAAGAGGAAGACCAACAGATTCATTCTTGCACTTATCAGGAAGATTTGCGCTTACAACAGGAGATGTCTCTGAAAGACCATAACCCTGAAAAATCGGGAATCCCATCAGTTCATATTCCTTTGAAATCCACCTGGGAAGTGCTGCACCTCCTGATATGAGATATTTAAGCTTTTCAAGCCCCAGTTGCTCTCTTACTCGTTTAAACAGGATTGTTGATGCTTTTTTACCACCTATCATTGAAAAAAGTTTGGAAATTGATTTAAGAGAGTAAAACAAACCCTTTTTAACAGGTGGTGCTTTTTTTAAATTCTTTTTTATACCCATAAGCAATTTATCAAGGAGCAGGGGAACTGCAAGAAAGACTGTTGGTCGTGCTGTTTTCAAATCCTCTAAAAGTTCCTTGGGTTTTAATGACCTTGCAAAAAATATCAGGCACCCTATTGTCAATGGTGTTAAAAAACCACAGGTTCCTTCAAATACATGATGAATTGGTAAGACAGAGAAAAATGTATCAGTCTGGTCAATCTCAAGGACTTTTAACATCATGTCTATGTTTGAAAGTATGTTGTTATGAGTGAGCATAACACCTTTTGAAAGTCCTGTTGTGCCTGATGTATAAAGAATTATTGCAATATCCTCTCTTTTTAACTCTACTGGATTTTCAATAGGTTCAGCATTTGAAAGGATGTAATCCAGATTTGGTTCAGGATTCTCTGAACTAAAAGAGATTACTTCCTCAAGATTTTCAACTTGGTCCTTTATTTCTATTATATCATCGTAAAATCTGCTGGATGTGAATAAAAACCTGGATTCTGAGTGTCTCAATATGTGAGCCCATTCTGAGGGAGTTGCTCTTGAATCAAGGGGCACAACGATTCCACCTGCCCATAAGATACCAAGATGAGACATTGCCCATTCAGGACAGTTCTCTCCAACAACTGCAGCTCTGTCTCCTTTTTCAAACCCCTTTGACTTTAAATAACCTGCTATTTTTCTCAAATTTTCCAGAAGTTGTGCATAACTTACTTCATAGAATCCATCCTTTCTTCGTATTTTCAGTGCAATGCCATCAGGATTTGTTTTTGCAGAGAATATTACACCGTCTGTAATTTTGTTATAACTACCAACAGGTATGTCTTTGCCTTTCATAATTTTTGAATTATATAAGATTGTTTGAGCTTAAGTCAAATAAACGACCTGGATATGACAGATCACAAACAAACAGAGGAAAGGAGTCACAATGCAAAACTCACGATATATTGAATAAAACCGGTATTAATGATTATAAACCATAAGTTATTTCGAGATGGTTGAAATCCAAACAGCATAAATCAGATAAACTCAGGAATCAGCACCTGAATCTTTCAACTGTTACTCACTGGCAACAAATTGATTCTGACCCGCCTGAAAGGTTATAATTAAATTTTCTTTAACAAGGAGGAGATATGCAGGAAGTTTTTATACTGAGTGGTGCAAGAACATCAATGGGTAGACTTCTTGGAGGTCTTGCAGGATTTTCTGCCACTGATCTGGGTGCTGTAGCGATTAAAGAAGCAGTTAAAAGAGCAAATATTTCACCCGAGGATGTAAATGAGGTGATAATGGGCTGTGTGCTTCAGGCAGGTGTGGGTCAGGGACCTGCAAGGATTGCTGCAATAAAAGGTGACATCCCGTCAAATATTCCTGCTTTTACTGTTAACAAGGTCTGTGGTTCTGCAATGAAAGCAATAATGCTGGGTGTTCAGGCAATAAAACTCGGTGATGCTGATGTTATTGTTGCAGGAGGAATGGAATCAATGACAAATGCCCCTCACATGTCTTTTTTAAGAGCAGGGACAAAATTTGGTGATGTAAAGTTTATTGACCATATGATATACGATGGATTATGGTGCTCCTTTAACAATCAGCATATGGGTAACCTTGCAGAATATACTGCTGAAAAAGCAGGGATTACAAGGGAAATGCAGGATGAATTTGCATACAATTCTCATATGAAGGCTGTGAAGGCAATAAATGAGGGCAAATTCAAGGATGAGATTGTTCCCCTTGAGGTAAGAACAAAAAAGGAGACATTAACAGTTGATAAAGATGAAGGACCCAGACCCGATACATCCCTTGAAAAGCTTGCAAAACTCAGACCCGCTTTTGTGAAAGATGGAACAGTTACTGCAGGTAATGCTCCTGGGATTTTTGATGGTGGAGCAGCAGTGGTCATTGCGTCTGAGAAATTTGTTAAGGAAAGGAATTTAAAACCCTTTGCAAGAATAATGGCATACGGCTCAAATTTTGTTGAACCAAAAGATTTATTCTTTGCACCAATCGGTGCAATTAAAAAAGTTACAGAAAAAACAGGATTAAAACATCCCAATGATTTTGATTTGATAGAAATAAACGAGGCATTCTCGGCACAGGTTCTGGCTGATGTGAAGGAACTTGAGATAGATATGAATAAGTTAAATGTTAATGGTGGTGCTGTTGCTCTGGGTCATCCCATAGGCGCATCCGGGGCAAGAATAGTTGTAACGCTTATGTATGCATTGAAGGACAGAGGACTTAAAAGGGGACTTGCATCCCTTTGCCTTGGAGGAGGCGGTGCTGTTGGAATGAGCATAGAGCTTGTGTGAACAAGATATCTGTTATAGGTTCTGTTAACTACGATATAGTTTATCCCTTTAAAGGGAAATATTTTTCTTCTTTTGGAGGAGTTACATATACCATTTTAACCCTTGCAAAGCTTTTCCCTGATTACGAAATTACCCCGATTATAAACATAGGCAGGAGAGAAAAGCCTCTTTTTTTTGAAGTTCTTTCAAACTTTAAAAACATAAAAACCGATTATATAAAAGAGAGTGAAAAGACAACAAGAAATGTTTTAAAATACTATAATCCTGATGAGAGAAAAGAAAAAATTGAGTTTCATGTTGAAGAAGTCAATTATTCAAGGGTTGAGGAAAATCTTGATTCTGATGCCTTTTTTATAAATTTTATCTCTCCGATGGATATATCCCTTTTCACATTAAAAAGATTGAGGAAAAATTTTAATGGTCCAATCTATATAGATGTTCACAGTCTTGTAAGAAAAGAAATTAAAGGTGATTTAACTCCCTATTATCTTTCAGGATGGCAGGAATATGCAGGGTGCTGTGATGTAATACAGATGAACCTTGAGGAGATGAAATACTTTACAGGTCTTGAACCGTCAAAAGGTGTTGATTTAGTTGCTCTTTTAATTCTAAATTCAGGACCGAAAATTTTAAATCTCACACTGGGAAGAAAAGGAACGGTTCTTTATTTTAAAGAGAATGATAAATTAATTAAAAGGGAATTTGAACCTCCGGAAATTTATAAAGGTGATGTCACGGGTTGTGGAGATGTATTCGGTGCGGTATTTCTTGTCTTTTATTTAAAAACAAAAAATCCTGTTAAAGCATGTGAAAAAGCAGTTTTTTACTCTTCTAAAAAAGCAAAATTAAAGGGGATAGAGGAGTTGATAAAATTTTTATGAGGTATTAAATTCTTTTGTTGATTGAGTTTTTTAAATACACAAAACAGGTCCCCCATTCGCATCACGAAATCTGAATTCTTTATTCTAATTTTTTTGAAATCTAACTTACTTCAATATCCTGAGTTCTTTTCTTTCTGCCTTCTTTTGGTTTATCTTAAAAGGATTACATTTGTATTTTTCTTTACTCCTTTTGCTTCAATTTTTATAAAATAAACACCCGAAGGAAGTTTTTTGCCATAAAGGTCTTCACCATTCCAGAGAATTTTGCCTGATGAGTTAAGTTTATAAACATTCACAATCTGTCCCGCTGAATTAAATATTTTAAGGGTTGCGTCTTTGTCCCTGATGCCACTGAAAGAAATAGACGCTTTCTCTCTGAAAATTCTGGGATGTACATTGAAAATAAGTTTTGTCTCAGAGAGATTTTTTTCAGAAGCAGAAACATAAAAGGGAACATATACATCATCCACATACCATCCCTCCTGAACTACAGAAGCATCACTTATAAATCTGAAACATACACGCGTTGTTTTACCGTGAAAGTTATCCATCGGGTAAACCTTTTGAATCCATGAAGTCTGGTTTCCTGTATATGTATCTAAAATCCACCAGAAATGAGAACCATTGTTTACTTCTAAATGTCCATAATCCCAGTCCTGTTCAATAGAATAATAGGTGTAATAGTAAAGGTTTTCTCCTGGAGTTGTTACAAAATAAGGGGATACAAGTCTTGTAACATTTTCATTTGTGTATTGCCAGTTTCCTTCAACACCAGAATACCATGAATGGGTCGCGGAATTATATCTATGGGTTGTCTGATGCCAGTTGTCATTTATACCAGAATGGGTCCAGCCGTTTACACCGGATTCCATATCATCAGAGAATCCCGGATTTGTGGTTATCATAAACGGGATTGTATCGATTATGCCTCCTGCTGTAATTTCAAATTCAGCAATGTGGTCATTCGGGCAGTTTGAGGATATATCAAAGGTAAAACTTAAAATTGTATCAATATCTCCTGGAGCAACAGTTACAGAATAAGGTGTTTGAGCTGTAATTGTGACATAGGTATCACCTGTTGAGATTGTTCCACCTCCTGAATAATCTCCTGTTCCCATATTTTTTGCAAGAACTTTTAGTTCCACACTTTCGCCTGGTTCTGCAAAACCGTTGTTGTTACCTGATGTTTCATTTAAAGTATAATTATACCACAAAGGTTCGGGCCCTGGAATTACACCTGTTTCTCCTCCCTGATAAATTTCTTTATTTGACGCCTGGACAAATACGACTATATGACAGTCCTTCTCTTTCCATGATGAATTTATCGTATAATTCCTGGATCTTATTATTGTGTCATTTGCAGGTATTGTGACTGATTCTCCGTTTGCATTGGGAAGCATGTCTCTTACAACAAAATCAAGTTCTGTCATTCCCTGCCAGTTATAGGGTATGTTGTTTTCGACTATTACAAAATGAAGTGTTCCTGTTATATTTGAAGAAGAGGTATTCTGTATAACAGCAGTTACTGTTCCAGTATTTGATACAGAGTCATAATTTGAAGTAACAGTAATGTTTAAGTCAGA
Source organism: Candidatus Hydrothermus pacificus (assembly GCA_002011615.1). Classification (GTDB taxonomy): domain Bacteria; phylum Hydrothermota; class Hydrothermia; order Hydrothermales; family Hydrothermaceae; genus Hydrothermus; species Hydrothermus pacificus. The sequence goes on along the minus strand of MTOH01000011.1, from coordinate 21,715 downwards.
AGGTATTATTTTTCTCTGGTTGAAGTCTCTCAGATAGAATGGAAACATTGTTCCTGTGTGCACCCCTCCTACTTCACTTAGAATGCCGTCAAACCATGTTGTAGGATATCCGCTTAGATTGTAATAACTTGCCCTTTGTGCAGATTCTGATGTGTAGAAGGGGTCAGAAGTTGAGGAATGATAAGCAATAACAACTACTGAGTCGTATACCCTTTCATAGAGTTCATCAAGACCTCTTGCAGCACCGGGACAGTATGTGCACCAGGTGGCTGTGAATTCCTCAGCAACTATTATTCTCTGAGCAGAGTAAGAGAAACTGCTACTCAGTAGTATTATACCTGCAGTTACCCATACTCTTTTGAACATTTTAACACCTCCTTGCTTTTTACTATTGTTGTTATTATAATATAAAAACTTATGGTTTTTCAAATTTTTCTTTATTGCTTTTTTTTGTATGAGATGGAGGTAAAATGAGAAAAATAAATATACTATTGTGTGTTTTTTTCATGGGGATGGTTAAAGGTGATACAAATAAAACTGATGAGAAAGGCTGGAGTGAACAAGGAGTGCGGACAATAAGTGTTGCTAATAATAAATTTGCCTTTGAATTATATTTCAAATTAAAGGAAGAGAAAAACAATATATTTTTTTCACCTCTAAGCATACAGAATGCCTTTTTAATTGTTTATGAAGGAGCAAAAGAAAATACAGAGGAAGAGATAGAAAAAGTTTTTTATTTACCAGAGGATAAAAATTTAACAAGGTCAAACTTTGCAAAGATTTATAGGGAAATTAATAAAAAGGACAAAAAGTATGTTCTTTATACTGCAAATGCTTTATGGGTCCAGGAAGGTTTCAAAATTTTAAAAGATTATATGGAGATTGTAAAAGATTATTATATGGCTGAAATTCAAAATCTTGATTTTGTAAAAGAGCCTGAGAATTCGGTTAATATTATAAATTCATGGGTTTTAGAAAAAACAAAGGACAAGATTAAAGATTTGATTTCAAAAGACGCAATTGGTCCGCTTACGAGATTAATCATAACAAATGCAATATATTTTAAAGGGAAATGGCTTAAAGAATTTGATAAAGAAAAAACAAAAGAGGAAGATTTCTGGATTTCTGAAAATGATAAAGTTAAAGTCCCCATGATGCATATGGAAGGGGAAATGTTTAATTATTATGAGGATGAAAAAATACAGGTTCTTGAAATTCCCTATGATGGAAAAGAGGCATCAATGATTATATTTTTGCCAAAATTATTTGATTTAAGTATTCTTGATGAATATCTAACCCCTGAAAATATAGAAGAAATAATACGGAGTTTTAAAAGGGAAGAGGTAAATGTTTCTCTCCCAAGGTTTAAAATAGAAACAAAGTATCTTTTAAAAGAAACATTAAAAGAGATGGGGATAAAAGATGCCTTCACAACAGCTGCGGATTTTTCAGAAATTACAGGTAAAAAAGACCTTTTTATAAGCAAAGTTATTCATAAAGCATTTGTTGAAGTTAATGAAGAGGGAACAGAAGCAGCTGCTGCAACAGGAGTGGTTATGGAACTCACCATGGTAAAACCTGTAAAAACTTTTCGTGCTGACCATCCCTTTGTTTTTATAATTTATGAGAAAAAATATGGAACAATTTTGTTCTTAGGGAGGGTTATAAATCCTTCTAAATGACCCCCTCAAAAATCTTTTTGACATACCCTTCTAAAAACAGTTTATCTTTTCCAAAAAGAACCTTTAAGACTTCTCCACCTTTTGTTTTTACAAAAATTTCATTTTCTTTTATTTTAAATTTTTCTCTTGCTAAAAATGCAGAAGCGGTAATTCCTGTTCCACAGGCAAGCACCTCATCTTCAACGCCCCTTTCATAAGTTCTTATTGAAATTAGATTTTTTCGCTCCCTTTTAACAAAATCAACATTTGTGCCTGAAGGGCTGAAATGAGAATGAAACCTTATCTTTTGTGCAATTCTATTTATATCAATTTTTTTTATATTTTTCAGAAAGATTATTGTATGAGGAACGCCTGAATTTGCAAAACAGAGATTGTATTTTATGCCCTTTATTTTAAAATCAAGTTCCGGATTTTCAGGAATTTTTAGACTTACCCTTATAAGTCCTTTTTTGTTTAAAACATAACCTTCATGCACTCCATCATCAGCAATAAATTTAAATTTCTTTTTTCCTGTTTTTAAAAAATTATAGAACAGAAGACATCTCGCACCATTTCCACAGAATTCAGCTCTTGAACCATCAGAATTGTAATAAATCATCCTGAAATCGCACCTCTTTTCCTTTTTTGAAAATAAAACTCCGTCAGCACCTATGCCGAATTTTCTATTACACAGAGATTTGATTTTCGGAATTATATTCCTTAAATATCTGTAATCAAAAATTAGAAAATCGTTTCCAGAACCTGTGAATTTATGAAATTTTATACCTACTTTGAACCGCCTCCTGCAACTGCTGCAAATAGTTTTTCTCTCGTCTCAAGCCATCTTTCAAGTTTCCTGGGTTTTTTCCATTTCTGAGAAAGAATTTCTTTTGTCTTTTCCACCTCTTCCTTTGTTACTGTTTTTAAAAATTCTTCCAGTTCTTTCATCTTGTTTGCGAATAGTATTCCTTCTGCTGCTGAGAACCAGTTCAACTGAAGCCTGTCAGGTCTTATTCCAAGTCTTTCAATTCTTTTCTTTAAAATTTCGTATCTTCTTAAGGTATGTTTATTGGCATAGTTATAGTGGCAGTCTCCTATATGGCATCCTGACATGAGAACTGCACCGGCTCCTTTCATAAACGCATACATTACAAAATCGGATCTTATCCTTGCAGAACACATGGTTCTTATTATTCTTCCAACAGGAGGATACTGGAATCTTGAAACTCCTGCAAGGTCGGCTCCCGCATAGGAGCACCAGTTACAGGCAAACACAATGACTTTTTCTTCAGGTTTTTCTTCAAGAAGCGCATCAATCTGTGCATAGATTGCTTCATCCGGGAAATGTCTCATTTCAATTGCTTCTGACGGACATTCTGCACCACATCCACCACATCCTGCACAGGATGCTTCAACAAGTTTTGGGATATTCCTTTCTTCTTTGCTCCAGAGCCATGCATAGTAGGGACATACGTTGGCACACATACCGCAGGCTTTACATACATCAGCATCTAAAACAGGGGTTAAAGCTTCCACAGTCACTTCTCCCTGAGCCATTAAAATACCTGCTCTCGCTGATGCGGCTGATGCCTGTGTCACAGAATCTTTTATATCTTTTGGTCCCTCAGCACATCCTGCAAGAAATACTCCACCTATTGCTGTATCAACAGGCTGTAATTTTGGATGAGCCTCAAGGAAAAAACCATCATCAGTGGTTGCAAGAGCAAGAACTTTCTGGATTTCAGGAGCATCCTTTCTGGGGATTAAACCAACTGAAAGGATTACAATATCAACTTCCATGGTTATTTTTTCTCCAAGAAGAGTATCTTCTGCGTGAATAATTAGTTTTTTATCAGGGGTTTCCTCAATCTTTGAAGGTAGTCCCCTTATAAAAACGACCCCTTCTTCTTTTGCCCTTCTAAATAAATCTTCAAATCCTTTACCGAATGCCCTTATGTCCTGATAGAACACATACTGCTGAACATCAGGCCAGTGTTCCTTTATTAAAAGAGTGTCCTTTATTGTGTTCATACAGCATACATTTGAACAGTATTTTCCACCATTTTTCATCTCCCTTGAACCAACGCACTGGATAAAGGCAACAGTTTTTGGTATTTTGCCATCTGATGGTCTTACAAGATGTCCTTCTGTAGGACCTGCTGCGTTTATAAGTCTTTCAAACTCCATTGATGTTATAACATTCTCATAGATTCCATATCCATAATCGTGATTTTTCATCGGGTCATAGACATCCATTCCGGTTGCTATTATTATTGTTCCAACCTCAAGTTCCACGACCTCATCTTTATCACTAAAGTCTATTGCTTTCTTTTCACATGCATTCAGGCACTCTTCACATACAATTGTTCCTTTTTTAAGGTTCAAACACAGGTCTTTATCTATTATATATCTTGTAGGGACTGCCTGTGCAAAGGGAATATAGATTGCTTTCCTTGCTTTGAGACCCACATCAAATTCATTGGGATTGACCTCAGGACATGCTGTTGAACAATCACCACAGGCGGTGCAATCTTTTGTGACATACCTTGCCTTTTCAAGAACTTTTACATTGAAGTTTCCTATATACCCGGTAACTTCCTTTACTTCAGAATTTGTAATAATCTCTATGTTTGGATGTCTTCCTGCTTCTGCCATTTTCGGTGCAAGTATACATATTGAACAATCCATTGTGGGAAATGTTTTGTCAATCTGAGCCATTCTACCGCCTATTGTAGGTTCCTTTTCAACAAGATATACTTTATATCCTGTATCCGCAAGATCAAGTGCAGCTTGAATGCCTGCAACTCCACCACCTATAACAAGAGCGGTTCTTCTTATAGGCACCTTTGACTCAACCTGTGGTTTTAAGAAATTTGCCCTGTAAACAGCTGCTTTTACAAGGTCTTTTGCCTTTTCAGTTGCCTTTTCCTTCTCATAAAGATGAACCCACGAGCACTGGTCTCTTATGTTTGCCATTTCAAAAAGATATTTATTAAGACCGGCTTCTTCAATTGCCTTTCTGAAAATCGGTTCATGGGTTCTTGGAGTGCATGCTGCAACAATAACCCTGTTCAATTTATGTTCTTTAATGTCCTGTTTTATCATATCCTGTCCAGGGTCAGAGCAGGAGTATTTATATTCCTTTGCTATGATAACATTGGGAAGGGTAGAGGCAAATTCTGCAACAGATTTTACATCTACAATTCCACCTATATTAAGACCGCAATGGCAGACATAAACACCTATTCTGATTTCTTCATTTTCATTCATGGTACCCTCTCCTTGTTCTTTAAAACATCCAGGACATTAACTCTGTGAAAGTTAAGTCCCAGATTTTCAGGTTTTTCGCCCATTGCAAGGGCGAGGAGTTCAAAATAATAAAAAACAGGGATTTTGTTTTCTCTTTTACCAAGAATCTGAGCATTCTCAAACTGCATAAAACAGGATGGGCATATGACAACAACGCCGTCAGTCTCTAAAAGTTTATCCAGTTTGTTATTTGCGATTGAAAGGGATATCTCTCTATCACTCACAAACACAGGTAGACCACAGCATTCTGTTTTGTCCTGGTATTCAAGAACTTCAGCCCCCAGAACTTTTATCATCTCATCAAGTATCTGAGGATTTAATGGGTCATCGGTTTCTGCAAATTCAGAGGGTCTTGAAAAATGGCATCCAGGATGGGGTGCGAGTTTAAGCCCTTCAAGAGGGGTTTTGACTTTTTCCTTTATTCTATCAATTCCTATTTCTTTGTAGAGGAAATAAAGAAGGTGGTACACATCTATTTTACCTTCTACAGTGATACCTTCTTCTGAAAATGTTTGATTCACAAGAGTTCTTTTCTTCTCATCATTTTTCAAAATTTTATTTACAGTATTCAAGGTTTCAAAACAGCCATTGCATAGGGTTACAAGGGAATTTCCTTCTTTTTCAGTAATTGCTATATTTCTTGAACCCATCTTAAGCCAGATTTCTGCGTCGTATGACCTCACCCATACAGGGTCGGGACAACATGTAAAATCGTTTATCTGAGAAAACTCTATGTCAAGATTCTTCATCACAGAAATCGCAGACTTTTCAAAACCAGGATATCTTCTTTCAATCAAACAGCCTGGATAAAGAGTTATCATTTCTCTCCTCCTGTTTTTGCAAGTATCTTTTCAATAATCTCTTTTTTATCCTCTATCTCGGAATCAATTCCAAGAGACTGCCTTATCTTCTTTATTCTGTCAGTTGCAGTCATAATAAACCCATATTTTTTGATTGATTCAAATTCGTCAAGTGCTTCTTTGGGTGCGAAACCCTTTTTGATAGAAAGGTTCCTTAAAGCGTATATAAGCTCAACAAAGCTTACCCGTTGAGGGCAATTTTCAACACACTCATAACATGTTGTGCATCTCCATATATCGGGTTTTTTGATGATGTCCTCAATTCCTATGCTTGCCATTTCAATTATTTTCCTGGGATTAAATTTTTCAGGGTGTTGCCAGAAAACAGGACAAAAAGAAGAACATTTACCACATTGATAACACATGTTCAGCTTGCTTTCTTCAAAAAACTTCATAACCTCTTTTCTAAATTCATGAGAAACTTTCATACTTTAACCTCACTTTTTAATTTTTTTGCATAATTTACACCTATTTCAAAAGCTTTTAAATTTACTTCCACATAATCTTTTTTAACTGTCTCTGTGATAGATTTTTTCAGGGACTCCTGATTGACAACTCCTGTGAGTTCTGAAAGAACAGCAAGCATTATAACATTTGCAGTTAGTTTATTTCCTGCTTCTTTTTCCGCGAGTCTTGTTGCAGGCACAGGATATGTCTTTATTCCTTTGGGCACGTCATGGGTTTCCAACAGGTCTTCATCGTATATAAAGATTCCGCCCTTTTTTAATTTTTTAGCATAGGTATGATATGCCTCCTGAGACATACATACAAAAACATCAGGATTCATAACTTTTGGATAATCAACAAGTTCATCAGGATTTTCTGATATCACAACACCTGAAGAGCATGCACCGCCTCTTGCCTCAGGACCATAACTCTGGGTCATTGAAGAATTTTTCTTATCATGAACAGTTATGGCGTGTCCAAGAATATAACCTGCTAAAACTATTCCCTGTCCACCAAAACCTGCAAACTGGATTTCTCTCATCTTTTAATCCCCCTTTCTTCAAGAAATTTTTGATAAATTTCAAGATAAGAAGGTTTATCTTCTTCCACAAATTCTCCAACAATTATTTTTCCTCTGAATGAAAGTTCTGCATCTTTTGGATTAATTTCATTCCTTATCACAGAGTTTTCTCTGTAGTATTGCATTTCTTCCAATGCATCACCTATTTTATTGGGTCTTCCAAAGCCTGTTGGGCACGGAGAAATAACCTCTATAAAGTTAAATCCTTTTCTTGACAGTGCTTTTCTAATTGATTGTCTTAACTGGTATGCATGTAAAACTGTCCATCTTGCAACAAATGTTGCGCCTGCAGAGTAAGCAAGGTAGGGGAGGTTAAAGGGATGTTCAAAATTCCCGTAAGGGGTTGTGGTTGTCTTTGCTTCTAATGGAGTTGTCGGACCGAACTGGCCTCCTGTCATTCCATAGTTAAAGTTATTGACACATATAATCGTTAAATCAATATTTCTTCTTGCAGCGTGGATAAGATGATTTCCTCCAATTGCTGCAATATCACCATCTCCTGAAAAAACAACAACATTCAAATCGGGTTTTGCAAGTTTTAAGCCCGTTGCAAAAGGAACTGCTCTTCCATGAGTGGTGTGGTATGAGTCAACTTTCACATATCCCGCAACTCTCCCTGAACATCCTATCCCTGATATTACAGAAACTTTCTCAGGAGGTATTTCAAGTTCTTTTAAGGCATAAAGGAATGAGGTCATTGCTATACCAAGACCACATCCTGAACACCATATATGAGGAAAACGCTCCTTTCTGAAATATTCTTCCAGAGGATGAACTTTTTTTTCTACTAATTTTGTTTTTTCCATATTCCCTCCATAATTTCATCAGGGGTTATCAAATCGCCCCCGAGTTTATGGACTCCTTTAACAGGAACACCATTAACTCTTGCTCTTTCTACCTCTCTTCTTACCTGACCCTGATTGATTTCCGCAACAACAAACTTTTCAACTTTCTTTGAAATTTCAGCAATTTTCTCTTCAGGAAAGGGCCAGATTGTTTTAAGCCTTAAAAGTCCTGCCTTAATTCCCTTCTCCTTGGCAATCCTTACTGCCTTCAATGCACTTCTTGCTGTGATTCCAAAAGAAACAACAGCGATTTCTGCGTCATCAAGCATAACTTCTTCGTATTCTATTATATCTTTTTTATTTTTCTGAATTTTATCAATAAGCCTTCGCACAAGTTTTTCATGGGCAGACCCTGTAATATCAGGATAGCCTCTTTCATCATGGGTAAGACCCGTCATATGCACATGATAACCCTCACCTGCAATAGCCATAGGTGGCACAAGATTTTCTTTTGGCACATACGGCCAGTATTCATCAGGTGGAATATCAGGTTTTTCTCTGTTTATAATTTCGATTTCATCCTGCGGGGGAATAACAACCTTTTCTCTTAAATGACCTATGGCTTCGTCAGCAAGAAGGGTGACAGGCACTCTGTATTTTTCTGCAAAGTTGAATGCCTTTATTGTAAGGTCAAACATCTCCTGGCAGGAGTTTGGTGAAAAGGCTATTATTTCATAATCTCCATGAGAACCCCATCTTGCCTGCATTACATCTCCCTGACCCACAAGGGTAGGAAGTCCTGTTGACGGTGCACCTCTCTGAATATTTACAATCACACACGGGGCTTCCATCATAACCGCTAGACCTATGTTTTCGAGCATCAGAGCATAACCGGGCCCTGAAGTTGCTGTCATTGACTTGACACCTCCACAGGAAGCGCCTATAAGGGCAGCCATTGATGCAAGTTCATCTTCCATCTGTATGTATATACCACCGAATAAAGGCATTCTCCTTGTTATCCATTCTGCAATTTCGGTTGAAGGTGTGATTGGATATCCTGCAAAGAATCTGCATCCTGCTGCAATTGCACCTTCTGCACATGCATGGTCACCCAGCATATAATGGGTTCCTGTAAGTATTTTAGCACTCATTTCACACTCTCCTTTTCAATTGTCTTTTCCACCACTATAGCAAATTCAGGACAAACTCTTTCACAAAATCCGCATCCTGTGCATTTTTCAGGGTGTTTGACATAAGGAGGATGATAACCTTTTGAGTTCAGCTTATCCTGTTTTTCAAGAACTCCTCCAGGACAAAATTCTATACAGAAGCCACATCCTTTACATAACTCCTCATCTATGAAGACATTTCCTTTTTTTATCTCTATTTTTTCAATATCCAGGGGTTTTCTCCAGAACCCCTTGGAGTTTACCTCTTCCATTTGTTCCTCCTTAAATAAAAATTATTTTTATTTTAAAGTCTTTTTAATTAAAAATGCAATGAAAAAGTTTTGTTTTTTTAAATATTTTTGTGCCATTTTCACAAGTTCCTCGGGAGATATTTTTTTTACTCTTTCAAAAATTTTAAAAGAATACTCTGAATCACCTGTCAGGTATTTATCAGAAAGGATTGTTTCTGTGAGTCTATCTACGGATGCAATTCTATTGTAAAAAGAAGTTTTTGTAGAATTTATGGTTTTTCCAATCTCTTCCAGTGATACTTTTTCGCTTTTAATCTTTTCAATCTCTTTATTTAAGAGTTCAAAGGCAGAATCCGGATATACTGAGGAGAAGTACATATACCCATAGTTTACTTTTCTTCTTGAAAGTCCCGCATAGGTGGAGTATGTTAACCCATGTTCTGTTCTCAATGTGCTCCATAATCTATGAGACAGAACTCTCATAAGAAGGTATAAAGAAGGATATTCTTTATGGGAAGGTGGGGGCGCAGGGAATTTACATGCCATATAGGAGGTCTGTAAATCTTCCCGTATGTTTTTTATTATTTTCCCCTCTCTTAAAATAAGTGAAGGAACTTCTCTGTCCTTGTAATCACCTTTTTTTATTTCACTGAAATTTCCTTCCAGAAGTTTTTGAATTTCATTTTTTTCAACATCTCCTGCAAATCCTATAATGATTTCATTGCTGTTAAAATGATTTTTATAATATTCTCTTATTTTTTCAAGAGATAACTTTTCTATTGTCTCAATCTTTCCTTCTGGTTTTATAATATAGGTATGCTTCCTATAGAACTCTTTGTTAAGCATGTCCCATATTTCTTCATCAGGGTCTTCTTTTTGTTTTTGTATTTCTGTAATTATTTCCTCTTTTGCTCTTTCAAAAGCTTTTTGACTGAATTCAGGTTCCTTTAATATTTCACCAGCCAGTTTAATTGCTTCTGGAATAAACTTCTTTATGGACTTAAAGTTTATCAGAGAATAATCAGAAAATGAAGAAGTTCTTATTTCTATTCCATAGTTTTCAAGGGTATCATACAGAAAAGGGTAGGGTATTTTTTTTGTCCCCTTGATTATTGTTTTCAGAGTAAGATATTCAATTCCATCCTGAGCTTCTGACAGCTTGGTCACACCGCCCTTTATAAGTATGGCGAGTGAAAATGTTGGGGCTTCCTTTTGCAGATAAAGACACAAAATACCGTTTGAAATCCTGAATTCTTTGATGTCCTTCCCTTTAATGGCCCCTATTATTATAAAAATTGCAATTATTGATTTTCTCATTTTTCCGGCACAAAAGTTCCCATAAGAAAAGGATTGTTTTTTATATAGTTTCTTAAAAACTCTAACAGGTCTTGCTTTTTAACTTTATTTATTTCCTTTATATAATTTTTATAATATTCAAAATCTGCTGTACACAGGAAAAAACTTATAGAAAGAGCATGATCAAGAGGATGTTCTTTGTCTTTTTCTGTCTCAATCTCCAATGCTTTTTTGGCTTTTTCAATTTCCTTCAGGGAATAATCCTCAGGGTCATCAATTTTACTCATAAATTCCAGAACCCCTTTTTTAAGAGAATTTATTTTTTCCTTGTCAGTTTCAAAGTGGAAGGATAATTCCCCTCCATATCTCTGGGTATAATAACTGAAAGATGCATTTTTTGCAAGTCCATTTTCAATAAAGAATTTCTTAAAAAACGAGCTTTTAGAATTCAGAATTTCACTCAAGAGGTCTGCAATATATGTTGCTTTTCTGTCGCTATCAGTATCAGGTCCTCTTAGAACCACTTCCATATAAGCATTTTGTATATTTTTATCATAAAGTTCTATAATTTTATTTTCTTTTATGCTTTTTACAGGATAAAAATGACCTGGTTTTTTAACATTTTCCCAATCTCCCCAGATTTCATAAACCATTTTTTTCGTATCTTCTACATCTATGTCTCCACAAATCACGAGAAAAGCATTCTCAGGATTATAAAATCTGTTTTTAATTTCCCTCATAATCTCAACTGTTGCATTTTTAATCGCATTACTGTCCCCGATTACATTTTTTCTCACAAAATCCTTTCCATAAAATACTTTCCCAATGTTGTGATAAAATCTTTCTATGGGATATGAGAAGTCTCTTTTATATTCATCCAGAACAACTGTTTTTTCCTTTTCAAGTTCTGTAGAATCAAGAAGAGGATGAACTATTGCTTCCTTTAATAAATCCATTGCTTCATAGAGGTTTTCTTTGGGGCAAACATAGTAATATTGAACTCTTTCAGTTGAAGTGGAACCATTCCAGTTTATGCCAAGCTCTCTTGCCCTTTCTCTGAACTCTTTCTGGGTTGTATATTTTCTATTGCCTTTGAAAAGCATATGTTCATAAAGATGAAAAAGCCCATTTGTTATTTCATCCTCGTAGTTCGAACCTGCCTTGAATGCAATTTCAACCGCAACAAGAGGGACTATATCGTTTTTAACAAGAAAAACCTCTAACCCGTTATTCAGAGTAAAATTTATTATATTATTAAGAAGGTAAATTAAAACTATTTTCATTTTTTTTAAGAGATTAATTATAATAACATTTTTTTGTAAAATTCAATTATGTTTCTTTAAAATGTAAAATTCTATAAAAGAAAGTAGCCTGAGAAGAGATTAATTATAATGACATTTTTTTGCAAAATCCACCTGTGTTTCTTTAAAATTTAAAATTCTATGAAAGAGAGTCGCCAGGAAAAAAGAGAAATCTGTTTTTGTTTTGATAATCTATTAAGAGAAATTCAACAGCAGGAGAACCAGTATATCTATATAGGAGCACCTCCCGGGTCGGGTAAAACCACTCTCCTGCTAAAACTTGAAGAAGTAGAAGAAGGAAACTTTATTTTTATGGAGATGGAGCCCGATGATAAAGACCCATACCATCTTTTAAAAACTTTTGGAGAGGTGATTTCAAATAAATCAGATAGGTTCAGAGAATATTATGAAGAGGTGAAAAATTTTTCTTTAAAACCCCTTTTCAAAGGCTTGAATAATGCTTTTAAAAAACTGGATTTATCTGATTATACCTATATATTTTTTAAAATCAACCAGCTCGAAGAAAATACTGGTGAGATTATAAGTAATTATCTAATCCCGTTGTTTGAGGTTATGCCGAAGAAAAGAGTCATCCTTGTGGGATATGAAGAAAATCCTGAATATATACCTTCTCATTTTAAAAAGTACGGTTACGATTATTTAAAAATTGGAGAGAAAGAACTTGAAAGGCTCTGTGAGTTTCATAAAGTAACACTAAATCCCAATGAGATGTGGAGAATAATTAAGGCTACTGATGGGTGGATATTACCCATAATTCTGATATTAAACAAGATAAAAGAAGGGCTGAATTTAGAAGACTTTATCAGAAAAAAAGAGATATTTAAAGATTTACTTTCTCATGTTATTGAGACACTTGAAGAAAAAGACAAAAGACTTCTGTATGCAATTTCTCAATTTGTTAAGTTTGATGATAGATTAGTTTATGACCTTTTTGGAATCAAAAATCTTAACGATATTCTCAGGAGATGGGAAAGGAAAGGACTTTACATTGAGAAGAGAGAAGAAAACAACAGAATTTTTTATTCTCTTAACCCTACCTTTAAAGAGGCGATTGATGATTATATATTCAGTTTAAAAGGAGGGGAGATTATATACTTTTTAATTCATTCAAAAGGTGCTGAATATTTTTCAGAAAAAGAAGATTTTGCCAGTGCAGCTTATCACTCTGTAAAGGCCCTTAAATATGAAGATGCTTCTAAATACCTGTTTTATTCAATTTTTGACCTGATGGATAAAGGCAGGTACCCATTTGTCGAAAGGCTTTTTGAGGAAATCGGTAAGAACAAAATCAATGAAATTCCCACTCTTTCTCTCTGTTATGCCATATATTTGTATAAAAAAAGGAAATATGAAGAATGTTACAAAATTTTAAAAGATATATCTGATAAGCTTCTGGGAAGAGAGAAACTTACGTGGTACTATTACTATGCCCTTGTAAATATGAATGTAAAAACCGAAAAAGATTCAGAAGATATTGTTAGAACAGCTATAGAATTAATTGAAAAGTTCCCCGTAGAATATTTAAAAAAAGAACATGAGAAGAAATGGTATAACAGGCTCAAGGCCTCTCTTTACAACCTTAGAGGAATAGTGCATAGAAGATATCTCAGATTTAAAGAGGCAGGGGAAGATTATAAAAGAGCCATAAAACTTTTTGATGAAATTGGAAATTTGGAGGTAAGTAATATACTAAAAAATAATCTTGCGACTCTATATTTAAACACAGGAGAAATATCAAAGTGTGAGAATATAATTGAAGAATTAATGAAAACAAAGGGGCCATCTCTCAGGTCAGCATATATGAATGCCTGTCTTTTAAATCTTGTATATAAAGAAGATATAGAAACCACTGAAAGATATCTTGAAAAGTACCTGAATATGAGTCAGAGATATGAGTTTCTTGATGGGTGGTTTTATTATTTTTCTCTCAGGTTTTCAATAGAAGGAATTTATAAAAAGAATGTGGAAACAGCAAAAAAGATACTTGATAAGTTTGACAATTTCTTAAGAGAAAACTATGTTTATTCATGGGAGAATGCTCTGTTTGTGCACAAAATAGAATTTAATCTGTTAAATTCCAATCTGGGCGATATAAATTATTATATAAGGTTACTTATATCAAGGGATATAGGTGAGGAAGATAGAATTTTTCTGGCTTATTACAGTGCCCTCTATTCCCATCTTATAGGAACTGATAGGGAATCCATTTTAAAAAAACTTGATGAACTGGAGGAAAAAAAGAAAATAATAAATTTGCTTTATCTGAGCAAATTTTCCTCTATCATTCTGAATGATTTTAATGATGAACAGAAGGAAATTGTAAAGGAAAGATATTTGACTTATAGGAACAAATATGTCCTTAAAAAATAATCTTATTGTTGGCTTTATCATGTGTTTTTATCTTTTAGTTTCGTGTAATCATAAGAAAAAAGCGAATAAGTTTTTTTCAAAATCCTATGACTTTCTCGTCTTAAAAAATCCTGATAGTGCTCTTTTCTATGTTAATAAGGGTATTGAAGTGGAGCCAAAAAATCCTTATGCTTATAATATGAGGGGAACCATATATCATTTGTTTTTTGAAAAAACAAAGGATACAAGTTATATTTTAAAAGAGATAGAAGAATACAAATCTGCAATAAAAATTGATTCCAGCCTGTGGGAACCTTATATAAATCTTGGTGTTGCTCTTTACATTTATGGAAGGAAAAAAGAGGCAGTCCCTTATCTGGAAAAAGGTTTAAAATTGAATCCTGACTATGGTGCAAGAAAACAGGTTGAAAAGATGATTAAAGAAGGTAAAAAATGATTATTCTTATATCTTTTATTTTATACTCAGTGACTTTAAAACCTTACTGGTATTTAAATCTTAAATTTCAGCCTGTTGAGGATACCTTTTATGCTTCCTCCAATATAATTGAAGAGGATTCATCTCATTATATTTTTTATTCTTTCAATGAGACAGGTGCAGGAACTGAAATTGAAATTGATAATAACTATTATATTTTAGTTCATACTACGATATTTTCTTTTGCAGACTTTTCCTATCTTCTTCCTGCTATTGAAGCCTCTTTTAGAAGAACCTTTAAAGATATCTCTGTTTATACGGGAGCATTGTTATCTCTGGAAATGGGAACTCCTGACCTTAAAAGAACATTTCCATCAGGTTTTATCATAGGTATTAACAGGTCAAAATATGTTTCTGAATTTGAATTCGTAATTGATATACAGTATAAAAACATGTTTTATCCTGAAAATATAAATCCTCAATCACTTTCCACAGTTCTGTCAGTAAGATATTTCTCAGGAATTCTTGCATCTTCTGTTTTTCTTGGAATCGAAAAAAATTTAAATTTTAACCATTCTTATTATGGGATAGGTGGAATAAAATTCGGGATAGGAGATTTTCCGCCTTTCTTTTTATGGAATAAAAAGTTCAGTGAAAGGAAAATAAACTATTTATTCCAGGATGTAAGACCATGAAAACTTTAATGATATTCTTTATTGTGCAGATACCATCCGAGGAGGTTAAAGCAAATCTTCTCGGTAAAGATGTTGTTCTCTCACGGGAAATGAGAATAGATACCACCTTTGATATACTTCACTATTTTCTGGAACTTTCACCTGACCATCAAACCCACTTTCTTCAGGGCAAAAGCACTGTTAGATTTAAATCTCTTGTATCTGTTCTTGAAACCCTTAAAATAAATCTGAGAAATATGAATGTTGATAGTATTCTGAGAAACGGAACCCCACAGAATTACACTTATACTGATACCACGATACAAATAGTCCTTTCTCCTCCTTTAAACTTAAACGATTCCACTGAAGTGCAGATTTTTTATTCTGGTTATCCTTCTGGTGGACTTTACTTTAAAGACAGTCTCATTTATGCTGATAATGAACCCTGGAGAGCCAAGAGGTGGTATCCCTGTTTTGATGACCCTTCTGATAAGGCATTTCTGGATATGAGTATAAAAGTCCCATCCGGGTATAAAGTGATAGCAAATGGTGTTAAGATAGATTCAACAGTTTCAGGAAATGAGGTCACCCATATATTTAAAGAAAGTTATCCGATTGCAACATACCTTGTTGTTTTTGCTGCTACTCCTTATTTTATTAATGTGAAGGACAGTTTTGTATACGGAACTTATAATATGCCTGTTTATAATATGGTATATCCTCAGGATACACTTCTTGCAAAGGACAAATTTCAGAAAATTTCGTGGATGCTGGAATTTTTCTCTGACACATTTGGAACATACCCATTCATAACAGAGAAGTATGCCCATGTTCATGCTCCTATTGGTGGTGCAATGGAAGACCAGACAAATACCTTTATAAATGTTCATGCAGGGTGGGGTAATGACTGGGACTGGGTTGTTGCTCACGAGCTTGCTCATCACTGGTTCGGTGACTGGGTCACATGCAAGACATGGAAAGATATATGGCTTAATGAAGGATTTGCCTCCTATTGTGAGGCACTTTGGTTTGGAGAAAGAGATGGTCAGCAGGCCTATCATACATACATGGCCGGCATGATGGATTATTACATAAGCAATGAGCCCCAGCCTCCCTTTGCAATTTACGACCCGCCCATACTCTTCCACTTTGCTGTTGTTTACAGAAAAGGGGCATCGGTTCTTCACATGCTAAGACATGTTGTGGGGGATTCCACTTTCTTCAGTGCAATAAGGACATATCTTCAAAGTTTTTCTTACTCTTCAGCAGCAACCGAGGATTTAAGAGCGGCTTTTGAGTCTGTAAGCGGACAGGATTTGTGGTGGTTTTTTAATGAATGGGTATATCTACCGGGTCATCCTGAGTATGAATTTTCATGGAGTTATGACTCCCTTGGTCCTGATTCTTTCAGGGTTAATCTGGGAATATATCAGGTCCAGTCCCATCAAAACAATGTTCCCACTTATAAAATGCCGATTGATATATGGATAATTTCAAATCAGGGAGATACACTTAAAACCTTTGTCTGGGACTCCCTGGATACACAGGGATTTCAGATTTATGTGAACAAAAAACCTGCAGATTTACTCTTTGACCCTGAAAACTGGGTTTTAAAAGAAGTTCAGGAACTCGGGGTAGAGGAGGTTGTTGTTTCAGGTAAAAAAAGCATGTTTAAAGTGAACTATCTTAATGGAACGCTCTTCATAAAGTATTCTGGAGATAGAAAAATGAACTCAAATCTGAAAATCTATGATACATCAGGGAGAAGATTCCTGAAAACAGAACTCAATTTAATACCTTTAAAGTCTTTTAAAATACCTCTTAAACTGACCCCCGGGGTTTATTTTGTTCACCTCAAACCCTTTGCAAAAGTGCGATTTTATGTTGTAGAGTGATTATTTAATCAACAGGACCTTATTCATGCTTTTAAATTTATCCCCTTGTATTTCAATAAAATATACTCCATTTTTAAAGTTCTCTCTCAAATTAAAACTGAGTTCTGTTGTGCCATTAGGAACGAATCCTGAATAAAGGATATTTTTCCTGCCTGCAACATCAAAAAGATTTATTTTAATTTTATCTTTTTGGGGAAGGATAAGTTTTAGATTAAGAGTTTTATTTAAAATGTTGGTTATCAAGACTTTAAATATATCTTTTCTGACAAATTTTTCTTTAACATCTGTACCCGGTTGTTGAACAAGTCTTATCATCCAGTCATGACCTGTCCATGCATTCCATCCCTGAGAGTTATTATACCAGAATGACCTGTTATCAATGGGATAGGTGTTATCAGCGCCCACACCAAGAACAGGAGAGTTATCAGGCCAGTGAATAACTATCCATAAATCGTTTGTATCATTTCTCTGTATTGGCTGGTCAAATGTAAATAAAGCCCATCCGGGTGCAGAAGAGGCTGAAACATTATAGACTGTGTCTATAGGATTTGCAGTGTCAGGAAGACCTGTTCCTTCACATATTATAACATAGTCAAAGGGTGCTGTAGCATTTACCATTATTCTTCCACCGGTTATATAAAAGGGCGGGTCGAGAGTGGGGGTAAATCTCACTGCAAACTTATCATTGTCAAGACTCCCTACCCAGTACCATGCTTCCGGGTCACCATTATCATATATAATTTCGTATGATGAGTAAAAATTTTTCAGTAAAGTGTCATTGGAAGGGTCAAAATCATCTGTCAGAATTACAATTGATGAAATTACATATCTTCCATTATAAGAAGGATAGAAGTTTGAAAAATTGGCATTATAGTAATTTTCAGGAGAAAGATTGGGTGTTGAAAGTGTTTCTATATATACAGAATTACTGGATGAATCAAAGATTTCTGCAATTACTGTGAAAGACTCTGTATAGGAGCCGTTGTTAAAAACTTCAATTCTTACAGGGGTAGATTGGTTTATTGTAACTGTATCAAAGGGATTTACAATTTTTGAAACTGCTGCATCGTGAAAACACTTAACTTTAAGAGAAATTGTGTCATCTCCTGGATACTGGTCTCCTGGAAGAGCAGTAAAGGCTTTTGTAAGATAATAATCATAGTGGTCAGGTGACCAGTTTAAAAATTGAACTTGCTGGGTCTGCATTGGCGGGAGATTACTTATTGACTGGGTATCAGCATAAATCAAACCTGTTGAGTCTTCTATTTCAAAGTAAACATCAAAACTTTCAGGATTATCTCCATAATTTGTAAATGTTGCTGTTGGAACAATATTCTGTCCCACCTGGATAAATTTGCCGGGGGCATCAATTGAAACCGTTCCCACATTCAGAGAAGGAGCACTACCCACAATTATTGCATAAACTTCACCTCCATTGCCTCCCACATAAGCATGAACAGCCTTTCCTCCGGCAGTTGCAAATGTTCCATCATCTGATATATCACAGGAAAATATTGAACCGGGCTCTTCATTTCTTGTTACGCCTATAACAGGATTTGCAGAATCTTTATCATGAACCGTTATGACATAAAAGTTTCCGGTGCTTGCAGTATCGCCCCATGATGCAACAATCCCTCTTGAACCATCTCCTGACAGTGCAACCTCGTATATATACGCACCATAAGAGCCATAATTCTGGTAGGACCATAATGGAGTGGATGAGGATATATCCCACATGTAAACAGTTCCATTACTGTATCCTGTTCCTGCCATTATTGTTGAACCGTCTCTCGATATATCAACTCCTGTAACCCATGGACCGCCTATATAAGCCTGCCATAAAAGGTTGTAGTTTGAACCATCCCACTCATAAACTCTCACATATCCCTGAAAATCTCCTTTTACAAGATGGCCGCCTGTTCCATCAATTCTTGCATCAGTCTGTCCATAGTGGGGAATCGTTCCTCTTAAATTTCCGTTTTCATACACATAAATCATGTTATATGTTGTTACACATACCACAGAACCGTCATCAGAAATATCAACTCCGTAAAGACCGTTTGTGGGGTCAAAATCAGCAGTATATAAAAGATTTCCTGTTAAAGCATCAAATACAAAAAGTCTTCCAGTAGCACCTCCTGATGCAATAGATGCAACAGTGGTTCCGTCAAAAGAAACAGCGGTTGTTTTTCTCCCAACGACCATAAGACCACCTGTGTACTCATATACCCATTCGGGAATTTGATTTTGCTTATTCCATTTATATAAAGGTGTTCCATTACTCTGTGCAGAAATTGAATTCCCGTTTTGAGAAATACCTGTATATATCTGCCACTGAGCATCTGGAGTGGAGTATGACCATGCAGGAAACTCATTCCCTGTTGTTCTATAAAGGGAAACTCTTTCATTGTTCAACCACCACCCTGCGATAATATACATGCCATCATCAGATATTCGGACATTTTCAGCAACTGCATACTGATGATTTCTGTCAACCCATAAAACAGCTGTGTCGGACCACTCAGGAATCTCTGGTACAGCAGGGGAAAAATCATTTATCCCTATGTATTCCTTTCCTGTATAAATATAATGTCTTTCACAGAGCTTGCCTTCTATGGTTTTAATTTCCCTATATACTCCGGGAACAGTTAATTCCATTCCCAGGATCAGACATATGATAAACCCTATCATGTTCTATCTCCTTTTTTTTATTTTTTATTACGGCTTTTATAATGCTCTTTTCCCTTCACAATAACCCTTTTTGCACTTTTATTTTGCATCTTTGAGTTCACAATACCATAAATTTAAAATATTCACATTTCAACAAATATTGTTAATAAAATTTTTACTTTAAAACAATTCCCTTTTTAACTCCCCTGTAACTTTCTGTTTTAAGTTCTATAAAGTAAACCCCCTGAAAAATGTTTTTTGTATTCCACTCAATCTTGTAATTCCCCGGTTTTAAAAACTTATTTTCAATTAACTTCTGAACACACCTGCCTGTAGCGTCATAGATTAAAAGACTGACTCTTTGCTTTTTAGCAAGGTCAAAAAGTATTCCTGTATTTTTGAAAAAAGGATTGGGAATAGCACCAAGTAATTTTGTAACCTTTGGCAATCCCTGTAAAAAAACGTTTCTTTCCTTAACTGACACTCCATGTATTCCAAAAAAGTGCATTATTGAATCAAGGAGCGCTTTCTTTGTTGAGGGTGGGGCCCCATTATTCAGTCCTCCCAGTTCAAAAGACATACCAACGGTTCTGTAAGTTCCTGCATCATTTGCAACACCGCAGTAATAGTTATTGTTAGAGTCATAGAATATGTTGAACGCACCAGCACCAGATGCCTGTATGTGGTCAATCCAGTTGTTTTCACCTGAATAGTTAAAGTTCATGCCCTGTGTGAATGCCCCTGTTAACCCCTGAACAGGACCTAAATCATTTGTGCCATCAGCAACAGCATTAATACCAAAAAGAGGACAGAAATTATGACCGCTTGATTGCGGGTCCCAGTACCAGACATCGGCACCTTCAAGATATAATCTTCCGCCGGACTGGGCAAAGTTTTCTATTGTTTGCGCTTCCTGTGAATTTTCAAGGATTATATAATTGTAAGGATACACTCCTACACAGATGAATAGAGCCATATAGCTATCTTCTGAAAAATTTGAAAGGTCTGTGCTGTAGTCACCCGTGTATCCTGATTCTGTGAGTAATGAATCGATTACTGTTCCTGAGGAATGATTGCTATCCGGGTCCCATACAAAGTAGTGTTTCTTACCAATAGTAACATTGATATTAAAAGTGTCAATTTCATACTGTGAGAAGATTATCAATTTAAAATCTACGTGTGTTCCATTAGGAATTGTTGAATCAGCATATATTTTGAAAGGGTCTGTTGTATTTGTTACACTATCTCCGGGATTTATATTACCAAAATCAGAAATGGAGTCCATTATAACAATACCTGAGTCCTGTGAACTTAATTTCCCGAGAGTATTAAGAGAAATTTCACTGCCCTGATTCGCAACTGTTGCAATAATTTCAAAATTTTCTCCTGGTTCAACAAATCCGTTTCCGTTACCTGGGCTATCACTTATCTGAAATCTAACAAGTTCCATATCCGTTGAATAAACTCTTTTATTAATATAACTCAACCATGTATCACCTTGCGATGAAATGGCAAGGAGCTTTAATGTTATAATATAATTATCCTCACAATAGGATGAAAATTTGAATTTAAACCCATTCTGTCCCATAATTGTATCATGAGGATTTATGTCCCCAAAATAATCGTTGCTGTCAATTATTGTCACAAGGCTATCATCTGTCTGAATAATTCCACTTACTTCGTAAGCAGTTGAGTCACCTATATTCTTAAGCCATATATACATATCAATATCTTCCTGTGGATTTATAAAACCGTTTGCATTCTGGTCAATTATCGAATCTTTATAATAGAGAATATAAGCCATATTCGTGGGTAAAGCATAGATATTTCCTTCAAAGGCCAGGTAATTTGGCTTTGTAACTGTTATATAAAGGGTGCAGGGATCTACCTGAGGGATGTCCAGACTGACCTGGCCCGAGTCATCAGTTTCACCGTATACATAAACGATGTCGTTTGTGTCCATTATACATACCCTTGCATCAGGAACAGGATTCTGTGTTGTTTTACTCTG